>JBEPVL010000009.1:0-60061 GCA_041691035.1 Chlamydiota bacterium
AAACAAGAAACATCGTTGGTTGGATAGTGAGTCCTATAAAACCGGATGAACCAAAAAACTTCACAAGTCTATAAATTAAACTGTTATATTTAGTATTATTTTATCAAATGTAAGCGGAGATTGTTTGATTCTATGCTTAATCTTTGAAGTTTTTTGTGCCTGGTCTAAGGTTGAATTTTTCAAAATTTCAATAGACAAGGCTAGATTTTTTAAATCAGAGTCCTCTTTTGAGGAATGACTAGAGTTTTGGCATTAAGCTTCTAAAAATAGGTTGATGTGATGTTTTGAAGCCATTTGCAAATTTTTTTAATTTCTAGGCTCTAACTCACCTTTATTTTTGAATTGCCAGATTTAATTTCTCCTGTAATTGGTTTTTTTAGTTGGATTTTTTTTCTTAATATTTTCTTAATATTATATGCTATAAATATTTATTTTTTAATTTAATTAATTTTCTGTTATAATACCTTTTTATATTAATTTTTATGTTAAATTAAGGTTCAAATATTATGAGTCTGAATGTAAGTCATTTACGCCCAGCTTTAGGTTCTGTTTTACCTTTTATAGAAAAGGGGAGAGAGGAAGCTTCAAACATCACAAAAAAACGCTTAGAAGATCTGGATCAGATTATTAACGAAGCCAAAAGAGAGATGGGAGAATACTCTCTTTTACATAAGCAGACTACAGAATTTAATCCTATCCAAACACTTTTATTGGAAGACAACTCTGCATTTGTTCAAATTCATTGCGGTCGCACGGCATATGAAACAAATTTCGAAGAAAAGTATGATGGGTCAGGAATAACATTACCAGTTCAAAAATATTCTGTTGCAATGCTCAACGCCATATTTAATTGGATTAATTGTGTTGAATTTAGCTTTATAGGTAAAAATGGATTAAAACATATCCAATCTGAAATCCACCAGCTGTTGCAAACTGTTCAAAAGCAAGAATCTTTATTTAAAAAAGATCAATTAAGCTCATCTATACATGAAATTGTAGCAGAGATAGCCAAAACACTTGACGAACTTCAAAAAGGACAAGGCTATACCATAGCTGTAGGTCAACCGGGATGTGGGATGTTTCTCCGTTTTGTGCGAACCGAAAAAGAGGAGAAGTCTTTTAATCTATTTCTCTATAATGCTAGCGAAGATTCTGTGCAAAATCAAGGGGGAATCACTAAAGGTGTCGACGAATCTGTCAGGCCTCTGTATGTCTATGAAAATGTTCCGGGTGCAAGTCTTTATTATCAGAAAGGTAAGCAGTTAGCTTTTCCATTGTTAGTTGAAGTAATGACTTTTACATTTAGAAAGGTAGAATTTGCAAAATTCTATGACATGATAGCATTTTTTGGTCCTATTCAAAACTATCAAGTCAAATCAGAACCTTTTATGAAAGATTTGCTACGTGCAGAGCGCTCAAAAATGGGAAGTCGCAAGGCTTTAAAAGCCTTAGTATTACATTTATGTGATGGAGACAGAAAAAGTTACAAACGCCTTTCAATCGATATTCGCCTCGCCACAGCTATCGCTCAATACAAAATATGTGAAGATGAGCTCAGTCATCCCAAATATGGAGCCCTTAGAAACGAATTGCGTCAGGCAGCCTACAATTTACTTAAGTATGTCTATAAATATGGAAGCACCGATATTGTTAATGAAAACGAATTAAAACATCTAGCAGCAACAGCTTTTGAGATTATCGGTGCGGTTGACTTAGCAGAGGAAAAAGCTCGTGAACTTCAGGCCGATAAAAGATCTACAGAGATTAGAAGCCCTCAAGATACTCAGGTCAATGAAAAAGCAAGAAAGGCTATATTTGCTTTGAAAGATTCAGAAATTGATAATAGAGTTTCACATTCTATAAGTCCTTATCAAAAAGGAAAACTTGCAACAACTAGTCCTGAGCAAATTTGCAAGGGCCTGGAATCTCTTAAAGACTCAATAAAACATTATATCCTTGAGGGGATAACGTTAGGATCAGATTCAAAATTCAAAATTCTTGACTACAGAGGTTTTGCAGTTATTGAAGATTTTATTGCTCAACTTCCATCTCCTTTAAATGATTTTTGGGATAAAATTCCTCAAGAACAAGTACTGGAATGCCTACAACATCTTTCTGCTATCAATGAAAAATATGGGGAGTCAATAGCGCTTAAGAAAAATTCTGGAGTTGATCGTTCAGCTCACCATCCTAGAAATGACCGTCAACAGGTCACATTACTTAATTTTTATGGAAATATTGATCGCCTTGCAAGGAGAGCCGATAGAGATTTTGGTTTATTATCTGAGTTCCATATCAATATTGATTGTTTTAAAAATGCTGTACACAATGACCCCTTTCATACAATCCACAATTATACTTTTTTAAAAAGGAGAAATGAACTTCTTGACTACTTTAATCCTAAATCAGCAGCTTCCAAATGCATTTTTACTTGGAACGATTTTGGAATAGATCCTAAAGATAGTGATTTAGATTTATGCAAAAAAATGGCATCGCATCCAATTTTAAGGGATAAGATCAATGAAAAAGTAGTTCAGGAATTTATTTTGAAATGTTTTTCAGCTGATCCCTTAGCGGCAGTCCGTGGGGTATATGAGGCTGGATCCAGATATCTCCATAGTTTGTTCCATCTTGATATAGGTAAAGATATAAACGTGACATATGGTTCTAAACTAGACATAGTTCGTGGGGAGTTTCCCTCCTTTATAGCAACGACTTTCCCCCATATCCTTGCTTTGAAACAAGCCTCTATAGGGGTTGCTGTCCTAATGAGACCTGCGTCTAAAGATGCGATTAATATATCTGTATCTATAAATTTAAGTGGTGACCTACTAGAACAAAAAAAACATGCCTATGATCAATTAAATGCTTTTCGCAAAATTGATGTTGTCCAGCAGCCTCCTGATAACGATTTTGAAATCAAGCTTATTTATTATACTAGAATACTTGAAAAAGTAAAAAGCACATCAAAAGAGCGATATGGATCCGAACGCTATTCAAATAGCCATCAATTTGCTGTTAGGGATTCTGAATCAACTAACATGTATGAACTTAATTCTGGATATTATAGGGATCAAAATAGGACAAAATGTCTAGCGGCTTCAAATTTAGGTCAATATGACAAGAAAACAGAAGGTTGGGATGTCGCCGAACTGGTTACAAATCCTTCAATTGGGATTTACAATTTATTACAGTGGATGCGTCTTCATCCCGAAAAAATCGAAGATCGTGAAATAAATGAAAGAGTTTACCTGAACATTCTTCTTTTTCGCCCAAGCTATGGAGCAAAAAATACACTTATAGTTCCTATTATTGAAGAATTAAAAACGCATCCTGAACTCATTCTTCCTCAGATTCGTCATTTTATTTCAGAGGGGATTACTCGCTTTTACTTAGCTCAGCCCAATAAACGTCCTAAAGCAACCCCTCTCGTCTTCCTGCTTGATCTTGCTCAGCAAATCGAGCGTAACTATGAGGAGATTTATGGTCATCCTATGAAGCCTCCTCTTTATGAAACCGATCTTATCAATCGACTCCTCTCCTTAGAAGATGGAGACGAACCTTACAAAACGGATGAAAATTCAGCTCTCCACTTAAGTGCTTTTACTCATTTCTTTCCATGTACTGATCCAAGCAATCTTTCAAACGAACAAATGATTACAGCGGCATGTGCATGGATAGAAATCAACACTGCGGGAGTTACTTTTAAGGCTACTGAATTTGGCGAAAGGCAGGTGGAACTTTCGAAGCGAGGCAGCATTCAATTTATTGAGGAATTTATTCGCAGAAAAAACGACAAACAATTTACCGATAGTTTTGTCTTTGCAATAAGTAAGAAATATGGGCTTCCTTCTCTCAAAATTGAAATAAGTTCCTATCTTTCTCCTAGTTTACAAGGATCCAATGAAATTGGGAAATGGATCCTTGATCTGGGAAAAGGACTTATTTTTTGTAATGGCCATCTTATGGGGATTGCTTCTCCACCATCAGTGAGCGGATATAGGATCTGGAGCCATCTCATGGAAAAGCGTAAGCATTCTTATTACAAACTAAATAATTGCACTTTTTTCAGAGACCCCATATATGGAAATATGTCTTTTGGGAGATCTAGATCTGGGGATAAACTTTTAAAACGACAAATTGATTCTACTTGGTATTCTTTTGTTCCACCGGATACAGATCAACTCGATCTCCTTGTGCCAAAACTATTGCGTTCGGGATACAGCCATTGGATCACCCAAAAACCTGAATTAGATGAACCCACGCTTCTTATTTGCGATCTGAAAACAGGGCGTCCACGTTATATACAGAAGTATGATGGGTGTTTAGAGGCAGTGACTTCGACTAAAGATTGGAGCTGTAGTTTTAAAAATATACGAACTTGCATCAATAGCCTAATTTTTAGAAAGCCCACAGAAAATATTTTTGATCGTCTTTTGTCTCCTGGAGCCTATATTGTTTATCATTCAGAGAATGATAAACAAGCGAGTAAAGTAGAGTTTCCTCAGCTGAAAACAGCGAGTGGCGATAGTGTTATTTTTCGCCAGGAAAAAAATGGCACATGGATTTACCAACCAGATCCCTCTTTTGAGGTGGAATCGCCTCAATTGGATCAGCTTTTCGCTCACCATAATCAGTATCTCGTTTTGAAAAAACGGGAATCAACTGAACGTAAACTACTCATGGTTCAACCACCAAAAATTCAAGATATAAAGTCCTCTGCATATAGTCCAAAGATTAAACTGGAGATCGATGCTGAGAATCCTTGGAGTAAGAATACTCGACTGGCTATTGTGCGAGAATTTCGTCAGATTAATGGAAAAATAATCGCCGAAAGTGTTGAGGATAAACTGTTCCTTTCATGTCAGTTACTGGCTGGAAAAGACTATGTTGGCGCGATGGCAATGCTTCGTCAACTTGGTGCTGGAGATACATTAACAGCAGAAAGTCGAGTTCTCGTAGAAGGGATTCTAAAATCAGAAAGTAGTTTTAATGATTATTCGCCAGAGGCATGTTCAATCAGGCTTAAAGTACTTTCCTTAGCAATGACAATAGATCTAACTTATAAAGTTAATAGCGTAGTTAGTGAGAAACCCAAGCGTGCATTTAAAGACATTTTTAAAGGGTATTTAAAAGGTTTTGTGCGTTTGCCTCAAGAATTAGTCCTTTCTGATAGAGAGCTCATTTCTCTTGATGAGTCGTATGGCTTTCAGCTTTCTTCTCAGGATCAAATAGAGTGGTCAGCTGACTTTGATGAGAGCAAGGAACCCTATATCACTCCTTGGGATAAAGACCCAACCCTTTATCGGCCAAGATTTTTTTCTGAAAAATCTAAACCTAAAATATATGACCCTCAGATAAGAATTAATTTAATGCTTGATGGATTTGAAAATAAGTCTCCAGCCTTGCCTATTTTCGGAGATGAAGAAGTTACTGTTGAACAGTTCTATCATCTTTACGAGGAATTAACGCGTTCCACTATTTCTGAGTCCGAAAAAAAAGCGATCGCTTACTATTTGCAACATTTTAATCATCACGAAAAGACTTTCGATAATGGAGCCACAAGTGCGCGGTTACAGATTTTAAAATGCGTTTATATCAGGCCTAAAGATGCTCCGCTTTTGCCAGTAGAAAAAAATTGTTTGATTGGGTGGAAGACATGGATCGATGAGTTTGAAATTAAATATTCTGATGCCACTTATAGAGAGAGTATAGGGATTATCTCTGATGGTTCACGAGATTTTCGACTTAGTCAAATTAACAAGGGAAATGTCAAATCTAATCAATCTCCAGCAGTCTCTACAGCAACACCTATTAAAATTGAAACGCTTCCAAAAATTTCAGTTGATTTAAGTTTAATTGCATTCTCACAAGACTATTTTGAAGAGTTTTATCAAGAACCTGAAGAAGCATTAGAACCTCTTAAGCTACCTGCTCAATTAAGTGAAAATGATTTGCCTTATCGAGATGCAATTGAAAGCGAGTTTGAATTTTACGAAAATGATATAGCAATTGCTCGACAACAGAGTGCAAAAAAGGTGAAATATCGGCTAAGTGAAGGAAAAACTGAAATCCAGTTAACAGAAGAAATTAAAGCCTATATAAAAGCGACTGATGGACTTAAGGCTCAGTTGGAGAAGCAAGAAGGGTTGATTTTATTCTTGATCAATCTACGTCAGATCAGTTCTGTTGGTATTTGGGCTAAACAGGAATCTCCTGTGATAAAAGATGCATCGCTGATAGAAGTCATTCGAGCCTGTCGTAAAGGAACTTTTGAAGCCTATCGCGCGTTAAATCCCTACTTGAAGCATGAGGATGTGAAAGAGATCCATCAACGCACGGTTGAGTTTATGCTTGATTTCACCACCTACCAACAGCTTATGGCAGTCGGCTCTGAGCTAGAGGAATGGGAGAAAGCTAATGACGTTGAAGCGAAGGCCCATTGGGATAAAGCTGTGGAGATTCTCACAACTCGACGTAAATATGCTCACGCAACCCCAGAAGAAATTCAAGATTCAATAAAAAATAATTTATTTTTTGAATTTATCACATCGTTCCGTATTCGTTCGAAGCCACTTGCATTGATTTCAGAAACGCTGAATCGTTTGCACTCTTCAAATGAAAAAGAGAGGCACTTTCTCTACCAATTAATCATGGGTGGTGGGAAAACGAGTTATTTTGTTTCAAAAATGCAGGATATTTTATCGGAATTAGATGAGCTCGGATATGTGGTTCTCGATCCTACCCAATTTGACGCTATTATAGGCAATCTTAAGAAATATCAGAAAGAACGCTACGAAAAGGAGCTGATTTCAATTGATTATAGTCGAGAACAGCTTAATTTATCGACTCTAAAGCAAATCCACAAGACCATCTGCGATGCACGAAAAGATCGTAACGGGATTGCCATAAAAAGCACTTTCCCTCAAATTTTATTGCTTGAACTCCGCGATATCGCATGTCATTTACGTGATGGTGGTTCGCTAGACTTGGATAGAGCTTCATTAATTGCTAAAATACTTTTAGAAAAACCGATTTTTAAGATTGATGAAGTCCAACTTGTCCTCAATATCATCAAACAGCTAAATTTTCCAAAAGGTGAACCTTCTCACCTCTCCCTGGAGCGCATCGAGCTCATTTCTGAAATCTTTCTTGCTCTTGAGGAAGAAAATCTTATGAAATTTGGTGAAGGGTGTAAGCCTATCACTAAAGAAGAATATCACACTCGCTTAAAAGAGAAGATTACTGAAATCTCCGCACGGAAACGAAAAATACCCCAACAGCATATCCAAGCTTATAAGCGCTATGTAACTAATCAAATTCAACCAGAGATAGAGCTTTTAGTTAGAGCGGAACAAGCTTTAAAACCTGAAGCAACGATTCAGGAACAAGAAGATTATGCCTATTTATATTATCTTAATTGGGAATTAAGCAGGTCTGAAGCTGGTCTTCAAGCTCTTTCTCGATTTCTCATTCCTACCCTCCTACCTCAGGTATTATCCCAAGAACCGGATCGTCATTTCGGATTCGATAAAGAGAATCCTATAGGCAAAGTGAGCCCATTTTCTGGAAGAAAGAACCCTCTTAAAACAGAAATTGCTAATCCTTATGAAGAAGCCTGTGTTATGTTCTACTGTGCTCTCTACTTAGGAATTCAAAATGGCTTTATTGAACATCTAGCACAGCACATGCATAAGGCAGCAGAAGGGCATATGCTTCATAAGGGAGGGTATGAAAATACACCTGAAGCAATTAAATTTTTTGAAATTACCGGAGTGCCTCTTTCAAAAGCTAGTAAGGGTAGGGAATTAGATACTGCCCGTGAAAACTTAAACTTAGCTCAAAATCGACATAAGCGTATAGAATTTCTATCTATGCTTGTTCATACCATTATCAAGTATTATTGCAGGTTTCTCACGGCTGAGGCTTATGATATTCCTCATCTATCCAAAGGTAATGTCGTATTCTCAGGTACTCCTGGAATTTTAGAAAACTATGAGCGCGTTAACTACGAACCAAAATTGGATGCAGGGACTGTTGGTGGAATCTTTGAGATTCTAAGGAGACAAGGCAAAGGAAAGCTGGCTACCGTTTTGCCTGCAAATAAAACAACCACTCAAGGTCTTTTAGATCTTATTGAAGAACGAGATAAGGAGGTCGACACCCCTCGTCTTTCAGCCATCATGGATGCGAGTGGCATTATTCAGGATAGTACTGGAAGGCAGTTTGCACTTGCTTATCTCAATCATTTTAAAAATAATGCTAACCGCAACTCGGTCATTTTTTTCCATCGTTATATCCTCACTGAACAAAAGAAACTGGAAAATTCAGAAATTGAAATCACCAGAAAAACTATGGGAACATTTGCTGCCTTACGAAAACGTCTAGTTGATGGTCACTGGATGATTGATAATGATATTATTTTCTTGAAAGATACAACTCCTGAATGTGTAAAAAATGCCGGTATCATGCTTGATACGACTTTCGTTCTTTACGAGGAATCAAAAATCTCTGGGGTCGACTTCAAATTACCGCATCGTTGTAGAGGGTTTGGGACGACTAACCCGTTCAACCTGACCGCTGATGTGCTAGCTCAAGAAGCGACAAGGTTGCGTAATCTCGGAGATGGTCAGGATTTTGAGCATATCATCCCCGAACAATTTCTAGATTTTTATGGTCCTGATCTCGAAACTCCAACAGTGGATCAGATTCTTGAGACATCAATTGTCAATCAAGCCCGTAGTAAAGCAATCAAAGTCACTCGAGGCTTTCAAGAAAGAATGCGTTTTGCTTCAAGAAATGGAGTACAACAAGAGCTTCTTAGAGTAGCTGCTTCAAGAGATACAACAGCATTCATTGAGTTTGTAAAGATATATGGGGACTATCTCGACACTCAGTATGTTGATGACCTTTTTGGTCAATTTGGAAGCATCGCAGTGACTACTGACTCTCTTTCCTATCTTAAACAATTAGAAGAAGACGAATTGGCAAGATTGCCAGAAGGGCAAATCAAAGAGTCTGTCATGTTGGCACTAAGAATGGTTTATATTGAAGCTGAAGCTGCAAGCAAGAAAGGATATCTGGCCTCTCAAATGTCAGCTCCCTCCCGTCTTCCTGCGTTGGGAACGCAAGTTCAAATTATTGCTGAAAGAACTCAAGAAGCCCAGAAACAAAGCCAGCGTCAGGTTGAGATTGAACTTGAGCTAAAAAATGAGTTGTTAAATTACAAAGGTAAGGAAAACTATGGTAGCATTAGTGAGAAGAAATGGGAAGATCTCGAGAAATTGAATGGTTCTTTACCCGGTCAAAAACAAGGTGTAGTCACTTTTAGCATTCATGAATACATGAAGAGTAATGAGAATCTTTATCCAAAAGAGCGTCGTTATCACGAAGCCTTTTCAAAAAGTTTGAGAAAGTGTCCTCTACTTTTTTCTGAGAATTTTGTTTATACTGCTGAAGAAGCAAATCTCCCAAAGCCTCTATCCATTTTTCATTTAGCACATAAAACAATTAGCCATATCCTTCTCGCTCAAGGTCATAAGGGAAAGATTGCGGCATTAGCTTTGAGCAATAATGACTTTGCTCTATGGAGAAAGCAGATACAGGATTGGGAGAAAACAAGAGTATCAGTCCCTTATTGGATCATCAACCTCAATGGAGAAATTTCCGCTGGAAAAGGGGAATTGTCTAAAGACTCTCCAAACTATGAACTACCAAATAACTTAGGAACAGATCCAAGAGTTCAAAATGTTCTTCTCTATGCTAACTTCTTCAATGGAAACTTGGATTACTTAGAAGGTCACCCAGAACAAACACTCTCATTTATGCGTGAACGGTGTGAAGCTCGCTATCAGTTTCTTAAAACACGGTGCGGAATCGACATTGGAAAACGGATAAGGCTACAGTCTAACGAATGCTTCAGACCAACTTCAGAAAGTCTTGATTATGTTAGCGATGAAGAAGAAAATATCTTTTCAGCAGAACCAGATCCAGATCCCATTCTTCTAGAAATTTTGATGCCAAGTCCACGCCCACATCCAACCTTGAGTGAAGAAAAAGTTGAAGTAAAATCACTTAAACATATTCCTACTCACACTGAAATACAGGAACTAAATTTAGAGAAGGGAGAAGAGTTGCCTATTTCTACTCATATTGAAATTCAGAAACTAGATCTGGAGAAAAGAGAAGATCTGCTTCCTGAGATAGAACCTGAAATTTCAGTTGAGAAAGCAATTGATCTAGATCAAGAAGAGAAAGCATTACTTCTTTTTGATGAAAATCAACCATTAGAGTTTAGAGAGAAATTCATCCCAGCAATCAATAAATATGCGGTCGATTTACTTAACAAACGATTATTACACGGATTTCATCTCTCCTTCTTATCCAAAGAAGCATGGGTTAATTCTGATATGACCTTTGAGAATTTTATTTTTCAATTGCCTTCTCAGTTGATCTCTTCATGCACTCCAGCCCAGATCCTTCTTTTACGTGAGAGAGTTTTAGGTGAGGGCGTAGTAAAGGAACTTAAAATAGAGCAGATCAAGCAAATGAGGAATAAAGAAGACATTTCATATATTTCCGATGAACAATTAGAGGGTTTATCAGAAAATGAAATTAATGACATTTTTCAAGCAAATCAGTCAGAGCATGCCAGAGAAGTGAATTGGAAAAAAATGACGATTTTACCTGCTTTTATCGGCAATTTCTGCTTTAATTTCTCAAAGCTTGTAGGACATTTCATCTTAGCTCTCTTCTCAAAAACAGCAAGAATGAGCTTGGGAAGCGCTATAAAGGAAACATTTAATAATGCTCCTCGTAGAATTTTTTCTCGAATTTATCTGTCGCCAGATTATGGCAGATATAGAAAAGCTCAAGTCGACAATAAAAAACGAAAGTAATCCGATTTATGAAGATCCTCCCCAAAAATAATCATGGATGTCCCTATCTCATACTTGCGCCAATGGAAGGGGTCGGAGATCATTGTTTTCGCAAAGCGATGTCTTTCATTGGAGGATTTGATGAAGGTGTACGAGATTTTCTTCGTGTACCTACTAATGCCCATATTAAAAGTTTAGCTTCTCACTATCAATCTGATGAAATAACGCCTATTCCTCTCGCGGCCCAATTAATGGGTTCTGACCCCGAATTAATGGCATTAATGACGTACGAAATGGAAGTAAGACAAGCGCCACGAGTTGATTTGAATTGCGGATGTCCATCAAACACCGTAACAGGAAAAGGTGCTGGATCCAGTTTATTAAAAGATCCCCACTTCCTTAATCAAATTGTTAAGGCAATGGTTAAATCGGTTTCCATTCCAGTCACTGCGAAGCTTCGCTCTGGATTTGATGATATCTCTTTATTTAAAGAGAACTTATTAGCAGCACAAGAGGGGGGGATTCAATTTCTTACACTTCATCCGCGCACGAAGGTCGATGGATATGGACCTCCAGCACGATGGGATCTGATCGCCGAAGCTAAATCTCTTTTGAAAATCCCCGTTGTTGGGAATGGAGATATCCTCACTGTCGATGATGCGATTAAGATGGTAAACTTGACTGGATGCGATGCTTTGATGATAGGTCGGGGAGCTGTGATCAATCCTTTTATTTTCCATCAAATCAAAGCTCACTATTCTGGAAAGCCCTACGAATGTAAATGGAATAATTTAGTGCACTATTTTGAAACCTACGTCTCAAGCATTCCTTTGCAAACACCTGAGAAAATAAAGGTAAATAAACTGAAGCAATTAATGAGCTTTCTATTCAAAAGCAGTACTTCCTTACTCGAAAAGCGTCAAGGGATATTGCAGTCAAACTGTCAAGATGCACAGTCGTTTCTCCAATTTGCTTTGCCCCAATTGCAGGAAGGATGTCTATTTTTATAAATAGATATTGCTACATAATGAAGTATTTTATTATAATCTTATTTTGTTATTTTTTATTTTATTAATGTTTTTATTTATGGTGAGATTATGATGTTTCAATTAGTAGAAAGAAATGAATTTAATGGAGTCTTCTATAGGATAAGTGATTCAAATGGTGAATATAAAGGTGCCCTATTAGGTACTGTTCATCTTATGGATAAGGAATTTCAACTAGGGGGAAGAATACTTGAATTTTTTAAGCAATCGAAATGTTTAGTTGTAGAATTAGATGTCTTGAAGGTTACAGATGAATATATCAAAGCAATCTCAGAAAGTTTGAATTTACAAAATATTGTTGCTCTTGCGCAGAAGGTTTATTTTCAAAAAATGGGATTAAAACCAGGTGTCGACGTGCGATTAGTGAATTTAGCTCGAGTAAGAGACATGGAGATAAAAAGTCTTGAAACTGTGGAGTTTCAGCTAACTGTTTTAGCAGACGAATTCGATGGACTTAAAAATATAGATGAAGATAACGACTTATTTAAACAAGCCTTAGATAAAACTCATGAACTTATCAAGAATTGTAAATTAGGAGCTGAAGCGGAATTGGAAAAACTAATAGTTGGCAGTGATAGTCCATTGTCAGAGGATAAAAAAGAGACTCAATTTTTTAGTCGAAATCGTGATATGGCAGATAAAGTGGATGTATATTTAAGAAACAACGATCATCCTTTTATAGGAGTAGGAGTTGGCCATCTTTTAGATAATGAAAAAGGACTCGTGGGACTGCTCCGAGCTAAAGGTTGGACATTAGCCAAAGTATAGATATTTGTTAAAAAAATAGTTAAATTTATTGACTAATTCTCATCCTTTTGTTTAGATCCTGTTTATCAACCCAAAACAGGTTGTCAGGTTTACTCCTAAAAACAAAAGGATTTTTATGCGATTTACAAACAATATAGGGATTCTTCTCCTAGCTATCTACTTGATTCTCGTAGGTATAAGTACATTTGTAACTGGTTTTATCATTCCACCTATTCTTCTAGGTATTCTTGCGCTTGTTTCAGGCATTCTTCTTCTTATCGGTCGTTAATTTCAAAAATTTGACCATGAGATGTTTAAATAAAAAAATTGACATCTCATGGCACACCAGTCTATAACCATGAAGTTGAAGAGAGCGTAATCTTTCACCAACAAAATGAGAAAATATGGGCTATTTCCCTATCTATATCTACTTCATTGTCGTAATTATGGTGACATGCTTGATTTTAGCTCTTTCTTTGCTATTTCCCAGTCAAAAAACTTCTTTGGTCAAGTTTGAACCCTATGAATCGGGCATTCAAACTAAGACTGATTTACTCCATAAACGTTTTCCTCTTCGGCATTATCTAGTTGCTTTGCTCTTTCTTGTCTTCGATATCGAAGTGATTTTTTTCTATCCATGGGCAGTAATCGCAAAAAAAATTGGTTCTTTTGCATTCTATGAGGCTTTGTTTTTTATTTTACCATTGTTAGTCGGCTTTGCTTATGTGTGGAGAAAGGAAGGTTTAGAATGGGAATAGACCAATTATAACCATAGGAAATGATTTGTGAGTCAGTCACCACGAGAAAAAACACCATTTTTAGTAGCCCCGCTAGAAAAACTCATCCAATGGGCACGCTCCAATTCACTGTGGCCAGCTCAATTTGGATTAGCTTGTTGTGCTATCGAAATGATGTCAACGGCAGCAAGTCGGTATGATATGGCACGATTTGGGATGGAGGTATTTCGAGCTTCCCCTCGGCAGAGTGATGTCATGATTGTCGCAGGCAGAGTGAGTCAGAAAATGGCTCCGGTCCTTGTCACAATATATGAGCAAATGCTTGAGCCAAAATGGGTCATTGCAATGGGCGATTGCTCTTCGAGCGGAGGAATCTATAATAATTATGCAATCATACAAGGTGTTGACAAACTTATTCCTGTCGATGTCTATTTAGCAGGATGCCCTCCTCGACCAGAGGCTCTTATAGATAGCTTGCTCTTACTGCAGGAAAAAATAAGAAATGGTCGACCTAACAAGAATACGATAAAACCACAATGAATATAAACGAACTCTCTTCGATATTAAAATCCATGTTAGGTGAAAATTTCATCTCTGAGAAGCTGTTCATGGGGGAAACGACACTTGAAGTTTCTAAACAGCGTTTGATTGATGCATTGATTTACTTAAAACAAACTCCCGATCCTGGTTTTGAAGTGTTGATGGATTTGACCGCAGTGGATTACCTGTTTCCTGTCCCCAAAACAAAGATTGTTTATTGGCTACATCATCCAATAACTTTAGAACGTGTAAGAATTATTACTTTTGTAGAAAGAGGGGAGACTCTTCCCTCTGTATGTCCTCTATGGGCCGGTGCTAGTTGGTACGAAAGAGAGCTTTACGATTTATTCGGAGTGAAATTCGAAGGACATCCTGATCTAAAACGACTATTAATGCCAGATGATTGGGAAGGGCATCCTTTAAGGAAGGATTATCCACTTACAGAAGAACCGGTTCAGTTTAAACATGGGGTCTCGCCCAAAGTACCTTCTAAAATTATTTGCGTAAAGCCCGATCAAAAAATGGAAAGAAATGTTGACATCGATAATGGGTTTTTATAGGACGATTTTATGGCACAAAAAAATTTAAATACGATTGCAAATACAGATGAGATTCTAGAGCTTAATCTAGGGCCGCAACATCCATCGACACATGGTGTACTAAGACTTATCCTGAGACTTGATGGTGAAGTCGTAGTCTCAGCCGAACCTGTTATCGGATATCTTCACACGGGTATTGAAAAGGAATGTGAGACACGTACCTATCATCAAGTATTCACTCTCATTGATCGCATCGACTATCTTTCAGGTCCGGCCGAAGAGCAATGTTTTGCAGGTGTGGTCGAGCAATTAATGGAGATCACTGTTCCTGAAAGAGCTCAGCACATTCGTGTCATTCTTCTGGAGCTTTCACGATTATCCAGTCATTTAATATGGCTGGGGACAAGCGCTTTAGAGCTTAATATGTCTTCAATTTATATGTATTGCTTTACAGAACGGGAAAAAATTTTAGATCTTTTTGAAGAGCTTTCCGGAGCAAGAATGTTTCCCTCCTTGTGGCGTATCGGAGGTTTGGCAAAAGATCTGAATTCAGGCTTTATAGATCAACTCCAAGCTTTTCTTAGCGGATTTCCTCCGTTTTGGAGGGATCTTGATAACCTCCTCACACTCAATTACATTTGGTGCGAACGCCTTCAAAAAGTTGCTATCATTGATAATGAATTATGTAAACAGTACATGTGCACGGGTCCGGTTATCCGAGCAGCTGGGGTGCCGTATGATATTCGGAAATGTTATCCCTATTTAACCTATGAACTGTATGACTTCAAAATTCCTACACGCACAGAAGGAGATTCCTATGCTCGGTATCTGGTAAGAATGGAAGAGATGCTGGAAAGCCTTTCCATTATAGAGCAGGCAATCGCTATGCTAAGACCTGGGCCTGTCCTTACAAGTGATAGAAAAGTTGCTTTACCTCCAAGAAGCGAATTAGCACGCAGTATGGAAGCTGTCATTCATCAATTTAAACTGTGTTCAGAAGGCTTTCGTCCTCCTCCAGGAGAGCTGTATCAGTGTGTGGAATCTGCTCGCGGCGAAATGGGCTTCTACTTAGTAAGCGATGGATCCAATATCCCCTATCGCCTTAGAGATAGAGCGCCTTCATTTCCTCATATACAGGTACTTGAAAAAGTATTGCCAGGACATCTGCTCTCTGATGTTGTTGTGGCAATTGCTAGCATGGATCCCATACTAGGAGATGTTGACAGGTGATATTAAATCAAGAGACCATCCAAGCTATAAAAGACTTGCAGAGCAAATATCCTCATAAGAGATCTGCTTTGATTCCAGCTTTGCATTTAGCCCAAGCTCAGGTGGGGTATCTTCCACCAGAAGCTCAAAAAGAGGTTGCTGAACTTTTCGAATTGGACCCCACAGATGTGCATGGCGTAGTGACCTTTTATGATATGTTTTTTGAAAAGCCAGTTGGAAAACACGTCATCCACGTTTGTAAAAATATCTCTTGTATGCTGCGTGGATGCGATAAGCTTTTAGAAAGTCTATGTTCAAAACTTGGAGTCGCTACTCATGAGGTCAGTCAAGATGGAAACTTCACTGTTATTGGATCAGAGTGCTTGGGAGCCTGTGATCGAGCTCCTATGATGCTGGTGGATGATGAAGTTGTGGGGCCTGTAAGTGAAGATCAGTTGGATGCAATTCTTGAACAAGCCAAATTAAAGAAAGGACATCCTTGTCCTGTTCAGATTGGGGAGGCGATGACTCATGAATGAAATGCGTATATTGACACAGTATTGTTCCGAAAAAGATCAATACAACTTAGAGACATATGAAAAGAATCAAGGGTATCGGGCCATTCGCCGTGTTCTGAAGGAGATAGCTCCACTAGATTTGATTGAAATGGTAAAGGCATCTGGGCTTAGGGGAAGAGGTGGTGCTGGATTTCCTACAGGAGTAAAATGGGGATATGTTCCCAAAGATCCTTCCCTCACAAAATATGTAGTCTGCAATTGTGATGAAAGTGAGCCTGGAACTTTTAAAGACCGCCTGCTCATTGAAAAAGACCCTCACCAGCTGATAGAGGGAGTTATGTTGGCGAGTTATGCGATTGGAGCAAATACTGCCTTCATCTACTGCCGTGGAGAATATTATGAGGGAATCAGAAAATTGGAAAATGCCGTCAAAGAGGCAGAGAAAAAAGGATATCTCGGAAATGGGATATTTGGAACTTATTATAATTTAAATATTATCATTCATGTAGGGGCTGGAGCATATATTGCTGGGGAGGAGACAGCACTCCTTAATTCCTTAGAGGGTTATCGCGCGACTCCACGTCTCAAACCACCATTTCCAGCCATTGAAGGATTATATAATAAACCCACAATTATCAATAATGTTGAGACGTTATGTTGCGTTGTGCATATTGTCAATAGGGGAGTGGACTGGTTTCAGGCAATTGGTAAACCAAAAAATACAGGAACCAAGATTTTCCAAATCAGTGGTCAAGTAGTAAAACCAGGTTGTTTTGAATTTCCCATTGGAGTTTCTTTAAGAGATGTCTTAGATGCTGCTGGAGGGATGTTACCAGATAGAAAATTTAAGGCTTGCTACCCGGGAGGCTCCTCTTGTTCTTTGATCACTGAGAAAGATTTGGATATTTCTTTAGATTTCGATACGTTAGTCGCACGAAATTCGGCTTTTGGGACAGCTTCTATCATTGTAATGGATGACTCAGCGGATATGGTCAAAGTAGCCCACCGTCTGATGGAATTTTACCAAAATGAGTCTTGTGGCAAATGCACTCCATGTCGAGAAGGAACGCGTTGGGTTGTTCAAATTCTTGAAAGAATATATGAGGGTAAAGGAACATACAAAGATCTTGAAGTTATTGATCAGGTTTGCAAAAGCATGGCAGCGAATTCCTTTTGTGCATTAGCTGTGGGAGCTGCTCCTCCCATTATAAGCGCAATTGTTGAATTTAGAGATGAATTTGAAGCAGCAATCCAGAGAAATCCTCATGCGGATAGGCCTCCTGATATGAAGATTTCCTATCCTTATCAGAAAGTGAGATCGAAGCAATTAGCCTTGTTAAACTAATGAAGAGAATGGATGAAAATGACTGAAACGACAATGATCAATTTACAGATAGATGGGAAGGCTGTTTCTGTGCCCAAGGGAACAACGGTATATCAAGCTGCAACACAGCTTGGGGTAGACATTCCCATTTTTTGTTATCAGGATCGCATGCCCCCTTTTGGTGCCTGTCGTATGTGTCTAGTTGAAGTCGAAAAAATGCCAAAACTGCAAACATCATGCACTCTTCAGGTTTCCGAAGGGATGATTATAAAGACCCAGACAGAGATGGCCAAACAAGGAAGAGAGGAAATCCTCGAATTTCTTCTATTAAATCATCCATTAGATTGTCCCGTCTGTGATCGGGGAGGGGAGTGTCCTTTACAGGATATTACCATGAAGTTTGGTCCGGGTAAAAGTCGATTTTATGAAGAAAAAAGACATTTTGAAAAACCTTTCGATTTAAGTCCTGTTCTTGTTTTGGATAGGGAGAGGTGCATCACATGTGCAAGATGTACTCGTTTTAGTGATCTTATTGCAGGTGACCATGCACTGGAGTTTATTGATCGCGGCTATCGAACAGAGGTGGGGACTCATGGTGAGGTCGCCGATTCTAAGTTTATTGGGAATACAATCATGATTTGTCCTGTAGGCGCATTGACGAGTCGTGTTTATCGATTTAGAGCGCGTCCTTGGGATAATGAAACTAGAGCGACCACCTGTACGCTATGTCCTGTGGGTTGTAATATGAATGTTGACTCACGTGATGGCGAAATCATGCGCACACGTTCCTGTGAAAATCGCGATGTCAATGATATTTGGTTATGTGACAAAGGTTGGTTTGGTTATGAATTTGTTGACCATCCAGAACGGTTGCGTTATCCATTGATTCGCAATAAGGGCCAATTGATCCCCACTACATGGGAAACGGCCTTGGATTTGATTGCATGGAATTTAAGGCAGGCTAAAGACTCTGATCGAGTTGCAGGGTGGGGAGGAAATCCTCTCACAGTTGAAGAAAACTATTTATTCCAAAAATTGATACGTCAAGGAACAAATTGCAATCACCTGGATCATCGTATTGGGGTTCCTCTTAGAGGTCTTGAAGAGGAATGTATTGCTCCTGGAATGGATATATCTATAGGAGAAATAGAGTCTCTTTCCTTTGCGGTCTTATTTGGCCTAGACTTAACTGAAACATTCCCTGTTATCTGGCTCAGGCTACGTCAAGCAATTAATTGTGGCGCAAAAGTGATCTTTCTCGGGCATTATGCTCCTGAAATCAGACCTTATTTATCTGAGATGCATCTTCACTGCCCAGGTGGGGAATTAGAAGCTGCTGAGTCCCTTCTATCAAATCTTTCCGAACTAGCTTCTAATGGAGCTAAGGGTGCTTTCTTTTTCGGAAGTCAATATTTAGATTCCGATTCAAGAGTCGCTGTTCTATCAACATGTAAGAGATGGATCTCACAACATCAACAGGTCACTATAAATATTTTAGAGGGCAGTGGAAATGGATTGGGAGCTCGTTTTGCGGGAATGCATCCTGAATTAGCTCCTGGAGGAAATCGACTCGAAAATCCTGGGTTAAATGCCATAGAGGTTCTTAAAAAGGCTGGTGAGTCGGGGTGGGATCTCCTCTATGTGGCCGGAGCTGATCCTGCGAGTGTGCTTCCAAAGAAAATGTGGGATGCGGCACGTCAAAAACTCAATTTTTTGGTTGTTCAAGATTTATTTATGACCGAGACAGCGATGCAGGCAGATGTTGTCTTGCCTACACTATGCTTTGCAGAGAAGCGAGGGACAATGATTAATATTGAGGGAAGAACACAGAAAATTCAAGTTGGAAAAATGATTCCAGAGCATCTTTACAGTGATGGCCAAATATTTACGCTTTTGGCTCAAAAGCTCTTGATTTCTCTTTCATTTGATCATGATTTCGCAAGATCTCTCAAGCAAGAACGAGTGAAATTCCATTCATTTCCACTTTCTTCTAAGACGGAACAGGTCACCGAGTCACAAGCAACCAAAAAAAACACCTTTTCTGCTACTTTCTCACACTATTTATTTGATGAAGGGGTGAGGATGCAACATAACACACGGTTAAGTCAACTTGCAAAACTCCCCTATATTCGAATCAATCCATCAGATGGAGAAAAAGGAGGATTGTGTTCAAACGATTTTGTAGCGGTGACAACAAAGGAAGGAGAAGCTAAAGGTATTTTGGATTTGGATCATACTGTCGCGGAAGGAACTGTTGTCCTGCCGCTTGGATTTAAAGGATATGGTGTAGAAAATTTGGCCTCACAATTGAAACCGGGTATTCCGGTTGAAGTAGCTCGGAGTGAGAATCATGGGGAATGAAATCTTAGCTGCTGCCATCAAAGGGTTAGTTATTATCCTCATTCTAATGGGAGCTGCTGCTTATATGACCTATCTTGAAAGGATATTGATGGCGAGGATGCAGATGAGATTAGGGCCAACTCGTGTGGGACCCTTGGGACTGCTGCAGCCAATTGCAGATGGAATCAAACTTCTTTGTAAAGAATCCTTTCAACCAGGGGGGATTGAAGCTTTTACCTATTGGCTTGCTCCTGCTATTTCTTTAATTACAGCTCTCATGGCTTTTGTTTTGATCCCATTTGGTGACACCATGACCATATGGGGACATGAAATTAGTTTAAGAATAGCCGATGTGAACGGCGGATTCGTTTGGCTGCTAGCATTCTCTTCTCTAGCAGTATATGGAGTGGTTTTAGCAGGATGGTCATCCAATAATCGTTATTCCTTATTAGGCGGTCTCCGCGCAACAGCACAAATGATTAGCTACGAGATCCCCATGGGAATCGCTCTTTTGACGATTGCGTTGTCAGTGGGGACGTTAAGTTTACCCGAAATTGTCAACGCCCAGCAACATCATTGGTTACTCTGGACAAATCCTCTTTCATTCATCATCTATCTCATCACAGCATTTGCCGAGACAAATCGAGCTCCTTTTGACCTGCCAGAAGCAGAGCAAGAGCTGATCGGTGGTTACCATACGGAATATGGGGGATTGAAATTTGCTATATTTTTTATGGCAGAGTATATCAATATTTTGGCTGTGTCTGCTATAGCTGTCACTTTATTTTTTGGAGGATGGCACGGCCCATGGAATATTCCTATTTTATGGTTTGTTGTGAAGATGGCATTTTTTGTTTTCCTCTTCATGTGGGTGAGGGCGACCATGGCTCGCTTTAGATATGGTCAGTTGATGAGTTTTGGATGGAAGGTGCTTTTACCTTTATCCATTTTGAATTTTCTTGTTACAGCATTTTTTGTGTTGGTATAACTATGAAAGAAACAATTATAAAAGTATCCTCAGTTTTAGCAGGTCTTTGGATAGTTTTAAAGCATGCTTTTAGAAAGCCAAGTACAGTTCGCTATCCTGAAGAGAGACGTCAGCTTCCTGCGAGATCACGTGGGAGGCATTACCTCACAAAATGGTCAGATGGACTCGAGCGCTGTGTGGGTTGTGAATTATGCGCGATTGTGTGTCCATCCCAAGCGATCTATGTTAAAGCTGCTGAGAATCTACCAGAAGACCCACACTCTCATGGAGAACGGTATGCTTCCGATTTTCAAATCAACATGCTTAGATGTATCTATTGTGGATATTGTGAAGAGGCTTGTCCTACAGGAGCCATTATTTTAAGTGGTGAGTTTGAGTTGTCTGCATTTTCTCGAGAAGATTTGATCTTTACCAAAGACATCTTGACAGAGAAAACCCCTGGCGATTCTGGTCGCGATCCTGCGAGGGAGATATAAGCATGTCTTTATTATTTGAAAACCTTGCTCAAGTGATATTAGGTCTTATTCTTTTAGTCTCTTCTTTAGGCGTTGTTCTTTTAAGAAAACCGGTACATGCGTGTTTATCATTTTTACTGACCCTTCTGACTCTATCCCTCTACTATCTTCAATTACATGCAGAGTTTATAGCAGTGATGCAGATACTCGTCTATGCCGGCGCTATTCTTGTGATTTTTATGTTTGTCATTATTCTGTTTCAAGATGCGCATGAACAACTTGAATCCTATGAGCCCAAAAGCTCGTTCTCCCTTATGCTATTTGGCTTTGCACTGTTACTTGTTAGTTTCAGTTATTTTGCCTACAAGCTTTTAACGCTACCTAACAAAATTGGAAATTTAATAAATGACTATGGCACCGTTCAAGGGTTGGGTCAAGCTCTTTACTTAGATTTTTTTATTCCTTTTGAAGCAACGATCGCATTATTTTTAGTGGCTTTAGTAGGGGCCCTCTATATTGGTAAAAAGGTAAAGTAATATGAATATGACATTGACGATATTGATCAGCTTAGCCATGTTTGGGATTGGATTATTTGGCGTTCTAAGAAGAAGGAATGCCTTGATTTTCTTCTTAGCAATCGAATTGATGCTGAACGCCGCTAATCTTTTATTTGTAGGGTTTGCTTACCAATGGGGGAATCAAATAGGTCTCGTATGGGTCTTTTTTGTTCTGGTTGTCGCCGCTGCCGAAGCTGCTGTTGGATTAGCAATTATCATCAATTTATTTCGAGTTAAAGAAGTTGTGGATGTTGATCAGTACGATAGTTTAAGAGGGTGATGATGAGTTACACCACACTTTTAGCTTTGTTTTTTCCTTTATTAGGTTTCCTTTACCTGATGTTCTCTTCGCACTCTATCGGCCGTTTGAAATCAGGTAAAATTGCTTCTGCAACAGTTTTTCTTTCTTTCTTATGTTTTGTGGGTCTAGTCAGTTCTTTAGTGTATAGTGGAAAACCTTATCAGGAAATTATCTTATTCCCTTGGATACATCAAGGCATTCTTCATTCAGATTTTTCTTTGCATGTCGATGAACTTTCTTTGCTCATGGCTTTAATCATCACAGGAGTGGGTTTTTTAATTCATGTCTATTCGATAGGGTATATGGACACTGAAAAAGATGCAGCTCGGTATTTTGCTTGTTTGAATTTCTTTATCTTTGCGATGTTAGTATTAGTGTTAGCAGGTAGTCTGATCACCTTATTCGTTGGATGGGAGTCCGTGGGACTGGCTTCATATCTCCTGATTGGCTTTTGGTATCATAAAGAGTCAGCTACTCAAGCAGCAACAAAAGCTTTTGTCGTTAATAGAATTGGAGATCTTGGATTGCTCTTGGGTATTATCTTTACATTCTTTCTTTTTGGAACGGATGATATCATCCAAATCTCTCAACGAGCGATCAATGAATATCCAGTTGGAGCCCCGGCCATAACGGTTTTGACTTTGCTCTATTTTTGCGGAGCGATTGGAAAATCTGCACAAATTCCTCTCCATACATGGTTGCCTGATGCAATGGAGGGACCAACGCCTGTTTCAGCCCTCATTCACGCGGCCACTATGGTGACAGCTGGGATCTATCTTATTGTCCGTTTACATCCCATTTTCATTATTGCCCCAACGACTCTTCAACTCATTAGTATTATTGGCGCTGTGACTGCTCTCTTTGCAGCACTGAGTGGATTAGGTCAGACAGATTTAAAGCGTGTATTAGCTTATTCCACAGTTAGTCAACTAGGGTTAATGTTTCTAGCCTGTGGTGCAGGGGCCTTTTATGCAGCAATGTTTCATTTAACCACGCATGCCTTTGTAAAGGCTCTTTTATTTCTTTCCGCAGGAAATGTTGTTCATATGTTAAACGGAAAAACTGAAATGGACCAAATGGGAGGGCTTGCTAATAAGTTACCTTGGACGCAATGGCTTTTTCTATTAGGCGTCTTGGCTTTATCTGGAGTCCCGCCATTGGCTGCATTTTTTAGCAAAGACCTCATCCTCGAGGAAGAATATCTGTCTGGATTTGACACGCTCTATTACATTGGTTTAGCTGCTTCCGTCCTAACAGGCGTTTACTTAACACGGTCCTATTGGTTGACATTCAGAGGGAAAAGTAATCTTAGCTCCAAAGAAGCAGAACATCTGCATGAAGCCCCCAAAATCATGATTGTTCCAGTCATCATTTTAGGTTTCTTGGCAATCATAGGAGGGTTTCTTGGATTTTCCTTTGGTACCTTGCCTGTATTGCAGTCCTTTTTAGCAAAGGCAGATGTCAAGCTTCCTCACCAAGACCTCATTGGTAGTACTCTTTTTACAACAGAAACGATTATAGCAATTTGTGGGGCTATTTTAGGTGTCGTTATCACTTCATGGATCTATTATTCCAAATCCGATCGCCTCTCTCATCCTTGGAGGGTATTTAAAAACGCCTTCTATTTCGATGCCACCTATAATGCAGTGATTACCCAGCCCCTAAAGAAATTATCAGCTCTATTGGCTAATGTGGTTGAACCAAAAGTTTTTGAAGGGTTTTCACAGGGAATAGGAAAAACAACACAATTGATCGCAGGGGAGCTCCAGAAAGCTCAAAGTGGGCAGATCCGATCTTATGTGTCTTGGATGATAGCAGGAGCCTCTTTAATTCTTATTTATTTTGTTTCCTAAGGTTTATAATGACTGATATTACTTCACTTTTCATCATTCCTTTTCTAGCTTCAATAGGGGTGTTTTTTACCCGTTACATGTCCCGAATAAATGCCCGATATTTTGTGTTTATACTAAGTTTTATTCCCTTGGCTTTCTTACTTTTTGGTTGGCGCACATGGATCGGTCAGGAAGTCAATCTCCCTTGGATTCCCTCTATTGGCATTAATTTTCATCTTAAAATCGATTCCATTGCTTTAGTTTTTCTCTTTCTCACCGCTATCGTGATCCCTTTTAGTCTCTTTGCGATTTCAATTGATTCCTTCTTCCGCTTGAATGGATTTTATTTCCTTATCCTCTTCTTAGAAGGGCTCTTATTTGGTTTCTTCATGGCTAGAGATCTCGCTCTCTTCACGATTTTCTGGGAGGCAATGCTAATTCCTCTTTATTTCATCATTTCAATATGGGGAGGCGAAAATCGAAGTCAAGTAGCGATTAAGTTTTTAATCTACATGATTACTGGATCCACGCTAATGATCGCAGCAGTTTTAGCTTTATATTTTTCTACAATCCATATTGGCGTAGGGACATTTAATATGAATGTGCTTGCCCAATACGCAAAACACATGCCCTATGCATTCTGGATAGCTTCTATTTTCTTTCTCGCATTTTCTGTGAAGACACCGCTTTTTCCTTTACATGGGTGGCTGCCCGATAGCTATAGTGAAGCCCCTTATGCGGGTACAATTTTGCTTTCAGCGCTTTTGTCTAAAGCGGGTATTTACGGATTTATACGAATTGGAAATGAAATTTTTTCTGAACAAATGCGTGAATGGAGTCCTCTGCTCCTAGGATTAGCTATAGCAGGGGTTATTTATGCGAGTTTATGTGCTTGGATGCAAAACGAATACAAAAGGCTGATTTCTTTTTCGAGCTTAGCTCACGTCAACTTTATCCTAGCCGGGCTTTTCGTCTGGAATCTGATTTCAAGAACAGGTTCCATTATTCAAGCGTTCAATCATGGGATCACTATCACAGCGTTATTTCTAGTTGCAGGTTGGTTGCAAGAAAGAATTCACACCAAGGAATTTGGACTCGTTACCGGTGCAGCAAGGCAATTACCACACTTGTGCTGGCTGACATTGTTTTTTGTTCTGTCCTCCGTGGCACTTCCTGGAATGAATAATTTTGTTGGGGAGCTCATGATTCTTCTGGGAGTCTTTTCTGCAAATTATTGGCTTGCTGGTATTCTTGGAACAAGTATCATCTTATCAGTTGTGTATATGCTGCGTTGGATGCAATCTATCTATTTTGGATCTGGAACACATAGCGAATTTATCAATAAAGATATTAGTTGGAATAAAGTATCTCTCATGCTGCCTCTCATTTTTTTAATCTTATGGGTTGGAATTTATCCCTATCCTATCGTTAAAGTTATTGAAATGGATGTGAAATTGCAGGACCCTATAATATCCATGCAGGAGTTGCCATGAATGAACCATTGACCTCTGTAGATTTTGCAGCCTTAAGTCCCTTCATAATCCTGTTATTTGGGGCCTTAGCTGTGCTGCTTGTCGAGGCAATTTCCCATCACGCTTCTAGTAGATGGTCTTGGGTCATATCGATTTCAACACTCGTTCTGTCTCTCCACGCATCTTTATATGCCCCTATGTCCACACATCCACTTTTAACACCCTGGCTGAGGTTCGATCATCTTTCTACTTTATTTCAGGTCTTTTTTATCCTCATAGGAGTGGCATCAGTCTTACTTGCTCTTGCCTTTTTTAAGCACTTCGAAGTGACACAGGGAGAATATCATTTTTTGCTTTTATCTGCTCTTTTCGGACTCATGCTCATTGGCTCCTCAGCCGACTTCCTGACTCTTTTCTTAGGAATAGAAACGCTTTCTCTAGCCCTATACGTCATGTGTGGATATATTAAATCGTGGAAAATCTCCCATGAAGCAGCAATCAAATACTTCTTAATTGGCTCACTAGCAGCTTCTATCCTACTTTACGGCATCGCATTTATTTATGGAGCAATTGGGACGACGCGCTTTGATCAGTTATTAAGCGGATATCGTCAGTTATCAGATCCAAGTTACCGTTCGTTATTTTTGGGTGGTATCGGTCTAGTAACAGCGGGACTTCTTTTCAAAGCTGCGGTTGTGCCTTTTCACTTGTGGGCACCGGATGTCTACGATGGCGCTGCAACACCTGTGACTGCCTTCATGGCGGTAGGAACAAAAGTGGGTGCTTTTGCCGCTTTAGCGATTGTCTTTTTGGTATTTTTGCCTCATTTCGATCCCCTTTGGAATTCAGCACTCAGTATCTTTTCATATGCGACTTTAATTTATGCCAATTTCTTAGCATTGAAACAAACTCAATTAAGACGTTTTTTTGCCTATTCAGGGATTGCACACGCTGGTTATCTGCTTATTCCACTCATTGCAATGACACCTGATTCGTTAAATGCCTTAATTTTTTATTTAGTTGTCTATTCCTTTGCAACTTTAGGAGCCTTTGCTGTTTTAGCGTTTCTGGATGATCAATCCGATGGTGTTCTTATTAAGGATTTAAAAGGTTTATTTTTTAGGTCTCCGGTATTGGCCTGCATCCTAGCTCTCTGTTTTCTCACTTTGGCGGGAATCCCTCCGACAGCTGGATTTTTGAGTAAACTCTATGTATTTAAAGTAGCATTTGAGTCGGGTTATTATGGTCTAGTCATAGTAGCTTTAATTACCGCCATATTATCGGCTTATTATTACTTAAGAATGGTGACTCAAATGTTCGCCTATTCTCCTCATGAAGAGCGTCCACCTGCAAAATTATGGCCGGCAGCACTGGTTGCCACTGCTGCCTGTATTGCACTTGTTGCGCTGTCTATCTACCCGGAAATAATCATCCAATTCATCAAGTAAAGTATCAGTAAAAAGTATAAAAAATTCTTGACATTACTTTTTAAAAATGCTTTATTCAGCGTTTATTGAACATGAATAGCAGGTCTCGCTGTTCTGAATTTTTTTTAGATAGTTATTTTTTAATCACTAGGAGGAATCCAAATGAATTTTTTTCAAAATAAAAAGATGTTTAAAGGCTTAGCAGGTTTTCTAAGTCTTGCAATGGTATCATCTCCATTACAAGTTTCTGCAGCAGATTGCTGTCCACCACCTTGCTGTCCTCAACCTTGCTGTGAAGAGTCTTGCTCTGGAATTGGAGCTTGGGGATATGTAGGCGTAGGTTTATTAGGCGCCGGATTAGGTGCTATCGCTGGAGCAATAGCAGGAAATCAGAGCGGAAGCAAAGGAAAACATGGAGGACGTGGTCCTCGCGGATTTGACGGAGACCCAGGAGTAACTGGCGCTACTGGTACAACAGGGGTTGCCGGTGCTACAGGAGCAGCGGGAGCAACAGGTGCTACTGGAGCAACAGGAGCAACAGGACCCTCACCATTCGTTGCTGATACTGGCAACACATTGTCTGTTGGAGGAACTGTGACTCTTGATTTTACTGGCGTTTCATTACCTACTGGAGTGACTATAAATGCTGCTGTAGTAGCTCCAGATGGAACATCAACTTTCCTCGGTCCAGTACAAACAATTCCAGTACCTGGTATAGGTGTATTAATGTCATTCCCTACAACTGTTATATTATCATCTGGAGGGAATGTAGCAGAAAATGGTGAATATCATATTTGTATTGAAATAACAGGTACTAATTCTCTTGGAGTATCATTTGTAATAGCTGCATTAGGAGACTTTACAGTTACAGCGACCCATATTGGTGGAACAATCACTGACGTTCCATTTGATGCTGCTGCTGTTACCTTCCCAGCTGTTGTTGGACCATTTAACTACGAAGCATGTACTGATTTTGCCTACAATGGTTCTATGCCGTAATTGATACTGTGAATTGAAGACCGTTAAAGAGCTCATCCATTGATGGGCTCTTTTTGTTAATGGGCTTATTAATACAAATTTTGTCTTTTCGGAGAAAAATAATATGGTTAATGATAAAAAGAAATGGGTACTGAAGGGGGTAAAGGCGTTCCTAAGCCTTTCCATTGCAGCCTCGCCGCTTCCACTATTTGCTCAAGATAGTTGTCCTCGTCCTTATTGTGAAGAATCTTGTGGAATTAGTGCATGGGAATATGTAGGTGCTGGTTTATTAGGAGCTGGTTTGGGTGCTATCGCTGGAGCAGTTGCAGGAAATCAGAGCAAAGGCAAAGGAAAGCATGGTAGACGAGGCCCAAGTGGCTTTGATGGAGATCCAGGAGTAACAGGTGCGACAGGTGCTACGGGAGGTGATGGTGCTGCGGGAGTTACAGGTCCGGCAGGATCCACTGGAGCCACAGGACCTTCCGCTTTTACACCAGATACTGGAAATTCCTTAACTGCCGAAGGAACTCTTATACTCACACTTACAGCACCCGATGACTTACCTGGATTAATGACTATAACTGCAGTTGCAGTGGCTCCAGATGGGACTTCAACGCCCCTTGGCCCCTCAAAAGATTTTACACCAGGGCTAGCTGTAAACGTGACCTTCCCTGTAACATCAATAGGATCAGGAACCGGAAATGTAGCAGAAAATGGTGAATATCATCTTTGCATTGAAATCACAGGTACAGC
The DNA here is from genome assembly GCA_041691035.1 of Chlamydiota bacterium. Classification (GTDB taxonomy): domain Bacteria; phylum Chlamydiota; class Chlamydiia; order Chlamydiales; family Parachlamydiaceae; genus JBEPVL01. The sequence continues at coordinate 28,641 of JBEPVL010000009.1, forward strand.
CCCAGATGCTCTTACTATTGCTGCTTTGGGATCATTTACAGTTGCGGCTACGCATCTTGGAGGAACTTCTACCATTATTCCATTTGAAGGTGTTGAACTCAGTTTCGTTGCTGGACCTGTTAGCTACGAAGCATGCACTGACTTCGCTTACAATAGTTTAATGCCATAAAAACAACTGAATGTAGCGTACACTAAAGAGGTGATTCCGTAATTCAATTCGCAGATTGAATTACGGAATCACCTCTTTAGTGTGCGCTTGTTTTTGCCGGATTTATCCGGCAGCTATTGAGTGACAAAACAATAGACTCAATAAAAATCCCCAAAAAAACTCTTAGGCAAATTCTTGTAACCAGGCTTGCGAAGAAAGAGGATTGCCTACACAAGCTTCTACCAGCTCATTCCAGGCTAACTTATTTCCTGGATGGAAGAGATGATTTTTCAGAAAATTTCCGGATTCAACGGTGTCTAATTGAGGGAGACCATTACTTTTACTCAAACCTTCTTGTAACGATGAAGCCAACACTTCCCCTAATAGATAGCTATAGTAATAAACAGGGGCGAGGCTGATATGAAATTTTGAGGCCCAATCACAGGATCCTTCTCTATTTTCTGGTGGAGAAATTTTTTGGAAGCGGCTCACTGTGTCCCACCAAAGTTTGTTTAAATCTTGATGTGGGTTTTGATAGAGTTCTCTTTCAAAAAAGGTCATGACAAGGACCCAACGGCTGAAAATAAGTTGCCTGCGTTTTAAACTTTCTATTGCTTCATCAAATAGATCTTGGTGAACGATTCCAACAAGTTTGTTTAGAGATTGAGGAAGATAGGCTTGACGACCTGCTAATAATGCCATTGCCTCAGTGGTAAGCATATGAGGGGGTTCTTTAAGAAGCCAAGGAAGCTCTTGATCGAATCCGATTTCATAGATTGCATGTCCATATTCGTGAAGGAGAGTTTCAAGCCATTTTAAAGTGGGCTGAACATTATTAAGTGTTCTCACATCTTTGCTTCTATCGATATTGATGCAGAAGGCATGTTGGTTCTTCCCTTCTCTCTCATAATGATCACTAGCCTTCGCTATCGGTAAAATATTGATGCCCATCCTTTCAAAAAACTTTTGAGATGTATCACAGAGGTCCACATTTTCAATAAGCGGGTCAAGATTCTGTGTTCCGTTTGGATCTTCCTGACAAAAGGGTTCTGCCCATGCCCATGGACCCAATTGATCGACTTGAACCCCGTAGTGTTTGGATTGATCAGCAAGAATAAAATCTAAAGTTTTATCATAAGCTTGTGAAGATCCTTTCTCAAGTTCATCTAAAAATTGAAATAACCAGCTCGCATCGACCTCCTGCATGTCTAGTTGCATGTGAAAAAAATCGGAATAGCCCAAATGACGTGCCGATTGATTTCTTAAATCTACAAGTTTTAGAACATAAGGAGCTAAAACCATGCCCACTTGTTTTGAAGCTGCCCAAATTTCTTTTCTCTTTTCAGGAGAACGTTCTGTTTTTAAAAGTTCGCGTATTTGATTTTCTGAAAGAGAGACCTCGTTCAAAGAGGCTCGAAAGTTTGCATATTTTGATAAAAGGGCTGTTTCTAGCTCGGATATTTCTTTAATGAGATCGGCGGGAATAGCATTTTGTTTAAATTGACGTAAAAGAACAGTAAACTGTCTTTTGAATAGAGGGGGGAATTTCTTTGCATCATCTTCCCACTTCAAAAGTTGATGAAAAACGCCTTCATTCTTAAAAAGAAGGCGAAATTCGATCTCTATACTTGATTTTAAAAGCGCAGCATCTTCGCTTCCTGTTGTCTCGAGGATCCAGAGTACGCGGTTAAGCTGTTCGCTTTTCATGGCAACAACGGGGATAAAAGTGCGTAACAACTCTTTGAAGGAATCAAGTGGTGACATAGATAAAACTAACTTTTTGCAAATTTTCCAAATTTAGGTTGAACAAGCTGAATAAGATCTTTCGCTGAGACAATAATCGATTCTGTCGATAATCCGCAATTAAAAGCTGTTTGTGGAAGTTGAATGATGGCATCATCAAAATAAGATTCTATATTGAGAAGATTTCCAAAAGGGGGGACGCCGCCTATAATTAATCCAAATCTTTCTTTAATCACTTCTGGGTCTTCAAACTCGCATTTTTCCCCCACACTTTCAGCTACAGCTTTCATGTCAAGTTTGAGATGTGAGGGGATGTTGAATTGAAAGTTCCTCTTTGAGCCTTTACCTTTCAAAATGATTGCCTTGATGCCTTCTTCTAGGTTGGTATTTCTCACTCGTGCAGAATCTTCAGATGTAGGTGTGGGCTCATGAGTCAGATGCTGATAAGAAAATTCATGATGTTTTAAGAGACGGATGATTTCGTTGCGAATATTCTCTCCGCCAAAGAAGATGCGAGCCTTAATGCGATTTCCTGCAATTCGTTTTGGATCAGAAGGAAATAAGGAAGCCTCTCGAATGTTCTTTAATCCAAGAATTGTCATCGTTAAGCGTTCTAGGCCCATTCCAAATCCGCCATGTGGAGGCATTCCATGCTTAAAGATACTTAGGTAGTCTTCAAAGCTTTCTGGGCTCATTTTTTTTAATTTTAACCCTTCGACCATAGATGCATGAGTATGTCGTCTTTGTCCGCCAGAAGTGATTTCCGTTCCCGCGCAAAGTAAATCGAATGTATTGGTGATTTCGGGTTCTAGATCATTAGGATAGGCATAAAAGGGACGTTTCACTGTTTGCCAGTCAGTTACAAAGACAAGATCAGTTGAAAATGTTTCTCTTGCATAGCGACATAATTCGCGCTCAGCAGCGGGACTGAGATCAGGTTCATGCCGCTCATCAATGCCTGTTCTTTGAAAATAAAGTTCCTGGGCTTCCTTAAAGGTTAATTTTGGAAATGCAATTTCTTTAGGGGCTTGGATAATCTTTCCATCTAAAACTTCAATTTCTGTTTTACAGTGCTCTTGAAGATAGGTAATCATGAATTTAATGCAGTTTTCTTGGATGTCTAAAATCTCATGCCAGTGATCGAAGAACCCCATCTCAAATTCAAATTGTTTCCCTTCTGTCAGGTGGCGTGGTGTGTTAGAATTCTCTGCGCGGAAAAAGGGCATTAAAGCAAAGACCCGTTCATTCACTCCCACCATCATTTGCTTATAGAGTTGACTACTTTGCGCAAGGGTGGCGGTTTGTCCAAAATAATCGACTGTAAAGAATTCGGCTCCGCCTTCCGAGGAAGCTCCGATGATGTTGGGCGCAAAGTATTCGATAGCCCCTACTTGATCGACCATAAATAGGCGATAGGCATGTGCGAGGGCAGCTTGGATTTTAAAAATGGCTTGGAGTTGACGATTGCGCAATGAAAGGGGACGATGGTCTAGGATGAAATCGAGATCATGAGACATCACTGGTTTATCAAATTCTACTGGAGAGACGGCTGTGATAGGGACTTCAACGGATATTTTGGGGTTAATCATTTCAACGCCTAGGGAAGCCTGTTGAGAAGTAATGATATCACCTATCACTGTTAAAACAGCTCCTGGTTGTAAGGAAGAAATCTTCTGAAACTCATTTTTATCTTGAATGACAATTTGAATGAAGCCTTTCCTATCTCGCAAAATAAGAAAGTTAACTTTCCCAAAGGGGCGTATTGTATTGAGCCAACCTCTTACTCTCACATTGTGTCCGATATGGGAGGAAAGTTGACTGGAAAGTATGCGTGAAGAAGATACATTTTCCAATTGGGACATCCTAAATTTTTTAATTTATTTTTAATTAGCCTGATGCATATGAGGGCTTATCATGTTATCCATTACTTCTTGATAGTTCAATCCCTGCGTTTCAAGCTATTGAGAGATTGCTTAAAATATTAGCAAACACACAGGCAGATGTCAATTTCATTGTCGCTCGGCCTTTATACATAATTCAGCACAGAGCCTTAAACGACTTATTGTTTAATTTCTCTCACATCCTCTGGTGCCCTCGGTGATCTCAGTGGTTATTTATGCAGCAACGGCTTGTCGCTCTATAAAACCAAATGTAATCACAAATTAGATTCTAGACATTATAAAGTGTTTGTAGTAGAGTATTTTTTTATCTTACTGATAATGTGATACCTAAATCAGATATTATGACTGTTGCTCAGCTTTTTGTTAAACTCCTTCCTCTCTATTTGAATATCTTTCTCGGCTGGCTTGCTGGAAAAAAATTGCAAGCGAATCAGGAAACGATTACCAAAATGGTTTTCTATATCATCAACCCTCTCATTATTTTCAACGGTGTCTACCACACTCCTATTGACTCTAGAATTCTTAGCTTACCTATTCTTATCTTTTTCATTGCTTCGACGCTTTGTCTTGTCTTCTACTACATGACAAAAGGGGTTTTTCAAGGATCCGCTAGAAATATCACTGCCTTCAGCGCTGGGTCTGGGGCTACAGGGTATTTTGGTCTACCTGTTGCGATGATGCTTTTCCCTCCGCAAACGCAAGGCTTTTACATTATGGGACTTCTTGGTATCTCTCTTTACGACAATACCCTTGGATACTATATGAGTGTAAAGGGAACACATAGTCGTTCAGCATGTTTGAAAAAGGTAGTTCGTCTTCCGACTCTCTATGCCTTTGGTCTAGGACTATTCGCTAATTATATTCAGGTTCCTCTTCCAGAAATCTATCATGAATTCATCGGTCCAATGAAAGGGGTCTATATCGTCCTTGGTATGATGATTATCGGATTAGGTCTTGCAGGTCTAAAAAGTTTTAAGTTCGATTTAAAATTTATTGGCTTCACATTTCTAGCAAAATTTTTAGCATGGCCAGTCATAATTATATCAATCATCGTTATAGATGAGCAATTTTTTGGCGTCTATGAACCTGCTATCTATCAAGTTCTTTTGCTCATTTCTATTGTTCCTTTAGCAGTCAATATGGTGCTGATGGCTTCACTTGCGGATTTTCAAACAGATCAAGCCGCGGGAACAGTTCTTCTTAGCACTCTTTTTGCAATATTTTATATTCCCTTGATGTCTTATCTTTTTATGCACGGATAATTTTTCCAAGCTCCTTTAGTAATTAAAAAAAAATTGTATTTAAATTCTCTAAGGGATTAGATTGATGATAGAGGTTTTCACTCTTTGCTGTAATGAGCGTTATTGAAACCTAAATGATTGAGACGTCTATAAAAGAAAGGAGAGTACTATGGGCAATTGTCATCAAAGTTGTTCAGATGAGGGCTGTGGCTGTAATCAAGGCCAATCATGCTGCGGACAAAAAAAATCCTGCGGATGTGGGTCTAAATCGAATGAGTCAAGCTGTGATATGACTTCACATCTTCTGTGCATAGCAGATGAGGCGTGGAAAGATGTGTTAAAGGAAAAAATTAAAGAAATTATCCGCACAGACTCAAGAATGGATTCCATTGCTAAGGTTATTGCTGAAGCTAATAAAGAACGTTGGCACAATAAAATGGCCAAGGAGAAAGGCTGCCAGAATTTCAAGCAGCAGCTTCAGGAATTATTCGGAGCACCTTGCTGTAAAAAATAGTCGTGATTATTAAATGCAAAAGAGATAGTTTAGATCTCTTTTGCGTTTTTTTTTAAACTTTGTAACCCTGGTAAAAATATGAAGAAAACAACACCTCTCTTTTTTGCTCTAGCAAGTTTATTTTTTTATCCTGGGTTACAACCCCTTCAAGCGCAAGCTTACCCAGCAATAGCTCCTCAACAGGCTCAACAATCTGCTGAAACCCAAAAGCAAATTGCTGCATGGATGATTGAAGCTCTAGATGTGGCAAGAAATTTTACCAATCACATCAACACAGGTAACTATGCTCAAACATGGATGGAAGGGGATCCCATATTTCAAAAAGTTGTCTCTCAAAATGAGTGGGTAACAGCGCTTCAATTAGTCAGATCAAAAACAGGAGCTCCTACATCACGCACCCTTAAGGACGAAAAAGTTGCATTTAATCCGAATGGCTTACCAGCAGGTGCTTACATGGTTGTTGAGTTCAATACTTCCTTCGAAAAGATTCCTAATTCCGGTGAACTCCTGACTTTAAGAAGAGGAGATGACGGAAAATGGAGAGTGCTGACCTACCAAGTCAACTAAACGCTAATCGCTTAGTGATTGATTATAAGCAGGTACGCAGGATCGACTGCGAATTAAAACAAGATAAATCTTTATAATGCACCCTAAAATCCTGTCCAGTTAATGGGGTCCACTATAAAACTTCGTTTTGCTTCTTTGCGCCTTTGCGCCTTTTGCTTCTTTGCGTTAAAAATTAGGAATTAGTTTGGAGTATGCGTTTAAGTCTACTATAACTTGTGGGTAAAAGCATGTCTGCATCTCTACGTTAAAAAAAAGCAGGATTCTGTTCCAGCATGTGTCTAGGATTGTTTTCAACGCAAAGGTGCGAAAGGCGCAAAGGCGCAAAAAAAGGAAAGCGAAATTTCAGTAGTGAAGCTTATGTTCTCTAGAGTCAAGATAGGACTGGAGAATAATGCTGGCGCTCACCATATCCACAATTTTAGAGCGCTTTTTCCGACTTAACGAGCTCTCTCTAAGTGACCGTTCCGCCTGCACAGTAGTAAGTCTTTCATCCCAGGTTTCAATGGGAATGGATATCGCTTCTGAGAGGTTTTTGACGAAATTGTGGACTTCATCAGCTAGAAAGCCGGTTTTACCACTCATCATTAAAGGGAGGCCCACGACTATTTTTTCAATTTCACAACAGTGCATTTTTGAAATTTGTGCAATCGCATTCAATACATTTTGAATTGTGTTTGCAATTGCTTTTTCAGCTTTTATAACAGAGTGAGGGGAGGCAATGATTTTATTTTGATCGGAAAGAGCCAATCCCAATCGACTGAGTCCAAAATCAATTCCAAGTATCCTTTTAGAAACTAATCTAGGAGGTTTCTGAGCATCCATTATGTTCCTTTTGATAATGAATTGCTGCGTGAATAAAATCTCTAAATAAGGGATGAGGATCAGTCGGCTTAGATTTAAATTCAGGATGAAATTGCACCCCTAACATCCAAGGATGATTTTTTATTTCAGAGATCTCACAGATCGTTTCCCCTTTAAGAGTCCCTGAAACCAAATATCCTGCTTTTTCCATGGCTTCTTTATAACTATTATTGAATTCGTAGCGATGGCGATGACGTTCACTGATAAGCAATGCCTTATATGCCTTATGGGCTAGCGATTGGGGTAAAACCTCGCATTGATAAGCTCCTAACCGCATTGTTCCGCCTAAGTCTTGGAGTCTATGCTGCTCGCTTAGGAGAGAAATAATAGGATGAGGCGTCTCAGAGTCAATTTCGGTTGAGTTGGCCTCCTCTAAACCAAGAACGTGACGTGCAAACTCGACTGCCATCACCTGCATACCTAGACAGATGCCAAAATAGGGGATTTTTCTCTCTCGACACATTTTAGCTGCCGCAATCTTCCCTAGCCAACCTCTTTCTCCAAAGCCTCCAGGGACTAGGTAGCCATCACACCCTTCTAGTTGTTTTTCTAGCAATTGCTGATCGGCAGAAAGTTTATCCGCCTCAAATGTTTTTATGCTGAGTTCATATCCTTCTGAAAGTGCACCATGCTTTAATGACTCAAAAACAGATTTATAAGCATCTTGATGTTGGACATATTTTCCTACAACACCAATGACTATCTTCCCTTTAGGATTTTTTATCGTATCGATAATGTGTTCCCAATCTTGGAGATTGATTTCAGGATTAGGCAAACTCAACATTTCGCACACTAAAGCATCGAGACCTTCGTCGTGAAGTCTAAGAGGGACTTCATAGATGCTATGTTCAACGTCGACTTCTTCGATGACAGCACGTCTTGGAACATTGCCAAACAGTGAAATTTTCTCCTTGACATCTTCAGAAAGAGACATCTCACAGCGGCAAATGAGGATGTCGGGGAAAAGTCCAATTTCTCTCAAAATTTGAACGGAATGCTGAGAAGGTTTCGTTTTCACCTCTCCAGCTGCTTTTAGATAGGGAACATAGGTCAGGTGGACATTAATGCAGCTGCCTCGATGCTCATAGGTAAATTGACGGATCGCCTCTAAAAAGGGGAGGGACTCAATATCTCCAACTGTTCCGCCTATTTCAATGATGACGATATCTGTGTTTTCTTGTTGCTTTGCACATTGATAAAAGCGTTGTTTAATCTCATCAGTAATGTGAGGGATAACTTGAACCGTTTTTCCAAGATAATCTCCATGGCGCTCTCGACGAATTACAGTGATATAAATTTGGCCTGTAGTTGCATTAGATGCGCGAGAAAGATGAGTATTCGTAAAGCGATAGTAGTGGCCAAGATCTAAGTCTGTTTCTGCGCCATCGTCAGTCACATAAACTTCACCATGTTGAAAGGGACTCATGGTCCCAGGATCCACATTAATATAAGGATCTAGCTTCATCATCGCTATCTTAAGACCTTTTCTTTCCAAGAGGAGGCCAATAGATGCTGCTGTCAGTCCTTTACCAAGCGAAGAACAGACTCCGCCCGTTACAAAGATGTATTTTGTTTGCATAACCACCATTCTATGTTCGCAAGATCATGAGGAGTGTCCACACCAGGAGAGGCGTGGTCCGTTACCGCAACTTTTATTTTGTACCCATGTTCAAGAACTTTTAGTTGTTCAAGATCCTCTTCAATCTGTAAGGGTGTTGAAGAGAGTTTTTGGTACTCTAAAACAAAATGTGGGCGGTATACGTAGAATCCAATGTGTTTATAATAAGTGAAATCTGGATTAAATTGTTGATTTTTTGATGAGGGGATAAGCGCTCTACTGAAGTAGATAGCATTTTGATCACAATCAATGATACACTTTACAAAAGAAGGGTTTAGTGCATCTTTCTCATTGGTGAGTCGTGTGACCAGTGTTGACATTTGTGCGGTAGGATCGTTAAGGAGAATTTGAACGGCATCATTGATAGATTTTGGGCAAATACAGGGCTCGTCGCCTTGAATATTGACAACTGCATCGCAATTTAACCACTGAGGATTTTGCTGTAAAACTTCAGCAATACGTTCAGTTCCATTTATGCAGTGAGAGGAGGTCATGACGACGGAACCTCCAAAATCCAGGACATGCTTAAAGATACGGTCATCATCAGTCGCTACAATTAAATCGGTGAGTATTTGTGATTGCTTTGCGTTTTCATAAGTGTGTTGAATCAAAGACTTGCCAAGGATAGGAATTAAGGGTTTACCGGGAAGTCGGACGCTTTGATATCTAGCCGGAATAATGCCGATGATTTTTTTTTGCATAAACTTCTCCACGTATATAATTTCTGTATACTCTATTCCTCCTTCCATTATTTTTCAATTCCTAAAGATCTTAAAAATAAAATCTGAAAAAAATTTAGGTTTCAAGCTTTTCTTTATAGACTTAAATTCAAGGTGTGCTATAATGAACTTAACGCCATAGGTGAGGTAGAATAGTCTTTCGACATATATACCCTTTAGCCTACAGAACGTGTAGGGCAAAAGGGGTTCAATTGTAAACTTTGAGTTTGATTCAGAAAAAGCTAAGAGCTTTGGCACTTTTCTCTCATGCTCTTGCAGACGAACCTGCATATAGTTACCTTGTTTCCCCTAACGCTACACATTCGGTTTATTTTTGATCGCAGATCAAAATTAATGGTGATTCTTATTTAGTTTCGGGGGGAACTGAATGAGTGAGTTATCCCCTCGTTAACATTATGCTACGGAGAATTTTATGAAGAAAATATTTGTTGGTAACCTCTCTTGGAAAACTACTGAGGAGCAACTGAAAGCCCACTTTGAAGCCTTCGGGAAAGTCTTGTCCGCCAAGATTGTTACTGATCAAATGACTGGAAGATCGAAAGGTTTCGGTTTTGTTGAAATGGAAGATGCTGATGCAGCTGCCGAAGCTATTCGCGAATTAAATGGCAAACCTTTGATCGACAGAAATCTTCGAGTAAGTCTTGCGCAAGAAAGAGAGCGCACAGAAAGAAGTGGTGGTGGTGATCGTGGTGATCAACGTGGTAGCGGCGGCGGCGGCGGCGGCGAACGTCGTGAATATCGCAGCTCTGGACCACGCACTAACTATCGCTCACAAATGTAGTCTTCTCGAATAAGTGAGTTCGCACTATCGGCTGACCGGAAGAAATTTCGGTCAGTTTTTTTTTGTCCTGTTCTTTTTATTTCCAAAAGTTCCAATTTAGAGGTTTCATGTGAATGCGCGTATTCAATTTCAAATTCCAAGACGAACACAGAACTGTGCTTTAAAAGGAGAACATTTTCAGGCAGGGATGGAGGTTTTTTCGTTATTATATGAAGAGACACAAGGCTCCTTTTCCAGAAAAGATTACTGCCGAAGGTGTTGGGATGAAGTTTTAATTACTGACAAAATTCAACAGTCTGATGGCTATTGGAAATGTACCGTTCCTTCTTCTATGCCTAGCAAAAAAGCCGCACGCTCAACGCGTTCCGAACAGGCACTGGAACTCCTCCACTCTCTTCTTCAAAACGAAGAAAGTTTAAACAATAAAGAAGAAGTTTTCATCCTCTCTATTCTCCTTCAACATGCAAAAAAGCTCGTTTTAAGAAAGGAAATTGAGTGCAAAGGAAAGAAATATGGAGTATTTGAAATTTCCCAGAAGGAAGACTACCTAACCATCGAAATGATTCCTCTTGTCAGCATTGATGTAGACGTTGTTCAAAAGTCATTAGCTCAAAAACTTGCGTAAAGACATATATGGAAAATCATATTTCTGAATTTTTAAGTTATATCCATTGTGAAAAGGGGTTATCAAGAAACACACAGGAATCCTATGGTCGCGATTTAAATGACTTTCTTTTATTTTTGCATCAAAATGAAATCAATAAGTGGAAAAGCGTTTCCCAACAGCTTGTTATTGATTTTTTAGCATTAAAAAAAACTCAAGGATATGCAACAGCATCAATTTGTAGGTCCTTAATTTCAATCAAGGTTTTTTTAAAATTTTTAAAACGAGAAGGGGTCATTTCGGTTAATGTAAGTGCCCTTTTAGAGACACCGAAATTGTGGCAAACGATCCCCGATATCCTTAGTATTGAAGAGGTTGAACATTTGCTCAATCAACCTAACCTCAAATCGACAAGGGGTGCAAGGGATCGCGCTATCTTAGAAATGCTTTATTCGACAGGAATTCGCGTCTCTGAGCTATGTGGAATCATGCTCTATGACTTAGATGATGAATTTGTAAAGATTAAAGGAAAAGGTGGAAAAGAACGAATCATTCCAGTCAGCCAGCGTGCTGTCAGAGCTGTTGATACCTATCTTGGACTCAGGGAATCGACTCCAAATAGCGAAAAAGAGACTCTATTTATTCGAAAACAAGGGCTGCCACTTAGTCGAATGACTATTTGGAAGATGGTGCGCAGGTATGCCGCTATGGCTGGAATTCAAAAAACAATTACCCCCCATACCTTCCGTCATTCATTTGCCACCCATTTGCTAGATGGAGGAGCAGATTTGAGAGTGATTCAAGAAATTCTAGGACATTCCAACATCAGCAGCACAGATAGGTACACACACGTCAGTATTAACCACATCCAAACTGCATTCCATCAATTTCATCCTAGAGGGTGAAATCATCAGGAGGCTTCTGTGGGGGATGATTTTTTTTTGCTTTTGAATCCGCCCAGTCTCCAAACTGACCTCCAATTTGCGAGGAAGCAAAAAGGTTTGCTGTTGTTAGAACAGCAGGCATGAGAATCAAGGTGACACCTCCACAAAATCCGCCAAAAACAACACGTTTAGGAAATGTTTCTAAAGCTATCCAAACATTAAATATCCGTTGCATTACCTCTTTAGATTTCTTAGGGAATGTAAAGCCAAGCACGGTCCCAATGAAGAAAAGAGGCTTGGAAAACTGGATGAGGCCTAGTGTTGCAATTGGCAAAATCACGAACAAAAAAACATTCATAGCAACCGTAACAACAAGATTTATTGTGTTTTTCTTGTTTATTAACCGAAGCTTATTCATGATTAGCTCAGTGTAGGGAGCTAGATAACCTCGAATTGCATCCATAAATTCCTCCTCATATAAAGGCGTAACTCAGACTTTAGAGGTGATTCCGTAATTAAATCACGGAATCACCTCTTTAGCCTTTAGTCTACGCTAGATCTCTAATTTTATTACAACGATTTAGTAATTGTACTTATTTCTGTTCCATTGTCAATAGTAAGTTTAAAAACTAAGTCATCCAATCCTTCCTTATATGTGGTAGGGGAATGAGCCAGGCTTAGCGTTCCGAAATCATTTTTGATTTTATTAAATCCATCACGCAATTCTTTCGCTGCTTGGATAAATAATTAACCCCAGTCTCCTATCACTGCTTTTTTATTAATGTCGGCAAAATCAATTTTCCTATCTGAGCATATCCTAAGATAAGTAATAGAAGTAAAGGAGTCTTGGGTGCTGGAAGAAATTTAAAAATTCCTAGAGCAACAGTACTCACACCTGCCATGATATAAAATTTTGCTGCCTTCAAATAATGAGATTGGATCATCTGAAGGCATTTTTGATTATCAACCCTTAAATACGCCACAGTGAGCTTTTCGATTGCTTGAGGGAGTTGATCTGAAGAGAGGTCGGATAACCATCCCTCCGCTAAATTCAGAACAGCTTTTTTCTGTTCGTCATTTAGGCACTGTAGAGTTTGTTTACATGTCATCGCATCAATTCTAGCGAAGACATTCTTATCGCTGAGATATTGCAGTATATCTATCATGTATTTTTGGAAAAATATATCTGAGTTTTTACTTATACAGAAGTTTTTGTACGCAAAGAAGATATCTCTAGCAATGATATGCTTATATTGATTGCTTGCTTGAGCTGGATTTTTAAAGGAAAGTGTCTCATACATGCTTATAAATTTATTTTGTATATGATTAAATTCTTTATTTTTAGCCATCAAATGGCTTCTTAACTTTTGAAGAGCCCTGTAATTTTCTTCATCATTGGATGGGTCAAGTGTTTTGCTTTGTTCAAAGGCATAGTCAACTATTTTCTCTGCTTCAAAAGTTTGATTGCGATTCTTATATAGGGCGGAGATATCTAATAATTTATCAATTTGACTACTCAATTTTATTGTTTGGTCAGTTTTAATAGACTCCAATCTTTGATCTATTTCCTTGTATAGTTTCATATTAAAATCACAATATTTTTCATCATTACCTGGATATGTTCTAACATAAGGTGCAAGAGTATCTATCAAGAGAGGATTTGCCTGAAGGAGTTCAATGACTTTATCAAGAATTTTTTTTTCACTGATACGGTCATCAATTAAATTGTAGGTTTCAGCTAGCCTTAAATAAGTTAAGGGGAATTTCTTTCCCTCATCGGATTCCACTATTCCCTTCGCTTGGCTGAGATAGAGTTCTTTTTTTTCTTGAACATCCATCCAATAATAACGGACTTCAATAGCGCAAAAACTGGTAATCTGATCTAAAGGCTTTGACTTAAAATGGTTTATGACATAGTCTAAAGCCATCTTAAAAGCCTTGTCTCTTAGGACACTCTTATCGATACTGTGTAGATAAACTGCAATTTGCAAATAAAAATCTACAGCATCTTGCTCGGGAGTAGAAGAATTTAGCAATTGTTCAAAAATCCCGTGGGCTTTTTTCTGATCGTACGAATTAAAGTGATCTTCAATAGCAGAAAGCCTCTTATGAGGATCACTCATTAACATAATCTGTTCAAGTGCTTGATCAGGATCCACTTTAGCTAAACTTTTCGCTAAATAGACTCTGAACTCGTCACTCTCGGATTTTAAAAGCTTGACCTCTGAATCCAGTGCGGGATCTGATTGAATTGAATTCAATAACCCATCGCATTTTTTAAGAAGAGATGCAACTTCCACCGTTTTATTTTTTTTATCTACTTGTAACTTTTTTACTTCTTGAAGAAATAAATCACATTTAATAACTTTGATACTATTGCTCAATATAGGAGTTTGACATTTGTAACCGTAATAGAATTTGCTCGCGATTTTGTAGCTAAAATATAAAGTCCCTCCTAATTGAACAAGAGTTGTAAGTGCAAAGGATGCTGATTTCTTTCGTGACTCGGTGAAGTAGTCAGCGTAAGAGTGTACATTATTGACGAAGGCAGTGCAAATTTGATTCATAAAATTTCATTTGAGTGTAAATAATTCTTATCAATTTTTGTTTTAGCTATTCTGCTGACGAAGTCAATCCTTTATATTCTGTTCTACATGTATTTAAAAATGCGGGTTCAGGATCGACTTCGTCAGCCGATAACTAAAATGTATTAGATGATGGAAACAATGCAAATCTATGATATATAAAACCTAGTTATAAATGTTTTAGGTTTTATTTAATTAATCAAAATAAAATTTGTAACAAAAAAGCTATAGATTGTCAATAAAAACCTCCATAAGCCTGAATTTTAGGATAGGGTTCTGGTCTAATCAATGAGAATTGCACTAGACTAGAAAATAACATAAGTTCACTATAAATTTTTACTTTATTGGAAAGGTGTGGCATGGAGGATGACCTCAGCGAGTTTAAGTTATCAAAGCGGGTAAAGGAAAAATTAAAAGATAGTGAGCAAATAAGAAAAGAAATTGAAGCTGGTAAAACTGCACAAGAGGTCTTAGAACTTTCTAATGCAACTATGGCAAAGTTTTATAAAGCAGCTTATACTTTATTTGAAAATAAACGCTATGAAGCAGCTGCAGACGCCTTTTTATTTTTAGCAACTTTAAACCCTTATATTCATGATTACTGGCTAGGCTTGGGGATGGCCACTCAAATGCTTCATGATTTTGAAGCTGCCATCGACGCTTATGAGTTGGCTTCATTTTGTGATGAGAGCTCGCCCATTCCTTTTTTCTACTTAGCTAAGTGTCTCTTTGCAATTCACGATCGAGAAAGTGCTCTGCAAGCTTTAGATTTGGCAATCGAAGCTGCAGATGATATTGAGGAATATTCGACATTAAAAATAGAAGCTAAAGAAGCGCGACGCATATTGCTCAAACATGGGAAAGAGCCCCCTCCAGAACCAACTACGACACGTAGAAAAAAAAGACCTCCAGAAAGCTAATGTGCATGGAGTTTTTTAATAATGGCATGTAAAGTGTTTGTAAGGTCTTGATTGTCCTCACTTAGAGATTGCTTCATTTGCTTCACTCCAGCCATCACAGTAGAATGATCCCTCGAAAAAAGGGTGCCGATTTGCATATAAGGCATTTTTAGTTCTTCACGACATAAATACATCGCCATCTGCCGAGGAATCACACACATACGCGTTTGCTCCTTACCAAGAATATCCTCCACTCGGATTCCATGTTGCTCGGCAACGCTATGAATAATCTTTTGAGGAGTGATAGCTGTATTGAGCTCTTCCTGAATCAGATCCGCTAAGAGAATTTTGACAGACGGTAAACTGATAGAGTGTGCCATCTCTTTTCCCTCAAGATGAACCCGTAAAATAAGCGCCTCCAAGGCTTTTACAAGCGACTTAGAATTCGATTTAAAAGTATCTAAAAGAAATTCAGCGATTTTAGATGGAAGTGGAAATTGTAGCGCTTCTGCTTTTTTATATAAAAGTTCTTTTAAGGTCTGACCATGCAAAGGCTTTAATGGGAGAACAATGCCCCATTCGAATCGGCTAATCAGACGCGGTTCGATCAGCTGTAACTCTTGTGGACTGCAGTTAGCGCTTAAAACGATTTGTTTTCCTTCCATATGAAGTGTATTAAAAGTATGGAAAAATTCTTCTTGGGTGGCTCCCTTTCTAGAAAAAAAATGCACATCGTCCACGATTAAAACATCGGTACTTCGATAGGACTGTCTAAATAAACTCATCTGCCCAGCACGAATAGCTGAGACCACATGATCTGTAAACAGTTCTGTTCTGACATATAAAGTCTTGACTGCATTCTGTCTTAACATCTCTGTTAGAGCCATGAGGAGGTGTGTTTTCCCCGTCCCACTAGGACCATGAATATAAACAGGATTGAAGGCAATGGAATGAGAGGAACTGTCATTTTTACCAAGCTCACTGATTTCATTAAAAATCTTATGAGTCAGGATATTGTCTTCGCTCGAAACAAAGTTATCTAATAAAAATAGTGGATTTAGATCATCGAAAATAAGCTCAAAAAAAGGAGAAAAGGCCTTCTTAAATGACTTACCCTTCTTCTTATCTCGTGTTGGTAAAGAATGGGCGATGGATAAATGGATTTTAATCTTTTTTTGATTGCCATTTAAAAGTCGCTGCTGGACTTTGGAACGAATATGTTCTTCGAACCAAAGCACTTGGAAAGAGTCTTTAGCTTCTAAATAGAGGTTGCATGCATCAAAGCTTTGAATCTTCAGGGTTCTAAGCCATTTCTGAACGACCTCTTTACCAAGCTCATCCTCCTGAGACTTTAAAAACTGTTCCCATGCCTGCATAATCAACTATACCCAATTTTCTCAGTTAAGACTTCTTTCGAAATTCGATTGAGATTGCCTGCAGCTGGCTACTTGGCTCCTTTTCGATGCGTTTGCAAAGGCGGTGCTGTTTCAATAGGCTTCATGGTTCTACTCATATACCATTGCTGTAACATTCCTAAAAGCATAGAAGATAACCAGTAGAGGTTTAGGCCTGATGGAAAATGATAGAACATGATAGCAAAAACGATGCTTGTTATTGTTCCCATAGCTTTTTGCTGCCTCTGTTGATCCGTCATCATATGCGGATTACTTGGAGCTGTGGACATAAATCGCTGCTGAGCAAACATCACAAACCCTAATAAAAGCGGCAAAAGATGAAATTCATTGCCTATGAAGAAAATGGGATACTTCCATCTAAAAAGGACGTCAGGAGCTGTTAAGTCATCAATCCAACCAGGAATGAAAGAAGCACCTCTTAAGGAAAAACTGGATTTCAGTAAATCAAACATCCCAATCAAAAATGGCATCTGAATAAGTAGGGGAAGGCATCCAGAGGCCGGATTGACTTTCTTCTCACGGTATAAAGTCAAGACTTCCATTTGTCCTTTCTTAGGATCACTCTTGTACTTTTCTTGTATTGCAGCAATTTCAGGTGCAATCTGCTGCATACGTAACATCGACTTCGTTGACCACGCATTCAATGGATAAAGCATTAACCTTAAGCAAACAGTGAGGAGAATGATCGACAATGCCCATGAATGAAAAATGGAATAAAAGAAGTTCATGAGAATCGATAGAAACTTAGCAAAAGGTTCAGAGATGAATGTAAACCAACCATGCATAGTCTGACAGGAGATATAGTCTGGATTATACCCAGTCGACGGTGTTGCATAAAGCTGGTCAATCTGATTTAAAATCGCACTATCAAATGGCCCCGCAAAGAAACGAAAGGTCTGCGTGTTCTTAGTTGTTTTTAGAGGAAGTAATGCCACATAGCCGGGTAAAGATGAGGCTGCATATCTGGAATATTCTTGATCGATTTCCATCAAACGAGAAGGGACAACTTCACCCGAAAGGGTTTGGACACGAAAACCAGAATCGATTTCAGTTAGGGGGTCAAGAATCATTCCTAAAAATCCATTCGAATTACAAATCCAATCTGGGTTGATCGTTGACACGGTAAGCGTATTTTGTGGTAACTCTATCTTTTCTACTTCTGCTTTCTTTTGGCGTGTGATCCGATATTTCAAGGAAGAAGCAGGCGAACCCGATATGAGTTCTACTTCAGGAACACCCGAGCTAATCCATAAACCTTTAGCATCGCCCTGAATATCAACATCGAGATGTAGGCAATAAGGACCATGGGTTGTGGGGTCGCCCAAAAAGTATGTTTTGGTGATTTTCTTATAATTGTGTATCGATTCAAATGTGATCGAATTAGGAGTAAAGGATTTGACCTGATACACTTGTTCGGAGTCTTCTGGAAACTCGGAAACAAAATTCAAAGCATAGAACTGCGGCTTCACTTGAATAGTTTTTAAAGGGGGCAGTTCAATTAAGTTACGTCTCAGCAAAGGATAGAAGCCGCCTAATTGTCCCTTTTCGTGGAAAACATAAGGGTCTTTAGTGTTTTCTCCCGGCGTAAAATAAGAACGGCTTGGAAATAAAGCGTTGTACGGATGGCTTTCAAGCATATCACGGTCAAATTGAATTTCTCTCACAACGCTATAATGATTTGATGGAGATCTAAACGGAAGATTAATTTCGGCAATAGCACCTCCATAATTGGAGAAGACTATTTGTTGGTAAGTATTTTCTAATACGTAAAATTGTTCTCCTTGATTCACCTCTCTCATGCCCACTTGGGATGGATTTATTTTAATCGCCTTGCTTAGCTGTTCAATTTTTTGGGGTAAAACGACCTCATTCCTTAAGGGATCATAGAAGCCCACAGGAGAGAATGTTTCATTGGTTTTTAAAAGCGCGATCGCAGTAAATTTTCCGGCATTTTCTTGAGCGGGTAAGGGGGGAGAAGCAAATTTTGGCCAGGAAAAACGTCCATCTGAATACTCACCTACAGTGATAGAAGAGGGATTTTCAATAGAGTTAGGATTAAATGAAATGATTTGGAGGTCAAATTTCCCTTTTTCCGGAAGAAGACTCATCAAAAACGGCTCATTTTTTCCCTTTAAATGATAGATGACAGGAGTTCCTAAAGCGGACTGATGGAAGCCTAACTGGTATTCTTTAATGCTGTCATCATCTGAATCTTTAAAAAAAAGGGAGGAGGGTAGTTTCTCAAATCGGTTGAGAGTAAGAATGGAGTTTCCTTCATTAATTCCCTGAATGGCAAATTGGGTTTCTTCTGGATCGAAATAAAGGTCAACAAGGGGAAGGTCTAGCGGTCGAGCAATTCGTTTTGAAAAGGCTTCTTCCATCCGATGTTCTTTTTCATCTTGATGCGTCTTTTGTTTGACTACCCACTCTTGCTTTTTTTCTTGATTGAGATATTGGAAGAAGAGATTAGTTCCAAATAAAGTTAATGAAAGTGCGATGACAAAAAGAAAGGTACGTTTATCCATTGCTTTTCCTATTCTTTGGATGATTTCGAAGCGACACCTTAGAATATCAAACGTAAGTGATAGAGACAAGAAAAAAAACCTTGAAGAGCAGAGCAATAAGCCATAGCATAAATCACCATTAATGATTAAACTGACGATTTGAAATTAATTTAAGGACACGTTATGGTGTTCAGAGATTAACCTGTTTATTTATTGAGGGATTATGGAACAAAGAACACTAGGGGACTATAATCTGATTAAGTCCATAGGACAGGGCACTTTAGGATGGGTCTATTTGGCTGAACATAGGTTCATGAAAAAGCAGTTTGTATTGAAAATTCTCCCCGAAGAGCTGGCTTCAGATCGAGGATTTATCCAACGCTTTGAAGAGGATATTGCTTGTCTATCTACATTGGACCACCCCAATATTGTTAAAGTCCATCATGTTTCTTTTGCTCAAGGTCTCTATTTCATCGTTACCGACTGCATTGTAGATGAATTCGGGGAAACAACAAATTTAGCCCAACATCTTATTGGATTGGGTCGTCCTCTAGAAGAAGAGGAGCTTTACCATTTTCTCCAACAAATCGCAGATGCTCTTGATTATGCCCATTCAAAAGTGATATCTGGGAAACATTTAGCTCACCGTAATTTGAAGTTAAATAATATTTTAGTTGGAAAAAAAACTCAGGGTGTTGAACTTTTTTTATCCGATTTTGGTCTGATGCGTCTTATAGGTTCTGGAGCTGTTTTAACGCGAACCTTTAAAAATATTGCAGAGGCAATCGGAATAGGGCAGCATTTACTTTCTTTGAAATCAGGTCAAGATCGTTACCCAAGCCCACCTATAGATAACCCCAAACTTCTGTCACTCCATACCTCTTTTTTACAAAATTATGCATTTTTGGCTCCAGAGCAAAAACGACTTGATCTTTCAAGTCAAGCAGATATTAAAGCCGATGTCTATTCTTTTGGTGTTTTAACCTATTATCTTTTAAAGAATGAACTTCCCGAAGGGATATTTGATATGCCTTCTGAATTAGGTCATTTCCGCTATAATTGGGATTATTTGATTAAAGAGTGTTTAAACCAAAATCCTACTAAAAGACCTTTCTCTCTTTTACAACTTCTCGAAAAAATTAAAGAGCCTATTTTCTCCGCACCTACTCCAGAAGCTTATCAAATGCCTTTAACAATGGTTTCTGCAATGAAAATTGAGGTTCCTCTTGAGGTTGGGGTAAATCACAATATAAAAGCTCTAGATCTCACTGAGACAAATACTACCTGTTGTCAACAAGAAACTCCCGTGCCAGCATCCATGATCATTGAAGAGGTCTCTGTGCCACATTCCTCAACTACTGCTTTGCTTAAGCCTCATCTACTCAGCCCGCAAATTGAAAGGCCAAAAGTCGATCTAGACCCTGGAGCCATTTTTCAAACAACTTCTACAGTGAAAGCCTATCAGCAAGAACGTAAAGATACCGCCAATCTGAAGCCTATTTTAACGGAAATGGTTGTCATTAATGGGGGGCAATTCTTTAGAGGAAGTTTAGATGGGAATAGAGATGAAATGCCTCGACATCAAATCGTTCTTTTAAGTTTTGCAATCGATATCCACCCCGTCTCTAATGAACAATTTGTTCGTTTTCTAGAGGTAATGGGAGGAGAAAAGGATGGGAACCATAATGATATCATTCGCTTGCGTGATTCGCGCATTAAAAGAGCCGCAGGAAAACTAAATATCGAGTCCGGATATGCTAGACATCCCGTTGTAGGAGTCACTTGGTATGGAGCCATCGCTTATTCAAAATGGATCGGTAAGCGGCTTCCTACAGAAGCTGAATGGGAAATTGCTGCTAGAGGAGGGATTGAAGTTGCCCTATATCCAACAGGTGACGAAATAGAGAAAACGCAGGCTAATTTCTTCAGCTCCGACACCACAGCTGTGATGAGTTATGCTCCAAATAATTTCGAATTGTATGACATGGCTGGGAATGTCTATGAATGGTGCCATGATTGGTATGGTTATAATTATTACGAAAATTCCGTTCAAGAACCAGATAATCCTCAAGGTCCTCTACAAGGTGTTTATCGTGTTTTAAGAGGCGGGTGTTGGAAAAGCTTGAAAGAAGATTTACGTTGCTCCAGAAGACATAGAAATAATCCAGGCACTGTTAATGGAACTTATGGCTTTAGATGCGCGGCCAATGTCACATAAACCGAATGAAAAGAAAGAATAGGACCGACTGTATGGATGATAAATTTTGTCGCGTACTTTTTGTTTGTATGGCTAATATCTGCCGTTCACCTGCAGCAGAAGGGATATTTAAACATCTTTTACAAAATCATCCTTCACTAAAAATAGAAGTTGAAAGCTGTGGGGTAGGGGATTGGCATATTGGTTCAGAACCTGATTTAAATATTCAAGAGGTCTCTAAAGTTCGAGGAATCACTCTTAATGGCGTGGCAAAGCAGTTTAAAATCGAATATCTGGATGAATTCGATTATATTATGGCTGCTGATACAGAGGTCTTGAGGATTCTTTATAACTATTCGAAGACCACAGAACAGAAATCCAAAATTCACCTCATGACAGCCTACAGCTCGTTATATAAAGATGAGCAAGTCCCTGACCCATATTGTCAAGGGGGAGCAGCTTTTGAACATGTGTATGATGTGCTCGAAGACTCTTGTCAAGGCTTATTGAATCATCTTCAATAGACTTCTTATATAATTCATTTCCTTACCCATTTTTTTAAAAATTCCAATTGTAGCGTACACTTCAGTGTGCGCTTGTTTTTGCCGGATTTATCCGGCATAGTCTCTGCCCTCACCGTTGAAACGCAAAGGAGCCAAGACATCAATTTAAGTAATTTGGAATTGTAGAATAAATTTTATTGATCTAAAAATTTGTTTTCTTGACTATGCCGGATAAATCCGGCAAAAACAAGCGCAGGCTAAAGCCTACGCTACAATTAGCATGACAAACGCAGTCTAAAAAACCTACGGTGCAATTTATATATCTAGCTTAGAAAGGTCAATCTTAATTTTAATAAATTCTGAAGTGTTTGATCAAAAATGTTTTTAAAAATTCCAATTGTAGCGTACACTTCAGTGTGCGCTTGTTTTTGCCGGATTTATCCGGCATAGTCTCTGCCCTCACCGTTGAAACGCAAAGGAGCCAAGACATCAATTTAAGTAATTTGGAATTGTAGAATAAATTTTATTGATCTAAAAATTTGTTTTCTTGACTGTGCCGGATAAATCCGACAAAAAACAAGCGCAGGCTAAAGCCCACGCTACAATTAGCATGACAAACGCAGTCTAAAAAACCTACGGTGCAATTTAAATATCTAGCTAAGAATCTGACGTAGAAGGGAGCCTGCTTCTTTTTCGAGCTCATTGATTAAGGCTTTTTTCTTGTCTTTCTTTTTTTTGCTCTTATATGTTTCTTCTGGCATCTCCTCATCTATAGAAGGGGGTTTTTGTACCTTTTCCTTTTGAGGTTCTGGAATAGTCCCCCATGGGAAGGGATAGGTTGTGGGTTCAGGTGTTGTTGAATCAAATCCTTTTGTCATTGCCATATCAATAGCTGTTCCAATCCATTTAATCTGAGAGTCGGTGTGAGATTGGGCCATTAAAGCGCTGATGCGACCTGTTAGCAATCCTTTATCTAATTCAAGATGCCCTTTTCTAATTTTAAAAGGGATGTGGAGCATATAATTTTCATTCAGATCAGGTAAGTTAAAGGCGAACTGAAGCGTGCGATTGGGTATGCCGAGGATGAGGTCGCCTTCATTTTTCATTAAATTGTCTTTGCCCCAGAATGCTAAGGTATAGCGATTAGAGATGAGGATGTCACATCTTTTTAAATCTACAATCCCTTGGAGAATGGAAAAATGGAGAGGAGTGAACCAGATCGTAAAGACATCTTGATTTAAGGGAAAAATCAGATTAGTAAATTGGAGGAGCTCTCCTGCATTTTTACAAACAATCTGACCTAAATCAAGAGTCCCTTTTCCAATTGAAATGTCCTGTTGTCTATATGGAAAAACTGGAATCTTGAATTGATCTGGCTCAAAAATTATCTTTGCTGGATTCTTTGCTTCAATAATGTTTTTCAAAAGATTGTTTTTTTCGAGGAAATTCATTTTAAAGGATTCGGTGATTTTGACAGTCATTTGAAGGGGGGTATTGAGGAGTAAGAATCCGTCTTTTAGTGTTCCATCCAAGTTTAAAGAACCTTCCGTACCATTAACCGTCATTTTTACAGGGCCATTAAGTTGGGAGAGGGATAGATTAAATGTCAGATCAGCATGATGACCAAAGATAGCATTTAACTGTGCTTCTATATTAGCAGGAACCAAGCCGAGAGTTCCGTCAATGGGAAAATGTTTTGCATGTCCATTGAATGCCAAATCCATTTGATCGAAAGGCTTGACTACACCCTGCTTATTCAAGAAATTCTGAACATTACCCTGAGCTACTAGCTGAGTTTGTCCGATATCTCCATTGATATTAAAATGGCATGCATCCGAAAAATTCGTTGTTGAAAGTTTTGTGGTCATGTTGAAAGTAGCATTTTTTGGGGAGCTGTCCCATCTTAAATCAGAAATCACACTTTCCAGCTCAAATTGACTGTTCAAGTAGTGGGGAATAGCTTCTTCGAAAGGGATATTCAGCTGTTTCAGCATAAGCATTAAACTAATGGGCTCTGCAAGATTTCTTTGGGGCAAAGATAAGTTGGGTTTTATTTTTCTCAGATGGGAATAAGCCTCTGGAGTAAGATTGAGTTTGAACTCAACTGTAGGTTTATTCGATTCATAGAGAGTGATGGCCTTGTCAATTTTTAGTCGAGCTCTTCCGTGCAGTTCTCTGGAGTCAATCACAAAATCCAAATACCCAGGTGACTTTCGGCTTTTATCAAAGGCAAGTTTAAGGTTA
This sequence comes from Chlamydiota bacterium, assembly GCA_041691035.1. Classification (GTDB taxonomy): domain Bacteria; phylum Chlamydiota; class Chlamydiia; order Chlamydiales; family Parachlamydiaceae; genus JBEPVL01. The sequence continues at coordinate 52,590 of JBEPVL010000009.1, forward strand.
ACATCCAAGGTGTTGCCAAGAAGGGGGGATAAATCAGGTTGGTTGATAAAAAGACTTACAAGAGAGGTGGGGAAGGCGGTGAGTTGAGAATAAGCTTCAATCTTTAATTGACTGCTAAGCAGACTTTTTGTAAACTCAAAGTGATCGATATGTGTTTCAAGAGAAATTTGAGCGGGATTGCTTTCTGAATTTTCACCCACAAATGCTGCGGCATTAAGGTCAATGGATTGAGTGGCAGCATTGACATTCCATACTGCGTTAAGTTTGTTCAGGGAGGGCTTGGACATCAAACTAAAATGATCAATTTTAAGGTTTCCTTTTAAATTCATGTTTTCCGTTGGATTACTTAAAAGGAATTTAAAAGGGTCAAGTGAAAGGTGGCACAGAGAGTTATCTTTAAGTTCAGCAATAGCTGCGTAATGCTGCTTAATGTAATGACTCCATAAAGAGGGAGTTAAAACTAAAGTCGCTGTCAATGGATTTGTTAACTGAAATTCTTTAAAATCTGCAATTTGTCCATTTAAATTCAAATCAAGCAACGCATTCTTTAGAGTCAATCCTAGAGGGATTAACTTGAAAGGTGAACTGTCTTTAATATTCATTATAGAAAGGAGTGTGATCTTTAACGGATCTTTGAGGAGAGGGTCATTTGTGGAATAGATATCTCCCGATAATTTCACATTGAGTTTTCCACCGTTGGGTTGGGCTGATAATTGAAAACTCCTTAATTCAAGTTCTTTCAATAGGGTTGCTGTCTTTAAAGAGGACTCCAATCTAAATCCATCGAGTTCTTTTCCGTTTAATGGAAGGTTGAGTTGGGTGATGACAAGACTGATCGGTTTTAAAAAATCGGTGTCATCCGAAGTCAAAGTTGATTTTACCTGTTGATGAGGAATTGAATAAGAGAGTGAAAAGGGGCTTTTAATACTAACAACTTGACTGCTAATCAGGAATTTAGCTTGTTCAATCACTAATAGTGGGCTATGCGCAGAAAAAAGTAATGCATAATGCTGGGTGTCTTTTGCTTTAAAACTCGCGTCGAGATTTAGAGACGGTCCGATCAAAGATTCCAATTGTTTTGAGGGATGAAAGAGAGCACTTAAAGCTATTGGAAAATTTTTTAAATGAAAATCTCCATCAATGGGTAAATTTGAAAGAGGTAAATTGAATTCGGTGTTGCCTGAGGCTAGAAAAGGTTTTTCTTTGTATTCTCCCTGAATTTTACTCTCTAATAGGATGTGCTTTTCAGCAAGAGTTTTCCAGTGTATAGTTCCAGATAACTCGGAAATTTTTTCGTTTTCAAAAGCAAGGTTGAAGGGCATGACGACCATTTCCCCAGCTGATTCCCAGGAGCGGAGTAAAGAATCATGGGAAAACAAGGAGGAAAAAGGCAGTTCAAAAGCCTGAAGGTCAATTTGACATTTAGCTGGGGTATCGATAGCAATTTTTGGATTTATTTGTCGGAATAAGGAGGGGTGGAGATCCAAAGCGACAAAGGAGGGAGATAGTATTTTTAATGCACTATCTGTTAGCTCAAAGAGAGCCTTAGTCTTTAGATTCGGAGATGAGCAGTTAAAAGCAAAAATAGTGTTAGTATTTGGTTGTGGAGCTAGTGAGGCGTTAATCTCAGAACCGAGTAAATCAGTAAAAAATGTTCCATTTAAACCGGGAATTCTAATAAACTGGTCAAGTAAGGAAATAGGAAAATGAGAAACATCTGCCCTGCAGTAAAGAGTCTTTAATCCACCACTTCTAAGGTATTCCAAAATCTCATCCTTAAAGGAACTCCACTTTTTTGGATAGAGTCCGTGAAAAACGATTTCTAGATTTACATTGCCCATCTCGTTATGGTAGTCTGTTTTGCCATTCAGGGAAATACTGAGGGGAGCATCTGAGTTAAGAAGCATGAAGTCGGCGTTAAGGTTATGGATTCGAATACGTCTAGAGGAGTTGTCAATAAGTGTGGTATGAGGGATGGATCCAAGAGCGCGTTGAATGTTGGTTTGGTTTTCGAGATTGGATTCTAATGTGGCATTTAGCTCCTTAATTGAAAAAGGGTGTGCGATCGATTGTCCAATTAGAATATTCCAAAGGGAATCGGCTAGGGTGATTTCATTAATCTTAACAATTTTTTCGCCATTAATATCTAAAAGTTCAATTCCAGAAATCTTTTGCTGGTCTCTCCAGGAAAGATTAATTTTTTCAATTTGAATGGAACCAGGAATTGAGCTGTTAATGCTTTTGACAATGGCTTGCGTTCCCCACTGTGTACTTAGAATAGAGGGCAAAGCTACTAAGGCAGAAGTAATAATAAAAACTAGAAAAAATAGACAGCATAATAAAGGACGCTTAAAAAAAGACTTCATGGGAGACTCGTTTAAATAAAGAATATGTAAATATTACACAAATATCTATATGTATGTCAATCATAAACGATTCGTTATTAAGATAAAGCAACGATTATTCTATTCCTAATCCTATCAGTCATCTTTAAATTCTCTTTATAATAAAAGGTATTCAGGTCGTCCCGGCCTGTTTCTAATAAAAGCTTAAATATTATCAGCTTTCCATCGCCATTGCCAGCTTTGCAATTTCAGCTTTGCTCAAATAACACTTTCCATAACCCACATCAAGGTACTTTTCTATCTGTTCGGAATAAAGATACTGCATTTTTCTTTCAGTCTCTTCTGAGAGCTGTTTACCGTGCTGTTTTGCATTCGCAATCAAACATTCACGTTCGCGAAGCCATCGTTCACGTACTGATTGGGGGTGGTAGCGAATGGTATTCAACCCATATTTAAGCTTGCATTAGAATCAGGTCGAGACGACCTGGTTACCTTTTTCGTTCAGAATCAAGCCGAGACGACCTGATTACCTTTTTCGTTCAGATCCCCCGATGAAGGAGGGGGATCTATTACTTCAAAAGATCTCTATTGCTGAAAGTATTTTATTTCGATAGAATCGATTTCTAATTTGGAGGACTTATGAAAAAAATGTGTAAAATCTTGATTGGACTGGTTTCGCTATACTCTGTGATACCCCTTCACGCAGCTTTAAATAAATCGCAAAAGTCGATGATTAATGATCTCAGGACGATTAAACAAACTTTTGAAATCGGATATGCTCCTTTAGAATGGAAGGGACACTTATTAGATTGGAATATTGAAGAGGAGTATCAGAAAGCAAAAGGCCGTATAGCTAGTTCACCACTGATGAGCATAAAAGAATATCGAAAAGTCATTAAAGAATTTATAAATTCTACTCAGGATTGTCATGTCGGCGTGGTTTTTAATTCAGTAGAACGCGCTTTTCTGCCGTTTATGATTAAGGGTGTCGAAGGGAAATACTACATCGTTTGGATCGACGAGCACCATGAGATTTCTTCCCTTCTACATGCAAATGTGGGAGATGAGATCATTAGTATTAACGATCAGCCTATTGAAGTGTTGATTAGCAAAGTCAAGCATTCTCTTGGTTCTTACACCAATGATGCCTCTACACAAGGAATGGCTGAAATATTATTAACATATCGCTTGGGGATGTTAGGAATGAATGTCCCTTCAGGATATGCTAACATCAAAACCAGAAACAATAAATCTAAGAAATACGAGCAATCTACTCTTTTTTGGGATTATCAGCCCGAACTAATAAAAGATATTCTGCCTCTCCAACGAAGCTTAGGTGCATTATTTACTAAAAAAGTCTCCTCCAAAAATACTAAGCAGATGACAAAATCCAAGATGATCAATATCGTTCATGAACGGATGATAGAGTGTGAATATCAATCTCCCTACGATTTAGGTTCAGCTAAAGGCTTTCTTCCCCCTTTAGGAAAGATTATTTGGGAGAATGACAAGAGCCAAAATGATAATATTAATTGGCATGCCTATATTTATAAAAATCAAGACGGCCAACAAATAGGTTATATTAGGATTCCTCATTACATGGGTTATGATGAGGATAGTAAGGAATTTGGAGGTCTATTAAATTACTTAGACCAAAATACAGAAGCTCTTGTGATCGACCAACTTAATAATCCTGGTGGAAGGCTTGAGTTATGTTATCAGATCGTTTCCATGCTCATACAAAACCCGATTCTCCCCCCAAGACATCAGATGAAAATAACACAAACAGAAGTTTTTTTTGCTGTGTTATACTCTCATTTACTTGAAAGACTAATTGAAAAACTCGAAGAAGCCTTAGAAAAAGCAGAAGAATTGAGTGATGCTGATTTTATCGAATTGATTCACAGTGCATGCACAAATAAGAAATCCCTTAACATCGACTTAAGTGAAAATTTAATTGATGAGTTAACACAATATCTAGATGAGTTAAAAATTGATGATGAGAATTCAATGAGGGATGATTCAAAAGAATCAGACCAAGAAGATTCTAACTCAGAAACTAGAGAGGAAATCACGTTATTGGAGAGCAGCGAATCTGAATCAAGCCTTTCCGAATCAAGTCTTTCCGAATCAAGTCTTTCCGAATCAAGTCTTTCCGAATCTTACAAAGAAGAGTCTATTTCAGAAAATTCAGACCAAAGTTTTGATAATGAAGGGGAAGCCTCACAAGTAGAAGAATCTGAAACATCGCATCAAGAAGATGAAAGTCGCAGTCGAAAGAAAAAAAAGCGTCTTGCTGAGATCCACGCTATCCTTGAAAGATACAAAGACACTAGAGATTATCATGAAGAAGTTATTAATCAATGGAATCAAGGAAAAACCCTAACAGATTTCATTTTTATTGAAGGGGTAACTAAAATTAAACCTTGTAGTGAATACACCTACACAAAGCCTATTCTGATGCTTATTAATGAAATGGACACGTCGGGTGGGGATTTTACACCAGCAATGCTTCAAGATGCAGAAAGGGTCTCTTTAATGGGTTCTCGAACAGCAGGTGCAGGAGGTTGTGTCAGTAACTTCTTCTTTCCTAATGCAAATGGAATTTCAACTATTTCCTATACGATTACATTGGGAAAGAGGACAAATCACAAAAAAATTGAAAATTTAGGTGTGACTCCTGATATCCCCTATTCAATTAAAACTGATGATATCAAAAATAATTATCGGAGTTTTATCAGAGAAATCAATGAAAATGTGACCTCTCTGATCAATAAATAGTTGAATTTTATCTTCATTACGAGTTTCCTAGGTTAAGGCCACTTGCATCATTCACCATTGAGTCACTGACGCTGGTAAATGATGCAATTCTCTTAATTCACTCCTAAGTTTAGAAATTGGATCAAGTAATGGAAATCTTTCTCTTTAAAGACCTTCTCCTGGTTTTTGCCTGTTCGATTATTATTTTATTAGTCGGTCATCGTCTGAGAATTCCCCCAATCGTGGGGTTCCTTCTAACAGGGGTGTTGGCGGGTCCGCATGGATTAGGCATTGCTGGCGAGTCTAGCAATGTGCAATCCCTTTCTCAAATCGGTATAGTCCTTCTTCTTTTTGGAATTGGAATGGAATTTTCTTTGAAGAAGTTATTTCAAATTAGGAGACTTTTCTTATTAGGCGGTGCTCTTCAAGTTTCCTTGACTACTTTACTGACCTTTATGATTGGGTTATTACTTGGAAAGACAATGGGTGAGTCGATTTTCTTAGGCTTTCTTTTCTCAATGAGTAGTACTGCTATCGTAGTTAGACTTTTAGAGCAGAGAGGGGAAACAACAAGCCCTCACGGAAAGCTGTCTATTGCTATTTTGATCTTTCAAGATCTTGTAGCTATTCCGATGATTTTGATTTTACCCGTCTTAGCTTCAAGCGGAAAAGGGGAGTTTGACTTTTCATTGCTTAAGCCTATCCTTACTGGTTTTTTTGTCCTTGGCTTTGTTTTTTTTAGCGCCCAACGCATTGTCCCTCCGGTTCTACATTTAGTGGCTAGAACCCGAAATAAAGAGCTCTTTTTATTGTCCGTACTCACATTGTGCTTTGGCGTTGCGTGGCTCACATCTAGTTTAGGCCTTTCATTAACGATAGGAGCTTTTTTAGCGGGTTTAGTGATTTCTGAATCTGAATTTAGCAATGAAGCAATTAGTCATATTTTTCCGTTTCAAGCGTTGTTTATTAGCTTTTTTTTCGTTTCTGTGGGGATGCTACTGGATATTAATTTTTTGATTGCGAATGCAGCGCTCATTTTGTCAATAGCAGCTGGGCTCATGCTATTAAAAGCCATAGTGGCGAGCTTGAGTGCGATTATATTAGGATTTCCTTTAAGGACAGCCATCCTCACAGGACTAGCCCTTTGCCAAATTGGAGAGTTTTCATTTGTTCTTGCAGAAGCTGGCCTTCCTCATGGTTTAACAACGGAATATGGTTATCAGCTCTTTCTTTCGGTAGCGTTAGTGACTTTGGGATTAAGTCCTATTTTAATCAATTTAGCACCTAAATTCGCTGATTTGATTTCGCGACTCCCACTACCCGATAAGCTCAAATCAGGTTTAGCTTATCAGGCGCACCCTCTCCAAGATTCTTTAAAAGATCATGTCATTATTATTGGATTTGGGGTGAGTGGTCGAAATCTCGCTCGTTCCTCAAAATTTGCAGGAATACCTTACATTGTTTTGGAGATGAACCCCGATACAGTTTCCCTGGAAAAAGAAAAAGGAGAGCCCATTCATTTTGGCGATGCCACTCATCTTTCTGTTCTTGAGCATTTGGGAATTCACACGGCAACAGCTATTGCAGTGCTTGTGAATGATCCCCTAGCTGCAAGCAGGGTTGTGAAGTTAGCACGCGAAATTAATCCAGAGCTCTATATTATTGTCAGAACGCGCTATGTCCAAGAAACAAATGACATGAGAGATTTAGGAGCGGATGAGGTCATCCCAGATGAGTTTGGAACGTCGATAGAAATTTTCTCAAGAGTACTAAGGCAATATTACGTTCCTGATGAAGAAATTAATGAAGTCATCACAGATATCCGTGCAGATGGGTATGATCTTTTAAGGCATCAGGGTCCACTGGCTCGAACATTATCTGATATAAAATTGAATCTCTCATTAGTTCATATTGGTACGTTTAGAATACAGCAGAATTCGACTTTGATTGGTAAATCCCTAACGGAAGCTCAAATACGTAACTTGCATGGATTAACAGTTCTTTTGATCAGACGAAATGGAGAGGTATTTCCTAATCCAACTCCAGATATGGCTTTAACTCGTGGGGATGTTGTCATTGTCATGGGCGATAAGGCTTCGTTGAAAAGTGCGGAATCTCTATTTGGAAGCGCGGGAGATTCTGTTTTCATTCCTTCTTTAGCTTAATGCCTGACATGCGAGCCAATTCATGGGGCTGCGAGAGATGATCAAGTGTAAGAACATTGGTGATTGTTCTTCCTTTGTCTTCTTCTTTATATATTTTAAGATGATGGCAAGCTAGATTTGCAACCTGAGGAAAGTGAGTGATGCAAATCATACCATTTCCAAAAAATAAATTCATAATACAGCCCAATTTCTAGAGCACAAG
>JBEPVL010000010.1:0-58740 GCA_041691035.1 Chlamydiota bacterium
TCTCATTCAAAGTTAAGTGCCGGATAAATCCGGCAATAACGAGCGCACACTAAAGAGGTGATTCCGTAATTCGCTTTTTAGGCCAGATTTGATGATTTTGATGTCGGTTCGATTTCTCGTAAATCGACATATCCTTTTGGCTATAGGCGATTTGCGAGAAACTCGAATCCGGCGCCAAAAGGACAAATAGGGACAAAAATGGAATTACGGAATTACCTCTAAAGTGTACGCTACAAATTGATGATCTGAATGTTTAGTTGTCAGCATAGTCTAAATCATCATCCGCATTCTGACTCAAGAAGGGGGTATCAGCATTTGGATTGATCAATTTCATCGAAACTAAAAATAAGTCTTCGATTAACCCAGGTCCACTTAATCCTGTATACGCAAAATCATTAATGAATTGATGTTTTCCACAAGTGATCGTGGAAGCAAAGATCATAAAAGGAGAATAGAGTGTTTTAAATAGTGCGTCTGCTGGAATTCTTCCAAGTGCCATCGCATAACAAAAACGAGCGCCGATATGCCTGCTGAAAAAGCTTCTTTCTTTAGTAGGTTGTAGTTCATATGAACCGTTTGCTGATGGTCCAAAAGTCATTGCTGGTTGTACATAACTATTATTGATCTGATTAACTCTGTCCTTCAAAATCTTGGATTCGCAACTCATGCTAACTTTAAATTCTGCATAGGGATTGATTGCTCTCACAAGGAATTTAAACGGATCGGATAAGAGTTTTCGAGAGCTATGCAGACGATTTACTGTAAATCCACAGGTATCCTTTTGTCCAAGAGTTAATAGGCAAAACCCCCAGCCAGCTAGACCCATTACTGTATCTGCACCATTAATAAGCAAGGAAGTAGGCGCAAGAGCAAGGTTTGCACAGCGTGAAATGAGGACACGTTGTAGGAAATAGTCACTTGATAATAAATTATCTTCAATCCATTCCTCGGATGTTTCGATAAACCTAGTTGAAAGATTTACAGGTTTATAGTATTCAGCTGGAGTGTTTACTGGGCTTGAAGGTCTACTAACAGATGGTAAATTTTCTTTAGGATTAATAATAACGTAATCTCCATTTGTTGGGCTTGCCGATCTATTAACCATTTTTTATCTCCTATTTTTATTATTTATACATTAATTGTAACATATTGAACTAATTTATTCAATAGTTTAATTTACTTAGATGTAAAGAAATAAAAATTTAATATTTACAAACGTATGGATCGGTTAATAGTTATGTTGGAACTAATTGATTTTTGACTTGTCCAAGACGGAGGAAGCACTCTCTAAGCTCGCTATTTTCTGGCTTGCTTAGAGCTCCAGAGGAGTCGAGCCATTGAATATAAGAAGAAGGCACTTGCTTTAAGGGCTGACCTTGATATTTGCCAAAAGGCATATGCTGAATTGCTTTTTGTTGGTTTAATAATTCGTAGATAGCATCGATCGTTAAGTCTCCCACCATCAGGTCGAAGACTTTATGCAAAACAACAACGTCATCGAAGGCTCTGTGGGCATTATTGGCTGGAATATTATAAATCTCGCGTAGGAATTGAAGCGTGTGTCGTGGAAGATCGGGTCGATAACGTCTGGCCCACTTGAGTGTATCCAGAAATTTCCAATGATCGGGCATCGTTTTACTGTATCGACCAAATGAGCAGGAAAGAAACTTGTAGTCGAATGCGTCGTTATTATGAGCGATGAGGATAATATCGCTTCCACAAAACTCAATAAACTCTTGACCCACCTCTAAAAAAGAAGGAGCATTAGCCACCATTTCATCTGTGATGTGGTGGATTGCGGTTGCTTCACGTGGAATAGGACACCCCGGATTAACAAATTTTTCAAATCGGCGCCCAGTTGAGGGTTCAAAGGCAGCAATCTCGATAATATGGTCTTTATCAGGTTTTATTCCTGTTGTTTCGGTATCGTAAAAAATTGCTTTGTAAGGCATCGATTATGACTTCATTCCAGGGATTAATGAACTAGGCTTTTCATTTGTCATTGCAGGATTATTCGTCATTGGAACAAGTGAGTAGTCATCTTCACCAGGCATGCGGTAGCAGCTAGAAAGGGCGAGAAGTAAAAAGCAAAGGGCAAATCGTAGTGTCATGGTGTTTTCTCAAAGTATAGAAGGTTTATTCTGCAATCGGAGTCAGTCTATCCACTTTTTACAAAAAAAGCAAATCTTCCTTATTAGAGCTTATTACTGAAGAGTCACTGTCATTTTGATTTGGCATTTTGGAGAACGGCGCAGGGATCTAATAAAAGCATGCCAGTCATAAGCGTGCATTTCAGTTTTACTATTTAATTGTTGCGAAGGGCGATTACCCAAGACAAGATGTCCCATAAAATCACCTTCGCCTTCTATTTTTTCGAAATCTACAGATGCGATTGGTTTGCCAGATGTTGAAATCTCGATCTGGCACCCAAGTTCGAAGGTTGTGCTGCGGGTGTCGTTGATTCTAACGCTGACCTCAGGACTGGCGTCCAAATAAACATGGATTTCCTGTAGCTTTTCGCGGTCTTCTGGAGAGATATCTTCACTCAAAGTGAAAAAAAGTTCAATAACATGATCCTTGATCAGATAATGGACGTGAGTTCCTGTTCGTCCCATAGCAATTAGAGAATGGGTTTTTGCCTGTTGAGATGTCGGGTCAGTCCATAGAAGACGTAGGGGGACGCAAAATTTTTCTGTTGATCCTTCAATGACCTCACCTTCAAGGATCGAGACAGCTAAATTTTCTTTTTGCAAAGAAACCCATCTTCTATTCTCATGAATGCCTTGAACAATTGATAAAGGATGTGTTTTTGGTTCAAATAGCGGTGGTGGAAAGACTAAAGCTGCCTGGAGATGGACAACGGAGAGGTGTTTTGCCCTAGGCGAGAGACAGCCCTGAGCGTATCCTAGAATCAAGTCATACAGATTGATTTGTGGTTCAAAACCTTCTTGACGTTCTTTAAGAATGGGGCCTACATAGGCTGCAGTGGAAGGGTGCCATGTTTCGTAAACGATGTCTTTCAACTTATTTGAAAGAGGACTTTCAAAATGACTTTCAATCAATTGGAGAGAAACAATTAGTTCTGCAAGCTCTTTACTAGAAGTTGGATAGGGGGGATTCAGAAGATGCATTTCCCACAGATTTTTGCCTTTTTCAATCCAATCGTGATTTTTTAGCAATTTTCCAACCGCAATGAATCCGGCTGCTAATCGAGTGGACAAAGTATAATTAAGATTTTTGGAATCGATTTGAGAATAATACTTCAGTAATTGCACCAAACTGTTTTCAAGGGATGTCTTGAGTTCAAGACCTAAAATAGTTCCAAATTGACTTAAAATATGTACAAAAGGAGCTAAAATTTTAAGTCCATTTGCATAGTCAACTGCTTCTGGATAGTTTTCAATTCCAATGGGAAAGTTGCCTGCATCTGGATGCAAAGAGGGCGACTGGAAATAGAGAAATTGAGCAAGGAGTGATTTACCCTCTTGGATATTAGGAAGAAGGCGTGTCCGAAAAAGCGCTAAGATAAATAGGCTATTTTCATATAACGGGATGCACTGATGGCAGCTATTGAAAGGGAGCTGTGGGTTATAATGAACCCAGTTTGTCTGGCTGCTTTGAAAATGTCGTCCTGCACGCATGGCAAGGTCTACCAAGTCCTTGCATAAGTCTTGATCCGTTATAAGTAATCTCCCCATTCCTCTTCCTCATTGGTTTTTTCTAGTTCGACAAAAGTAAAACGAGCGGTTGGAATGGCCCCTGGCTTTTTAATTTTTATCTTGGCCCATTTGATTCGTTTGTCTTCAAGTATCTCTTCAAGAATGGTTGAAGCTAGGGTTTCAAGTAATCCAAAATGACGTTCCATTGCTATTCTAGCGCAAAGATTGGATAAATAGGTGTAGTCGATGGTTTGGTTGATGTTATCGGATTCAATCGGTTGGCTAATATCGAACTCAATATCTAAGTCGATGAGGATCGCTTGTTCTTTTGTCTTTTCTTCGGGGAGGATTCCAATATGACAGAGGATTCTCAAGTCTTCGAAACCGATAAGTGCAAGAAGTTCTGGTTGGGCATGTTTTTTAAGATACCATTCAATCAACTCGCGCACTTGACTCTGTAGAGAAAGATCCAGTGCTTCATCGGGCTGAATCCAAAGGTAGTCAAATCCTTCGTCGTTAAGGATAACATCTTTCTTTTGTTGATCTGAGGTGAGATAAGCGATGTAGTCATGCATGACAAAGTGTTCAGGAGTCCAAAACTCAGGGGAGTCGATGCATTCGCGCACCTCAGCAAATTGAATATTTTCTATGGATAAGCCTGTTTCCTCCTCTATTTCCCTTATTAAGGCCTTTTCGAGCGTTTCGCCTTTATGCACCTTTCCACCAGGAATGGTATAAAGGTCACGCCATTTATGGGAACGGATTAATAAGATGTCTCCGTCCGGTGCGATAATCAGGCATCCTACTGTCGTAAAAGGGTAAGCGGGCATGGAATGTTCCTTTAAGATAACTTTTTAATTGCATGAGAAAGGCCTGTAATGATTCCCTTTTGGGAAGCAGGTGGAGCAATGATTTGTGCAATTTCTAGTAGAGAAGGGTGAGCATGACTCATCACGATGGGAATAGTAGCTTTTAATAACATGGGGAGATCATTTTTATCATCTCCAGCAGCTATGATAGGTCCTTTTATATTCTTTATTGCACGATATTTTTCCAAAACATGACCTTTAGTGGCTTCTGGATGAGTAGCTTGGATGACACAATAATGAGAATCGTAAGGGTCTCGAATATCCGGTGCATACAAGGATAGTCTTTCGGAAATTAACTGGCTTATTGACTCTGCGGTTTCACGCGGACTAAAATACTTGATCGAGGCAAATTCTTTCAAGGGAAGTTCGGAATAGTGTTCGATTTCTTGCCAGTGTTCATTGATAGAGCTTTTCCTCGAAAGAAGATAGCTGAGCAAGTCGGGATGATAGAAGTCTGGACGATAAAAACAACGATCGTTATTGAGGAATCCTCCATAGATGACGCAATCAAGTCCATGTTCAGTGCTGATGGCTTCAAGCTTAGGGATGATTTTGCAATCCAGTTGTTTTGTAGCTAATAAAGCTTTAGTGGGGATATCAAAGAGAAGAGCTCCGTTTTGGACAGCAAGGCCATAAGGAAAGGGAAGAATTGAAAGCGTTTGATAGGCCCACTGAAAGGAACGTCCTGTAATGAAAATGAATTCCCAGCCCAAGTCGTAGTGTAATTTTAAAAAAGCGGCAACTTCGGGATGGATGACATGGGTTTCATCCGTAATTGTCCCATCGATATCCAAGGCGATTAATCCTTGAACTGGTTTTGAGTCATTCTTTTGATTATTCATATGAAACAGGATACCAAACAAAAAAATTGTCAGCAATGCTCTCTTTTAGTAACCTGAGTTTTAATGAATCATTAAATTTACGGTACTCTATGAAATGGGTTTTTTTTATTGGTATGATGCTGTCTGGAGTCTTGACTTCCGATTTGATTTCCTCATCCCCACAAGTCTATACAGAAAGTGAGTGGTTATCTAATGATCTAGCCCAAGCTCCCACAGATGAGGAAGATCCATTAAAGAACTATCCGGAACTCCATCAAAATCGACATGAAAAAGAATCCGATAGTTTTAAAAGCAAGTTTATGAACATGCTTATACTTCTTGTCCTACTGATTGGGGCGATGTATTTAACTGCATGGGCCCTCAGACGCATGACTAAAACACGCATCAGTCAGTTGAATACCTCAAGTGTGATTAAAATAATAGAAACTAGGCAGCTTTCCCATAAAGGCATGCTGCATCTCATCGATATTGAGGGGCAGACAATTTTGATTGCGGAATCGCCCAATGGAATTTCTCATCTTGCGTCCATCGTATCGAATGGACGCCAAGACACTGAAGTTTTACCCGGTTAAACTGGGGCTATCCAAGGCGACACCCATCGTGTGAAGACCATTGTCAACAAAAACGATAGTCCCTGTAATCGCTTTAGCAAGGGGACTGACTAAAAATGCAGCCATATTAGCAACATCTTCAGCTTCAAGTGACTGTGTGAGCGGGGCATTTTTTTTTGCATAGGCAATCATCCGTTCGATAAAACCGATAGCTTTACCTGCTCGACTTGCAAGTGCCCCAGCCGAAATTGTGTTGACTCGAATGCCCCATTCTCTGCCTGCCTCATAAGATAAAACCTTCGTATCACTTTCAAGGGCAGCTTTGGCTGAACTCATGCCTCCACCATAACCTGGGATAACGCATTCCGATCCGATATAGGTGAGGGAAAGAGCGGCTCCTCCTGTGTTCATGATTGGTCCTAGATGAGCTAAAAGGCTGATGAACGAATAGGAAGAGGAGCTTAAGGCAGCCAAATAACCTTTTCTTGATGTCTTTAATAAAGAACGCTGAACTTCTGGAGCATTAGCTAAGGAGTGGATGAAAATATCAATTTTTCCATGATCGCGTTGAAGGGCTTCAGCAACTTCAGATATGGTATAGCCTCCCTGATCTTTATAGCGCTTATTTTCTTTTACATCGTCTGGCACGTCGTCCATTGTATCGAAAGAGGCGTCAAGAGGATAGATTTGTGAGATTTCGAGCAGTGAACCGTCTGAGAGTTTTCTAGATGCGTCAAATTTGCCCATCTGAAGGCTAGAAGAAAAAATCTTCAAAATAGGCGTCCAGGTTCCCACAAGAATTTCAGCTCCTGCTTCCGCCAAAGCTTTAGCGATAGCCCATCCAAATCCTTGATCGTCACCAACTCCAGCAATAAAAGCTTTCTTACCTTTTAAGTTTATGGACAACATCATGACCTCCAAAATATGTAATTAGAAAACCAGAGAGGCGCGCTCAATGGAAGGCTATTTTAAAATGATTCCCTTTTAATGAGAAGCTATTTTTAATCACTTGAATGTTTAATATCGTTAATTTACAATCGGCCTAATAAAAATGAAAAGACATCGCAAAAAGCTAATTATTATGAAGTTTTTATTAAAGATTTGTTTTTCATTCATACTCATTCTAATTAATGTAGGATGTGCCAATTCTTTTCTCAAAGAACAGGGTCCCTTTCTAAGGGAGTATCATCAAGGGCAGCTGCTGCAGGCTGAGTCGCGCTTGAACTGCCTCGTTTCAGATGACCCCAGACAACAAAAAACAGCTGTTTCAAAAGAACATACTTGGCTCCTCCTTGAGCGTGCAACAACGCGATTTGCCCAGGGAAATGTGGATGCGGCTGTCGGAGATTATGCGAAAGTTATCGATGCACTGATGGGATATTCTCCTTGTGATGCTAGAGAGCAGCTTATTCAGATTGCTTTACAAGATGAAGTAAAGGACTACGATCTTTCCGATTTTGAACAGAATCTTGTGCGACTCTATTTTGCTTTTGCTCTCCTCCATCAAAATGACGAGTCGAATGCTAGGGCTATTTTAAGACAGTCGGAAGACTATCAACTCGACCAAATAGACGCCTATGCACATCACCCTTTTATGAAAAATTATGCAGTGAATCCTAATCCTTTTACAAAATACCTGTTCTCACTATTGCTCAAAAGACAAGGGGATGAGTCTAATGCAAGGATTTTATTGCAGCAGGCGCAATGTCTTCATTTAGTGCCCAATCATCAAGCAAACAATGCGACGGTCCTGATTGTTTGCCATAATGGAAATGCACCTTATAAAGTTTCTACGACATGTCATAGTTCTGTTGCCTCAGCAGCAGCTATTGAAGCTCTCCTCTCTTCATCAGGTGTGCAACCCGCTTACTCAACATTGACTGGAATTCCCATTCCAAAGCTCCAAAATTGGCCTTATTCCGATCCTCAACCGGTAAATGCATGTATTGATGAAGATCATAAGAGGCTCTTCCCCATTTATAGTGTGCGTCAAGCAGCAGAAATGGAATTGCAGCAGAAAACCCCATTTATAGCAGCGCGAGGTGCTGTACGGATGCTTTTAAGAAGAGCTACTGTTGGGTATTGTGCCAAGCAAAATCCACATCTTGGAATGATGGCTGATCTGATTGCATTGTGTGCAAATGCCAAAACGCGCGCTGATACAAGATCTTGGACGACGCTTCCTGCGCAACTTGATGTGGCTCATTTTGAGGTTGGACCTGGAGTCAAGCAGCTTTCACTAGACCTTTTCCAAGGATCTGTTTTTAGTAGAGAAACTATTGCCCTAAATCTATCTAAAAATGATTTATGTATCATTCATATTTTTCGAATACATCCAGGGGTGGTCACAATCGTGATTCCACCTCGATTTTTAAATTAGGAGATCATCCATGAAACGAATATTTTCAGTTTTTTTATTATTTTTTTCTGTTTTCTTTATATCTACAAGCTGTATGCGTTCAGTAAGAACAGCTGAGGATATTACACCTGGACATGCACCAACAAAACTTGATTGGCGTTATGGTGCTGGAGATATTAAAATCCAAACAAGTGCCATCACTTCCCAATTGATGGATCGCTGGTACACCTGTCTCGGCGCTCCTTGTCGCTGTGACAAGCCCCGTTTACTTATCTCGCAAATTGACAACTGCACAGATCAGTATATTTCATTGGAGATGATTAGAAATATTATTGAAGAAGTTGCCGTCGAAGATGGACGTTTTACTATCGTTGTGGGTAATGTATGTGATGAATCGGAATTGGATGCAAGGATGAATAAAAATATCTTTTCGCCAAAATATGCTAATGCATCGCAACTTCAAGCCGGAAAGGCGACAGCCCCTCAATATTTAGCCAAAGTAAGACTTGTTAAGGCTGTTCGCAAGGATTGTTTTTACACCTTTGAGGATTATCGTATGACAGTGACCCTTTATGATATTGAAACACAAGAAGTGGTGGATTCCGCCTCCGATGTTTTAATCAAAAAAGTACGTCATTGATCTCCCACTGAGCCACCGAGATCACCGAGTAGAAAGTAGTAGCCTTTCTCTTCCTGATCTCCGTTGCCAGTAGTAGCCTATCCAAAAAAAATCGCTCTGTCAAAATAATCACTGAAGTGAAATAAGGAAGAAAAGAAGACGATTTTTTTTCATTCATAAATTTTTTGATAGAGGAGGTTACCATGCACTTAGTCGATGCTTGGAAAAATTCTGAGGAAAGAATTAAGGATCATATGAGTAATTTCAATCAAGTTCTTCCAGGAAGAAAAGAAGAGTTTGAACAGTTTAGCAAGTCTATCGCAGAGGAAATCAAAAATCTGGGTGAATTGCGTCAGCACTTGGAGGCAAAGCGTAATCAGCTTAAAGAAAAAAAATTTTGTTGTATCCCTATTCTTAGATCTAGATCTGTACGTATTGCAAGTGTCTTGAGTATGGCTACAGGATCTATCGCTGCAATTGGAGCCTTTACAGAAGCTTTTGGAGAAAGTCAGTCAATGAAGATTGCAACGGCTTCTGTAGCCTCAGTTGCCTATCTATTAAATGGCATAGGGATCGTCTTTATTACGCATTCGACATTTGATTTTGATGCAGCCAAGGCGTTATTGGAAATTAATGAGGCATCTTTTAATAAAGCGGAAAAAATTCAGGAATTTATTAATCAGTATCAACTCACAGTCCTTTTCCATGAAGCCCTGCTTGCAGGAGAAAAAGGAAAGGCAAAAGAAGAGATACTCCGTGACTCAAACTCCTCTTCCAGTGTTCATGCAGAGACAAGGAGTTTAAAAAGGAGAAAATCTTTAGATGAAGAAATTGCAAACTGTATAGAAAAATATGACGCACTTGACGAAATATACAAGAATGCTGAATCTTATAATCGAATTATTTCAACGCTAATACAACAACTGCCTGAAACAGATCCCATTAGAGAAGGGATAAATGCATTAGTTCCTGTTGAGATCCCCCATACGCAATCAAACCCTGAGCCTTTTTCATTTGAAAACTATATGGAAGAAGAAGGGAAAGAAAAAAGAAAAATGAGCAATAGCAGTTCGATCATTTCGGAAAGAGACCCCTCATCTGCAGAATGGAATGGCGGTGAGCAGACGGGTAATCAATTCAAACTCCATACGATTAATGAAAAAATTGTTTCATATGCTGTGGATGGATACGAAGAAAACTATAATTTGATATGCGACCAGATTCGTAATCGGTTTTTAACCAACAAAACTCAAGATAAACTTCAGTTTTTAGAGATAAATGGATGGCGTTTATCAGAAAGTGGCTTCACCCGCGCGAATAAAACAGTGTCTCTTATTAACTTTTCAAGTTCAGGACATATAGCGATCTCTATAGAATCCCCTAAAAAACAATTTAGTGTTACTCAGTTGTTTCAAAAAACTTTTAACGATCTGGAAGCACAAACAGCTTAGTAAGAATTTATGTTAACTCTCGTATTTTATTTTGTCATTTCGCATATTGTTTCTTTTGTTTGTTCGATTCTGGAAGCTGTTTTACTGTGTTGCACAAGTGGATTTATCGGACTTCTTAAAAAGAAAAATCCCGAAGCAGGAAGTATTCTTGCTGGTTTAAAAGAAAGGATAGATCGCCCACTGGCAGCCATTCTTACGCTCAACACAGCCGCTCATACTTTTGGTGCGGCTGGAGTGGGAGCTCAGGTTGTCGAGCTCTATGGAGAAAAATGGCTAGCGATTGTTTCCGTCTTCCTTACCCTTACCATGCTTTTTCTGACCGAAATGATTCCCAAAACATTGGGGGCAGTTTACTGGAAAAAATTAGCCGTCTACACCGCCTATATAGTTAAGGGTCTTATCTTTTTTACTTATCCTTTTGTTTTCACCTTTGAAAAAATAGCTCACATATTATCTGGTGGAGAGTTACAAGAAAAAATCACTGAAGAAGAGATTAAGATCATCTTAGAAGAGGGGACTCAGACAGGGGCAATTCGAGAAGCCGAACACGATATGATGGAGAGTATTTTCCGTTTAGGAAATCGTAGAGTAGGTGTTTTGATGACGCCTCGTATGGATATCGAATGGCTGGATATCAACCTGCCTTTGGAGAAACTGAGGCAACAGATTGAAGCTTCGCCTCATACCCGATTTCCTGTTTGCGATGGGGACCTTGATGAGGTATTGGGTATTGTCACATCTAAGGATATTTTAAAAGATCTTTTAAACACCTCTGCCATTGACTTGAGAAAGCTGTTATTTATGCCCAGCTTTGTACCTGATAATATGAGGGTGATTCAGCTTGTAGAGTTATTTAAAACAATCACACATGAAATTGCTCTTGTCACAGATGAATATGGTGGCGTTCAGGGAGTGGTCACACAACATGATGTTCTTGTATCAATAGTGGGGGATTCTTCTTTAAGTCCAGTCACAGACATCCCTATCATCCTGAGGAAAGATGGCTCCTGGCTTGTTGATGGAATGTTACCTATTGATGAACTTAAAGAACAATTTGATATTGAGGAGCTTCCTGATGATGAAAAAGGGAACTATCGAACCTTAGGAGGGTTTTGCATGCGTCAAATTGGAAGCATCCCTAAAGTTGGAGATACTTTTTATTGGAAGTCTTTTAAATTTAAAATTGTTAAGATGGACGGCAGACGTGTGGAAAAGGTACTGATGTATTATCAAAATCAATAGAGAATCAAGGAGTTATAAATGTACTGCCTCAAGAAATGGATTCAGTTAAGTGTTATTTTTACCGGTCCCTTCCTTTCCTTATTTTCTTCCGATAGTCACTATCAAACCAATAGCCCTCTTTGTACATTTGAACATATTCAAACGATAGAAGACCACCATCATCGACTAGAACAAATCTGCGAGTTATATTGGAATTTCAATTTGGAAATCAATTCAGATATGGGTTTCTTTTATGGTGTTCCAGGGACCTATGAAACATGGCCTAGAATTGATTCCGATATCTTAGAAAAGGATCAAGCATTTTCGCATAGTCTTCTCAACGCCGTCAACGAGATCAACTCAGAGCAACTCACAGATGAAGAGACAATCACCCTTGCAATTTTAAAAAGGGAGTTAAACGGGAGAATTGATGGAGGAAATTTTGGCGAACACTATTTGATTTTAGATCAAATAGGCGGGATCCACCTTGATATTGCACGTATTCTAGAGATGATGCCGACAAAAACATTTGATGATTATCAAGCGATTATAAGGCGGCTTAAAGCCCTTCCAGAATTTCTCAATCAAGTTAAAAATATTCTCAAAGAAGGATTAGAAAAAGGGATAACACCACCGAATATTTCAATTCAAAGCGTCCCCAATCAAATTCTTAAACAGATTTCAACAGTCGATGAGAGTAATCCATTTTTGTCTTCCTTATATCGCTTTCCTGCATGTTTTGATTCAGATGATCAGGATTATTTTGTCACACGAATTCTAGAATGTTATCTTGAAAAAGTGATGCCTGCTATCCATAATTTCTATACTTTCGTTGTTAATGACTATATTCCGAATTGTAGACAAGAAACAGCCTTCTCCTCTCTTCCTCAAGGAAAGGAATGGTATTCATCCAAAGTAAAGACAACAACAACCACCAACTTATCTCCTGAAGAAATCCATGCCATAGGGATCAAGGAAGTCAAAAGAGTTGAAAAGGAAATTCACAAGCTCCTTAAAAAAGTCAGCTTTCATGGGAGTTTGACTGAATTTTACGAATACATGAAAAATAACTCAAAATTTTTCTACACTAATTCAGAAGATATCTTAAAAGGATATAAAAAAATTCTTAAACATATCGAATTTAATCTTCCTAAACTTTTTCATTATCAACCCTCCCTTCCCTGTGAAATCATCTCTATTCCCTCCTATGCTGCTGAGGGACAGAGTATGGCTTTTTATTTAACTGGTTCCATTGCCCTTAATCGACCTGGATATTTCTTTGTAAATACCTCTCATCCAAACCTAAGGCCGAAATGGGAAATGGAAGTTTTGACTTTGCACGAGGCGCTACCTGGCCATCATCTCCAGCTTACCTATGCACAAGAAATCAAAGACCTTCCTACTTTTAGAAAGTTTTGTAATTTTGTGGCTTATATAGAAGGATGGGGACTCTATTCTGAAAGTCTTGGCAAAGAACTTGGCCTCTATAAAACTCATCATAACTTCTATGGACGATTAAGCTATGAAATGATGCGAGCTGTTCGTTTAGTTGTAGACACAGGTATGCACACAATGGGATGGAGTCGCCAGGAAGCCATTGACTATTTTGCCCGTTATATAGGGAAGCCAAAATCAGAAATCGAAACAGAAATCGATCGCTACCTTGTTTACCCAGCGCAAGCCTTAGCTTATAAAATTGGAGAGATTAAAATTCAGGAGCTTCGTAGCCTAGCTGAAAAAGAACTCCAGGACGACTTTGATATTAGAGACTTTCATCAAGAGTGGTTAAAGCATGGATCTATTCCGTTAGATTGTGCGGAGGCATCTATCTTAAAGTGGATTAAAGAACAGAAGCTCTATTACGAAGAATTAAGGGAGCATCATTTGCCCACGATCTCCTAGCGCCGGGAGGGCGTGCTTATGCCTTCATTTTTTTCTCCGAAATGGAATCGCTTCCAGTGGTTTTTGCAGTTAGCTCTCAGTCATGTATCAGAAAGTTCAAATCAAGTCCAATTCACACAGAGTCGAAAAACGATTCTGTGTGTAGATGATGATGTGGACTTCTGTGCTTTTGTCGAGCATTGCAGCGCTAATATTAATATTTCTATTAAAAGCGTTCACTCCTCACAACAAGCTAAATTAGAAGTCGAGCATGAAAACTTTGATGCATTTATTATCGACGGCTATCTTTTAGATAGCTCTGGTTTTGAGTTGGTGTCATGGTTACGTCAAGTGAAACACATCTCTTCCCCTATTGGTTTTATTTCTAGAATCTATCAAGATGCCACAAGTTTTCGTACTTTAAAAGAAATCCTGCATGTCAACTACGTACTTGAGAAGCCTATTTCTTCTATGGATATGCAGCTGTTAATACGTCAGCTCTGTTTGCTCGATTCTGAGCCTCCACATCCTTCTCATGACTATTTGATGGATATAAAAGAAAGTTATAAAAAGTCTATCGTTGATAAAATCGAGCGGTTAGAGAAGCTCATCATCAAGGTTCAAAAAAATCTCACCCTCGAAAATCTGGAAGCTCTTTCTTCTGAAGTGCATAAACTAGCTGGCAGTTCGGGTTCCTATGGCTATCATCTGGTGAGTCAACTATGCAAAGATCTCGAAAAGATATTGAGAGATGTGATTAAGCCGTTTCAAAAAGAGAGCATCGATTTCAACGCAGTTGATTGTCTAGACGATTTTTTTACACAAGTGAAATTAGCCTTTCAATTAATGACAAAAGGAAAATCTGACGCTATTTCACTGACTTTCGATCCCTCAACGCATATTCCTTCAATCTATATCGTGGCTGATGCTGAATGTTTTTCCAAAATATTTGACGATCAGGATAAAGATCGAGCTCTAGATATTTATTTTGAAACAAATCCAGAGATAGCCATACAAAAACTGACCTCTTCAGAAAATCAGCCTCAAATTTTGATCGTGAAAAGTCACTATCCTGGAAAAGAGATTTCTGGTTTAGACATCATAAAAGTATATAAACAAAAAGGTGAAAAAGGAACAGGAGCTGCGGGGTTTTTAACCTTGGCTGAGGAGGTCGTCTATCAAGTAGAGGCAATAAGCAGAGGGGTAGAGTTCCTTCTTGTTCAAACGACATCCATTCACTCACTACTGCCTTTGTTAGAAAAATCTTCTAGCCTATCGACCCAAATGCGCTATTCCCTTCTTGTTATCGATGACGATGCAGATACGAAGACGTATATTATACATGCCTTGAAAGATAGTCAAATAAGTGTTCACCCCATCAGCACTATCGAACAATTTGAAGCAGATCTAAAAAACTATAAACCTGATATCGTTCTTATAGACGTCAACATCATGAATCCTAAAGAAGAAAATGCTTTAAGATTAACAAATAGGATTCCACGAGATTATCTCCTTGTTGCGATGTCTTCAGCTACACCTGAAACAAAGGTGATAGAAAGTATCTATGAAAATAAAGTTGACGACATCCTTTTTAAACCTATTGAGGGAATCGGTCTTCAAAAAAGACTATTGAGTATCCTCTCAAGATATAAGCAAGGAGCTCCTAGATCAGATAGAGATATAGTTACTGGATTATTAAATAGGGAGTTTTTACATTCCAAACTCCAGCATCTGAATTCTACAGCGGCTTTTGATCATTCTCTATGGTTGCTATCTGTTTTTGAAATCCAAGACTATAAGTCTCTTATTTCAAAGATCGGAGTAGAGACAGAAAGAAAAATTCTTTCAGCGATTGCGCTTTCTCTCGACGACTTACTCCTGCAGAGCGAAGCTGCTTTTTATCTAGATCATGGAAGATTTGCCCTCTTATATCAAAATTTGGATGCGAATTATCTTCACCTAGTGATCTCTTCTTGGCTTCAATGGGTTCAGCAAAAAAAAATTAATACATCTTTTTTAAACCAATGCAATAACATTATATTCAGAGAAGGGATTGTAAGGTTTCCTCAATCCTATCCGGATTGGGAAGGAGCTTGGATCGGTAGTGTTAACCCTATGAATAGCCCTTTAAAAAACGGCGTTTATGCGCATCAACCCTGCATCAATAGAAAACCCCAGGTGCTTCTTATTTGCGAAGAGCAAGAAAATTTGATTGGGTTGGAAAGTTTTTTAAAGAGCAATGGATTCTCTGTTCAAAAAACTAGTCATATGGATTACTCTTTTGAAGTCTGGTTTCATTCTTTAGAGCCGATTGCATTTCCATTAATGATTTTGATTGGATCTTTAGCCGATACATGGGGTGGCTTTTTAGCAAAAAAAATTGAAATAGAACATAGACTTCGTATTCCGATGATTACGTATCCCATTTTATTCTCCTTACAGCCTCTCTTCTCTCTTCTTCAAAAACTTAATTACCCTCAGTGCCCTTTTGGTTTAATGATTTGTATTGAACAACTCACAGGTTCCAAGGACTCATGAATTTTTCTACGGATTGTATATAAATCGCCTTTTTCTTATAGTCAAATTTTTAGGGTGTCAAGATGTTACTGAGACTTCAGCAGGACGGCTCTGCAGTCCTTGCTCATTTGCTCATGAATTTAAGTTTGGGAGGTTGATATATGCGATTTATTCTGAATTTTTTTCTATATGGTATCATATTTTATCTTATTTACGTTTTTTTTCCTGAAGCGTTTTCAACCCTTGTTTCATGGGCGGATCATGTCTATGTATTTTTTAGGGATTTAATTATGCATCTCTCCAATAAGGTGCAGTCATCGAGGTAGAAGAGCTTTTTTGGAAGATGGGATGATTTAACTAGCATAGATTAAAGAGGGAGTATTGCAACTCCCTCTAAAGTCTATGCTACATCCCTAGATTACTTTTAGGAGTGAGGTTTATATGGTAGAAAAGACTTTCTCAGATATGTTTATTGATCTTTTAAGAGAGATTTTCGATTCAGAGAGTCAAATACTAGCCCAATTTCCTCCCATCATTGATCGCATTAATAATTCCCTTTTAAAAGCAACTTTAGAAGAGCATTTAAAAGAAACTCAAATCCATTTAGACCGACTAACAAAGATTTTTTCACTTCTCTGCGTCCCTCCAATAGGAGGACACTCACAAGCAACGACTGGTTTGTTTTTGGAAGGGACAGAACTCGTGAATAAAGAAATCCCTCTAAAAATAAAAGATTCCTATTTCATCGTCTTCTGTCAAAAGCTAGAACATCTCAAAATTGCAAATTATGGCTCAGCTTGTGCTTTGGCACGACATCTTAAACATTCCCATATTTCAGAGAAAATTGACTTTGATGAAATCATACCTTTACTCATAGAAAACCTAAAAGAAGCAAAAGTGATCGATGCAAAATTGACAGATATCGCGGAAGGAAGCTTTTTTAGCGTTGGATTAAATGATGAGGCCGAAATTGAAGCTAAAAAAAGTGGAGTTAAACTATAAAGGAGACGCAATGACATCATCTTTAAAAGAAGAAACAAAAGCAAGAATTCATCCTGTTACCCCTGAAAAAGCGACAGGTCAGATAAAAAATATCTATCAAGACCTAGAAAAAAAAATGGGTAAAGTTATCAATATTTTTCAAAATATGGGTAACTCGCTTCCCGTACTACAAGCCTTTATTGCTCTAAATGAAGCAGCTTCTCATACGAAATGGGACCCAAAAGCAAGAGAACAAATTGCGCTTGTGGTTGGACAAACAAATCAATGCAACTATTGTTTATCAGCGCATACGGCCATCTCTCATCAACTGCATTTAAATGATCAGGAAATTCTTAATGCACGAAAAGGAATTTCTGAATCGCCAAAAATGGGTGCAGCACTCAAATTCGCAAAGGCTGTGGTTGAAAAAAGAGGAAAAGTCACAGAACAAGAAGTTGCCAATTTAAAAGCTGCTGGTGTTGATGATCAGGAATTTACCGAGCTGTTGCTTCTCATCAACCTCAATTTATTCACTAATTATTTTAACATCGCCACAGACACAAAAGTGGACTTTCCTCTAGCACCTCCACTTTAAAAAAATTCTTCGTCAACAAAAATTGAGAAGTTTTTAAGTTGAGAGCTAGGATGAGACCTGCGGTCTCTTCCTAGCACTCTTGCAAAAAAAAATGTCTACTGATTTTGCTTTTGAATGAGGGTGCGTTGGTACCCTCTTATTCTTAGATTGGGTTTGAGAATAGAATATTTTGATCCGATGATCATCTCTAACCTTTGATCTAGATAGATAGCAAGCTCTTCGTAATGTTCTTTCAGCCAAATTTTAAATTTATACGTCTTCGTGAATAACTCTTGATGAGCATAATCAGGATTTTTAAATAAATCATTATGGACAAACTGTCCTACATCAATGTGAATAGGCTTACCATTCACAACACCGGTATTTTGCATGAGTGCATGATCATTATCACCAATTCCTTTCCGATATTCGGAGAGAATTAAATCTAATAAGGAGTCGATTAGCAGTTTACTTTCTGCAAGGTTATCTGACTTCTTTAAATTCATAAGATAGTCACAGAGCATCTCGGCCTTATATTGAATACAAAATTCCATGTTGTCAAGGTTGACAAGATGGTGAAAGCCTAGCTTATCCTTTATGAGGAGTTCATTTTTCAAAGTATCTGTTTTATTGAGATGCACATAAACAAGGCCAGTTTCATTTTTTAGGCTATCGAACGCTACTTTCCAACTAGTTACAAAGCTATTTAGTTTGTTCCATTTTTTTTCTATCTTCTCCTTTTTATACTGGATGACAGCAGGAAGGGGCGGGGCATATTCGAGCCAAGGTTGTAAGCGGTATCTCTGATATTTAAAAAATTTCAAAATATACTTGTCATCATCACTTAAGAATACATAAGATTGGCATCCTTTTGCCAAGTAACGATAGGACTGATCTAACGCAAATTTGAGCTCAGTATTTTCAGGATCAGTGAGGGGCCGAATTTCCCATTGTGGCTGAAAGCTAAAATTTGAAGTAATATTTTGAATTGTAAAGCCACCAGTAAAATGGTAGTATGTGCGGCCAAGAGCATAGATGAGGAATACACTGCAACTTAGATAGAAAAGACGCCTGAGAAGATGTTTTGAAAAAGGGAACTTCATCGAAAAAAAATTGAAGGGTTAGTTAAAAAATATGGACAATAATTTAACATGAGAATGTAAAAAAGTCTAGCCTTTCGTTATCCGTTTCTATACATATAAAATATTCGATGTAACCGATAGAAGATTTATCGTTCTGTTTAAAACACTATGAGAACACTATGGATAATCAACCCCTCTATACAAATCGCTTAAAAGAAGAAAAATCTCCCTATCTACTCCAACATGCACATAATCCCGTAGATTGGTACCCTTGGAGTGAAGAAGCTTTTAATGCTGCAAAGTTAAACGATAAACCTATTTTTTTATCAATCGGCTACGCTACCTGCCATTGGTGCCATGTCATGGAGAGAGAGTCTTTTGAAGATCTGGAGGTTGCTCAACTCTTAAATCAGGTGTTCATTTGCATAAAAGTCGATCGAGAAGAGCTCCCTGATGTCGATAGTCTATATATGGAATTTGCTCAAAGCATGATGGCTGGTGCAGCCGGATGGCCTTTAAATGTGATATTGACCCCTAATTTAGAGCCTTTCTTTGCTTTTACCTATCTTCCACCACATAGTGCCCAAGGACTGCTAGGACTTATAGATTTAATTCAAAGAATTTCCCAACTTTGGCAAAGCGAAGAGCGCGAGCGCATCCTGGATGAAGCTGAAAAAATTGTCGATGTTTTTAGCGAGACAGTCCATGTTAAAGGTGAGGAATATCCCGAATTAGCCGATGCAGAAGAAACGATAGATTTGCTTTTTAAAGCGGCAGACCCTGTCTATGGGGGATTATCAGGAGCCCCGAAATTTCCCATAGGGTATCAATATTCTTTGATGTTATTGGCCTATTTAACTTTTGAAGACGTGCGAGCACTGTTCTTTGCAGAAAAAACATTGGATATGATGCATCGAGGCGGAATTTATGATCATCTGGGAGGAGGGTTTTCTCGTTATAGTGTTGATGAAAAATGGCTGATTCCTCATTTCGAAAAAATGCTTTACGATAATGCAATTCTAGCTAAAAGCTATCTCGAGGCATGGCAGGTCACGCATAAGCCCCTTTATAAAAAGGTATGTTGTGAAATTCTCGATTATGTCTTAAGGGATATGACTCATCCAGAAGGAGGGTTTTATTCTGCTGAAGATGCCGATTCAGAAGGACATGAAGGGTTTTTTTATACTTGGCACTATGATGAGATAAACGCTATTTTAGGACCCGATTCTAATCTGTTTTGTGAATATTATGGAATCACACCAGAAGGGAATTTTGAAGGGAGGACGATTTTAAATACGCCTCTTTCACTAGAAATATTTGCTTCTGAAGTGAATCTCTCTGTTGAAGAATTGGAACAGCAATTTGATAAACAAAGAAAAAGGCTGTGGGAAGTGCGAGAAAAAAGAGTCCATCCTCTCAAAGATGACAAAATTCTTTGTTCTTGGAATGGATTAATGATTCACGCTCTTGCAGAAGCAGCATTCGCTTTAGATCGACCCGAATATCAAAAAGCGGCTATTAAAGCAGCCCAATTCATTAAGAAGAATTTATGGGTCAATCAGCACTTGTTAAGGCGATGGCGTGACAATCAAGCCATGTATGTGGCTAGTTTGGATGAATATGCTTTTCTTATTCGTGGTTTGATTTCTCTTTTTGAGGGTAATGCAGGAACGGAATGGCTTCAATGGGCGATTGAATTGACGGCGATTCTTCAATTGGAGTTCAAGGAGTTTGAAGGGGCCTTTTATCAGACGGATGGGATCGATAAGAACTTAATTTTAAGAAAATGTCATTTTTCAGATGGATCAGAGCCTTCTGGCAATGCGATTCACACTGAAAATCTATTAAGACTTTACGAAATTACTGCAAACATGGATTATTTAGATCAGGCTGAGGATGTTTTAAGAGCCGTGTTGGATCCCTTAGATCACTATCCAACAGGATATTGTTACCATGTAATCAATTTATTTAGATATTATCACTTGAAATGTCCAAAAATCATTATTGCCTTAAATTCTAAAAGGGAACATGAGGATCAAATTAAAGAGATATTATTTAAAAAATTTGTTCCTTTTAGGTCCATCATTTGGCAAAGCGGGGATCTCGATCTCCAGGAAATGATTCCCGATATTAAGACTCAAACGAGTGTTGACGACAAAACGACTGTCTATATTTGCTCAGATAGAGTTTGTCAGCCACCCATTATTGATTTCGATACCATTCAACAGGCTCTTAATAAGCTATAATTGAACTCTTTTCTATGGCAAATAGTCATTTAAAATTAGATTTGCCTACAACAGGAGCAGTCATCAGATTAAGGGGGGATCAGCTTCTTTTGGCTTCTGGATCTGTAATAAAGGCATCTTCAAAACAGGATCTTAATTTTAGTCTTCCTATCCTCTACCATCCCGATTTTTTTTTAGAGCATACAGAGTCCTGGTGCCAATTTTCAGATTATAAAAAATATACACTCAATGACTTGGCTGATGATTATCGAAAGGAGTCCGACACTGCTTTTCAGTGGGATGTCGATAAACGGCTATTTAAACAGCATTTTCATTTGTTCATGGAGGCCTTTCATTCAAACGCGCCACAGCGTCTACAAAAAGCAGTTCCTTATTTGTTCGCACATACTCCTGCTCGAATGGATCGACAATTATTGAGCAGTGTTTTTGGCGCTGCTCTAAATCTCACAAAAAAATACCCTCTATATCTGTATGGAATGTGGAATGAAAACGAAGGAGTTTTAGGGGTGTCTCCAGAAATATTGTTTTGTCATTTAAAAAGTGATCCAATGACAGTTGAAACGATGGCTTTAGCTGGCACCGTTCCTTCGGGAAAAGAATCAGAATTAATAGATAATGCTAAATTACAGAAAGAACATCAGTGGGTGATCAAAGGAATCATGGATTCGACACTAGGGCTCGGAAAGAGTGAATCACAATCTACGAAGATTCTTAAACTTCAAAATCTTTCACATCTTTGTACTGGAATATCTGTGGCATTGAATCAAGAATTTCATTTTGAAAATGCTGTGGCTGCATTGCATCCAACTCCAGCTCTTGGAGCCTATCCAAAAGAACTTGGATTAAAATGGCTTAAAGAAATAAATGCACAAAATAACAGGAAAAGCTATGGAGCTCCTTTTGGTGTCATCATGCCAGAGAATGAACTTGCGTTCTGTGTCGTTGC
Source organism: Chlamydiota bacterium (assembly GCA_041691035.1). Classification (GTDB taxonomy): domain Bacteria; phylum Chlamydiota; class Chlamydiia; order Chlamydiales; family Parachlamydiaceae; genus JBEPVL01. Next base: position 21,799 of record JBEPVL010000010.1, read on the forward strand.
GATTCGACAAATCCAATGGAACTCCAGCGGCATCCGTATTGGAGCAGGCTGTGGCATTGTGAAAGAAAGTATCTGGGAAAAGGAATGGGAGGAAATTCAATTAAAACTCCATGCCATTCAAAAAAGTTTTGGATTTTAAACCCGACTTACCCCTCTCTGACTTGCCATATATTCAGTGATCTTATAAAGTTTTTTGTAATTGTTTATTAAAAATGACAAATGTAGAATGATGTAGCGTAGACTTTAGAGGTGATTCCGTAATTCAATCTGCGAATTTTTTAAGTGCTTGGCTATAAGCTAAACAAAATAAATTATCCATATTGGCAAATATGACCAATTTATTTTGTTACGCTTCTAGCTCAAGCACTTAAAAAATTCGCAGATTGAATTACGGAATCACCTCTTTAGTCTGCGCTCGTTTTTGTCGGATTTACCCGACATCCAATTAAGGAGATTCGTGAGTGGAACAAATGACAACTCCCATGCATGAATGGGTGACTATTGAAAAATTCCAAGATATTCGTTTTGAAAAGACTTTTAATGGAATTGCTAAGATCACAATTAATCGGCCTGAAGTACGCAATGCGTTCCGACCAAAAACTGTGCAGGAAATGCAGGCGGCATTTGTCGTTTGCCGCGATGATCCCTCAATTGGTGTTATCATTCTAACAGGAGAGGGATCTTTGGCATTTTGTTCAGGGGGCGATCAAAAATGTCGCGGAAATGACGGCTATGTTGATGAAGTGGGGATTGGACGCCTCAATGTATTAGATCTACAGAAGCAAATTCGATCATTGCCAAAACCAGTTATTGCCATGGTTGCTGGTTATGCTATTGGCGGGGGTCATGTGCTTCATTTAGTGTGCGATCTCACCATCGCTGCAGATAATGCCCGCTTTGGGCAAGTGGGACCAAGAGTAGGTTCTTTTGACGGTGGATTAGGGAGTAGCTATCTCGCCCGCATCGTGGGGCAAAAGAAGGCACGAGAAATCTGGTTTCTATGTCGCCAATATAATGCAGAAGAGGCTTTTGAAATGGGATTAGTCAACTGTGTCGTTCCTCTAGAACTTCTTGAAGCAGAAACCTTAAAGTGGTGCAATGAAATTTTGCAACATTCTCCACTAGCCTTAAGGTGCATAAAAGCATGCTTAAATGCTGATTGTGACGGCCAAATTGGGTTATTGGATTTAGCAGGAAATGCAACGATGCTTTATTACATGACTGAAGAAGCTCAAGAAGGAAAAAATGCCTTTCTTGAACGGCGTCAGCCTAATTTCTCACAGTTTCCACGAAGGCCATAGTATGGAAAAGATAAGAGCTTTAAAGCCTTGGATAATGGCTTCTCGACCGCGTACACTTCCCGTCTCAGTCACTCCTGTAGTTCTAGGAACAGCTTTAGCTTTTCCCCATACCGAGATTAATTGGTCTCTTTCGATTCTATGCCTGCTCTGTTCTCTAGGAATTCAGATTGGAACAAACTTAGTAAACGATGCGCTGGATTTCAAAAAAGGTGCGGATCAATTTAGGGTTGGTCCCCCAAGGATGACACAGCTGGGGATTTTATCCATGAAAAATGTCCTAATGACTGGTGTCTTTGTTTTTGCTGTAGCCTTGCTTTTGGGCATCCCCCTTATGCTAGCGGGTGGATGGCCTTTATTTTTTGTGTTAGTGTTTTCCGTTCTTTCAGGATACCTCTACACTGGTGGCCCCTATCCACTAGCTTACCTTGGTTTGGGAGAGCTTTTTATCGTTCTCTTCTTTGGTTTAATAAGTACATCTTCAGTTTTTTTCCTACAGACACAGATGCTGACACCTTCTGTTGCCTTTTCAGGAATGCAGCTTGGATTGTTAGCAGCTGCAGTGAATGCAATCAACAATTTACGAGATTATGACGGTGATAAGCGCGTAGGAAAAAAGACGCTTGTAGTTAGATATGGATTGAAATTTGGAAGAATGGAAATCCTGACCCTAATCCTAATGCCTTTTTTGCTTGGGATGTTTTGGTGTTTTAATGAACTGTTTTGGATGGGATTATTGCCATTAGTGTTGTTACCAAATTGTGTAAAGTTGATTAGAGAAATCCGAAATGCCCCATCAGGAAAACACTACAACATCTTGCTAGGTCAGACTGTCATGTTGCAATGTTGGTTTTGTTTAACACTTGTAGTGGGAATTTTTTTAGATGAAGGTTTCTTTTCATCATTACACATTAACTTTTAGAAAATCCAAAATCGGATGTTCCTCTCAAACAAAAAGAGAGGGAGCTTTACTTAAATTTGAATTCGAAGAGGGGATCACAGGATTTTCCGACTGCCATCCCTGGCATGAATTGGGAGATCTTCCTTTAGAGAATCAAATCAGAGGGCTTTCTGAGGGGAGACTAACTCCCCTTACCCGTTCCTCTTTGGCACTTGCTAGGATAGATGGTGAGGCTAGGGCAAAGAAAATGTGTCTTTTAGAAACGTCACGCCTACCAGTAAGCCATTACTTAGTTCCTGATCTACACGAAATAACTAAATTGGATTTGCAAGAACTGAGTGATCATGGATATACTCACTTGAAAATTAAAGTCGGTCAGCAACCTAACGAAGAGGCTAGACAATTACTCGCCCTATTTGAAGATTCCCCCTTTATGTTGCGCTTGGATTTTAATGAACGACTCACACACTCAACATTCCAAGTGTTTTGTAATGAAATTATTCCTCTTTTCGAACACATTGACTTCATAGAGGATCCTTTTCCATTTGATCCAAAGAAGTGGGCTGCCATTCAAACACAAGGATGGAGGCTTGCTGCAGATCGACAGGCAGGCCTTGCAGGAGGATGTGTAGAAGCTGCTGCTGTGATTAGCATTAAACCCGCTTTAAAATTACAAACAGATTGGGAAAAATGGCCTGATCAGGAGAAAATTTTTACTGGTTATCTTGGTCATCCTTTAGATCAACTTGCCGCTGCTTATATGGCTATGACCAATGACCCTTTTGGATGCTCGGTTCATGGACTTTTAGCACACACAGTTTATCTTCCTAGTGATTTTAGTCGTCAACTGCCTTGGAACACTCCTTTTTTCAAACCGGTCAAAGGGACTGGATTTGGATTCGATCAAGAATTAACGGATCTTAACTGGATTCCTCTTAAGCATGAATCACATCTGGGATAGTCCTGACTCCTATATTTTTTGCAATGATAGGCTTAGTTGTGAAGCCCGATCAAAACAAGAGCGTCTTCTAGATACGGCACAGCATTTGCCAAATCATATTTGGTTATCGACTTCTGGAAGCTCGCATCAAAAATGGGTGGGTTTATCTAAAGAGGCTCTCCTTTGGTCAGCGATTCGTGTTAATCGTATTCTAAATAGCTCTTCGATAGATATATGGGCTCTGGCTCTTCCTCATTTTCACGTGGGGGGATTAGCCATCTGGGCGAGGAGCTATTTGAATCAAGCTTCCGTTCAGCAATTTTTTCCTGTTTCTAAAAGATGGTCCGCTGTTGCATTCGCTGACTTTGTGAACGAGAAAAAGGCGACTCTCACTTCTTTAGTCCCCACACAGCTTATTGATCTTCTTCGATTCGAAATCCCACCACCGGCTTCCCTAAGAGCTGTCATCATTGGAGGAGGAAGTTTACCTAAAGCAATTTATCAAGCTGCAATCGAAAGAGGATGGCCTTTATTGATCACGTATGGGATGACCGAAACAGCTTCTCAGATCGCTACCTCACCTTTAAACTCTTGGAAATCGAGCAAGGTGGCAACAGTTGATATTATTGAAGGGTGGGAAGTCTGTCGCATTGAAGGCTGTCTCGCCTTTCGAGGAGGAGGACTCTTCTCTCAGTACGCATTTTGTAATGGAGAAAAAGACTTTGACTTTGTCGATCCGAAACAGGAAGGATGGTTCATCAGTCACGATCGTGGATGGGTAAGAAGCAGCTATTTGGAAATTGAGAGCCGTGCTGATGAAATCATAAAAATTGGAGGAGAGAACGTTGATTTATGTTATTTAGAACAGCTTCTTACTCTAATTGCTTTTGACTTAAAATTAGAGAAGGATTTTGCACTCATTCCCATTTCAGACGATAGATTACAATGGGTATTGCACCTTGCAGTAGGGGCTAGTGCCGAAAATCAAATCGACAAGCTTCTTCAAGTTTATCACTCAAAAGTGCTCCCTTTTGAAAAAATTCATCAGCTTCATTTTCTTCCCTATATTCCTCGTTCCTCGCTCGGAAAAGTGATAAAAAATTCTCTGACTGAGCTGATAAATAACATTACTATAGAGATCGACACTTAAGTATCGATTTGATATTGATTGCATTAGGGTCGACACTAAAGGTGTCCGTTAAAAAAAAAGGCAAAGCTAAAGCTTTGGCGCTTAAAGATCCTCGGTCTCAGCTTTGACAGAACGATAACAAATATTGGATGGGGAAGAAGCTATGTTGTATCAAGTAGGCATGGTTAATTCTGAGTCTTTTTTTATAAAAGAAGTCCCTTCTGAAGAAAGTCAGGATCTGTGCCACAGAAAAGATCAAAGCCCTTACAGTGGACTGCAGGGTTGTGATTTGATTGATAAACTCAAAGCTGTTGCTAAAAAAACGACTTCTCAAGTAGTTCCTGGTGTAGGCCAGGAGAAAATCACGTCCATCAACCAGGTCATTCAGAAATTTAAACAGTCACCTGCAAACCTCAGTTCTCTTCCTTTAGAATTACTTGTAATGACCTTTGACTATCTCACTATCTCAGAATTAATGAAAATCCTGACGACTAATAAAACTTTTTGTATTGCAATCAACAGTATATGCCTCAAAAGGGCTCGAGAATATGGGTATCATGAAATAGAAAGTACTCACACCAAGACTTTAAATTTTCTAAGAAGTTTTATGCACGCACTTCAGAAAATAAATTTAGAAATGGAAAGTGAAAAAAAATCAATGAGCGGCTCCAAAATAGTGTCAAAAAAAGTGTCTCCAGAAGAAATCCTTCTAGAGTTTAAAGGGTATGGCTCTTGTAAACTGCACAAGTTATTCTCAATAAAAAAAATTTTTTTAATTGACTCAATCCATCTTATTATCAATTTTTTTAAATTAAACGCTCAACAAGGGAAAATATCTTTTGAGGATAATAATTGTGTTATTAAGGAATGCAATATGGCCGTTAGTATGTCTGTGCAGCATAATCAACCAGAACTACTCGACTTACTTCTCGTTCATTGTATCCATTTAGAATCAATACAAGGATTATCTGCAATGTTGTTTATGACCATTTGGTGGAATTCTATCGACGTCGTAAAAGTTCTTTTAAAATATGTCAAAGTGGATGTTCTTAACGAAGAAGGAGAATCACTTTTATTCTATGCTGCCAAAGTAGGTAACCCTAAAATAGTCAAACTTTTGCTAGAAAAAGGAATAAATCCCAATTTTCTTTGCGCAGAGAATGCCACAGCACTCCAAATTGCGATAGAAAAAGCTAATCCATTTATTCTGGATAAAGTGCAATTTCTTCAACAAATGGAGGTGATTGATCTCTTAATAAAGTCAGGAGCACGTGAAGAGTTTTACGGGAGAAAAAATTGGCATTCTTTAGCTTACTCCATTCATAGTTCAAATTTAGAGTTAGTTAAATTGTTTTTGACTAAAGTCCAGTATAAGGATTCTCCAGATAGTAATAGAAATACATGCTTGCATCTAGCCTGTTCAACACGCATAATTAATCAAGAAAGCGAAGAGGTAATGGTCAGAATCGCAGAGGAATTACTCAAAAGGAAGGCAAATGTTGATGCTATCGGAGAGCACCATTCCACTCCACTTGCCCTTGCGATCATTGGAGGCCGTATCAAAATGATTGAATTGCTTGTAAAATATAATGCAGATCCTAATATCCCTAATCAAGATGGAAATACAGCTCTTCATTTAGTCCTCCTATTAGCTAGGATTTTCTCTAGAGGACCTTTACGTCTTGAAGAATTGGTTTTTTTATTACTTAAAAATCAAGCAGACCCTAACATAAGAAACCATAAGGATCTGACACCTTTAGAACTTGCCATTAAATTTAATTACAAAGGAGTCGTTAGACTTCTCTGTCGTCTAGGTGCGGATATTTTTTTATCAAATGCTGTTGGAAAGAGCGCGATTAGTCAAGTTGTGGAAAATGGGAATTCCAAGATTGCTTTACTTTTTTTAAAAAATCTTCCTATCAAATACCCATTCAACGGTCAACAACAAATTCTATTCTATTTGGCAGTAAAAGCAAGAAACTTAGTTGTGGTGAAGGAAATGTTGAATGGGGACATGAGAAATCAGCATAATGGAGAGCTCATTGAACTAAAGGAATTTTAAATTGAAAAACAATGGGTAATGAGGCAAGATGGACTCATTTGTACGATATTAATTGGAGTTATTCCCCATGCGTCGATCTATTTGCTATTGCGAACCCTCCGTAGCTTGTGCTGGAGAGGTGCGGACTTGGAAGTTCATCTATTCTCCAGCTACAAATCTTCCCAAAGGTGCCCGTCTAAAATTCGATCTTCAATCTCCAGGACGAAAAATTGATTGGGAGCTTCCTCAGGTAGGTGACAGTAAAAATGGAGGAGGGACAATCTATGCTATTGTAGGAAAGAATAAAGCCATTCAGGCTAAAGAAATAGAAAATCCTCAGAGTTTTGCGCCCCAGTATGAATTTGTATTACCTGCTGGTGTTCCAGCTGGAGAAATTATTACCATCGTTTTAGGCGCGCCCGAAGGGACCCAAACAAAAGGGAAAAAAGGCGAAAAAATAGGTGTACGTTCACAAACTACAGTTCAAAGACGCCGTCCCTTTCTTCTCTATATCTCGCCTTCAGGAAAAAATTATTCGGATGAACCTGAAGTTTTTAATATGGATATTAAAGGCGGGGAACTTGCTCATATTAGAGTGTTAACTCCTTCTTTTGTTTCTAAAAATAAAAGGTTTGATATCACTGTTCGTTTTGAAGATGAATTTGGAAACCTCACTAGTAATGCACCTGAAGATACCTTAATTGAACTTTCTCACGAACATATACGCGAGAACCTTAACTGGAAGCTCTTTATCCCTGAAACAGGTTTCATCTCTCTTCCCAATTTTTATTTTAACGAAGAGGGTGTCTACACCATCCAACTCCATAACATAACAACTAAAGCAGTGTTTTCTTCATCACCTATCCGTTGTTTTTCAGAGACATCACGGTTTTTATTTTGGGGAGGACTGCATACAGAGTCTGATCGTTTTGATTCCACTGAAAATATTGAAAATTGTATTCGTCATTTTCGTGACGATAAGGCGTTGAATTTCTATGCTTCATCGCCCTTTGAAAGTCAGGAAGAGACCTCAAATGATATTTGGAAATTGATTTCACAAAATGTTGCCGATTTTGATGAAAACGATCGTTTTACGACTTTTCTGGGTTTTCAATGGATTGGAGAACCTCATCACGAAGGTGTGCGTTATATTATTTATGCTAAAGATACTAAGCCGATATTAAGAAAGAAAGATATCAAATATAGCAGCTTGAAAAAAATCTATAAAAGCTTTTCACCAAAAGAACTCATCTCCATCCCTACTTTTACCATGGCGAAAGGATTTGAATTTAATTTCGATCATTTTGATCCAGACTTTGAACGCGTTGTTGAGATATATAATGCTTGGGGTTGTTCTGAACTGACAAAAAAGGAAGGTAATTCCTTTCCAATTTCTGAAAATCAGGGAAAGGCAATTCAAGAGTCAGCTGAAGGTGCTGTTCAGAAAGCTTTAATGCGTAATTTTCGATTTGGCTTTGTAGCTGGAGGTCTTGATGACCGGGGCCTTTATGCAGACTTTTATGATAGCGAACAAGAACAATACACTCCCGGTTTAACTGCAATTATAGCACCTATACACTCTAGGGAAGCTTTGCTGGAAGCTCTTTATCAACGTTCTTGCTATGCAACTACTGGTGAGCGTATTATTGTCGGGATTTATATTGCAGGGATCCCTATGGGAAGAGAAATTAGCACTGCGGATAAACCCGGACTTGTCGTTAATCGGCATATTTCTGGGTATGTTGCCGGGACAACAAAGTTGAAATCTGTTGAAATCATTCGAAATGGAAAAGTGATTAAATCTTTTCAACCGGATGATTATCATCTTGATTTTACTTACGATGACTTCACCAATCTTGATAAAGTCTGTATTGACCCTAAAGATAAGCGCACTCCTTTTGTTTTTTACTACTTACGTGTCATTCAGGATGATGGCCATATGGCTTGGAGTTCTCCAATTTGGGTAGATTATGTTCCTCTTTCAAGTGTGGGAAGACAATCACAAAAACGGGCTCTTCTCAAACCTAGCGCGAAATCTTCACCTGCAGAAACTTTTGAAGATGAGGATGAAGATGAGGACGAAGATTTTGAATTTGAAGAATAAGACTAGGATAAAAGCATGCCGAATTTATACTCCACATTTATCATAGCCTTTGTTTTGATCGTAATGGCTATTGCTTGTCTGGCAATCGGTTGGCTGATCAAAGGGAAAACGATTATCGAAAAAGGCGCATGTGGGAGAGATCCCACTAAAAAAAGAAATGAGTGTGACGAAGCGAATTCTAATTTTTCATGCAGTCAATGCTCACCTCCTAAACTTGCTCCAAAAATTGATTTAGAAAACGAAGATGATGAAGACGATCTAGAGGAACCCATAAAAAAATCTGATGACAAGCTATAACAAACACAATCCAGAATCAATTCAATCTCTATTTAATACAATAGCAGAAGATTATGATCGGACAAATACTGCGCTTTCATTTTCTTTAGATCGATCATGGAATCGAGAACTTGTAAAGAAGGTTCTCATTCCAGATAAATCTCATCAGTTTTTAGATCTGTGTTCTGGGACTGGTAATGTGGCTTTTGAGTATTTAAAACGATCGAAATCGCCCTGTCAAGCCTATTTGATAGATTTCTCTTCGGAGATGTTAGCTTGTGCCAAAAGGAAAATCGAGAGTCATCCTCTAGATAAGCACCACATTAAGTTTATTCAAGCCGATGTGCAAAGACTGCCTATCACTGAGGAAAGTATAGACTGTGCGACCTTAGCATACGGAATCCGAAATGTTGATCAGCCCCTAGATTGTATCAAAGAAGTATTTAGGGTGCTCAAACCTGGTGGTCAATTTGCAATTCTTGAGTTAACAAGACCTAACAATTCACTTCTAAGGATTGGTCATCAACTGTACTTAAAAACGCTTTTACCTGTTATTGGAAAATGGTTAACTTCGAATGAAGAAGCATACCAATATCTCCAAAATAGCATTCGCACTTTCATTCCTCCCGAACAATTATGTCAGATGCTGACAATCACAGGATTTTCGTCTGTCAGATCCCAATCACTTATGGGGGGAATTGCTACAATCATTTCCGGTATTCGGTAAATAAATTGATTTAAAGAAAAGTATGCCTTTTTATGACCAACACTTTATCCCTTTTCATCTAGGGGATCCTGCTGGAATGTTATTTTTTGGACAACTGTTCCCTCTCATGCACCAAGCTTATGAACAGTGTGTCATAAAGAAATTGGGAATAGCATGGACGGATTGGTTCCAAAATGAGGAATGGATCGTTCCAATCAAGCAGGTAGAGGCTAAATTTTTTTCACCCATTTATGTCGGCAGAACTGCCAATAGTGTTATCGAACTTGCCGAGTTAAAAAACTCGTCTTTTATCTTAAATACTCATTTCCATCAATCTGATCTTCAATGTGCTTCTATTATGTCAATTCACGTGTTTTGTGACAGGCAGAAGCTAGTAAAAAGAGACATTCCAGAAGCCATCCGATCTGCATTCATCAATTTTTAGTAAGTAATTTTAGACTATCCTTTGCTTTGTCGTGGCCCTCCTTCGTCGGGTATCCGAACTGTTTCCGAACTGTTACGATGCAAGAAGTCTAACGAAACTCCTCAATTCGTATGTTTGGCTTTAGTACTTGCATAATTTTTTAAATTTTGCTATCGATAAGATCCCCTTGAAAGAGGAGGGGCCGGATGACTAAACCCATTAACCTACTATGTGATTATGAACCGCTTAATACAATCCCTTTGTTTGTTGGCCTTATCCCTTAATTGCTTATCCTTAGATGCACAAGAAGAAGAAGCTGGCTCTGATTCAGACTGTGACTCTTCAGAACAGACACCTATTTGTTGTGAAAAATATCAGGATGTTTACAGTGATAGTTGTTGGTCAGAAACAGAACCGGATACTGATTGTGCTTACGCAAGGTCGCATAATTTATGGGGGATATGGCTTCCGGAAGCTCCGCCTCTTTTCAGACCCTTTTTGGCTAATCCCAGACAACTCACCTATTCTGTGGGTTGGAGATTCAATGATCGCGTCATTGAAAAAAATGTCATCGATGTTTCTTTTGGAGATATTTTCTCGATTTTCCGATGGTGCGACATTTGGTTGAAGGGGGGTGATTTAGAGTTCTCTCTTGAAGGAGGCGTTTGGGCAATCTTTGATCCATTACACGACTCTTCCCCATTAGTCGATGCCGACTATTATTGCGGTTTTCCTGTTTCCTACGCATATGAAAACTGGGCTTTTCAACTTCGAGGCTACCATATCTCTACTCATATCGGAGATGAGTTCCTTATAAACCACCCTCATTTTAAGCGAAAAAATCCTAGCATTGAAGCATTCGATTTTTGTGTATCGGATCAGTTTTCAGAAGATATCCGTTTATATGGAGGAGTTGGCTGGGTAGCTTGTCAGGATGACTCCTTCCGTGTTGGGCCGCTTTATCTTTTATGTGGAGCTGAATTGCGTTTTTTTGAGTTAGGCTATAGAGATTATTGCGATCGGCTTTATGGCGTCCCCTTTTTTGGATGCAACTTTTATTGGCAGTCTCATTTCAAGAATCATATCAATAATACCTATGTGCTAGGGTATGAGTGGGGTAAGGTCTCGGGCTTAAGACGCCGCATGCGTGTATTTATGGAATATCACGATGGCTATTCACTTGATGGGCAGTTTTGTAAGTTCCCGACCCATTATTTTAGCGTTCGAGCTTCATACGGGTTTTAATGATGGATCCAGAAGGAAAAACACCGTTTGATCATGATACCCTTGAGGTGCCAAAAAATCTTAGAAAGGAAGTCCCACTGTCTGAAAAAGATTTTATTCAAGAAAGTCGAACTTCCTCTCCTCTCCCTTTATGGCTTTGGCTATTTTTAGCCACAGCCCTCATATCCATTTTATGGGGAAGCAAAGATTGGATTAATCAGTTTACTCAAGATGTAAAAAAAGCAGAACCTTTTCTTCAAGTCACCAATCGAGATTTTAGCCTTTTTTTGTGGCAATTTCCTGGACTATTACGCTCCAATGCCACGCAAAAAACAGGGTATCTGCCTGCATTTCAGCCTGATCGCGTTGCCTTCGATCCCAAAGTGGGCAATGAGTATGTCATCGCTCCCCCCGAAGTGCTATTTTTATATCACACTTGGGACCGGCTATTAGGGCAGATATTCTTTTCTACTGTCATCTCGCAAGATGATTTTATTGAATTTTTAAACCAGGTTCCAGAGTGGCTTCCAGAAAATTGGAAAGAAGCTCCTATTGAATATCAACAGTGGATCGCTTCAAAAGGATATAAGAAAGAGGGACAGGATCTCCAAAATCTATCGGATTCTATTTTGCCTCTTTCTGTAAAAAAAGCTTTTCAGGGGTGGAAAAACTACTTTTTAGATGGTCAAAAGGTAAACGATATCAAAACCACAGTGGGGGGTGTGAGTGCACTGTTAAAAGCTCATCCTGAGTTTGCAAGAAATTATTGGAGGAATATCAGTGAGATCGGTTCCATCCATATTGCTGGTTTAAGTTATCTTTCGTTGCTGCTTCATAGTATGCCTCCAAGTGAAACTTCTATGCCAAATGAGGAGCTTTCAAGCTTTCTAAAGCTTGCTCTTTATAATTCGGAAACCGCCAACAAATAATTGGGTTCTTTATGGAAAGCTATCTAGACCCTCATCAATTTGATTTAGCTTCTCCCGACGGAACCATTACAAAACTTGTTTCTATCGATCACAAAACTGCGGAAGCCCTTGTCTTTATTCGTCATATCTCCCCCTATTTTGTAGGCTTTAAAATCGATATCAATTTTGTTTATTTTAATATTAAAAGTTCGCTTGCTCAACTTGGATTGGATGGAGTAGGGGTATCCTACGAGTTAGATCAAAAAAACTTGTGCGCACAAGTGATGGTGCGTTTAAAAGCGATAGGTCCCCTTGCCGAAGCAATGTTAAAGTACCTTCAAGTCGGCGCGTTGATAGGTAAGTTATTTGCTGCTGATGAGAGACGGAGGGTACGTGATCCCGACTATCTTTCACGGATGTTTGGTCGTTCAGATAGATGGGGACGTCCTCTTCTCTCTTTAGGAGGCCTACAGGGGAGTAATGATCTGATTTTAGATAAAGTAGACGGACGCACTATTGCCTACCTGACTCTTCAGAATGGACGTGTCTCTTATGACGAATCAATTTATGGGTTTCTCCCTACGATTTCGAAGGCTTTATCTCACGACTTAAAGATAAGGGACCTTCTACGCTTGCATCAGGAGTGGAAGGCACTTCAACCAAGAAATGTTTCAGAGAATGAGATCCTCCTTGTTCGCACACTCCCTCTACATATCAGAACTGTTTTTGGTCGAGTTGTCGACAGCCTATTGTCTCCAGGTTATCATCACACGACCGCTTCTATTCTTCAGCCAGATACTTTTGCTTCAGGAGATATTTATGAGTTGTATGGGAACAGTATACGGGAGATTACAGACATCCCCCTAGAATTTTATACTCTTGAGCCTTATCGGGAGCATGTATTCTATTCCGATAGAGATCAATTACAAATCTGTTTGGAAGATAGTAAGATTTTGTTTTCTGCTTTTGCGACCGCTCCTCAGCCTATCGAAAACCGGGCGGCCGTATTCATTGTCAAAGGTCAACAGCTGCAAGAATTAAAACCAGAGGATTGGATAATAAGAGAGACGCGGCTACATGAATTTCCCGGATCTGCTCAGGGGAGTCGACAGGCATTGATGGTGGAAAGATATATTGAAAAACAGCCCTCTTACCCTTTTCTTAAAGGTATTGATAGCGGAGTCATTACTAGTCAGGGAATTCTACTCACGCGCTATTTTCCAAGCCCTCTCATGAAAAGAATGCTTCTTAGTGATCAAGTCCAACGTTGTTTAAAAGGAATCTATTTTCAATATCCTTCCCAATCTCACCAAAGCTTCTTCTCTGCAGAAGATCGAGCATTACTCCACGATCTTGAGAAATTTGCTATTCCAGTTTTTTGGGTTGATGAAATCACTGGAAACATTCTTCAGTATGTTCAAAAGCCAGATCGGGATTCAGGTCTTTTCGTCCCTCTCAATAAAGTCGAGATGTTTTTAAAGTCGACAATTTTTGGGATTTATGGTTCCAATTTGGTTGCCGGAGACTTCAAGAATGAGTTACGCATCCTTCTAAATGGGCTTTTAGAAATGCGAGCTGAGATGAATCATCCGATGCTCAATAAAAATACCCCCTTATCTCTTGTGACTGGAGGGGGCCCTGGTGCTATGGAAGAGGGGAATTCACTTGCAAAAGAATTAGGGATTCTTTCCTGTGCTAACATCGTAGACTTCTCTCATCGTGGAGACTCCGTTGTCAACGAGCAGCTGCAAAATCCCTACGTAGAAGGGAAGATGACCTATCGTTTGGATAAGCTTGTAGAAAGACAGGCAGAATTCAATCTTGACTTTCCTATCTTTGTCATGGGCGGCATTGGAACAGATTTTGAGTATTCATTAGAAGAAGTCCGTAGGAAGGTGGGGGGTACTTTAGCAACACCGATGATTTTATTTGGATCTATCGACTATTGGAAAGAAAAAGTGACATCACGCTATAAATGCAACCTAAGGAATGGGACTATTAAAGGGTCGGAGTGGATTAGCAACTGCTTTTATTGTATCCAAACAGCAGAACAGGGTTTAAAGATTTATAGAGATTATTTTACAGGGAAGCTTCCGATTGGAAAAAATGGCCCTGTTTATGAAAATGGATTCGCTAGTGACTACTCGTGATAGCTCAAATTCTCACTTTCAGCTATAACGAGTATATGTCTCTCCTACTTAAGAACGTAAATCTAAATTTTTGGTATAAAATAAAAGTTTATTCTGACATACTGGGTGTCTATCTTTGGGATTTTTTAAATGAATAATGAAAAACAAAAACGTAGTTGTGGTACTCATGATGGCACTTTTCATGCAGATGAAGTGACCGCGTGTGCTCTTCTCATCCTCTTTAATCAAATTGATGAAGACAAAATCATTCGAACAAGAGATCTCGATCTTCTAACTCGATGCGCATTTGTCTGTGATGTTGGGGGATATTATATTCCCTCAGAAAAGCTTTTTGATCATCATCAAGCAGATTATCAAGGTCCGTTAAGTAGTGCTGGGATGATACTTAAATACCTGCATGAGAGCGAGCTAATCCCTCATAAAGAATTTGAATTATTGAATGATACACTTGTGCGTGGAATAGATGCACACGATAATGGAAGGGATCCCCAGCTTCCTGGTTATAGCACTTTCTCTCATGTGATTTCAAATTTTACTCCCATTCGTCACGACTGCAGTGCAGAGGAGCAAAATGACTCCTTCCATCAAGCCCTAAAATTTACTTTGAATTATCTCTCCCGATTAAGGCAGCGAAATGCGTACACAAGGTCGTGTCAGGATATCATCCAAGCGACAATGAGTAAAAATCAAGAATACCTCCTCTTTGAAGAGAATATCCCTTGGATAGAAATGTTCTTCGAGCTGGGCGGCGTGCATCACCCTGCTCAGTTTGTCATCATGCCTGCGGATCATCATTGGAAATTAAGGGGGATTCCTCCTAGTATGAAAGAGAGAATGAAAGTGAGGGTGCCACAGCCAAAGGAATGGGCTGGCTTACTGAATGACGAGCTCAAGGAAGCTTCTGGTATTGAAGGCGCTGTTTTTTGTCATAAAGGTCGGTTTATTTCTGTTTGGGAGACGAAAGAAGACGCTCTTAAAGCTCTGGATTACACACTTAAACAGGCAAAGGGGTCCCAATCATGAATTCAATCTTTGGTCGCATCATTAAAGGAGAATTAAACGCTGAAAAAGTATTTGAAAATGAGCGCATTTTAGCTATTAAAGACATCCACCCTATTGCTCCTGTGCATCTTTTAATTATGCCTAAAAAGGAAATCTATAACATCCAGTCTATGGAGCCAGAAGATCTTCCTCTCCTTGGGGAGATTGTCTCCATTGCCCAAAAGCTTGCTGAAGAGTTTGGTGTGGAAGAGGGCTATCGGCTTTTGACTAATAATGGACCTGACGCTGGACAAACTATCTTTCATCTTCACTTTCATCTGATTGGAGGAAGAATTCTAGGCCACATGGGGTAAATGATGGTAACCTTCACGTTAAACAAATCCAAGACTGCTTTGTTATTGATCGATATCCAGACTTCTCTTTACCCCGTTATGGAACGTGGGCCAGAGGTTATGGAGTCTCTATTCAAAGTCATTAAAAGCTTCCAAATTTTGCGAGTTCCTATTTTCATTTCGGAACAGTACCCCCAGGGATTAGGGGAAACTTTGGTTCAAATTAAAACACTCCTTGGGGAGCAGTATCAGCCCTGGAAAAAAACAGCATTCTCTTGTTTGCAAGATGCAAGTTTTCGCTCCTATATCGAGTCTCAACCCCAAGTTCAGTGGGTATTAGCGGGTTTTGAAACCCATGTATGCCTCCTACAAACAGCTAAAGACCTCATTCAAATGGGTAAACAAGTTGTTGTACTTAATGACGCAACGTCATCCCGATCTCTTTACGATTTTTCAACTGCTTTAGCGGAATTGCGCGACGATGGGGCACGCATAAGCTCCACCGAGATTGTTATTTTTGAGTTATTGAAGGATTCTAAAGCACCCGAATTTAAGTCCATCAGCGAAATTATCCGTGCACGTACCTTATGTTGTTAATCGCCCATTTTCGAAACTTAATTTTAGGGCTTCTCTTTTTTGGAAATGTCCTTTACGCCTCAGGTAATATTGAGGAATCTCCAGATCATTATTTCAAAAGAGTGCATGGTCATTGGATTTTGGAGGATTACCCCTGCGCGGTGCAAGAGGCAATCAATGCCTTTAATGCCCTTCCAGAATCCCCCAAGAAATATGAGGTCCTTATCACAGCTTTTGCAAAGACTGGAAGGGAATGCGATGTTTTAGCGATTTGGGATCGTTATAGAAATCAATTTCCAGATCATGAGCCATCTAGAGAGCTTATTGAAGAAATTGCCTGGGGTGTATTAGTGAAAGCTGCTTCATCCCCATCTCTAGTGATGCGAGAAATGGCTTTGATTGCAGCTTTCTTCAGTCATTCCACACAAGGGGTGAATATTTTATATCAAGGAATGGAAGATCCTAACTATGCTGTGCGCGCATTAGCTGTCAAGTTAGCAGGTCATCACCGAGATACAAAACTTATGGAAGGCGTTGTCAAGATATTTCGATCTAATCAAATATGGACTGTAAGAAAAGAAGCCATCAGTGCGATTGGAAAGATGCGAATCCGTTCTTTAAAGCATGATCTGGAAATGATCATTGCGAATCCACACTGTCCCGCAGAAGAACAGGCCTATGCAGTCAGATCCCTTCTCCAAATAATGGAACATCTTGAACGGCGCGAACTAGAAATTCTCACCAACAGCCAACGGTATGGACTCAGGCTTCTAGCCTGTCAAGCAATCGCTCATTTCTTATCTATGCGTGATTTAGATCTCCTTCTTATAATGACAAACGATTCCCATCCCGATGTTCGCGCAGCAGCTTTTCAATCGATAGCTCTTCTGCATCCAAAAAATGAAGCGACGTCTATTATCGAGCTGGCAAAAAGAAGGCAAAATGATCAAAACTACAAAGTGAGAGTGTCAGCTGCTTGGGTGCTCATTCTTTTTAAATCACCTGAGGGTATCCGTGGTATTGAAAAGGCAATTTTTAGTGAGGAAAGCGAAGAGAGACTAATGGCTTCAGCTGTTTTAAAAGTTTCAGGAGATATCGGCATCCCTCTTGCAAGAAGGGTTGTCGACTGGCATTTTGATCCATTTGTTCAACTCAATGTTGCTTTAGGACTTATCGGATTGCGAGAGGATCTTGATTTTGCGACGAAAACCATTCAAAATATTCTCAACAAAGAAAAAAATCTTTGGGGAGAAAGAGAGTGGGGGATATTTACAGGGATTGGAAAACAGACATCTTCTGTTACAGAAGATAGGGAGACTACTCCAGAAATTAGCGATAGACTTCTTCGTTTGGAACTTTTAAATATACTAGCTATGATGGAGACACCGGGTATTCATGCTGTTGTTAGAGAATACCTATCTGAGCGTTTTTGGGGCGTTCCTGCAACCGCTTCAGCGATGTTATTGCTTGAGGGGGATGAGGAATCAATCAAAGTTGTCCAGTGTCTTTGTCAGGATCCTAATCTGAAGATTCGTATTCAAGCTGCACTCATTCTCTCCCTCTGGTCACGAGACGAGTCTACGTTAAAAATCCTTGAAGAAGGATATCCCTATTGCTCAAGGGAAATAAAAGAAAAAATTATCGAAGGGATAGGGAGGGTGAGTTTGATGAAGTCGGTCCCATTTTTAATTGAGGTGTTAAGAGAGCCTTCTCAATCGCTTAGAGCGATTGCAGCTATGGCCTTAATTGAGTGTGTCAATCATTAGACTAGAAATCGTAAAATGAAAAATTTTCTTATTGTCCTTGTCACATTAATCTTCCTCCTTTTTGTTTGGGAACTCTTTAGCTATTGGAACCGAGAATTCATCTTTGTTTTACCCTCTCCTTCAGAGATATTTCTAAGGCTATGGACAAAGGCTGATCGATTCTGGTTTCATACGTCCTACACACTGAAAGAAATGGGTGCTGGTTTTACTCTTGCTTTTGCTGCTGCGCTTCCTCTGGCATGGATGATGGATAGATACTCTTCCGCCCGCTTACTCTTACAGCCGCTTTTTGTCGTCATTCAATGTATTCCCATGTTTACTTTGGCTCCGATCATGGTTGTCTGGTTTGGATGGTCCTTTAGTGCTGTTGTCATCCCAACAGCATTGATGATTTTTTTTCCTTTGACCATCAACCTCCATCAAGGATTGCGGACAATCCCTCAGGAATACCTCGATTACTTTCATTTGAATCAAGCTTCGTCGTGGCAAATTTTGTGGAAGCTGAAGCTGCCTTGGGCTTTGCCTCATCTTTTCAGTGGTTTTCGCCTTTCCGCAGCGATTGCGGGTGTTGCTGCGGTTGCTGGAGAATATGCTGGTGCTCAATCTGGTTTGGGTGTCTTAATGATCGAAAGTCGAAGAGAAACTGATCTGGAAACGAGTTTTGGAGCATTATTCTGTTTGACGGCTATTAGTTATAGCTTTTATCTCATTGCCTCAGGGCTGGAATCCCTGGCTTCTCAACGAAAACCCCTCAAAGCTCTTATTGTGTCAAAAAAAAAGAAATGGAGAGAAGTTTCTAGTCTCTTCCTTATCCTTATGCTTTGCTTTTGTATGTTTGGTTGTCAAAAAGAGTCTATAAATCAGAAAACACGCCTCGTTTTAGACTGGGCTCCGAATCCTAGTCACGTTCCTCTTTATGTGGGATTAGCTAAAGGTTTTTTCGATGAGGAGGGAATCAGTCTCCAAATTCAAAAACTCCAGGACATCAGCCAAGCGACTACTTTTTTGCTTCTCGATCAATGTGAATTAGCTTTAGGTTATATGCCACATACCATCCGAGCTCATTCAAAAGGGGCTGATATTGTTCCTATTGGCATTTTAATCGACCAACCCCTCAATGCTTTGATATTTAGGGAAGGGGAGGGAATTCACTCCCCCAAAGATTTAAATGGAAAGAAATGGGGATATTGTTCTGGTTCGGGAACTTCAGCCAATATTTTGAATGCATTACTGCACAACCTCCATCTCAATCCCTCAGAAAAATTGAATGTCAGCGTGGATTTGGTAAGTTCTCTTGGAAGAAACCAAGTTGATGTCATTTATGGGGGCTATTGGAATATAGAAACGGAACATCTTCGTAGTCAAGGAATTCCTACAAGCTATTTTACACTGACCGATTTAGGATTTCCAACCTACTATGAGCTTATCGTTCTTGCGAAAGGTGAAAGTCCCTATGCTCAAGAGAAATTTACTCAGCTCTTTCAAAGAGCTTTGCAAAGAAGTATCGATTATGCTATGACCAATCCCAAGGAAGCCTTTGCTATTTATAGCCGAGCACAACCGGATAAAAGTCAGCAGACACTAGAGTGGGAGGAGCGTGCTTGGAACCTCACTCTACCCGTTTTAGCTAAGGAACAGACTTTTTCAGCAGAAATATGGAAGGATTTTGAAGAGTGGTTAAAGAAAAATCGGCTTTTGTAATCTAAACGTCTTTGGAATCCATTCATGAATGAAAATGAACCCCGCTTTTTAATCAAGATTCCCAGATGGATCATCATTGCGTTTTGGGTCATTTTAATTGCAGGATTTGGCGTCATCTATTGGTTCTACCCTTCTCTATATAATCAAATGAGACAGGTTTCTTATCAGAACACTCCTTATGTTGATACGCCTCTTAAACCTTAAGGATGAATTTGTGTCGTTGAATATAGAAAGAATTCAAAATTATCTTGTTAAAGAAAACATCGATGGATGGCTCATCTATGATTTTCGCCACTCCAATCACCTTGCTTACCCACTTCTCGATCTTAAACCAAAAAAAACCCCCTCCAGACGTTTTTTCTTTTGGATTCCCGCTCAAGGACAACCTATCAAAATTGTTTCTCCTATTGAAGCACATATTTTAGACTCCCTTCCAGGAGAGACCCTCCTTTATGATGGCTGGCAAAACCTCAATCAGATTTTAAAGGACATCCTTCCTCGTAATCAGACGATTGCGATGGAATATTCTCCTATGGCAGCTCTACCAGCGATTTCATGTGTGGATGCGGGGACAATTGAATGGATCAAAAGCTTAGATGTTCATGTTGTTAGCTCCTCAGGTCTTCTTCAAGTTGAAACCAGTGTCTGGTCGCAACATCAGCTAGAGTCTCATCTTTATGCAGCTCAAACATTGGAAAAAATTGTCGACTTGACATGGCAGTGGCTTAGTGACTGTTTGAAAATAGGCGATAGTCCCAATGAATACCAAACGCAACAAAAAATGCTCAGTCTGATGAATCAATTTGGTTGCTACACACAAGATCCTCCTACATGTGCTGTCAATGAAAATTCTGCCGATCCGCACTATTCTCCCCCTTCACTTGGAAGTCATCTGATTGAACCGGGAGATTGGGTCCTCCTCGATTTGTGGTGTAAAAAAAGAGATCATAAAAGCGTCTACGCAGACATCACACGAGTCGGTTATATGGGTTCTCAAATTCCCGAAGATAGTCTCTCAATCTTTACTATCGTGAAAAGGGCAAGAGATGCAGGCATCGCTTATATTGAATCAAAAATCAGCTTGAGAGATAAAATCGAGGGTTGGGAACTCGACAAAGTCTGCAGAGAGGTCATTAAACAGGCGGGCTATGAAAAATATTTTGTCCACAGGACCGGACACCACATCGGCGAGCATGTTCACGGTCCCGGAGCTAATCTGGACAACTGGGAAACGCATGATACGCGTCCTCTTCTTAATGAAACGGGATTTTCCATAGAACCAGGCATCTATTTACCTGGAAAATTTGGCGTTCGCTTAGAATCAGATATCTATATCACCAAGGACGGCAATGTCCAAATCACTGGGGGTCTTCAGGATTTCCCAATGACGATCGAAAGCGGACAATAATAAAGAAAAAGGAGTCCACCAAGAATAGACCGGAGGCTCTTGCATAATTCATTTCCTTGCCCGTGTGCCCCTTGCCCTTGCCCTTGCCCTTGCCCTTGCCCTTGCCCTTGCCTTTGCCTTTGCCTTTGCCCGATTAACGCTGTTTCTGGACAATCTTAATCAACATAGAGACTATACCAATCAATAATTCTCGCCCTTTTATGTTATGTATCGATTCTCTTCTATAAGCCGCAGCCGTTGACATACATCTAAAACTCCTGCACATTCCGTAGCAGATCGTTTGGCCATACGATAAAATCGAGCTTTTTCATCTACAGCATATTCACCAGCGCCTTCTGCAATATTTAATGATATTGATAAAGCTGCACGCTGAAGCTGATCGCTTAAATATGCTCTTTTGCTGACAGCTTCGTATTTTTTCATAAATGACCAAAGGTTTTGAAAAATGAAACTTTTTACTAAAAATTGAATTAAGAAAAAGGGCCTTTTTGTTTTTTTTGGGCAAGGGCAAGGGCAAGGGCAAGGGCAAGGGCAAGGGCAAGGGCAAGGAAATGAATTATGCAAGATGTCTATTTTATCAAATCTCGTCTGGATTGCTGAGTGCCAGATTACTCTTGGTACTAGATATACTGTATAACTCCTCCTCACTTGGATGTCTCGCCATTTGGGTCAAAATATCGGTTTTACATTCTTTTTGAGAAGGTTCATCATTAGAAAATACTTTTCTATAGGAGTCTGCAAGTATAGAAATATCAGTTTGAATTTGTCCATTTTTTGAAAAGCCATTATCAACAAGATAGGTGATATCTTTTAAAAGGGGGTGCAGCAAGCAAATAGAATCCGGTCTCTTTTTCAGTTCATCTCTATATACTTCATAGTTTTTATTTGGATCTGCTATTTTATCTATATCAAAAGGTTTTGCAGGATCTTTTTGATCATAAAATTTTTCTCCAATGATGGCTTTTTTAAATATAGGTCCACTTCGAAAAGCTGAACTAATTGCAACTAATAAATGAAAATTGGTTTTATATCCCTCTGAGGGATTTAATAACTTTTTCTCTATCATATTAAAAAAAATCAGAACATTCTGTCTCTCTTCAATGGTGTCCCCTTGAAGAATCTGTTGTTGGACATAAAAAGATAACTGATTTAATAGGTCAGCCATTGGGGTAAGGTGAGCTGTTGGAATACCCACTTTGGAAGAAAATTCACTTAATGCAACTCCATTAGCCAAAAAGTTACAATACCCATTTAAGTCCTCAGCTATCAAAGAAGCAGCCTCTTTTAATTCGGATTTTTTCATTTGGCCCGTTCGAATCCTTGTCATCAAATCATTGGTTGCTAAAGCATTAAGACTAATTATGGGTTCTAACAAAATTGGGGGAGGAGTCTCTATTGACATTTTTTCTTTAATTTTTTCTACTTGGGCGCCTAAATTGTAAGAGCTAGCTTTATTTAAAAGAATCTCCATTTGTTGCTTAACAGCTGGTAGATTGAAATCATATTCATGAATTTTCGGATCAGAAACCCAGGAACTCACCCAAGTAAGTAATTGGTCCTTTTCTTCCAAAGTTAACACTTCAAAACTGGCGTTAAGAAAATAAAATAATTTTTCCGAAGCGACTCTTTTATCACCACTCTCATTTTTTATCATTTCTTTAGGCCATGAAGGGTCATTGATAACGGCTCTGTATGTAAGGAGAAAGTTGTTTTGGAAACGAGAGTTATTTGATCGACATAAGGTTTTTAATAAATTGATTCCTTCAAAAATAAGTCTTGTGCCTTTTTGGTTATTTTCTGGTATCGTGAGATTAGAAAAATAAGGTAAGAGGGTGTCAAGTTTAGAACAAATCTCTTTTATTGCTTGAGATCTCGGACCGAGAGAGTCATAGTTTCTTAATGAATAGATTAAATATTCCGCTGCTTTTTTAAAATCATCAGGATCGGCAAGTTTGTTAGGATTCTTAATGATTTCTTTCCCCTTTGAGCTTTCCTTGATATCTAAACCCTTTTGATCATGCCATGAAATCTCAATATCATTAAATAGCGATAGAATACTCTGTTCGTGAGTGATTCCTTTGCTTGGCTTTGGTTGCCCAACATCAATTAATTGATTGATTTGTTTGATATCGTGAACTAATGAATAAGGAGTGTTCTTAGAGTATGCATTAACAATACCCGCGATGACTTCTTTGACAAAATTTTCGTTTTTTGAAATGGTTCTTTCACTTTTTTTCCACTCATCTGGCAATAAAGGAATACTGGATTTTGCACGGCTCATTGTTTTTCTCAACAAGCTACCAGTTTTATTCATATGTTCCCGCAAAGTTTCGGGTTCTTCAGATTGTGGTTCATAACTAAGTCTAAGAAGTCTTAACTCATTATCATCACCACTATTTAAAGCCGTTTGAATATCAGAAACGACCTTTCCATAAAAAGCGTCTCGAAGGTCTTCTACGGATTTAAGAAGCTCATTTTCTTTAGAACCCAGTGGGAGTTGGTAAGCTCTATTGCAAAGATCTTTGAGTATAACTGTCTGTTCCTTAGTGGATAAGGATTTTGTATTCTCTTCAAAATTTTTATAGTCGTGATCCACCTTATCATATGGTGTAAGCTGTTCCACTTTTAATTCTTGTTCAACTCGTCCTCCAGTGCTGCTTGATGACAAAGGTTTTGGTGAGATAGAAGGCGGAATTGAACTACTCGAAGAGGAGGCTGGAGCGGGAGCTTCAGCCTTGCCGATAGAATTTTGTAGAGTGAAACTTTTTTTTTCAGGGTCTAAATTGGTTTCCATTTTTACCCCTTTAAATTTTAAGTTAAGACCATTCAGTAGTCTTTTAATAAACTATCAAAAAAAATATTTAAGTCATTTGAAGAACTTTCTGAGCTAAAGGGGATATGTTCAATGGTAACCTCTTCATAATGTGAAATTGGAACTGGTTGAGAATTGGATGAAGAGGATCCGTTATTTAGATTTACATTACTAGTTTCACCTTGTAAGGCCTGAGTGTATTGCGATGAAGTGGGAGATGATGCTGAAGAGCTATGAGTAGATAAATAGACTGAGCTTGAGCTTGGTTCCGAATCGAGCTGTTCGAGTTCAATTTCAATCCTTCCATATTGTGAGTTTAGTGAGCTACGAGAGGTCAAATTCCCCCTAGATTGGATGGATTGTCCAATCTGACTATGCATCTCTCCAAAAGTTTGTCTCGGATGCAATTTCACTGATTCATGGCTTTGGCGATTAGCTTGTAGGGATATCTCACTTAATGAGGAAAATATAGATTCACTATCATCATTCCCAACGTCTTCGATAACATCCACCGTTTCTACGACTCTAGGTGGATTTTCTTTCAGCCACTTTTTAACCAAAGGATTTTCTGAAGTGGATATAGAGGCTGTAAAGGAAGTGTTATTGGTAGTATGATAGTGCATTAAAGTTTTCACAATCTGTTCAAGTTCGTTCTTTTGGCTTTTAGTTAAAAGAGGACCTATTCTATGCAGTAATTCTAACACCATTGTAGGAGAATGATTTGCTGCAAGTTTTGCATTGTGGATAACATTAGCGGTTAGGTTTTCTTTAGCGTCTTTAAACAGATCTCTTAAATGTTTTGATAAAAAGGTTTTAGAAGTTTCTGACTTTTGAATTTCTAATAAAAGAGAAAGCGCCGCTCCTGGATTGCTTTTTATGGTGTCTGCAAAAATTTCTTTGTAATAGTGAATAAAACGTTTTTCACCGTTAGCCCTAGCGATTGATTCATAAAATCCTTTTTCATGACGCATCTCCTGCAATTTTGCAAGGTGAGCAGCCGGATCCTTCTTACTTGTCTTAATGTAGTTTTGATAAACCTTTTCTTCGGGAAATTGATTTGCTGAAATGGATTCTCTTCCAATTTTTGATAAGGGATTGACTTTATCTGGAACAGAAGGAAGTTGAACTTGTGTCTGGAAATAATACAGACTCTTAAGTACGTTTTCTAAAAATAGAATTTCGCTTGTGTCGCCTTCTGCATTTCCGAGTTTTAAAAGCAGCTGATCTTGAAATTTAACAATGCCAATATCAATTTTATCTTTAAGGATTGAGCTCCCGACTTTTCCAATTTCTGTTTCAATTTTTTCTAGGTGTTGAAGAATCTGTAAGCGTTTATAAATTGTTGTAAACTCCTTCCTTAATTCATAATTGGAATGCCATACAGTTTGATAGAAAAGTAAAGGTTCTGCAATGCGCTGAAATTCATCCAGAATGCCTAATTTTTGCTCTATCGACACCTCCTTATCCGCAAATAAGGAGTGTAATTGTTTTAGAGATTTCTCTGTAAGCTCGTTTCTTGTTTTATTGTCCTTCAGGTTGATCGTCCCAAAAGTACTTTTAAATTGATGAATGATCCCGAGCAGAGGAGCTTGATCCGATACTTCGTCAAGGGGCTGTAAATTGAGGTCGTACTCTTCAAGCGAAATGGAACTTCCAGATAAGGTAGAGTCAAAAGAAAATGAACGAACGCTTAGACCATCCTCAGAATTGCCATAGAAAGAGGCTGCTTCGAAAATAACAGGATCCCGGGGATCTGAAGAAAACACTCTTTCTTGTATATAATGGGATTTTTGATGACTCGTCGTCTGCTCAGAGGGGTTAAAAAGAAGGTCGTGGCGTACCGTGCTACTACCCGAAGTGGATTGCATCGTTTGTGGAGCTGAGTCTGCTAAATCGAACTCCTCTCTCATGATTTCATCCAATTCCTCAATATCCGAATCCGAATCTGGCTTTTTGCTAGAAGAAGGCATTGGTTTAGATTGAATTGAGCGTGATAAATCGATTTCATCAAATTGATTAAATAAATCGATTTCATGAAATAAATCGATTTGGGTTATGGATTCGGGTTCTTCTAAAAGGTCTTCAAAATTTTTTGATTTTTCTTTCTTTACCCATTTCACAACTTCGTTAAAAAATGAGAGTATCTTCCTGCTGGAGAGGACAATATTTTTAAACCACTGAGTTTTTTTTGTTTCATCTAAAAGCTCAGAATCTTTATTGCCTTTAGCCACTTTTATGATGTGTCGACAGGTTTTTTTCTCTTCTTTTCGTATCTCAGAGATTTTTTTTGGGGTTTTTTCGAAAAAGTTTAAATCATCCTCGACTCTAAAATTTTTCTCTTCTAGGAGTAAGCGGAATTTTTTATTTGGCGAATTTTTTTCTAGTTGCTGGAGAAGGTGCATCACCGTTTTAGGATTGGTCGTACCCGAGATGGAAGTTCGGATGGCTTCCTCTGTGATTTTTTTTATACGCGAAGTGAGTGTTGGGTCTTTAACTTCATTTTCCATAATTTTTAAATATTTAAGTGCTTTGTCGGGATTTTGATTAACCAGAATCGCAACTTCATCCAGAATTACAGACATGAGCATCTGATCGCCGATACAACTATTTAATAAACCATATTGAAAATGATAACTTGGATTAGAGGCTCGATTTAAATTAGCAAAGGCATTTTTACAATTCATCACTTTTTGTGATATAAGGGTTTCTGGTATCATAATAGAGCTAAGTAAGGCGTGTAATTCAGCTTCATCTACTTCAGCGGTCAGACTTTTAACTACAAAAGCTAATTTTTTATTTTGGTTAGAAATTTGTAAACGTAAAACCAATTTCTCATTGTAATTCAATGCTTTAATCTGCTGATTGTGTTCCTGTATGACTGGAACAAGTTTTCCTCCAATTTCTGTATTGAATGTCTGCTGTATTTCTAATGCCTTACCTTTTCCGGATTTATTTTTTAGTTCATATACATAATATGTTTTAAAGTTAACTACGATTGTTGTCAGTGGCGCTTCTCCCATCTTTTTAAATTCTGAAGGAACGACAAACACTTCTAACTCACGATTAACAGTATTAGATCTGAGATCCTCTTGTAACATAATAAACCTTTAATTAGATTGATGATTTTTATTTATTTACATGTTCCATTATAGCAATTGAATAAATAAAAAATTCATTAATTTTAATTAATTTTTAATAAAGAAAGATAATCGAGGTATTCTTTATTGAGGAAACTGTAAATGGGAGCGTAGTTCTTCCTGGAGTTTACCCATACACACAAAATCTCGCCTTTCTTCCGCTGAAATCGACCACTCGTGCTGGATCGTCTGCGAAGAAAGCAAAAATATGCGATCTGAAAGGGAAATGGCATCTCTGAAATCATGGGTAACCATTAAAATCGTTGTCCCGTATTGATTGCGAATGGAGTGAAGAAGACGATACATCTGTTCCCTAAGTCCAACATCTAAGGCTCCGAAGGGTTCATCTAAAAGAAGAATGGGTCGGTTTTGCATGAGACATCGGGCTAGCGAAACGCGTTGTCGCATTCCACCCGAAAGTTCTTCTGGATAGAAGTCCATAAAGTTCTCTAATCCCACTTCCTTAAGAAGGCATTTAGCACGATAAGTAGCCTGATGCGCTTCCATTGTTTGAATGCCTAGCTCTGTAGCTAGAAGGACATTAGAAAGGACTGTACGCCAGGGAAGGAGAAGATCTTGCTGCATCATATAAGCAACAGGGGATGAACCCAATCCACTCTCGAAGTCAGCATAAGTGATCGATCCAGATTGTGGCACGAGAAGACCTGTAGCGATTTTAAATAAAGTGGATTTTCCTGAGCCAGAAGCGCCAACAAGTGTGGCAATTTCTCCCTTATTTAAGGAAAGAGAAAGCTTATTCAGTAAGATGACGTCATGGTAGGAAAAGCATAAATCAGAAATAAAAAGAGACATTTGATGTCTATTGGTTTTGGAAAACATACAATCAATCAGTCTAGCATCCAAGAGTGGATTAATACAATGATTATATGAATTGTGTTTTAACACTTTTCGCATATTTTGGAATGTTCTATAATCCCCTCTATTTGAATCTCTATCGAAATATTAAATTGTTACCTATAGGAGCATACGTGCAGGAGCAGACTGAAGCTTATAAAACTCAAAGACTTATCTCAGCAATATTTTTAGTAGCCGGTACCTGTATAGGGGGCGGGATGCTTGCCCTGCCGGTAGCTACTGGAATTAGCGGTTTTTTCCCCTCTATCACAATGATGGCGATCGTGTGGTTTGCGATGACGACATCAGCCTTGTTTCTATTGGAAGTCAATTTATGGATGAAGCAAGGGGCACACGTCATCACGATGTCCTCAACAATTTTAGGGCCTGTTGGGAAAATGGTGAGTTGGATCGTGTATCTATTCATTGCATACGCTTCTTTAGTTGCCTATACCGCAGCGGGTGGTGATTTAGTCATTGATGGGATGACCTCTTTAGTCGGCTTCTCAGTGAATAAGGAATTGGGTTGTTTTTTATTTATTTTCTTTTTTGGTTCCATTGTGACGATTGGAAGTTATTTTGTCGGTCGTGTGAATACCATTTTATTTGTTGGGATGATTGGAGCCTATTTTGCACTTATAGTGACAGGATTATCCGAAACAAAATTCGAATTGCTCACACATAAACGGTGGTCCACTTCCTTTTTGGCGATTCCTCTATTGTTGACTACATTTAGCTTTCAAACAATGCTTCCGAGTTTAACTCCCTATTTAAAATCGAATGCTAAAGCTTTGCGCTGGGCGGTAATTGGAGGGACTTCTTTAACATTTATTGTTTATGTGCTTTGGCAATGGATGGTACTTGGAATTGTGCCTGTCTCTGGTCCAAATAGCCTCCTCAAGGCTTTAGAGGTGGGTGAGCCTGTCACGCGGTTTTTAAGAGAGCATGTGAAGGCTGATTATGTTTCTACTATAGCAGAATATTTTGCCTTTTTTGCACTCGTCACTTCTTTCTTAGGTATTGCTTTAGGATTAAAGGATTTCCTAGCTGATGGTTTACATATAGCTAAAAGAGGGTGGGGACAGATTTTATTAGGAATCTTGCTCATCATCCCAACCTATATCTTTGCTGCATATTTCGACCGCATCTTTTTGATTGCTCTTGATAGCTCTGGCGGCTTTGGTGATTCCATCCTTAATGGAATTATGCCGGTTTTGATGGTTTGGATTGGAAGATATTATTTGAATTTCTCACATGAAAAAAGCTACCGAGTATGGGGAGGAAAACCTCTTCTCATTGTCATCTTTTGCTTTTTCCTAGGATCATTGATTTTAGAATCGCTTATCCATGTTGGATATACGTGTTCTATCTTTGATGCTTGCCAAGCTTTCGTTCGAGAACAATATGAAGGTGGCGGAATTTAATCATAATTAATATGAGGCAATGATGTTTACTCGTTTACTTATCGCTTGGAAAGCTTTTTGGTTTGCTTGGAGAAATCCAGAGGAAAGCAAAAAATGGATGGAGGAGCCTAAGACAAAAATTATTCCTAGCACAGATCCCTCTCATCTCCGTTTTCTATTTTTTATGCAACAGGGAAGCCGTTTGATCGATTTTCTAAAAGAAGACATCTCTGGCTTTTCAGATGCACAAGTGGGTGCGGCAGTTCGAAAAATTCACCAGGATTCTAAACAGATTGTAGAAGAACTTGTGACGATACGTCCTTTGCGTGACGAAGAGGAGGGTTCTAAAATAACTGTGCAAAAGGGGTATAACCCAGCGGAGATTAAATTGGTGGGAAAAGTGATGGGGACGCCACCTTTTCAGGGAACACTCATTCATCGAGGATGGAAAGCGCATAAACGGTCGCTGCCTGCCCAGATTGGAGAGCTATCTCCAGACATTCTCTGTCCCGCAGAAATTGAGATATCTTAGGAGGCAGCATGTCTAAACCAGCTGAGTATGTGATTGGAATTGATCTCGGAACGACAAATTGTACAGTAGCTTCTACCCCTATTGCGCATGATTCTCATTTACCCATCATCAAGCAAGAGCAAATTACTCAAATTATCCCTCCAAATGCTGTAGGGGATTCTTTTACGCTTCCATCATTTATTTATTTCCCACTTGAGGAGGAAATCGCTCAGGGGATTTCTCTCCCTTGGCAAAGCACAGGAAGCCATCTCATAGGGATATATGCAAAAGAAAGAGGTGCTGAGCTTCCTTCGCGTTTGATAACCTCTGCAAAATCATGGCTCTGTCATCCTTCTGTCAATCGCCGTGCTCCCATTTTGCCTATGGGAGTCGACGAAATAAAAAATAAAATGAGCCCTTTAGAGGCCTGTGCAGAGTTGTTAAATGCTATAAAGGAATCGTGGAATCAAAAGCACCCTCATGTGTCCTTTAAGCAGCAACATGTGTTGGTCACTGTTCCAGCTTCATTTGATCCAAGTGCAAGGGAACTTGTTCAAGAAGCTGCTGTGCAGGCTGATTTCCCTCCTTGCGTACTTATTGAAGAACCACAAGCTGCTTTTTACGCTTGGATCCATCATCACGCTCAAGACTGGCGTCAGGAAATGAAGGTAGGGGATAAAATCCTTGTCGTCGATGTGGGCGGAGGAACGACAGACTTCAGTTTGATCTGTGTAGATGTAGAGGAGGGGAGCTTACAACTAAAACGTCTAGCCGTCGGGTCCCATCTTCTACTTGGTGGAGATAATATCGATCTTGGATTAGCCTACTTAGCAAAACAAAAATTTGAAGACCAGGGATTTTCTATTGACCACTGGCAGTTGCAGTCACTCATTCATCAGTGTAGACAGGCAAAAGAAACTTTATTGGGAGATCATCCTCCGGATCAATTAGAAATCACAGTCTTAGGAAGAGGAAGTCGACTCATTGCGAATACACGTTCTGTTAATCTTACCTTAGATGAGGTTAAGAATTTTGTGTTAAATGGATATTTTCCCATTGTCAGTGTGCATGAACGTTCACCTACTGAAAAAAGGTCAGGGCTTCAAGAAGTGGGGCTCCCCTTTGTTAAAGATCCACGAATCTCCTGCCAGCTTGCTAAATTTCTTTCAATGAGTGGAGAAACTGAAACTGCTGACCTCTCAAAAATGATTTTTCCTTCAAGCATACTCTTCAATGGGGGGACACTTAAGTCGGCATTGATACGCAAACAACTCATGACTCTCTTAAATCAATGGGCGCAGGAATTGGGTTTTCCAAAGGTGAAAGAACTTCCCGATGCCGCATACGATTTCGCTGTCAGTCGAGGAGCAGTCTATTATGGGCTTGCAAGGTTAGGTAAGGGTATTCGTATTCGTAGCGGTTCTAGTCATAGCTATTTCGTGGGAGTGGAAGATGCTGTCCCTGCTGTGCCAGGCATCAGTCCTCCTCTAAAAGCTTTTTGTGTTGTTCCGTTCGGATTAGAAGAAGGAGAGGAGTGCTCGCTCGAAGATAAGGAGTTCGCTCTTGTTTTAGGGGAGATGGCTACTTTCCGCTTTTTCAGCCATCATACCCCTTCGCTGTCCGACGGAGTAGAGCCTTATGTTGGATTGATGATCAGAAATTGGCAAAAGGAATTATCTGAACTCCATCCCATCGAAACAAAAATGGAAAAAGAGGACGGCGATGGAAAATTAGTCCGCGTCAGGTTAAAGTCCAAAATAACAGAACTTGGCGTATTGGAATTGTGGTTCGAATCGTTAGACGGGCGACGGTGGAAATTAGAATTCAATACACGTTAATATAACTTAAGGTGCCTTATGTTTGAATCTTGTTTAGAAAAACAAAAGCAAATTAAAGAACTTTTTGCTACTTGTAGTTCTGATGATGCAAAATATCAGAAACTGATGGAGTTAGGAAGAAACCAACAGCCCCTTTCGCCTGAAGAAAAAATCCCGTCTAATTTAGTCCGCGGATGCCAAAGTCAACTCTATCTCTCATCAAAATTAGAAGGAGACCATGTCGTTTTCCAGGCAGAATCTGATGCTCTCATCTCTTCAGGGCTTGCAGCTTTACTCATTAGCGTTTATAGCGGAGAAACCCCAGAAACCATCCTTAAATGTCCCCCAGCCTATCTTGATGAGTTAGGAATCAATGCGAGTCTTTCCCCTAATAGAGCCAACGGTCTCCATTCCCTCCACTTGCGAATGAAGCAAGATGCTTTAAAGTTGATGATTAAAAAATCTGAGGATGGTAAAAAATCCGGTAACCAAGTATAATCTCCTTTTTATTTTAAATTCTACTTCCTCATTTAAAAAAGGGATTATAGTAACATGGATATGATTTTCAAGGAATTACTAACTTCTTTTAACGAGAAATTAACTATTTATGCTGTTTTTCCTTTAATCATCACCTTAGGTCTTTATCTTACGTTTCGTCTTAAATTTGTTCAATTAACAAAACTAAGACTAGGGGCCCAATGCCTATTCAAAAAAGATCAAGATTGCGAGGGTGATATCAGCCATTTTCAAGCAATCTCTGCGGTTTTAGCCGGAAATTTTGGGACAGGAAATATTTCGGGGATGGCTGTTGCTATCAGCACAGGAGGGCCAGGAGCTCTTGTCTGGATGTGGATCATGGCTTTCTTAGGATCGACAATCCAATATGCGAGCTGTTTTTTAGGGGTCAAATATCGACGTCGCCTCCAATCAGGGGAGCATGTGGGCGGACCCATGTATTATTTGTCCGATGGATTAGGCTATCGATTCCTTGCATCAGTGTTTTGTGTTTTTGTCATTTTTGGCGCCTTTGTGGTCGGAAATTTAGCCCAAATTAACTCCGTCATCCTTCCCTTAGAAAAATTAGGATGGAATCCTCTCCTTTGTAGTTTTGTCTTAGTCGTTTTAGTCGGTATCGTACTGGTGGGAGGATTACAAAGGGTGGCTCGGCTGGCTTCCTTCATCGTGCCTTTAAAAGCTTTCCTTTATATGGGAACTGCTCTCATCATCTTAGCTCTTAATGCCGATAAGGTCATCCCTGCATGTCAACTGATGTTTTATTCCGCTTTTGATATAAAGTCGGCCTTCGGTGGAGCAATGGGTTTTGGTGTCTTTCAAGCTCTCAGATCGGGTTTTGATAGAGGTATTTTTGCAACAGATGCAGGAACAGGAATCGTCCCTATTTTACAATCAGGAGCGCGCACACGTAGTCCTGTGATTGACGGGGTCGTCACACTAGTCGCTCCTTTTCTAGTCATGATCGTTTGCACAGCCACCGGTTTGGTTTTGCTCGTGACTGGAGCTTGGCTTGAACCAGGATTACAAAGCACTAATATGGTGACTTATGCTTTTGAAAAGGGGTTAGGAAGTTCAATAGGGTCTTATATTGTGATTGTAGCCCTCATTCTATTTGCCTATACAACTATTTTAGCTTGGGCTTGTTGCGCAGAAAAAGCGATCGACTACCTATTCGGTGGAAAATACTCAGATAAATTTAAATATCTCTATATCGCAATCATCCCTGTCGGAACGTTGCTCCACGTCGATATGATCTGGATCCTAGCCGACATCGCTATCTCCATGATGCTCATCTCCAATTTAATTGGGGTGATGGGACTCTCCAAAGAGGTCATCGAAGAAAGTAATCACTATTTTACTAACAGCCCCGCTGTTGTAGCGTAGGCGTTAGTCTACGTATGAGTTTGCGTTTTTGTAGCGTAGGCTTTAGCCTGCGCATGTTTGTGTCGGATTTATCCGACACTTAAATTTAATTGTCGGCTAAAGCCGACACAAACAAACGCAGACTGCTACAAATTACATGTTGTAGAGCTGTTTGATGCTCGCTTCTAGTTTAGCGGCATCTTTAGCAAAATTACGTATCCCTTCAGAGAGTTTCTCCGTAGCCATCTGGTCATCATTCAGCATTAATCGGTAGAGTTTCTCATCCAATGAAAGTTTATTCATGTTTAAAGAAGAGGCTGTTGATGGGTCAAGCTTTCTGACAACGGTTCCCTCTGCTTGTTGCAGTTCTTGAAGAAATTGCGGAGAGATGGTTAGTAAATCACATCCAGCGAGCTCAAGGATTTCATTGGCATTTCTAAAGCTGGCCCCCATGATTTGTGTTTTATAGCCAAACTTTTTATAATAGTGGTAAATTTGCGTCACCGACTTTACGCCAGGATCTTCAGCAGGAGGATAACTCTCTACTCCTTCGTGTTTTTTGAACCAGTCGAGGATACGACCAACAAAAGGGGAGATAAGAGTGGCTTTGGCATCCGCACAATGAATCGCTTGGGGAAGTGAAAACATCAGTGTCATATTACAATGTATCCCCTTTTTCTCTAGTTCCTTAGCAGCAAGCCCTCCTTCCCATGTGGAGGCAAGTTTAATGAGCACCTGCTCACGGCTAATGCCCATCCGCTCATAGAGTTCGATGAGTATCTCGGCTTTTTTAATACTCCCTTCCTTGTCAAAAGAAAGACGCGCATCAACCTCGGTAGACACCCTGCCAGGAACGACTTTAAGGATTGCACAACCCACATTGACAAAAAGCTTATCTAACAAAAGAGTCATCTGCTCTGATGAGGATTTAGCTTTTTTACTACAATGGTACGCATCCTCGATCAGGGGCTTATAGGCTGGCTTTTGTATGGCGGAAAAAATTAATGAGGGGTTAGTCGTCGCATCAGTAGGTGTATACTGTAAAATCGATTCGATATCACCCGTATCACAGACGACAGTGGTCATCTTTTTCAGTTGATCGAGTTTGCTCATTTCTTCACTCCTTATAATGGGATTTAAAGACTCTCAAGTTTTGGCATATCTTCAAGGGGTTCAATGCGAAATTTAATGGAGAGAGGGCGATCTCCAATACGCAGATCTAATACAGAATTTAAACGTGTCAGTAGAATTTTATAGGGAATTTTCACTTCCTTGTCACCCACAGTGATTCCAATAGCAGTATTCGATAAAATATCTTGTGATAAACTGATTTGATGACACAGATTTTCAAATTTGCGAATTTGATCTCTAAGTCCCTCATCACTAAAATCATATATGAGTCCGCATTCGGTACATACAAGGCCATCGGATACTTTATCTATTTCAAAAATCGAAAATTGTAGGGGTTGTTGACAGCATTGGCAGCTGAATTCAAGTCGATGTCCTTTTTGCATAAGTATCCTTCATTATAGAATAGCTGAATGATATCATGTTGCGCAGTGAAAATCAATATCGGTTTAGAGTTTTCAAAAGCTGCCTCTTTCGTGAATGAAAGAACGTAAGAAGATTTTGAAAATAAATGAATTCTGTTAATATGAAGATGAGATGGTCGAAAAAAGCATTTTTTCATTAGGAGTTGTTATGAGTTGGCAGCCAATCAATTACAAGGGTATTAACGATTTAGATCAGGAGATCGTCGCCCAACTTAACGATTACTTAAATGAGCGAGAGGGACGACTTTCCTCTCAAATTACAAGCCTTAAAACACTTCCCTCCTTTCACTCTTCTACACCTGTGATTCCTTCAGCTTCAGACGGACCCTACATGAAGCTAAATGAGATTGTTGATGACTTCGCAAAGAAAATCCGGTCGGGAGGGATTAGAACTATTGCAACAGATGAGCAAAAGGATCAAATCAGTTTTATGATCAATAATGCGTTATGGGACTATACAGAGGTGATTGAAGGGTGTGTCACCGAATTATTTCAGAGGGTGAGGCAAATCGGAGTAGATCGATGGAATCCACGACTTTTCGATGTCCTTTTTGAAGTCAAAGAAGTCCTGCTCCATCGTATTGATACCATACGGTGGGTGATTCAACGTCTTGAAGGCCCTCTTGAGGATCTATGTCGACCCGAACAGAAATCAGGCTGGGTAAAAAAATGGCTTTCTTGGTCCAATCCTGTCTTGGATCCCTCACTCAAAAAAAATCTGGTGGAAACAGAAAATGCTCTACACAGCCGTTATCAAGCTTTTAACAAGCGTTATGATGAATACATGCATACGCGCTACAAAGTGGATCAAATTCTAGATGAACAACCTTCCCTTTTCATCCTATCCGAGCTCGACTTCGCAGATCAATCCACTTTTAGAAATCTTTACAGGCTTCTCTATACTTTAGATTTCTTCCCTGGAAGTAAAGATCAGATGGGTTCTGAGCTCGTGCGCTCCATCAAATCATTGGTCAGTAACGAAGAAATGCAGAGTATTTTTCAATTCTACGAAAAAAAGATCCGAGACGTATTCTACAGCAACTGCCGTGAGCTAAAGGAAATCGATTTAAATGGACAAGGAGTTGATCAAAAAATTTCCCGTATTTTGGATAAAGTTCGCATCGATCAACACGAACTTCAGCAGTTGATCAAAACAATCAGTCGATATCGAGCTTTCTTGTTAAAACATGATCCTAACCCTTATGTCCGTTCTCGACTAGGATTCACAGAATGGACTGTTGGACCTGAGCCTGTGACAACTAAAAAATTATTAAAGCTCATTGAAGTGTCTGAAGAATTAAATCAAAACTTCATTCGTTTAATCCAGAGTCTCTCTTCAGATCGCTCTAAGGAGCTATCAGCGGAACAATCCGCTCAAAGTCAATGTGTCGAATTGCTTCATGAGATGAGTCAGCCCCTGATCTCCCGTTCTATGATGGAAAATCGGTCAGAGAAATTAGTCGGACAGCTCGACGCATGTAATGAGGCAGGAAGTTTCTCAGAAGAAACTGTCAAGTTTGTTGGCGATGTTCTGGGAAAGGGGATGCGATTGGACTGGAAATACCACGTTATGCAGTCCTTTCCATTATTCCATTCGTTATTTCATTTACATATGGGTTTGACCAGCCGTAGCGACGATCCTTCCCATGCCTTTCGTTTAGAACGCTTCCGTCATCTCTGTCAGCAAGTCGAAAATTGGGTAAGAAAAGGAGACCTCTATTCTCATATCCATGAGGTGGGATTAGATTTGAATGACATGAAGGTCTATCTACAAGATTTTCTAGCGACTCTTCAAAGGGTCGTCAAAGAACGTTCATCGGATCCTTTTCTCGATGAAACCATCGACAAGTTATCGCGTCAGCTCCTGGAATACAGGTATTTATTTGGTAAGTTCCTCTACGATATTGCAGGAAAAGATGGAGAGGGTCCACTTCATAGAAATCAGTTTCTATTTGTGGATCAATACTTTGATTCAGCTGAACGCCTTCTCAATGACCTTAGAACAGATGTTGTATAACAGACCTCTCACCTCTTTAGTGTACGCTACATCTAATGATTCAGTA
The DNA here is from genome assembly GCA_041691035.1 of Chlamydiota bacterium. Lineage (GTDB taxonomy): Bacteria > Chlamydiota > Chlamydiia > Chlamydiales > Parachlamydiaceae > JBEPVL01. The sequence continues at coordinate 58,714 of JBEPVL010000010.1, forward strand.
TGCTTCCCATACTTGACTGGGGAAAGA
>JBEPVL010000011.1:0-57743 GCA_041691035.1 Chlamydiota bacterium
ACTTCGTCGTGGATAAGACCTGCATTGCCTTTCAAAGCAAGAACATAGTCCGCGCTAGGAGATGTAATCCTAGTTTGAAAATCATTAGTAAAATCAAACGAGTTTTCCCTGATTTCTCAATAGATTATGCCGTGAGCTGTTAATGAAAAATAAGTTGAGCATAGAGAATCTCCTCGGAAAATGTGGCTAGGGATACTATGGCAATGGAGAAATATTTTTTATTAAAAACCCAAATATTCTAATGGAATTCAGTTTGAACTTTAAACTGTCAACGATGTCTTATTTTTTTTCTTTGTCCGTCAGAAAATCCAGGATCTCCTTGGATGTGGTTGTGTGGGCTTTTAAATCTGCATTAAAATTAGATTGAATATTTATCCCAAATAATCTAAAATAAGATCAAAGGTCAGTGCATGCCATTCAAACCAATAGATGAAAAGTCCTACCGCCAATACTTAAAAATGGTTAAATGGAGCCTTGTAAAAGGTAGTATTGATTATAAACTGTATGATGACGAAGGTGCTTTTCTGTGTGCTATTAAAATTGCTCATGGAAAAAATAATAAACAAGAAGTTGTTGCACACAGTGTCCATAAAACAGAATTAGAATTTAAGAAGAGAGGTTGGTCATGGCCACCACAAAAGAAATCAAAAAACACCTAGAAATTGCTCTTGAGGAAATTGGGGAAATTAAGCCTTGGTATGATAGAAGTTTTAAAAATTGGATATTCAGTCATTCAGCTTATCCTGTTGAATATGCAGGGGATTCTAAAGAAGAGGTTATAAAAAATTATCCCTTCTATCTTCGCGATTTTATTAAGGAAAGGCTTAATAATAATCTTAATTCCCTTACTGAGAAAGAAACGATAGGAAGAGGAGGTAAACGTGAGGGAGCTGGCAGACCTATAGGGTCTAAAAAAGAACATAAATCACGCATTTACCTTCCTAACGATGTTGTTAATTGGTTTAAACACGACTCTGGATCTATAAGACAAGTGCGCCAACTGATGCAAAAAAACGCTTAGAAAAGTGTCAACGATGGCTTATTTTTTTCTATGTCCAGAAAATCCAGAATCTCTTTGGATGTAGTTGTATGGGCTTTTAAACCTGCATTAAAATTGTTCCTCCCACTAGCCAATTAAGGATGGAATGCATAGTGAATGTCTTACTCCCACGATTGTTTTTTGAGTATAAAGCAAAGGGGATGAAGAGTTTGAATTTGTTCTTCAGTAATACCAAACGAAAAAATTAAAGCGGCATTCTGATCCTGCCTGCATTTTCACCTTTGAGCCATCGTTTCTCATTGATATTCAAAGATATCAATTTCGAAACGATGGCTCAAATCTGAAGCGCATTCAAGCTCATAATGTAACTTTAATTTTTTTGTTTGGTATAAGGGAGTCGTTAGCATATTAATAAATTTCGCGAAACAATGCATCGATAATACCTGCATTTTTCACAAATTGGACAAGTTGTTCATGAAGGGATTCGATATCAATATTAAACGTGGGAGGCTTGCCTGCGACATAAAAGCGTTCTAATTGAGCTCGAAAGCCATCTTTAAGTACATCCTTAAATGAAATAATGAGAGTTCTTTCTTTGCCCTCAACCGTATCGTTTTTAAATGTGAACGTTGCGTTGAGAGGAGATACAAAAATTGTTCTACTCCCCCGACCCATCTTGTCTCCATCCAGGTAATAACAGGAAACAGGAAAAGCTGGGTCTTTAGGAGGATCAAATGGGGCCTCCATCATAAAATGTTTCGTTACAAGATCATCCCCATTAGCAATATTGGTACAGTATTCAAACTCTTCTTCGGAGTTTGTTTGAAAAATTGGAGTTTGGGAGCCTGGTCCAGCGGCTGTGTAGGTGACGTTATGAATAGTGAAGGGGTGATCAAAAGGAATTGAAAAAATGCGAAAATCGGGATGGCTTCTTGGATCGAGAAGGATATATCCATCCGTACATTCAACAATCACAACCGCATGTTCGAAAGCTTTACCTGGTCTCCGTTGTGCGGCAAACATCCCTTCAATTCCATGCTGATCCGCTAATTGTTTTAATAGTGCATGACTCATTCCAATGCAAGTCGATCCTGTGGCTTCTTCATCTCTGGAATCAATTCTAGTTTCCAGGAAACTTCTTCCTTCTGAAATTTGTTTTGCTGTTTTATTAAATGGTTGCATTCCATTGTAATTGATACTGTTAATAGTTCTGTGGACTGTCTCTCTGATTGTACAAGGTTCACCTTCACGAACTCCATCGAGTAGATCCTCCATAGTGCCGGGAAATCGCTCCGGCAATCCAGGGCCAATTTGAGGAGATGGCATTGCTCCTGCTAAAATTAATGCTCTCACTGTTACAGCACTTAAATGGCAATCGGCCATTTGTGTTTTAAAAGATGCTGTCATAAAAATAGTCTGCAATTTTTCTTTATCACCCGGAGCTTGTTTGAAAGAATAGTGTGGGGGTGTATAAATAAATAGAGCTGTTGATTTAATTGAATCTGGAAAAAATGTCATAATTATACTAACTCCAATAATATTATTATTTAGTAATGTAAATAAAAAATACTAATATATAGTTATAACATTTTTTCTTTTTGTTAGTAAATAAAAATTTAACTAAAATTTAAATAAGATTACCGATTATTGATGTGATGGATTTCGAGTCTATGGTTAGTCGTAGGATAAAATAAAGAGATAATTAAGGTAAGGTAGTCTCTAAGATGTCGTGTGCTAAGAAAATTTTCATAAACAAAGCGATGCCCCTGTTCGCCCATCTCATGAATTAAATTGGGATTTTGAAGCAGGTAGCGCACACGCTCGGCAGCTCCTTCGGGAGTGTCAACCAAGAAGCCTGTATGATGATTGAATACTTGAAGACGAATGCCCCCACAGTTTCCGCCAATAACCGGCTTCTTTTTCCAAAGAGCTTCAGTAACAGATAGCCCAAAACCCTCCTTTAAAGATTTTTGTAAAACAATGTCAGCTGCTCTTTGTAATGCATTAATGGTTCTATGAGAATCTGATGGGAGGAAAAGCACATGGATATCAGGGTCAGATTGAGCAGCAGCTTTCACCTCATTTAAAACCACCTCTCCTTCGGGATCATCAGGAGCGCCTCCTCCAGCTAAAACTAACTGAAGACCACGTTTAAATTTCTTTGCTAATTTATAAGCTTCTATCACTCCAATGGGATCTTTAAAATAGTCGAATCTAGATACCTGCAAAATCATGGGACGGGTGGGATCTATGCCAAACCTTTTAAACACTGCAGCAATCTCTTCATTTGGTAAATCGATGTTTTTTTCTGTAAGGGGATCGATACTGGGTGGGATCAAATAAATGGGATGGGGTAAAGGTTGAACAAAATCGACAAGAGAGAAAATGCTGGCATCATAGTGAGAGATAAACTGACGCAAAAACTTCCAAACGGCTCTTTGAGGGTTTGAAGCATCAATATGGCAGCGCCACACCCATTTATTTTTTCTATTTGGAAAGTGTGTGATCATTGCAGCTGGCTGGGGGTCATGAATAAAAACAACATCAGCGCTTTCTAAAATAGGTCTAAGGGTTTCAGCATTTTGAGCGTTGATCTCCTCATAGACTTTAAATAACTCTGGCTTAATAACGTTCTTTTTTAGCCCTTGGATTGTATTATGAAATTGTTTTGTGCATTCAAAAAAATCAGGGTTGCCATTAATCACTTCCCAACGGGTGTCTATTCCTAAAGCTGTCATTACTTGCGTCATGGTCATGAGAATCTCTGCTACACCGCCTCCTGTTTTAGTCGAATTCACATGAACAACTTTAATTCCTTTTAACACCCTTGCCATTTGAGTAAGTTCATTAATAATGTCAGCTCCAACAGCTTTTTTGTAGGATTCTAGTAATTCATTCATAAACTGCTCGATTTGTAAAAATTTTGTTTGATGACTTGTTCAAGCTCATCTCTTAGTTGCGTTAAAGAAAGAAAATAGGGGTCAATTGCTTGAATTTTTTGTACTAAGTCACTGTATTGAGAACCATAATTTTTTAACCAGGAGGAGAAATCATCAATCTTATCCGGTGTGCGCGAACGTGCGTCTATAAAATGATAGAAAATACTTCCCGGCGAAAGTATGGGGATGATCTTGGGTAAATTTTCAGGACGATCTATAGTAAGAGAGCTCTCAAAAACAATTATGGAAGAACTTCTAAAATAAAAACGATCTTCTCGTTTCGTCCATAAAATGATTTCGTATTCGTCAAGACGTCGTTCAATGGTGTCGATTACTTCTTGTCTTAAGGCTTCTAGTGAATCAAATTCTGTGGGGTCAATAATATTAAGCTTTTCTGACAAAATATGATCATGAAGACGGTGATGGGCCCAACTCGCAAAATCATTATGATGTTCTGAGTGGACAAAGCGTTGATTCATTCGGCCGCCCCAAAAATGATAGTAGAGGCAACTCGGGTCAACTTTTGCAATTTTATCACGTAATTCCACAACAGAGCTAGCTTGTTCTCCTGTAGCGATAGAGGCCAATGAACAGTTATTTACAATGAAAGGTAGAGAATATTGATTTGAATTCTGCATAAAGCATCCTCATGATCCGTATCTTAAGTTTTAATGAAACTTTCTTCTCTGCTGAGTATTTCCTATCTCGAGGAGCATGCGAAATTTTGTCACCGTTCTTCGAGCGCATTTAATGCCTTTCTTATTCAGTAAAGTTGATATTTCAGCATCCGACAAAGGCTTTTTTTTGTCTTCTTGGGCGATGATCCCATGTATGGTCTCTTTAATTGTCTTGGAAGAAAGCTGGTGCCCTTCATTAGAGATGTATTTGTTAGTAAAAAATGTGCGTAGGGGAAAAACACCTCTTGGACTATTGAGATACTTTCCTGAAACTGTCCTTGCAATTGTGGACTCATGCAATTCAAGTTCATCAGCCACCATTTGCATGGTCATAGGAGTAAGTTGTCCTTCAATATTCATAAAAAAATTGTGCTGAGCCCGCACAAGTATGTGACCGATTCTTTCAAGGGTTGAGTAGCGATTTTGTAAATTTCTGACCAGCCATTTTGCTGAAACGAGGTGATGTTTGATGAATTGACGAATTTCAGGAAGAATGGATTCATCTTTTAAAAGTTTTAAATAACGCCGGTTTAGTCCTAATGAGGGGGCGTAATCCCTATCTACTTCCACAATGAGTTGGCCGTTATCTTCTCGAAGATTGATATCTGGAATAATCGTTTGTGTGACTTTCTTAGAAAAATTAAGTCCTGGATGGAGATCTAATTTTGCTATTTCATGGACAGCTGCCTCAATCTCGTGATAGGATATCTTCATCTCCTTTTGGATGACTGGAATGCGATTGTGGAGTAAGTCATCGTAGTGATTTTTGATGATTCTATAAGAAAGAGTATCCATTTTATGCAGACATGTGAGCTGGATTAATAAACACTCTTGAATCGATTCTGCAGCTATACCAAAAGGCTCTAAGTCTTGTATTTGACCCTTGATTCGGATTAACTCGGCTATATTTAGATCATGGAGAAGAGCGATTTCTTCAAGTGGAGTTGTTAAAAACCCTTTTTCATCTAAATATCCAATTAAAATTTCAGCAACTCCGCAATCTTGAGCTGAGTCAGCTATTTCTCGATATTTAGTTAAAAGTTGCTCAAATAACGTGGGAGGGCTTGAAATTAACGTTTCCTTGAAGTTTTGCAGTTTTTCGTCATCGTTTGTTAGAGTCCTAGATTCTTCGCCAAACGATTGATTTTCCTGAGATTCATCTTCAATTTGACTGAGAAGACTTAGGTCAACTATATCGGGATCAAATTCTTTCTCTTCACTTTCTTTTAAATGATCTGGATCACTTTCATTTAAACTCTGTGAGATAATGTTATTTTCATCTAGAATCTCTAAGAGAGGATTGTCAGCAACTTGCTCTTCAATGAAAGCAGATAACTCCATCACCGGTAACTGCATCACTTGAATGGCCTGCTGCATATGAGCAGTCATCATCAAACCCTGAGTCAGCTGAGTAGACTGTTGCTGTTTGGGAATCATCGCTGTCGAGGGAGGAAATTTGGAAGTCATAATATCGACCTAAAATTAGAATGTTCTCTAAGCTTTTTTCTAAATGAATCAGCCTCTCTTGACAAGAAAAATAAATCAAACATGCTGTAAACAAAGAACGGGAATATTTCAAAAAAGAGGTTTTACCATGATAAAAAAAACGACTCTATCAATTTTGTTGGTTTGTTTTCATTTAGGTGGTCAATTGTATGGACCACAGGAAAATATTTATAACCTCGAAAATGAAAATCCAAATCTATGGGACCCTCAACATCCAGGTAGTTCCATCCCGCGGAATCTAGCTCCTCCTGATAGCTCATATTCCAGTACGAGAAACAATCCAGAAGCCACTTATGATTTCCCAAATTCTTCAATGGATCCAGTGAGTAGTGCGGCTCGTTTCCCAAATAATCCAGTGAGCTATCAGGGGTACAATTCAAATCGAGGTGATGAACAAAATCTCCAAACCAATGATCGTTATGAATGATTCCCCACATATTTCAGTTTTGCTCGAAGAAGTCATCGCCATTTTTAAAGATAAGAGCCTTTCTTCTTTCGTTGATGGAACGCTTGGAGCAGGAGGGCATGCCCAGGCCATTTTATCCGCTCATCCCGAAATTCAATCCTTTCTAGGGATTGATCAGGATCCCACTGCATTGGCACTTTCCGAAAAACGTTTACACCCATGGAAAGAAAAACTTATCCTTCAAAAAGGGAGCTTCGAACTGCTTTCTGCATTCTTAGAAAAGAATGAGATCCAAACGGTTGATGGGATCCTCGTTGACTTGGGTGTCTCCTCTATGCAAATCGATCGGCCTGAAAGAGGATTCAGCTTTTCTAAGGAGGGGCCTCTTGATATGCGAATGGATCCGGAAGCCTCTTTAACAGCAGCTGAAATTGTGAATGAATGGTCCGAAGTGGAGTTGGGGCGTGTATTTCGTGAATATGGGGAGGAGACACGGTGGCGACTGGCGGCTCATACGATTGTAATGGAAAGAAAGAAAGCCCCACTACTGACGACACAGGATCTTGTTAAAATTTTAAAGCCCCTTTTCAAATGGAATCCCAAAAAAGGTATTAATCCTCTTACATTGATTTTTCAGGGCCTAAGAATCGCTGTCAATCAGGAGCTTGAAAAATTAGAGGCATTTTTGCATACTGCTCTTAGCCTACTCGCACCAGGAGGAAGACTGGCAGTAATCAGCTTTCATAGCCTTGAAGATCGAATTGTAAAAAATCACTTTCGTTTGGCAGCCAGTGATAAGTGGGATACTAGTGGGATTGGAGGGATGTTTAGAGATAAAACTCCCACAGTTTCCTTAGTCAATAAAAAGCCTATTATTGCCTCGGAAGAAGAAATTAAAGGCAATCCAAGATCCCGAAGTGCAAAATTGCGTGTGGCTGAACGTCTATGAATCTATTTTTTCGATTGTTTATTTGTATATTTATTGCGGGATTCACCCTTTATAAATATATTGACAGGCTAAACGACTTAACTGAATTGAGACTGTCCATTCCTCTACTCGCTAAAGAAGTAAAGGAAATTCATGAAAAAAATCAGACTTTAAGATACCTTGTAGAAAGCTTTGAAAGCCCACAGATTATGATGGAATTAAGTCGTAAGCCTGAGTTCGGATACCTTCACCAAGCTTTCTTAAGTGATATTCTAATAGTGGAAGATTCCCAACCTTTTGAGAATTTAAATAAGGATGAAACAGAAAAACCTCTCTAGATTTCGAATACTTGGCATCGCCATAGGTTTATTTCTTCTTTTTGCTTTACTCTTAATTCAGTTTTATAAGATTCAGCTCTTAGAAGGGGAACAATGGGCAAAACAAGCAAAAAAACAGCACTTTTTAATCGTAAAAGAGCCTTTTATAAGGGGATCTTTTTATTCTAATCCTTTTGTCAAGAAAGGGCATCCTGCCAAAGAGGAACCCTTTGTCATTGATGTCCCCAAATACCACCTCTATGTCGATCCTGGGTCAATAAAGGAAGACCATAAAGCTAGTGTTGCAGAACAGCTGATCCACCTACTTGCTGTGCCTGAAGCTCAACAACATAAGTTTCGAAGTCAGTTCTATCGAAAAAGTCGCAGTCGCAAGCTTGCTGTATGGATAGATAAAGATCATTATCAAAGCATCCAAGACTGGTGGGTTCCCTTCTCAAAATTAAATAAAATTCCACGGAATGGGATTTTTTTCGTCAAGGACTACCAAAGGTCTTATCCTTATGGAAAGCTTTTAGGTCAGGTTTTGCATACTATCCAGTCCGTTAAGGACGAGACCACAAATCAAGCACGCCCGACAGGTGGATTGGAGCTCTATTTTAATTCTTTCCTAAAAGGAAAGCAGGGAAAAAGAAGGCTGATGCGTTCGCCTCGGCATTCATTAGAAACTGGAGAAGTGATTGAAAATCCTGAAAATGGATCCGATATCTATTTAACAATTAATGCCTATTTACAGGCCATTGTTGAGGAGGAGTTAGAAAAAGGAGTCGTTAAATGCAAGGCTAAGGCGGGATGGGCGGTCATGCTTGAACCGCGGACTGGTGAAATTCTGGCTCTAGCTCAGTATCCCAGTTTTTATCCTCCAGACTACAAGCATTATTTTAATCACCCCGAGCTTATTGAACATACAAAAGTTAAGGCTATCACCGATGCAAATGAGCCAGGTTCAACGTATAAACCTTTCACAATGGCTGTCGCCCTCTATGCAAATGAACTTTTGAGAATGAAAGGAGAAAAGGAATTATTTTATCCAGAAGAAAAATTTGCCACAGGAAGTGGAAAATTTCCAGGCAGGTCTAAGCCAATTACAGATACCTCCTTCCATCCCTTTTTAAATATGGATATGGGCATACAGAAATCATCGAATATCTATTTAGGAAGAATTGCAGAAAGGATTGTGAATCGGTTTGGAAATGAATGGTATCGAGAACAACTACAGAAAATGTTTGGTTTTGGGAGTAAAACAGGAATTGAATTACCTGCCGAAAGTGCAGGAGTTTTTCCAACTCCAGGGAAACGGCATCCCAATGGGACTCTAGAATGGTCTATCCCTACTCCATTTTCCATCGCAATGGGATATAATATTCAGGCAACAAGTTTGCAAATTGCGCGAGCTTACGCTGTTCTTGCAAATGGTGGATATCTTGTAAAGCCAACGTTGGTACGAAAAATTGTAAAAAATGATGCTAATCATACTCTTGTAATGAAAAATGAATTTTTAAAAAATTACCCTAGGGTTATAGACGAAAAAATCCTGCAGCGGGTGATAAGGTCGATGCGCTTTGTTACAAAGCCTGGAGGAACGGCTGTAAGAGGTGATGTGGCTGGATATACTGAAGTTGGAAAGACAAGCACTCCAAAAAAAATTGTCAACGGTGCTTACTCAGAAGTTCTCTACAGCCCTACATTTGCAGGTTTTGTGCCTGTAAAAAATCCTCAATTTGTGATTGTTATCACAATGGATGAACCTGAATATGGCTATGTTCCAGGACTTGGTAAAGTGCATAACGGAGGGAATTGTACTGCTGGAGTTTTTAAGGAAATTTCAAGGCGCTCACTCGAATACTTGGGCGTTTCTCCCGATGATCCCCATGGATATCCCTATGGAGACCCACGTTACAATCGCGATCTCATTGAGTGGATGCCAGAAACTCTTAAACTTCAAGAGCTCTACAAAGCTTGGAATAAAGAGAAATAATTTCTATGTTTCATCGTTGCTTTTTTGTATTCTAAGTCTGAATCAAGATTGGAGGCGTCGTCCTCTCTTAAAAATGTGGTTTGCTTTATGAAATTAAAACGTCTTCTTAAAGATATCCCTCAGTGTAGCGTCAAGGGATCAAAAGACATAGCAATTTTGGGATTAGCTTCTAATTCAAAAGTTGTTGTCCCCGGGGATCTCTTTATTGCCAAAAAGGGGACAGCCTATGATGGTGTTAATTTCATCACTGAGGCCATTCATGGAGGAGCTGTTGCTGTAGCCACAGATTTATTTGATCCTTTCTTACGAGATGTGGCTCAAATCATTCATCCAAATGTCGCTTCTATAGAAGCAACGTTGGCTTCTACTTTCTATGAAACCCCCTCAAATGAGTTATTTTTAGTTGGAATTACCGGGACTAACGGTAAGACAACCACTTCTTATATTATCAAATTTCTTTTAGATGCCTTTTATGGTCCTTGCGGTTTAATTGGAACGATTGAATATATTGTAGGGACACATCATTATCCCGCTACGAGAACGACTCCAGGCGTAACCATGAATCATCAGCTCCTCAGAGAAATGTGCGTTCAGAAATGTCGATCAGCTGTTATGGAGGTGACTTCTCACGCTTTAGATCAGGGAAGAGTAGAAAAACTTGATTTTGATGTTGCAGTCTTCACGAATTTAACTCAGGATCACTTAGATTATCATAAAACAGTAGAAAACTATGCGAAGGCAAAGCAAAAGCTATTTTGTAATTTGGGATCAAGTAAAAATAAGCATCAAAAGTATGCCATTGTGAATGTGGATAATCCTTGGCATAAAATCATTGTAGAGGAGACACAAGCGCAGATTTTGACTTATGGGATAGATGGAGATGCCGACTTAAAAGCGACTTCTATTAGTGTTAATACTCAAGGGACTCGTTGCCAACTCACCTATAAAGATGAACAGGTTCCTTTTTCTTGGCCTCTCACAGGAAGGTTTAATATCTATAACTGCCTTGCTGCTATCGCTGTTCTGCTATCTAGAGGGGTTGAATTATCTGATATTGCAAAAAAAATTGTACAGCTGACTCCCGTACGAGGAAGACTCCAGCGCGTTTCCAATGACCTAGACGTAGAAATCTATGTTGACTTTGCTCATTCTCCAGATGCTCTCAAAAAAGTTCTAGAAACGATAATAGAGTATAAAAGAGGAAAGATCATTACTGTTTTTGGGTGTGGTGGTGACCGTGATCGAGAGAAGCGACCTCTCATGGCAGAAATAAGCGGAAAACTATCAGACTATACAATAGTGACTTCTGACAATCCTCGTACTGAAGATCCTCTTCAGATCTGTCATCAAATCATAGCTGGCTTCAATGATGGCGATCTATTTGAAGTTGAAGTCGATCGAAAGACTGCTATTGAGAGAGCTATCACAATGGCAAATAAAAATGACACCATTCTTGTTGCTGGAAGAGGGCATGAAAGTACTCAAATTTTTGCCCATCAAGCAATAGAATTTGATGACGCAAAGGTGGTTTCACAGATTTGTAATCGATTAGCCCCTAGTCTTGATTAACTGACAGGATGTTTTCATGCGCTTATTTTCATTTCGAGTGTTTTTTGGGCTTGTTTCTATGCTGTTATTTAGCAGCCCCTTGATTGGAACAAACAGTCTGCCTTTATTACAGAAGGCCAGTGTGTTGCCTCACGGCACCACTAAGGATTTTATTGGAACCATCCCCTATCTCCGCCCACCCATGATTAAACAAAAAGCTGTTATCTTTGTTGACCCAGGGCATGGAGGACATGATGTCGGCACGCAGTCAATGACTAAACCGCGCTATCAGGAAAAATCTTTAAATTTAGTGACCGCAAGATATCTAAGAGATTATTTGCAGTATCTAGGATATTCCGTAATTTTGTCTCGTGACGAAGATAGCTTTGTTTCTTTAGAACAAAGATCCTCCTTTGCCAATGCTCAAAAACCTGATGTTTTTGTAAGCATTCATTACAATTCAGCTCCTAGCGCTGAGGCGGAGGGGGTTGAGATCTTCTTCTTTCTTTCTAAAGACAACAAAGTGCGCACTCAGAAATCTAAAAAACTTGCTCAGCTGGTATTAAATCGAGTTATTACACAAAGTTCCGCAAAGTCAAGAGGCATCAAACATGGAAATTATGCTGTCATTCGAGAAACGGATATGCCTGCAATCCTTGTTGAAGGGGGATTTGTTTCAAATGCTGAGGAAATGCAGCGATTGAAAGACCCCAATTACCTGAAAACAATCGCTTGGGGAGTAGCTCAAGGAGTCGACGATTTTATTATACGCATGAGAAGATGATAAGCGTTTATTCCAATCGATGACGGAAAAAAAAGCTCGAAAGAGAAAGTGAAAGAATAGCGATAATAGCCATAGGCCAAATATTGCTGAGAACAATTTCAGTGCTGATACCTTTTAAAAATATTCCTCTAACAATAACTAAAATATATCTCAGGGGATTGGCATATGATACAATTTGCAGCCAATGGGGCATATTCTCTATCGGAGTTGCGAAGCCAGAAAGTAAGACTGCTGGAGACATAAATAAATAGGTTCCAAGAATCGCCTGTTGTTGGGTGCTTGAAAGTGAAGAAACAAAAAGACCCACTCCTACAACTGAAGAAACAAAAACAATGAGAGAGAGATAGAGCAAAAAAAGCGAACCTGTGAAAGGGACTCTAAAAACAAAAACTCCAGCTATTAGTATCAGAGTCGCTCCTGCCATTCCTATGATGATGGCAGGAATCGTTTTGCCAAGTAATATTTCGAAGGGACTCATAGGTGATACTAACAACTGATCAAATGTCCCCATCTCCCTCTCCCTAGCGACGGAAAGCCCGGTCACCAAGAGAGCGACAACCATCGTCAATATAGCCACCATACTTGGAACATTATACCAGTAGTAGATGAGATTCGGATTAAACCAGTAGCGCGAAACAAGAGTGGTCGTGGGTGGCGCAACGGAAACAATCGATGTGTAATCTTGACTGAATTGGTTGACGATTTGAGTCGCATATCCCATCAGAATTTGCGCAGTATTTGATTTTCTTCCATCTAAAATGAGTTGGATTGTTGCAGGGGTACTTGCATCCAGATTACGAGAGAACTGCTCATCGATCGAAACGACCATCACGCCCTTTTGATTGTCTATAAAAGGAGTTATCTCCTGAATAGAGTCAAGATAGTAAATGCGATTAAAAACAGACGATCCTTGAAAACGAGCCAGCAACTCAATAGATCTTTCCCCGCCATCCCTATTGACAACTCCAATAGAGACGTTTTGAACATCGAGAGTAGCAGCAAATGAAAAAATGAAAAGCTGAAGAAGAGGGGGGAGGACTAGAATAAAACGGCTTTTTTTATCTCCCCAAACAGCCCATAACTCTTTATAAATTAATGTGAGAATGCGATTAATCATTAATCCAACCTTCTTACTGTAACGCGTGCAATTATGAAAAAAAGAAACGCACTAATCATCAGAATCATGAACATATCAAATAAAATCAGAGGCCAAATATTTCCAACTAAAAAAATCGTCTGCAAAGAAGAGACGAAATAGCGAACTGGAAGAATCGTTGTAAGGGCTTGAATAGGCCACGGCATACTGGAGATTTCAAATAGAAAACCAGAAAGCATAAATCCAGGAAGAAAAGCTGCAACTAAAGAAGCTTGTGCGGCAACAAACTGATTCTTTGTTAATATCGATATAAGTAATCCGAGGGCGAGGGCGCTAACCAAAAAAGTAGCAGAAACGAGTTCTAAAAGCAATAGTGATCCCCTAAGAGGAACTCCAAAAATAAAGACTATAGCGAAGATCGAAGCGCTCATGGCTATCATGCCTAAAATAAAATAAGGGAGGAGTTTGCCAATCATCATCTCCATAATCGATAAAGGCATCGACAATAGCACTTCCATTACACCCCTTTCCCAGTCCCTGGCAACAACCAAAGCTGTCAACAGAGTCCCGACAAGAGTCATGATTATCCCCAATGAACCAGGAAGTAAAAAATTTCTACTTTCTAGTTCCTCATTATACCAATAGCGCGGATCAATAGTTACTAGAGCTTTTCCACCTTCATGCCCTAAGATGTTTTCAGAATTCATCCAGGATAACCAAGCACCTTGTATATAATTCTGTACAAAACGCGCTGTATTAGGTTCGCTCCCATCTGAGATGACTTGAATAGGGGCTAGTTGTTCTTGCCCGCTCCTAAATCGAGAGAAATATTCAGGGATGATAATAATGCCGCGGATATTTCCTCTCATCAGTTGATCCTTTAACTCCTCTCGACTTTGACCAATACTTACTTCAAAATAGGGTGAGGAGGTAAGCGACTGGACAAAGCTAACCGCTTCAGGAGAGGTGTCTTCAGCATAGAGTCCAATCCGCAGATTTGTGATCGTTAAGGAAACCCCATACCCATAAATGAAAAGAAGAATAGCGGGTAAAATAAAACTGATAAGAAAAGTGCTTGGATCCCTAATGATTTGATAAAATTCTTTGATGACCAGGGCTTTCACTCTTCTGAATGAGCCATCAGTCACCGCTTTATCTTCACTATTGATGTGAGTTTGCTTCATAAGATTGAATAAGGTGGATAAATGCTTCTTCTAATGTAGGGTCAGGATTTGATGTGGTCTTAGTTTCTGCTTTAAGTTCGTCGCTTGTTCCCAGTCGAATCATCCGACTCCGATAGATCAATGCCAGTCGATCGCAATATTCTGCTTCTTCCATAAAGTGCGTCGTGACTAAAATCGTTACCCCTTTTTCAACTAAGCCGTTAATATGTCCCCAAAATTCTCGTCGGGTAACAGGATCAACTCCCGATGTTGGTTCATCTAAAAACAAAATGGCAGGATGGTGCATTAAAGCACAAGCTAAAGCTAACCGTTGTTTAAAACCAAGAGGGAGGCTGTCTGTCCACTCATTTAGATAGGTCTTTAAGGCAAAAATATCGATCATTTCATCAATAGCTTGATGACGAGCAGCACCTTTTAAATTATAAATCCCTGAGAAGAAAATCAGATTTTGATGGACTGTCAGGTTATTATATAAAGAAAATTTTTGGGCCATATAGCCGATTTGAGAGCGGGCCAATGATGAACAGGTCTGAAGATCTAATCCCTCCACAAGAGCTTTTCCTGATGTAGGCTTAAGGAGCCCACATAGCATTTTAAACGTTGTCGATTTCCCAGCTCCGTTTGGACCAAGCAAACCAAACACCTCTCCCTTATAGACAGTGAAATCGATTTGATTAGCAGCAGTAAAGTTGCCAAAACGTTTTGTCAGTTGGATGGCTTGAATGACTTCATGTCTTGTATTTTGAATAAATGGTGTCGTTTTGGCAAGAAGAGAGCCCCCTTTAGGACTTCCTCCAAGAATATCAATAAAAGCATCTTCAAATCTTGGTTGGGTCATTTGCCACTTGACCTCATTAGCACCTATTGATTCAGGAAAAATAAAAGGAGGCATCTTATAGTCATGTGAGACGACTCGTATATAATCACCCTGAATAATGCCATCCACAATTTCCGGCTGTAAAAGAGTGTCTACAAGTAGTTTCCTTTTAGAAATTTTAGCGTCTGACAGGAGAAAAGTGCGCCCTTTAACCCGTTCTGTGAGTGTATCAGGTCGACCAAAGAAAAGAAGCTCGCCTTGGTTTAAAAGCAATACAGATTGACATTTAGCCACTTCATCCAGATAAGCAGTGCTTAAAATGACAGTGACACCCTCTTCTTGCAAATGATAAATGATTTTCCAAAGCTCTCGCCGAGAAAGAGGGTCGACTCCAACGCTAGGTTCGTCTAAAAGAAGAAGTCTTGGTTTATGAGTCAACGTGCAGGCTAAACCTAATTTCTGCTTCATCCCACCGGAAAGGGCCCCTGCAAGTCGATCTACAAAAGGAGCAAGTTCAAATAAATCCAATAATCGATTAAAAACTTCGGCACGTGTGTCCAAACTCACCCCTGTTAAATCAGCGAATAAATTTAGGTTTTGGATAACCGTTAGATCTTCATAAAGTCCAAACTTCTGAGGCATATAGCCCATAAATAGATGGATTTTTGAGGTGTCTAGTATTGTGTCATATCCAAATACAGAAATTGCCCCTTGAGTGGGTTTGAGTAGGCCTGCAATTAATCGAATGAGAGTTGTTTTCCCCGCTCCATCCGGACCTGCAAGGCAAGTGATTTCTCCTACTTTTAAATTCGCTTGAATCTTATTCAAAGCAGGATGTGTTTCTTTAGAGAAAACTTTGGAGAGTTGCCGAATCTCTATGCAAATTTCACTCACACCTCTTCTCCAGTCAAACCTTCATTCAATGGAATCCGAACGGTGACAGGCATTCCATCATGTAAGTAGCTGTCAGAGTCGATGAGATAAATCCTCACGGCATAGACAAGATCAGTGCGTAACTGGGAGATATCTATTGTTTTAGGAGTAAACACAGCTGTTGGAGATATAAATCCTATTTTGCCCTCATAGATCTTTCCTTCAGATGTGTCTGTCATTATTTTTGCTTTCATATCTAGCTTAAGATAGGACAGTTGTTCCGCAGAAACATAGGCCTGAATCCAAATCGGATCAGTAGGGACCAAAATATAGACCGGCTCGCCCGCCTTAATTATGGCACCTGGTTCATTCATTCTAACAAACACAAAACCGTCAATAGGAGCAAACAAATCAGTATCATTTAGATCTGTCACACTCGCTTGTAAGGCTGCATATTTTTCATTTACATTCGCTGACATTTCATTTTTTTGAGCTAAAGAGGTTTCGTACTCTTCTTGGGTGATTCCCTGTGTATTTAAAAGTTGTTTTCTCCTTTCATAAAGTAATGTTGCATTTTCTAGAGAAAACTGAAGAGACTGATACTGGGCTTTTGCTTCATTAACAAAATCTAAAAAAGGCTTTTTCTCGAGAGTAGCCATTAAATTCCCTTTCTTAATCCGGTCGCCTTCATCAAAATTCATCTTCTCTAATCGACCAGTTAAACGAAAACCTAATTGAACCTGACGCACATCGACGTTGCCATAGAGAGTGAGTATTGTTGTATTTTCTCGAGCAAAAAATACACTCATCGAAACCAGAGAGGCAATAATAAACAGAAAGAGTAATAGAGGAAAAATAAATTGACGCATCGACTGTAGACTCTTAAAACTAATTAATTCGGAGTTTGCCTCTCTAGATACGGAATGTCAAGTGTTTATAGCGTCACGTCCTAAGAAAATACCTTGCATTTATTGACAACCTTTCCTTATTGTCTATGAAGTAAATTGGAAAAAAGGATGAAAAATGAAAAAGCCGAGCAAACTGAAACCTATTTTTGAACGCAGTGATGAGTATAAATGCACAAAAAATCATATCGAATTCACTGTTAAAACAAACGATGAAACCGTACTAAAGAAATTGAAAGAATCGAAAGAATGTGAAAAGTCTTATACCATCAAAATAAAAATTTGACAAATAACGCATGAGTTTTTTAGCGTACACATTAGAGGGAGTTTTGCAACTCCCTCATTAGAGGTGATTCCGTAATTCAATCTGCGAATTTTTTAAGTGCTTGAGCTAGAAGCGTAACAAAATAAATTGGTCATATTTGCCAATATGGATAATTTATTTTGTTTAGCTTATAGCCAAGCACTTAGGAAATTCGTGATTTAATTACGGAATCACCTCATTAGTGTGCGCTTGTTTTAGTCAAATAGGAGCATCAGGCTATTTTATTGCAGTCTTACAGGGCGTGCCCAGGGCTGTTGCAATTCCAGACCTTCGGTCTGATTACAAAATCCGACCCAATTCAAAATCGACGAATATTCTTTGTAGTTTTAGCCCAAAGGGCTTAAATTGCAACAGCCCAGTGCAACGATCTGGGTATCAATCAGTTATATATCGCAGCCTGTATGGCTGCAATAAATTAGCCTGATGCTCTTATTCGACTAAAACAAGCACACGCGAAAGTGTACGCTACATCTTCAAATCCAGACTTACAGCCTATAAAATCACACTTAAAATGTAGTATAAATTATTTTAATTAATAAAAATATATTTACTGTATCCTTTGAGGCTTAGTTTGTTGAGATTTATATAAAATATTTTTGTTGAAGCTGATTCTATAATTCGTTAGAGTTGCCCCTCAATATGATTTAACGAGTTTTTTAAAGGAATTTCAACATGACAAAAAAAACGAATATTTTCATTTTAGCTTGCCTATTCTTAAGATTAAACATAGTTGCCCATGAGGGTGGGGATCAAGCTCTCGCTCAAGGAGAATCAAAGTCTCTTTCTTCTACTGAAGGTTGTCCTTCAGGTGTGGTTCATAATTCTGTATGTGTGATCTCCGGAGATTTTAGCTATTCGACGTCGGATTTAACTTTACAAGGGCCAGAGCCATTGAGTTTTGATCGGTTTTATTCTAGTGGTGCAACTGGAGGTAGCTTAAGAGGGTCCTGGAGTCATAACCATCTGGACTCAATCAAAGCTTCGAATGGAGACTACTTTGGAGAAAAAATTCTTTTCTCCATGGTGAGTCGCGGATTTGGATCTACCGTCATGTATAAATATCCTATGAAAGGGTCTCGTAAGCTTGATATTTTAAAATTTGAAGAAATAAACACACGTGGAGTCGTCAATCAAGCAAATACATTGTGTGGGCGTACCCGAGTGAGTAATCAACAAGTCCTGTACGACAGAGAAAATAAAAAATTCTATGTCACTTCATCAGAAGGATATAAAAATGAGTTTAAATATGCTTGTAGAGTGGGTTGCTATGATGTTCATTTAAGCAAGGAACAAGTCAGATTAAACGGACACTCTTTTCTGTATTCACCAAATAACCAAAAAAATGTAAAGAGATTGGTCTTTACTGGCAAAGTCGAGGCTGTCAATAATAAAACACAGAAAAAATATAGTAGCATTCGCTTTAGTCAAAGTCACCAAACTGTCGGTGATATCATTACCGTTTTATTGAAAACAAGCATTGGTCAAAATTATCGTTATCTCTTTACAAAGCAGGGTGAACAGCATTTACTCACCAAATTTGAATCACGTTATAGGCCCCATGAAGACTATGAATATGAAGCAAAGTCTAAAATGGAGGGTCAACATATTGTTAAAATCTCCAAACCCGAAAAAAGATTTCTAGAAACCCGCTATTACCATTCTGGTGTAAATCATATTGGGGGAGATATTGGAAGTGTCCATGTTGAGAAAGAAAATGATGTCCGTATAAATCGCGTCAAAATGCTATTAGCCCCAGTCGGAACGACGTCTAAATCGATTCCGATTTATAGGTTTGTGTATCATGTGAAGCAAAAAAAAGTTGAGCTAGGAATATGTACCTATGAGGGAATGACAGAGGTCTATGATGCTATATGGCAGAAAACGACTTATGAATACGATAAAAGGCATCGTCTAGGCAAAATTGTTAAATTCGATGGAATGAAAAACTATGTGGAGTATGCATCTGAAAGGTTTGTATGGGGCCCTAGCAAGACTCCATTAGAAGGAAATCTCTATGCAAGAGTGCTGCGTAATGGAAATAAATCTATTCACCATGCTCGATGCTATGAATATGACAAAAGGGGAAATTTATCGAAGTCAATCTTAATAGGGCCTTTAACAGGACATCATTGCCCTCAAGTGAAATTCGATAATAAAGGACATATTGTTCAGAATGGATTTGAACAAGACATCACCTCCTATGCTTATACGCAAGATGGATTAAATCTATTAAAATCCGAAACCACAAGTTCAGGTGTTCAAACACTCAATGAATATCTCCCCAATACTGCTTTAATAACAAGTAAGTGTATCCATTATGATGGGCGCATTCAAGCTCGAGAATTTTATTTTTACGGAGAAAACCAGGTAGTCATCAAAACCATCAGCGATAATGGATCTAGTCCTAATCACAATGATTTCTCTAATGTTACTCAACGTCTATTAACTTATTTTAGACCAACGACAACGGTTCCAATAGGACTTCCTGAAAGCATTGAAGAGAGATATCTTGATTTAAACACAGGTCAAGAGGTCTCATTAAAAAGAACACTAAACGAATATTCTAAAACAGGAAATATTACCAAGCAAAGTATTTACGATTGTCACGGTGCGTTTTGTTACAGCCTCGAGTGGGAATATGATGACCATGGAAATGAAATTCAGCATGTCAATGCTTTAGGTGAAGTTGTTTTAAAAGCTTATGATCAAAATGATAATCTCATCCGACAAGAAGATCTAGCTAGCGGATTAATCAAGAGCTTTACTTATGATTACTCCAACCGGCTGATTCGAGAAGAGGAACATCATCCCAATGGCAACCATCTTGTAACAACAAATCGCTACGATATTTTAAATAGAAAATTAGCAAGTGTAAATCCTTATGGTCAAGAAACTCGCTTCTATTATGATGGGTTTGAAAGAGTTACAGAAGTACACCTTCCTTCCATTCCTAACGAGGAAGGACAAATTGTTCAACCCATCATTCGAAATGAATACGACATTGTGGGCAATCTCATCTCTCACGCAGATGCAACAGGAAAAACAACTAAATCAAAATTCAATATTCGTGGTTTACCCATCGAAGTCATCTTCCCGAATGGAACAGTCGAGAAGTTATTTTATCGAACAGATGGATGCCTTGTCGATAAAGTCGACCGGAGCGGTGTACGAATTTCCTACATCTTAGATCCTCTAGGGCGCACCATCGAAGAACATGTCTTCGGATCTGATGGAGCTCATGTTAAAAAGAAAATGTCAATTTACAGTGCACAACAGCTTCTTAAAATCATCGACTTTGAAGGGTTGGAAACGTCCTTTTCCTATGATTTTGCAGGTAGATTAGTCAAATGTACTTCTGGAGAATCGGTTAAGGAATTATTCTACGATTCATTAGGACGCGTTTGTGAGACAAGAGAATGGTATGGAGATTCCCCAAAAGAGTATTCTTCTCTGATTCAAATTTATGATTCTCTCAACCGCGTTACGGAAGAGCGCCGTGTGGGGGGCGATGGAATCATTTATCAAAGTAAAAAAATTGCCTATGACTCCCTAGGAAATAAAACCTTTGAACAAATTGGAGATCAAAAGACGTTCACAGAATATGATGTGAACTCTAACCCGGTCAAAATAACTAATGCTTTAGGTGAAGTCACCCATGTCTCTTATGATAAGACTTGTATCAATGAATATGGCCAACGGGTCTTAAGAACTGTAACAACAGATGCCATGGGATTTCAAACTGTCGATACCTATGACACTTCAAAAAGATTGGTCGACTGCTTTCGCTTAAATCCCTTTGGCGTTAAGGTCTCTCAGGAAAAAATCTATTACGATCTTTCTGGAAACAAAAGAAAAGTGATAAATAGTGTGTTTCATGGGGATAAGGAAGTCAGTAAGATTGAAACGCATTTCCATTACAACTTAAATCATGATTTGATAACAGTTGTTGAAGCAGTCGGAACAAAGGAACAAAAAACCTCCCACACTGAATATTCATCAGTTGGCTTAAAAACGATAGAACAACAACCTAATGGGGCGATCCTCCGTTATCACTATGACAACATCAATCGCTTGAGAGAGATTCGCTCCAATGACAATACGATTTTTTATTTCTTTTCCTACAATTTAAACGATAAAGTTGTAAAAATTTTTGATGCACACAATAATACGGACTCAGATAAAATCTATGACAACATGGGGAGATTAACCCAAGATAAATTAGCTTCCGGTATCACATGCAATTATGCCTACGATAAAGCAGGGCGAATGATTCGGGCTGACTTTCCTGATGGGATCTCTGTGAACTATCATTATGGTCCTTTTTATTTAAACTCCATTGAGCGCATCGAAAACGATCGGGTCCTGTATCGTTATCAAGAAACGAATCACACCCTCCAAGGAATGATTACTCAATCAATTTTACCAGGAAATAATGGATCGATTACTTATGACTACGATCTCCTCAACCGTTGTGTAGGCATCCATAGCCCTACTCATGAGCAAAATGTGCCCAAAGAGGGATATGATCCCGCAGGGAAACTGCTTAACTATACAGTGGACGATAAACCTTTTAATTTTAAGTATGACGACCTTTGTCAGCTTACATATGAATCAGGGAACCAAACGCACACTTATAAGTACGATTCCTTAAGCAATAGAATCGAGAAAGATGGGGTTAGTCATGAAATCAATGCTTTAAATCAGTTGAAAGCAAGAGGAAAAGATCAATTCGACTATGATGCCAACGGCAATATGATCAAGCAAGTTATCGGAGAAAAGGTTACTGAATATAGCTATGATAGTCTTGATCGGCTTATAAAAATTGTTGCAGATGGACAGGAAATTACCTATAAGTACGATCCATTTAATAGACGTATTTCAAAAACATGTAAGGGAGAAGATCCGCAGTACTTCTTTTATTACGGTGGAGAAGAAATCGGCTCTATAAAAAACGGAAAAGCCGTGGAATTTAAGCTTTTAACCCCTTCCATAAGAGGTGGGGCTATAGCTATAGAACTCAATCGTCAGGTCTTTGTTCCTCAAAGTGATCTCTTTGGTCATGTAGTCTCCATTCGCACGTTAGATGGGAAAATGGTTGAAAAATACCACTACACAGCATTTGGAGAAGTAACGATAGTTGATATCAATAATGAACAAATCAGGCAATCTTCGATAGGAAATCCATGGCGTTATGCAAATAAACGGTTTGATCCAGAAAGTGGACTCTATGCTTTTGGCTTGCGTTACTATCAGCCTGACCTTGGAAGATGGATCACAGAAGATCCTGCGGGATTAACAGATGGCCCCAACCTGTATGCCTATGTCCATAATACACCCCTTCTCTATACAGACCCTTTAGGCCTCACAGGAGAAGCTTTTAATTCTGGGCCTGGATTCAAACAAACCTTGGCGACAACGTTTACCCCTATTCTACAAAAGTTGAACTTTCTGCATTGGGGTCCCCTCTTTCCAGGAGGGACGCCAGGGACGGTCACTTACGATGGTTATGATGAACGATTCGCAAAGTATGCTACGACCATCGACGAGGCACGTTCTGGACCTTGCAAACTTAGAGATAGAACCAAGTTTGTTTTTGCAAATAGATCTGAATGCATGGATCTAGGTACCGAAATAAGCCAATATCTACCCGAAGGTCAAAGAATCAAAACAGTATTTCTAAATGGAATTGGTAATACAAGACAGGAATGGATAAATTCAGCAAAACACCTATATAGCCTTGTGGGAATGAATATTGGAGGAGTTTATGCCGCTTCTTATGGTTTTTTAAGGGATATTATTAGATTCAACATGATGAAATTTAATTTAGTTTCTTCTTTTACAGAATACCTTCTGAAAAGGAAATTGACGCGCATTTTAACCGAAAATCCATTGGATATTCTTGCCGTCATCTGTCATAGTTGCGGATCTGTAAGATTGTCGCATGTGCTGGATCAATTATCAGCAGAGCTTAAGGCTCGGATTTTTGTCATAGCAGTTGCACCAGGAAAAGCCATTCGCCAAGATCAATGTGGTGGGGTGGTCAATATGTATAGCAATGCAGACTTTGTTGTTCTCGCACCTCATGATATAGACGTTCCTGGACGCTAC
The DNA here is from genome assembly GCA_041691035.1 of Chlamydiota bacterium. Lineage (GTDB taxonomy): Bacteria > Chlamydiota > Chlamydiia > Chlamydiales > Parachlamydiaceae > JBEPVL01. The sequence continues at coordinate 23,410 of JBEPVL010000011.1, forward strand.
GGCACGGTGGTCAAATTAGATCCGCACCCGCAAGCTTCTTTCCCTGATCATTCAGTCACTAGCCCTACCTATTCTGATGCAATAAGAATGTCATATAAATCAATCTTAAAAAAAACCGGAAGGTATGGAATATGAAATTTGTTTTTTATCTTTTTATTTTTTGCCTATTTCCAAGCTGTGTTATTTATAGAGAAGATGTGGCAGTAAAAAATGTTAAAATAGACAATATATCGCAGCTACTTGAAACAATAGGTATCCGTGTTGCAATAGAATACGGATTTCAAATGGGTGCTAGTGGAGTATTTGGAATGAATCAAATAGATTCTGTCATGTTGATTTTTAAAAGCAGAAGTAATCCAATTCATGTAGAAGAAGCTAGACGCCTAATCCTGTCTATAAATAAAGAAATTCTGGATTTTCTTAATAGGAACAAACTACAGAATTGGGAATATGTGAATTTTCCCATGACTGAAAAAAATATCTCTGTTGGTATTATCTTTGAAAAGGGAGAATTCTACGAAGAACCCCCATTTGTTTCAACCGTTTCTCAGGATTTTGGTGAACTTGAATTCGAGTTCTTTGCTCCCAAAAGCCGTCGAAAAATGTCTAAAATTATAGAAACATACGAAGAGGCCGTTGAAAAGTCAAATGCGACTGATGCTGTGTTAAATTCGGAATAAGAAATTTTGTTATGAAAATTATTTTATGTATTTGCTTATTTTGTGTTTTGACGAGTTGTATCATAACTAATCATGAAGAGAGGATGGCAAATGTTAAAATAGACAATATTACGCAGTTACTTGAAATAATAGGTCCTCGTGTTGCAATAGAATACGGATTTCAGATGAGGGCTACAGGGGTATTTGGAATGAATAAAATAAAATCTGTCATGCTGATTTTCAAGAGCATAAGTAATCCAATTTATGTAGAAGAAGCCAGACGCCTAATCCTGTCTATAAATAAAGAAATTCTGGATTTTATTAATGTGAACAAACTACAGAATTGGGAATATGTGAATTTCCCAATGACAGAAAAAAACATCTCAGTTTCAATTATTTTTGAAAAGGGTGAGTTTTACGAAGAATTCCCTTTTGTTTCAACGGTTTCTCAAGATTTTGGTGAGCTTGAATTTGCATTTTTTGCTCCCAAAAGCTATCGAAAAATGTCTAAAATTATTGAAACATACGAAGAGGCCGTTGAAAAGTCAAATGCGAATGAAGGTGTTTAAGATAATCTCCACTAACAAACAAAGAGGATTTTCATGAGTATCCATACGAAAGGGTTGTTGCTTGGGATTCAGAACAAGAAATGAAAGACTATCATGTAGCCTTAAAAGGAACCTTAATGCCTTATTTTTTTCAAGTCTGACCTTGACTTTGGGGTATAGAACACTACTATCCTCAAGTTTTTTTTACAGATCAATTTTTGTTAAGCTCTTTTTTTAAGTTGGAATTTTCACTAGCAATTTCGGTTTTAATATCCGATTTGCGATCTACTTTTTTTTTATTGATCTCCTTGTCCTGAGTTTGACAGTTCCAGAACGTAACATGTTAAATCCTAAATGCTCTCGAGAAAATTAAGTAGAAAGGAGGGTAAAATATGTAATTTTTAGTTTTATTTGTTAAGAAAATTTAAAAATAATTTAAATATCTTGTAAAAAAATCTAAATTTTGATAAGGTTTTCTTTTTGTATTTAAACTATATTTACTTGGAGGTGTTATGAATTCTATAAAAATAGGATTTTATGAAAACAATGATCCTTTCCCTACTGGGATTGAAAGCGCAAAACTTGATGTCTTTATGCAGTTTGACCGTCATTCAACCTTTTCTACCAGATCAGGTGAGCAAGTCAATGCAATTGTCATTAAATATATTCAACCGAAAAAAATACAAGATTCTAATAAATTTCTTGGAGAGATTGCAAATAAAGTTTCATTAATTATAGGGACTTTTGAAGGTGGAACAATTAGTCAAATAAAAATGCATCAGGTTCAAATTACAGCAATGCAATTGGCTCGAATCAGATTCATTCTCGTTGAGAATGGGGATAAAAAAGAAATTGTGAAGTCCATGCCTAAGATCGTTTCTTTTTCACAACAAGAAATGAAAGACTACCATGTAGCCTTAAAAGGAACCTTAATGCCTTGTATTTTTCAAGTCTGACCTTGACTTTGGGGTATAGAACACTACTATCCCCAAGTTTTTTTATTACAGATCAATTTTTTTTGTTAAGCTCATTTTTTAAGTTGGAATCTTTAATAGCAATTTCGGTTTTAATATCCGATTTGCGATCTGCTTTTTTTTGATTGATCTCCTTGTTTTCCTCAATTTTTTCATTTTCTATGCTTATTCTAAAAATTTTTTTTCTCTCTTTTGTAGATTCTTTTTCTGTGACTTTGATTTTTAAATTGGTTTTCTCAGGTGCTCTCTGAGGAATTTCTTTAATTTTTGCACTTTCAACCCGATGCAGAGATACAGGATTTATTAATTTTTCTGTATTCATTTTATTTTCTTCTTTATATTTTTTTACTGCAGATAAGAGTTGTGCTTGGAATTGTTTTAAAATTTCTGGTTTTAATCGCTTTTGAAATTCTTGAAAAATTCTATTTTCGAAAGCACTAGGAGTATAGCTTGCCATCATCATGTTATTTTTAAAAATGCTAATACCTGTAGAGTCTTCTGCTAAAAAAATACTAAAAATTGTTGATGCTAATTTGTCAATGCTTTTAGCTTCTGAATGAAAACCTACATGCTCCATTGAAAGATCAGTAGCTGAAAAATTAAAATTTAATTCTTGGCCAGTGTCCAAATCAATATCGGCACTATCAAAATCAAAGTCAAATTCGAATCCATTTGGAATTATAGTGTCTTCATTGTATTCAAAAGCCAAACCTTCAGGAGGGGAAGGGGGAAATTGAAAATTTGGTAGATCGGGTGACATGTCTTTCTCCTCTTACAAAATATTATTTTATTATAAAAAGTCAAATAGACAAATTTTATTATACAACTTTTTTTATTTAAAAAAATATTTTTAATAACAATTTTTTATTAAAAATTTAGGAATAATAAATTTTAAGATCAGAACTAATGTAATGTCAGCTAACAAAAAAATAGGTTTGGGAAATTTTTGAGTTTCTTCATCTTAGCCAAGTATTGAGGAATAGAAGCTGGGATGTGAGTATGCTAAAGCCTTAGGAACCTATATACGCATTATCTAACATGAATATATTTGCAGAAAATAATCGATTTTGATAATAGTAGCACTGAACCTCACGCTAATCCAACCCTCCTCCCCCTTGTGTTCTCACTTGAAGATATATGGTAACTTCTCTAAATTCTACTGACTTGTTGATTGTAAGACTGTCTTACTTTTAAACAGTTAAAGGAGAAGATATGGGAACAAAAGCACTGACAATAAATTTAGAAGATCCGTACGTTTCTGCCGATATCCGGTGCGATCGTCTTCCTGGAATAAGTAGTTTTACAAACTCGCTTGGTCTTTTTTTAAAATTCGTTTCTACAGCTCTGGATCATGCATCTCCTGGGGCGATAGATTCCCATCGTATTTTTGTTCATTTAAAGAAAAAACCTCTTCAGCGGATGCTAACACTCATTTTTTTTCCAGGATTTGGAAATTATCATTATTATAGAGAGGACAGAAAAAGAGACGCTGACCACTTTTATAAGCATGGGATTGAGTTAAATCAAACAAATCTTGGTTTAGGCATTGAATCTTTTAAAAAAGCATCGGATTTAGGAAGTTGGGAAGCATCTTTCGATCTTTATTCCTTTTATAAGCCTACAAGTCCAGAAACTTCTATGGCATATCTCTTGAAATCAGCAAGTCAAGGAAATTCTAAGGCTTATAATTTTTTGGGAATAGAGTGTATGGCTCTTGGAAAAGGTGTAGAAGCGATTAAGTATTTTGAAATGGCTTGTGATTTTGGGTTCGGTCCAGCCTTTTGCAACTTAGGCCGCTGTTATACTCTTGGAATAGATGTTAAGCCTGATGAAAATGAAGCTAAAAAATTATTTCTAAAAGCTGCTCAAAATAATGATCCTAACGGAATTCTTGAGCTATACATGTCCTTTGGGGTGACGGTCATTGAAGGTGAGGAGCAGATCATTTCGCCAAAGATCATTTTTCAAAATGCATTTGTTAATGGGATCTTGGCTGGAGTCAAAGGTTATGTTCAGGGTCTCTGTTATTTAGGGGGAATTGGAACTTTAAAGGATGAAAATAAAGCGTTTAACACATTCAAAGAGTGTATTGAAAAAAATAACGTTCAAAATCAAATTCTCCACTCACGCGCAATCACCTTCTCTTATTTTTGTTCTATACTTTTGGGGATTTGCTATCTAAAAGGAAAGGGAACACCTGTGGATTTGGAACGTTCTTACGCATGTTTAAGTCGAATCAACGAACAAGAAGAAAGTCTTGTGAAGATTTTGAAACACACCTTCTATAACAGTGAAGATGCTGCAATAAAAAAATCTTTGTTGGATGCGTTCTGTGATTGTTGCTGTAATGTTGGAAGTGAGTTGTTAGATTCCAATGCAACAAATGAAGATCGCCTCTCAGAAAAAAATAAAATGGCGGTAATCCTATTTAAGAAGGCTTCTCACTTGAACCATAATGAATCGAGGATGATACTAGGAATATGTTATAAACTCGGTTTAGGTGTACAGCAAGACGTCAATGTGACTATTAATATTCTAACAGATTTGAAAAATACAACACACGATCCACGTATCCTACATGAGCTTGGAGTAGTGTTATATGAAAGTGATGAAAAGAGAAAAGATGAAGCCATACGTATGCTTTCAGAAGCGGCTAATTCAGGATATGTTGAGAGCTATTTAAATTTAGGGTTTTGTTATTCAGCGGAATCCAAGCATGAGCAAGCTAAAGAGTGCTATCTTAAAGCTGCTCAAATGGGTAATTTATTAGCGTTGCTTTACTTATATGTAGACTATGATCAGATTCCTCAATTAACAAATAGTTTTGAAGGTGATGCAAAAAAATTATGGGCAGTTCTCAATCATAATGACATTAAGGATAAGGAAGAGGCTTTTTATGCAAGAGGGAGATGTCTCCGTTTTGGGATTGGAACGCCAATCAATTACTCGGCTTCTTTTCAACAATTCCTTGAAGGTGCTCAAAAAGGACATTTAAGATCCTATGTTGAAGCTGGAAAATGCTATAAATGGGGACTTGGGGTTAATGAAAATAAAGATCAGGCTATCAAATATTTTGAATGGGCTGTAAAAGAAGAGGATCCTGAAGCATGCTTTCAATATGGTTTATGTTATTTACAAGGGTATGAGGTAGTGAAAACGCCTGTGACATTTTTTGTTTACATACAGAAGGCAGCGGAGTTAGGGTATATTCCAGCATTAGAAGAACTTGTTACCTGTTACCAAAATGGAATTGGATGTAAACAAAGCAGTCAAGAGTCTGCTCAAACACTTAAAATTGCACTTGATCGAGGTTCTTCTAGGTGTTTGGTCAAGGATATTATTGTTGAAGGATTGAGTCCAAAAGATGATCAGGACGAATCTCGAAAAAAAATGTTTCTGAAATTAAAGGAAGAAACAGGAAGAGGGAATGCTTATGCTCTATTTTGCTTTGGAAGCTTATGTGAGCAGGGGATAGGGACAACGAAAAATATTAAGGGAGCAAAACAGGCCTATATTCGAGCTGCTGATTTGGGGAATCCAGAAGCCTGCTACACTGTGTATAAACACTATTTGATTGGTGTTTGTGGTTTTGAAAAAAACGCAGAGAAGGCTGAATTTTATCGATTACGAGCCTTGTCTTTGGGTATCGAAGAAGCTAAAATAAAAAGCAAGACTGTTAATAAGGTCGATTTCAAAGATCTATTTCATTTTTTCTTTAAAAAATGGATTTGAAAGAGGTTTAGGTCAAAATATAAGTTTAGACTGATAAAAATTCGTTCTTGATAATATACCAAAGTTTTCATACTCTTCTCAAATCACTCACTTAATTCAAATCATTTAAAGATTTAGGAGAAATATGGAAGTAGGTCGTAACGTAAATCCTGTTGATTTTTGCATTAGAGTTGATAATGGTTTCGATCGTTTACCAATTTTAAGTACACTTTCGAATGTTGTTGTCTTGTTTGCAAAAACCTTTTTTAACGCAATTGAATACGTTGTACCGGGGAATTTCGATTCAAACAACACTTTCGTACATTTTAGGGATAAGTCATTTTTGCGTATTCTTAAGTTAATTTTCCATCCCTTTCATGCGAATTATGTTTACTACAAAATGGATAAAGCTGAAGAAACTCGATTGCAACTAGAAATGGATAAAACTAAAGATACAAGCCTCAATTCTCAACCGACGGATGGGGTAAATATCCAAAAAGCTGCTGATTTGGATCAGCTCAAAGCCCTGGAAAACCTTGCTATTGACTATGAACCATTGAACACAAGCGAAGAATTTCGTAGTAAAGCAGTTGAAAAAGGATCTACCCTTTTGCCAGTCAAAGACATTCTTAAACAAATAGACAGAAATAAGAAAGAAACTATAGAATCTGTTCGTAAACAATTAGAAGAATTTTTAACTGAAAATCAAGATAATGATTATGCTCACCTTGCTCTTGGAATATTGACAGAAGTTCGTAGCGAAGAACCAAAAACTTATTATACAGCTGCAGCAAATCTTGAGAATTCAATTGCCTGCTTTCTGATCTATAAGCATCTTCTGCGTGGTACCGGGGGATTTGATCAGAACAAAGAGGAGGCTGAAGCTTTTCGAAATCGAGCTTTAACTTTAGGTTATGAAGGCGCTAAAAAACCTTGTTCTTCAGATATACCCATCACAAAAAATGAAAAAAATAAATTGATGCGGCTTCTGACCAGTTTAGTATGATGCTAGAAGTTATAATGTGAGTTGGTTTTATCGAATTGAAACAGCTTTCGGTATCGTTAGGATATAATATAAGCCCAAAGGGCTTAAATTGCAACAGCCCAGGGCATCGCCCTGGGTATAAGTAGTCAAAAAAATGCAGCCTGAAGGGCTGCAGGGGGAACCTTATATTCAAATGCAAAAGGAACATCAGAAGCAGGTCGAGACGACCTGGTTACCTTTTTCATTCGGATATCTGAACGAAAATGGTAGCCAGGCCGTCCCCGGCCTGCTTCTAATAAAAGCTTAAATAGTGTCAGCTTTGCGCAAATAACACTTTCTATAACCCACATCCAGGTACTTTTCTATTTGTTCAGAATAGAGATACTGCGCTTTTCTTTCAGTCTCAATGGTTAATGAATGAATGTCAAAAGCTCGATTAATGGCCTCGTCAGCAATAGTTGAGTGGAGACAAAAACTCTTGGCATAAAAAATTGAACGGGATTTTAAGCCGAGAAAATTCCTGAAGGAAAACATTATCTTGGTAGTTATGTAATCATAGAATCTGCCTTTAGTAAATTTAAGCATATTGAAGGACATCACGCTTCTTCTGGAATTACTTCATTGGTTTTGGTTTTACCTGCCATGTTTGGAAAAATAGATGAACATGAACTAGCAAATGCACTAAGTTCAGTATCTGTGAATGAACTGCGTAATTGGCAAAATATGAATGTTGGGCAAACCTACCTTTCAAAAAGAAAGGAGGACTTAAAATCATCTTGTAGAGACTTAGATGTGAGTGGGTTTTTTAAGAACCAAATAGCATAGAGTTTACACCCAAGCCCAGGGCTGTTGCAATTTGAGTCCTAATGGATCATGTTATAAGTTGGATTTGCCATTTGTTATTGCCTCTAAATGATTCATACAAAAACTCTTAGGATATTTTATGAATAGATATTGCTATAGCTGGGTCTGTTGGTTTAGTTATATAGTTATTTCGAATAGCATTCTTCTAGCTAATTTTAAAGAAGAATCTATTTCACATTATATTCCTGAGGTTGTTAAGAAGCATCCAAAAGATCCAAGTTTTACACAAGGATTAACAATAAAAGATGGCATCCTATATGAAAGCATCGGGAGATATGGAGGGTCAAAACTTCGTTTACTTGATTTAGAAACCTTTAAAGTCATCAGGCAAATTGATCTTGATCCGCATTATTTTGCAGAGGGGATCGCCATTAAAGGCAATCGATTATTTCAACTCACATGGAATGAGCAGTCAGCCTTTATCTATCAGCTATATCCGCTAAAACGAATCCAAAAAGTTCCTTTTAAAGGACAAGGGTGGGGACTTTGTGTGGATGGAGATAATTTAGTCGCTACTAATGGGACCTCTGAGGTTAGCTGGTTAGATCCTTTTAACTTAAATCCAATAAAAAAAATCAAGGTTATATTGAAAGATAAACCTGTCCAAAGATTAAACGATCTAGAATGCGTGGGGGATGTGTTGTATCTTAATGTTTGGATGACGGATTATATTTTAATAGTCAATAAGTATTTGGGGAGGGTGATGGGTGTGGTAGATGCTTCTTCTTTATTATCTGAAAATGAAAGAAGAAAACTTCCCATAGAAGCGACTTTGAATGGAATCACTTATCGTCAATCGAGTCATACATTTTTTTTAACGGGCAAATATTGGCCCTACTTTTTTGAAGTCAGATTTAAAAAACAATAAGTGTGTTGTCCTTGAAGACAAACGGCAAATCAGCTAGACTCATCTAGTTGAAATACCTTAAAGCATTGGATTCTATGAGTTTATTATTAACAAAAAAAAAGTTGCAAAGTCATTGGGTTACATATTGCTTCTACATCCTCGCATGTATTCTCCTTTTGGTGATTTTGATCCGGTCATATTATAATTTGACAGATGATTTTCGAATGGGAAATATTCATTATCAGTTTGAAAGCAACCAGAGCTGGAAGACAGAGATTCCCTCTAAAGATAAGCAAGAGCATTTGAGGGAAGTATTTAATCAAACTTTTTCTTATCTTGGAAAGGGGGCCCAGTCCTATGCTTTTCAGAGTGAAGATGGGCACTATGTGATTAAATTTTTTAAATTTAAGCACCTAAAGCCGAGTTGGTGGATCGACTGGCTGCCTTCTCTGCCTTATATTCGTGAGTATAAAGAAAATTTGAGAGAGCGAAAGCAAAGGAAGCTTGTGGGAGTCTTCAACGCTTATCATTTAGCTTATGAAAAGAACCGAGAAAATGCCCAGCTAGTATATCTTCATTTAGTACCGACGAATTATCTCCATCACTATTTAACGATCAAAGATAAAATTGGTTTTACCCATACGATTGATTTGGATCATACCGTATTTCTGTTGCAAAAGATGGGGGAAACATTTCGAGCGCGGATGGAACGCCTTATACCAGAGAATCGTATAGAGGAGGCTAAGAGCTCGATTTACTCTATTTTAAACATGTATGTTCAGGAATATGGGAAAGGCCTTTACGATCGGGATCATGGCGTGATGCAAAATACAGGTTTTGTTGGATCTCGCCCCTTTCATCTTGATGTGGGAAAAGTATCTGAGGATCCAAGAATAAAAAAAAAGGCGCTCTATAAAAGAGATTTAATGCTGGTGGCTTGGAAAATCGATTATTGGATCAAGCAACACTATCCTGAACAGTCAGATGATTTTGCAGTCTACATCAAAGACGTCTATATGCAATTGGTAGGGGAGCTATTTAATCCAGCCTCCATCACTTATAAAAATTTTAAAAAGCATAGAGGTTTCCTTGAGAGTGAAAGAGCTATGCAGTAGGTTGTGGGAAGAAATTAAAAATTCATGCTTTCACCTTGTATTCCCTGCACGTTGCATTCATTGTGAGGTTCCTTTGCCTCCTGTTTCAACAGTCTTTTGTGAGGGATGTGCGAGTTTATTGGAGATGATCGATCCCTCAGATAGGTGTGAGTTATGTTTTGAAGAACTTTCACCCGAATCTATTTGTGAACGCTGCATGGAGTTTCCTTTATTTTATGCAGGTGTTGGCTCCGTTTTTGAATATGAAGGCCCCCCTGCAAGTCTGATTAAAAAGATCAAATATGCGAATCAATCCTTTTTAGCAAAAGGAGCTGGTGGGTTTCTATTGGCGCAATGGTTAAATTTAGGTTGGCCAAAACCAGATGTCATTATTCCTGTTCCTCAAACCTTTATTCGTTGGTTTGAGAGGGGGTACAATCAAAGTGAACTTCTTGCCCAGGAGCTCAGTAAACTGATGGATGTTCCTCTGAGTCAGCCCTTAAGGCGTCTTCATGGAGATTTTCATCAGGCTAATTTGAATTTATCACAAAGACGACAACTGAGAGATGGTTGTTTTGTGATCAAGAAAGGCTCTTCCATTAAAGATAAGATTGTGCTGGTGGTTGACGATGTAATGACATCGGGGGCAACTCTTAAACAATGTGCCTTAACATTGGCATTGGGAGATCCCTTTCAACTTTATGCTCTGACATTGTGTCGAACGACACTGAGTTAAAGTCGGATCAGCATACTCATTGAAGATAATTTGTTCAGCTGGTATAACTCCGAAAAGATCCTCTTTTCTAAAAATTCTGTTCTAAATAGCGAGTTGATGCATGAATTTTTTTTATAATGTTTGGTTTTGGTTTCTAATCATTTCTATGGGGAATCCCTGCATAGATTTAAGAGGAGAAGAAAGGGAGCTTCACTCTGCTAAATCGATTTCCAATGATATGGGAACGATTATAGTCACCTATCAAACAGATGAAAAGGGAAATAAACTTGATCGCATTCGTTTTTGGCTCATCAATGAGAATGACGAGAAGACCTTATATCCAAAAAGGGAAGAATTCATCAGCAGTTCTCATACATGTGAGGAAAGAACCGTCGTCATCCCCCACTTGCCTCAGGGTAAATATCGAATTGAATTTATTCTTCCGCTCTCAGTACACATCATTGAAGAGATTCCTTCCATAGAAGTTGCTTTAGCTGAAAGAAGTATCGTAAAGATCGATCAGGTTATTAATATTTCACCATTGCCTAAAGAGAAATACTCTTCAGAGATAGCTTATCTTCCCATTAAGAGATCGCCTCCCTTCTCCCTTTTTCCTCATTTAGGTGTCATCTATACGAATTATATGAGGCCTTGGAATACTCCCCCTCCATTACCTTATAAATATGCCCATCTTACCGTGATATCAAATCTACCTACGAAGTGGCGGATTATGAAGGATCAGTATGTGGTGTATACCGGATATGGATCAATTCAAGATACTCTATTAAGGCCGGGATATCGCTATCATGTCGTTGGGGATCCAGTTCCTGGATATACATTGAGTAGTTCTCCACAAAATTACTTTGATGTGTTCCCCGAAGACTTCATTAAAATCGAGCTTTTTTATCAGAAAGATGCAGGGTATCTCCAGCTCGATATGGGACCTGTTTCACCGACTGAGTCGGTTAAATTAACAATCAGTTTTTTGCCCGCGATGCATGAACGCCCTCCTCTTAAAGTTTTACTTCAGCCCGATAATGGAACTATTGCATGGCGAAGTGGACCTCTGGAAGCTGGTCCCTATGCAATTACCTACACGTTTGATTCCTTACCCCCTATCACACAAAACATTTTCCTTCGTAAGGATCAAACCTATTATTTATCTCCACCTATAGGTTCAAGACCTTCTTTTGAACCATCGACTTCCTTTCAAAATTCTAGTCCTAGCTTATCAAACGAACCTGGACAGATCCATGTGAAAGCTAATATTCCCCAAGCGATCTACTCTTTAATGGATGACAAGGGGGAAAAGATTGCGGTTTCTCAAGGTGTATCTTATACCTTTAAAGCGCTTAAACCAGGGTATTACACTCTTGTTTTCTCGAGTAGTGACAGTGAGTTATATGTTCCCCCTCTTCCAACTACGATTTTAGTTGACTCTAACGCGACTTCTGAAGCTGATGCCCTATACAAAATTAAAGGTAAGATGCTAATACGTGGAAATGTGGATCATTTTGGTGTCAAAATCGTGTCTCAAGATAATCCCACAATTACATTTAAAGAAGAAATTGTTAACAGGTCAAAGGTAATTCAACTACCAGAAGGAGATTATTCGATAATACCAGAGATGCTTCCTGATATGCCTCGTGATAGCGTTCTTCCTTCTACTATCTCAGTCACTATTAAATCGACACTGCCTCAGACTGTTTTTTTGAATTTTGGAACAAATAAAAGGGATGGAAAATCGAGTGTGGAGGGTTCTTCGAAAGGGATCTCTTTGTCGAGTAATTTGAGTGACTTTAATTTTACAATGCGTATTCCTGGAACAACTAAAGAACCAGTTAGAATGAATGCTAAAGGGAAGACTACCTCCTTTATTCCATCAGCAGAAGGGAATGAAATCGAACTAAGTTTTGAACACATTCCAAACTATCGCACTCCCGACCCTATGGTTATTCCAGTAGATGTGAAGAAACCAATTGTCATTCAAGCTAACTACATTCCTGAAGATGCCTTTTTATATGTCCCTGCAGGTATGGTCATCGTAGGTGATCCTTTTTCTGATAATAAGCAAAATGAGCAACCCTCTTATCAAGTTGATGTAGCTGCTTTTCAAATCGCTACTTATCCGGTGACAAATACTCAATTTAGCGATTGGTTAAATGAAAAAGTGAAAAAAAAGACTATTAAAATAGATCCAAAAAAGCCCGGGTTTGTTGTTGATAACCAAGGAGTTTTAATAGTAAAAACGATGGAGGAAGATCCTCTTTCCCAAATCAGTTTTTCGAATCAAAATTTTGCTCCTCTTCCTGGCAAAGAAAATCATCCTGTCATCTTAGTTACTTGGGAGGGAGCTTATTTTTATTGTAAAGATAAAGGCTATCGTTTGCCGACAGAGAGTGAATGGGAGAAAGCTGCTGGGATGGCTCCTACTATAAAGGGAGAGCCCTTAAAAAAATATAAATATGGATTTAGTGAAAACACCATCGACAGAAGCTGGGCCAATTATCGCGATGAAACGAAGCCTATTCAAACTCCTCGAGTGGCGACGACTCCTGTAGGTTTCTATAATGGCAGTCACTCTCTTTCGCTTACAGAGCAGGATAGAGAGCAAATTAAAACTCATGATGCGATGAGTCCCGTTGGAGCTTATGATATGAGTGGCAATGTTTGGGAATGGATAGCTTCTCCTGCATCGATACAGCAAGAGGGGCATCTCGTTAAAGGTGGTTGCTATGACAGCCTTGCAGAGGGTGTCCGTGTTTCAGAGCGGCTTCTTCTCCCTCAAAAATATGCAGATGTATTTACAGGGTTCCGTCCCGCTAAAGATACGGTTAACCATTAGGCCTCTTGCGGATTCATTTCCTGGCTCGTTTCTACGTATAATTTTTTAGATAGGCTGACCAAGCTTCTTCTCGTCTTCTACAGCGGAACCTGCAAAGAACTCTTCGAAAACTGTGACAGGTTGAAGCATACGTTCGACATCTTTTTTACCGGATATATAATTGAGGATATCGCTAATCAGGGAAGTTTTCTGCGCTGTGGGGAGAAGTCCCAATTGATCTTTAATTAAAAGGAGTAATTTCACTGTGAGTTGGTCTTCTAGTGATGATTTTTTTGTCAGGTTAGGTAGGGGGATATCCCCATTTAACAATCCCCGAAATTCTTCAGCCTCCATACCCCAGAACTTTCCTTCCTGCACTTTTCCAACGCTTTGAGAGTAAAGTAGGGTTAAAGCGACGCTCAATAAAACCAACTTGATTGTAGCAACCTGTTGGTCTCTTATTTTACTTTTGGTTGGATCCATATTTTCCATTGTAGAGACAAGATTGGATGCGATGAAAGATGGGTCGGTGACCATTTTGATCACATCTTTGGCGAAGTTTTGAATAAGATTCTTTTGATTGACTCGTTCTTTATTTTCAAAACGACTGACAGCTTCCTCCCAGGAACGATAATAGAGGGGGGCTGCTACCATTAGATTAATCACAGGGATGAGATCAGCTGGATTAAGGACATTAATTGTTTGCAGTTGTTCGACTGCTGAGACTGAGGGCGCACTTGAAGGGTTGACAGATGCATTAACGCTCGACGTAGCCACTTCTGCTGTTCCTAAAGTTAACACACCTCCAATCATCATCAAGGCTGTAAATGGGACCATTACGGTGTCTTGTGAGGATGCTTCTGATTTAGAGACCTCTGAAATTGTTTTAATCGCGTGAAGGCGATTAAAGGAATTAAGGAGATCGACAGAAGGTGTTGCTCCAGAAGTTATGGGGTCGGATGCAGCTGTTGGATCGGATTTTAAGGTGGGATGAGAGGTTCCAAATCTTTGGATCTCTGCTCTAGCTTGATATTCTGGGGTGTTAATCAGTTCTCGGATTCTTTCCTCGTTCTCATTGATATTTTTTGCCCACGTTTCGAGTATGGATATACTTAAAGAAGCCATAGCCAAGTTAAATTTTTGTATTGCATCATATCCGATCAGAGCAATGGAAGATGAATTTGAGGGAAGATCATATTGTGGAACAACGAGATGGGGAAAATTTATAAGAGGCATCAGAAGAGAGGCTACATCTCGGCTTTGCTCTATAGAAGAAGCCCCCGAGATTCCCTTTTGAGAAGTTTCTGAAGAATAGGGTGTCGTGGATACTGAGGTGGAGGCTTCTGAATTGCTATAATTCACAATGTTTGAATCAAACATACGCCTCCTGAAATAAAACTAAATGATTTGAGAAAAAACCCTAACTTCCTTAAATTGATTATAGCATATTCTTTTATTAAAATTTAAAAACTCTCAAAAACTTTTACCAGAAAAGGCAAAGATGACCGGCTCACCTGCACACTTTAAAGGAAAAAGCGCTCTTTCTCACGTCGTTGAAGCTCAGGCACGAGGAATTATAGCAGCCAGTGAAATTCACGGAACAGAGATCCCTGGCTCTTTATCTTCCGCTTTTGATGCCGCGCGCGATCTTTCTGTTCTTGCCAGTATTTTAGTCTTGTTTGGACGTTTTTCAAATTTGCCGACAAAAAGTCTCGTCCTGGGTTTAATTGTATTTTTTTTAGGGCTACTCATCTGGAAAGTGGGAAGGAGTGCTTGGTTGGCTTGGTCGAGATTAGAAAGACTCCATAAAGTTCTAGAAGAGGAACATTGGGAGATTGAACATCACCGTGCACAAGAACGTGAAGAATTAAAGATGCTTTATCAAGCTAAGGGTTTTGAGGGCGATCTTCTTGAGCAGGTATTGGATGTTCTGATGGCTGATAATGATCGCCTTCTTAAGGTAATGATCGAGGAGGAGTTGGGGCTTTCTCTTGAGGTGCATGAACATCCCCTGATGCAGGGGTTAGGTGCAGGTGTGGGAGTCTTCCTTTCTTCACTTATTATTCTTATAGGGAATTATCTGTGGCCATGGGGAGGTGTCTTCCTGGCGAGCATTGCGATTGTTGCGGTAAGTAGCTATCTTGCAGCTTATTACCAAAGTAATCGCTCCATTCCTGCAGTGGTATGGAATCTAGCCATTACATTACTTTCAGTTGGGAGTGTCTATTTTTTTATTGAATTTTTAAAAAGCCAGGCCTGAGATCATGACTTTGAATATCAAAACGTCAACTTCCCCGACATCTCTTTTTCAAGATTATTTCAGTTTGAATAGTGATGAGAGTGCAAGTCCCTTTTTAACTCCGGAAGCTCGTGGGTGGTCTTCAAAGCTAACGCTTCGCTCTTCATTAGTGGCTGCGGGAATTTTATTTATCGCCTTTATTCTTTCGTTTACCCCTTATTTTATTCTAGGCTATTTGTTATTGCTTTTTGTATATTTTTTAGCTGGAATCCCTTCCCTTATAGAAGCGATAGAGGATTTAATGGATTTGAACGTCAATATCGATGTCTTAATGACATTGGCTGCGTTCTCCTCCGTTTTGATTGGGGGAAGCTATGAAGGAGCTTTGTTGCTTGTCCTATTCTCCATTTCAGGCTCAATGGAGGATTTTGTGGTAGAGAAAGCGAAGGGGTCGCTTAACTCACTTCAAAAACTCTCTCCCACGAAAGCGACAGTTTTCGATAAAAATGGACATTTATACGAACGTTCTATTCAAGATATAGCCATCGGAACCCACATTCTTATTCGTGCAGGCGAAATTATTCCTCTTGATGGGACGGTAGTAGAAGGAACATCTTTTGTTAACTTAGTCCATCTCACCGGAGAAAGTTTGCCCATCAGAAAAAGTGTTGGGGATGAGGTCCCTGCTGGAGGTCAAAATTTAGATGGGGCTCTTACTCTTTCAGTTACAAACACTAGTGCGAACTCCACGATTCGAAAGATTATTCAATTAGTAACGGAAGCGCAGGAGTCCAAACCTCGATTACAAAGGTGGTTTGATCGATTTAGTCGTTTTTATGCGCTGACGATTATTTCCTTGGCAGCCTTTTTTAGTCTGGTATTGCCAATAATTTTAAATATCCCCTTCCTAGGATTTGAGGGCTCTCTTTACCGTGCTATTGCTTTCTTAATAGCTGCTTCTCCCTGCGCTCTTATTCTTGCTCTTCCTATTGCTTACCTAAGTGCTCTCAGCATTTGTGCTAAGAAGGGAATCTTATTGAAAGGAGGAGTGATTTTGGATGCGCTTTCTCAGTGCTCTGTGATAGCTTTTGATAAGACAGGAACCCTAACTACAGGACAGCTGGAAAATACTGAGATCATCCAACTTGCAGTTAATGCAAAGCAATGGAGCGAAACCGACATTATAGGCATTGCCTATGCGCTCGAAAAAAATGCTGTTCACCCTATTGCCCATGCCATTAATCAATTAGCAAAAAGTAAAAATATCACCCCTCTTTCTATTTCAAATTTTACTTCCATACCGGGATATGGAATTGCAGGTACTGTTTTTGTTGATGATCAAGCAGTCCCTGTATATATGGGAAGCCTTGATTATATAAAAAATGAAATCAGTAGCGATCAAAGTGATAAACTAGAAGAAATCTTTCAAAGATTAAGCGAGGAGGGTCAGATTGTAGCAGTGCTTAAGATCGGAAAAGACCTATTTGTGTTTGCTTTCCGTGATTCTATTCGGCCTGGAATGAAAGAAACGATCGTTCGGCTTAAAGCAAAAGGGTTTTGGAAGTTATTGATGCTGACGGGAGATCATGAAATGAATGCTAGGAATATTGCCGATTCATTAGGATTAGACAGCTATTTTGCAAATCTTCGTCCTGAAGATAAACTCGACTATGTTACTCGACTATCAAAAGAAAATGGTTTAGCAATGATTGGTGATGGGATCAATGACGCTCCAGCTCTTTCTAGAGCTTCTGTAGGTATTTGTATGGGTAAAGTGGGTAGCGGAACAGCCATTGAAGCTGCCGATGTTGTTTTATTACATGATGATCTAGATCAATTAGATTGGCTTATGTTAAAAGCTAAACAAACACAAGCAATTGTTAAACAAAATCTCTCAATAGCTCTTATTGCAATTGCATTTGCAACCATTCCAGCATTAGCAGGATGGATACCTCTTTGGGTCGCTGTGGTGATGCATGAAGGTGGTACGGTATTAGTAGGAGTTAATGCTTTAAGACTTCTTCGTTAAATTATTATTATTTATCACAATCTTAATCAATCATTAATAATTTTATTTTAAGTTTACTTTTAATTAATTTAGTTAATAAAAGGTGAATCAAATGTGCTTAGGTAATGTGCAGATAAATGAATTATATAGGGAATTTTTCTTTGATTCTCCTGTAGTAAAAGAAAATAATAATAGTTTTGGAGAAGAGGTTAATAATGATATTTTTTCTGATAATGAAAATGAATTTGACGTTTCAGAAAAAGAATGTCTTTCTAATTTAAAAACACTCATAGATGTTGCATCAAACAAATTTGATAAAATGGAGGAAAGCAGAACACAAGCTTCTACTCTGACATTAACTGCAAAAAACACTCACAAACAGGAAATTCAAAAAAGTGAAAGTCATGTTGTAAGAACTTTTTCAAATTATGACGATGACAGTTCGGATGACGAAGTGATTTATCATTTAGATGGTTTTGATGAACCCGAATTCGATATAAGCAATCAAAGTTTTCTTTTTACTGCTACTTCTACAAGCGTTGAAAACCTCTTGACTAAAACTGAAGGTACGCTTGATCAGAAATTCTATGCAGATATGCAGTCTATAAAAGTCGATGATGAAACTACAAAGATTATCTTCCAGTCAGAGAAGGGGGAGCAATATGACTCATTAAAAATGAGCATTAATGCTTATTCTCCAACTCTAGCAGAAACAGAAGAGCCAAAGCTTGTAAAATTGCCCGTCACGATCGAAATTTTAACAAACGAAAATCAGCTCAAGTGTAAGTTAGACTTATTAGAAGAAAAAATTGATTTGAAAGAAAAAGAAAAAATCAAAGAACAACCAAAGACAGAAACCAAACCTGCTCAAAATATCGTAACAAGAGCTATTTTTAAGGCAACGCGCCCTTCAAATTCAAGATTTGTGAGTGTACAGGATCCTAAATGTAGGTACGTCTCTGCCCTTCCATTTTCTGATAAAACGGGTTATGCTATTGACTACAGAAACATTAAAAACCGAGCTCTAATTGGGTACGAACACATGCAAAAAAGAGTTTCCCTTTTTAACATCATGTCAACTTATGTGGCCAATGAAGCTCCTCTCTGGACTGAGCATTCGTTTGTTGCTAAACCACTTCCGGGTATATTTAAAGCTACGCAGTATTACGTTCCTGATACAGTTTCAAACATGGATAATTCGAATCCAAAACGATTACGTGAGACCTCTGAAGGTTATACAAGGGCGCATATTTCAATTATAAATAAACTGGTAGTGAAAGATAAAAATAATGAAGTATTTCAGATAGAAGATTCGGTTACTTATATTAATAAAAAGAAAAATAATGCCACGATGACGGCAAAGATTTCTGAAATTTTTAATACGATAGATTTTGCTGAAGATGAACTTAACAAAATAGATTCCTTTGTTGAACATCAAATCAGACTTTCAATCCTTGAAAAATTTGAAATGCTAAGAACAAAAACTAAGACTTTAGATCAGGTTAAAGCAAAGATATTCTCAGAATTTAATGCGTCATTGACTTCATTACTAAACTTTCTTAATGCTCCAAAGACTAGAAGACCTAGAATTGAGCCATGCGGATCTTTTCAAGATGCCTTATATCTTTCGAATTCTCCTCATTTCGAGAAATCTAAGGAATATTTAACAGGAATGATTAAAGCTGTTACAATAAAGGTTTAAACCTCAAGAGTGGATCGAATTTCTCGATCCACTTCCCATCCTTAAGGCCAACTTATGTATCCTGATGAGATTCATAAAAATGAAACGTGTTCAAGCGATGCCTCCAACTTAACTCTTTTAAAGTCGAAAATCGAAAGTGTATTCCTAAAGCAAGAAAAAAAGGTGTTGAGTTGCATTTCAAAAGCAAAGAAATCTTTAGAGGAAAGTCTGAATTGGAGTGCTATTTACCATCAAGCCGAACTCCTCAAAGCTAATTATAGTCGTCTTCAATCCGGACAAGATGCCATTACAGTATATGATTGGATGACGGATCAATCGTTAGTGATTTCCATCGATCGAACGCTGAAACCTCAAGACCTTCTTAAGCGGTGGTATCAAAAAGCTAAAAAGTTAAAACTGGGGATAGAACCTCTCCTTTTATATATCGATCGTCTTAATGCAAAATTAGCTGAGGTGGGAAATCAAAGAGCGGAACTTGAAATATGTTCCACATGGGAAGCAGTAGAGAGTTTTTCTTCGATTCTTTTGAAATCAGATCCTAAGCCTCCCAAACAAATAAAAGATAAAAAACAAAGCATCAGTTATTTTGAATTTCACTCTGCTAGCGGTCTTAAAATTCTTGTTGGAAAAAATGCAAAGGGGAACGAGTTTCTTACCTTTAGCTTCGCGCATGGGAATGACTGGTGGCTCCATGCGCATGGAACTCCGGGTTCCCATGTGGTTATTCGGGCAGAAAAAGGAAAAGAACCGGATGAAGCAGCATTGCTCGATGCGGCTCAATTGGCGCTCGAAAAAAGCAAAATGAAGAATTTAAGTGAGGGAGAGGTATGCATCACTCAAAAAAAATATATCGCCCGCTTCAAAGGATCGAGACCTGGACAAGTTCAGGTTTCCAAACATACTATCAAATGGGTGATACGTGATGAAAAAATATTAAAAGAAATCAAAGAGCGAAAGTAAAAAGATCTCTAATTGCCTCATACCATTACCTATGACTACGACAGTGATTGAGATAAAAGCGTGCTACTGAATCCGCTGGATTTTCCTTCACACAAGTTTCAAAAAGAGATAGTGCTGAAAAATAGTCATTTTCATGGAGTTTTTGTCGGGCTGAATTAAAAATTTTGAGAGTCTCCATTTTTAACTTCCTGACCGTTTTCTCATCAGCATCACAGACTTCCCAAATTTCCATGGAAATAGATTTTCCTTTGACAAGAACATTATCAATTAGGCGTAGGCTATAATCCGAGGGGTGGAGAAGATTATTTTTTACCATTTCCCCAATCAATAATGGGGTCTTGTATATTTTTGTAAGCTGTTCTAAGCGGGCGGCTACATTGACAGAATCGCCAATGACTGTGCCTGCCAGGTGTGTTTTTCCTCCCATAATTCCTAAAAGAACTTCTCCCGTATTAATTCCGATACCCATGGAAAGGGGCGTTATGGAATCTAAATTTAATTGATGAAGACTCCTTAACATATCAATAGCGGCATTTAAGGCATCTTCTGAGTTTTCATTAAAAAGAGCCATAATGGCATCACCAATATATTTATCGATAAAACCATTATTTTTTTGAATACTTTTTTCCATGTGTTCCATAAAATCGTTAAGCAATTTAAATACGTATTGCGGTTCCATTTGTTCACTAATATGGGTAAATTCGCGGATGTCGCAAAATAAAATCGACATTTTTTGTTGGATGCAATCGCCTCGATTAAATTCAATTAAGTTTCGCTTGCCAAGTTGAGAAAGGAATTGTGTGGGAACAAAACGTTCTGTAGCTTCATAAAAACGGGCATTTTCTAAGGAGATAGCGGCTTGAGCGGAAATATGTTCTAAGATGTTAATCAAATGCGAGGTAAAGGCGCCTTCTAGTTTTCGATTTTCTAAGTAGATGACTCCCATGACGATGTTTTTATAAATAATAGGCAAACAGAAGATGGATTTAGGATGAAATTTGAAAAAGTAGGGATCATTGATGAATTGATTATCTTGAGAGGCGTTATTAAGAATCACAGGTATTTTTGAGCGATAGACATATAAAATCAACGAATTAGGTAAGTATGTGGCTTGTTCAAGAGGTTTAGAGGATATCAGATGCGGATCACCTGAGGTTGAAATTTCTCCTTCAATAAATAAGGATTTATTGCGCTCGATAATTAAAACGCCCGCATCAGCTCCTGCATTTTCTACAATAACATCTAGCAATGTTTGAATCAGACGGCTCAAATCCATTTCTCTAGAGATAGCTTGCGTGGATTTAATGAGACTGGAAAGATCTAGCGATTCCGTTGTTGTGCTGGTCAATGAATGTAGGGAGGAAGAGGAAGTTGAAGGTTGAGATGGATCTTCAGAAAGCAGCTTTAAGTATTTTTGTTTTAATTGTTTTAACTTGGATTCAGCTCCCCATTTTGAATAGCGAGAATAAGCGTCTTTTAGACATTTTTGGCCTAAATCAAGGAGGTTAATTTTGAAGAGCAGTTTCGCTTTTTTCTCATGTGCAATGGCTTCTTCTTGCAAAAATTTGTTTTTGTGAGCGTATTCAATACTCGTTGTATAGTTCTGAAGAGCTAATAAGAAATTGCCCTTAATTCGAGCTCTTTCAGCTTCAACCAGATAATACAAATGCATGAAATTGACGGGAACTTGCTTAACAAATTTTTTGAATAACAAGCAGTTTTTATAGATGGTCCACTTAGCTTTAAATTTTTCTTTGAAGGTCATTTTTTCCCAGATTGCCAGGTAGGTAAGTGTTTCATAAAATAATCCTAGGCATTCTTGATACATCGAGCAAATGGCTAGTCTGGTTTGATGGAAGAGAGCGATATTTGCAAGGGCTGCGTCAAAATTTTCAAAAATATAGCAAAGTTGAAGTTCAGTAACGGCAAAAATAGCAATCAGGGAATTATGATGATGTTTATTGAGGTAGACTAAGAGCTCATCTCTTTGACAATGGCTACCTATTAAAAGCCATGGCTTTTCTATGGTGGTGGACATTAAATTTTGCATGGCTTGCAGAAAGATTGAATGGCCTTGAATCATTTGTTCTTGCTTTAGATCGCACAGGGCTGCATGATTTAAGAGACTTGCTTCATATGTCTTTGAAAGAGGTGCATTTAAAAAATATAGCGATCCTTGCAACCAAAATGAATAACTTGCATATTCTAAATCCCCTGTCTCTACACCAATTAGGGCCGTTTTCTGAAAAATAGGTAGGGTTTCTTTAATATGCTTTCTCCAATAATGAATAAAAGCTGCGTCTGAAAAGAGAACACGCGTTTGAATAAATCGCTCTTTGGGGAAAGTATCTAGCAAATCTACAGATAGCTTTGAGACATTCAGCGCAGCTTTAAATTCTCTTGTTTGACCTGCTAAAACCAAGCTATAGACCATAAAGCAAAATGGAGAAAAATGAGAAATGCCCTTATGAATGGACAAGTTTAAGCCATGAAAAATGACATTCAAAAGCAATTCTGGGTTAGCAGAATAGCAAGGAGAGATAATTGTACCAAGCAATTCCATCAGAGCTATAACATGGGGGTCGGTCGTTTTTGGAAGGGATAAATATTGATCTAAATTTTTTGTGCCACATAGATGTCTAATTTTTAAAAAATCTAAAAAGGCAGTAAAAGTATTTGGGTGTTTGCGGAGGTGAATGCCCAGTTGAGAGAGAAATTTTCGCGCAATGTCTATCGATTCAAGAAATTTTGATTCGGGATTACATGACATGCACTTTATTTTGACAAAATTGATTTGATCCAACTTGCTCTGAGTGTGTTTAAACACATA
Organism: Chlamydiota bacterium; assembly: GCA_041691035.1. GTDB lineage: Bacteria > Chlamydiota > Chlamydiia > Chlamydiales > Parachlamydiaceae > JBEPVL01. Next base: position 46,370 of record JBEPVL010000011.1, read on the forward strand.
ATCTATAGTTTCATTCATCTTAGCAGTATTGCCCATAAGGAATAGAAGTTCTGCCTTTTCTAAATATAAAGATAAAAGAAAGGCGTAATGAGTTTTCCAAGCATCTTCATCGAGCAACTGTAAAGCAATATTGATGTAATTTAAAGCGGGGGCATAAGCATTGACCTTCTTAGCTTTTTGACTAGCAAGGGCATTCATTTTGGCAACTTCTTCTTTTTCTGACGGATGTAGAAATTTTTCTAGGGCATAATTGAAATGGGGAAGGATTTCAAAAATATGCTCTTCCAATTCTTCTGGAGAAATTTTTTGTTTAAGAAGATTGGCAATTTTAAAATGAATATTTTTCTTTAAGTCTTCTGGTATAGTTGTGTATACCGCTTGTTGAATTCTGTCGTGTGAAAAACGATAAGAGACATCAAATTTATCGATATTTTCAATGTATTTATACATTGGTGTGAGCGGCAAGACGAGCTCTTCTTGCAGTGCTTGAAGGATAATGGGGGCGGTTTCTTGCGGAGAGGATTCATACACAATAGAAAGAGTGTTTAAATCAAAAGAAGTTCCTAAGCAGGAAGCAAATTGTAAGAGGTGCTGGGTTTTAGGGGAAAGCATTTTTATTTTATTGGTGACAAGGTCAATGACATTGTCAGTAAATCCCTTCTGATTAATTTTATCGATATCCCAATCCCATTGGCCAGCTGTGAAGTTATAGAAAATTAGCGCTTCTTGATAAAGGGTTTTTAAGAATTGGTTTAAAAAGAAGGGGTTTCCTCTCGTTTTTTGATAACAGAGCACTCCTAAGGAGTGTGCTTTGTTGGCTTGGACAAACAACGTGTCGCATAGCATTTTGATGACTTGATCCTGCTCTAAGGGATGGAGTTGAATGTTTTTTAATTCTAACCCATGGCCTTGCATTTCATTGATGACTTGAATTAAAGGGTGAGCGGAATCAACTTCATTATCGCGATAAGCTCCAATGATCAAAAGATGGGAAATAGTTGATTTCAACATCAAATTTTTTAAAAATTTGAGGGAAGAGACATCGGCCCATTGCAGATCATCTAAAAAAATTGTTAGGGGGTGCTCCGCATCAAGCAGTGTTTCAAAGAAAATTTGAAAATAAATTTCAAAACGGTTTTTGGCTGCAATGGGATCTAATTTTTCTACTTCTTGTTGCTTCCCAATCACTAATTCTAATTCTGGAAGTACCTCTACGATAATTTGAGCATTCGATTTAAGGACAGTTAATAGTTTGTTTTTCCAAGTTAAAAATATTTCTGCTTTGTCTGCAAGGCGTTGCTGGATCATTTGTTTGAAAGCTTGTAACAATGCGCTATAGGGATTATCGCGCTGGTATTGATCAAATTTTCCCCAAATAAAATAGCCCTTTCTTTCTGTAATTGGCAAATAAATCTCATGTACTAAAGAAGATTTTCCGACGCCTGAGTAGCCTGTTACAAAAATAAATTGTGTTTTTCCTTTACAACAGTGTAAAAATGCGTCGATAAGTTTTTGACGATCAGCTTCTCTTCCATATAGCTTTTGGGAAATTTGCAATTGAATGGGAAGGTCCTTTTGAGCGATAGGAAATGGGGTGATCGTTTGATTTGCTTCAAGCTGCTCTAAACAGTGGTTTAAATCAAAAATAATCCCATATTCGCTTTGATAGCGATCTTCTACATTTTTTGAAATGAGCTTCATTATAATCGTTGAGAGAATACTAGGGATAGCTGGGTTTAACTCATGAGGCGGTGTGGGAACCTGGGTCATGTGGGCATAAATAATTTCTAAAAGATTATCCGTGCCCAACACAAAAGGGACTTTTTTGATTAACATTTCATATAAAGTGATACCTAAGGAGTAGAAGTCGGTCCGGTAATCCACGCTACGGTTCATGCGGCTGGTTTGTTCAGGAGACATGTATTCAGGAGAACCTTCAATTAAATGAGGAATCTCTATATTTTTCGATTTTCGGACAAGCTCCTCTGCGATGCCTAAATCTATGATTTTTACACCTTTACTTAAAGGATTAACTAAAATATTTTTTGGCTTAATATCCTTATGAATGATTTTTAACTGGTGCAATTCAGAAAGCATTTTTGTGATGTTAATGGCTATGATTAAAAAATCTTTAAGAGTGATGTCTTGTTGAATCAAAGAAGCTAAAGTCTCTTCACCCTCATCATTAAAAATCAAAATATACGTGTCGGCTTCCTGAATAAAATCACGGTATCGATGGTCAATTGCAGCTATTTTTTCCGATAATTTTTTTTCGCGTTCAATTCTTGAAATTTCTTTTAAAGAAATATCCTTGCTAGAGAGTAGTTTAATAATGACATGTGCCTGGTCTGCAAGAGCAGTTGCACGGTAAATTGCAGAGCATTCTCCAGTATAGATTAATTCTTTAATGGTGTAACCGGGAATAGCATCTGGTTTTTCCATGTTAGTCTCTCTCTTCTTGCTGAATCATCCTAATAAGCTCAAAACTAAGGTTAATATCATATTTTTGAATTATAGGTTTTTTTCAGGCAGCCTCCAACAATTTCGAATGGTTGATTCCTCAAAATCTCATAGTCTCTCTTGCAAGGCATCTTGATCATGGATTTTAAACACGTTCTAATCTATATATAAAAATAATGAATATTCTTTTGATTATTTCATAACTAGTCTGTGCAAACTTTTGAATAGCCTAGTACATATCTAAAAGTGGTTGGTTCAAGATGAAATCGTATTGGGTTAAATTAAAACGCATTCTTATTTTGGTAGCGGCTTTTCATTGCTTAAAAGCAGCTCCATGTTATGGGTTTATCAAAGAATTTGCCATGGCTGATGCGGGGGTTGCCTATCCTCAAAGTGCCACTACAGCACGGTATAATCCAGCAGGTATTATAGAGGTGGCTAATCGATTTGATGTGGGAGCTGGGATTATTTATATTAATGGGCATGCGAAGATTTCGGATAGTTTAGTACCAACTTTTAATCAAACCTCTTCAACAACTCAGTGTAAATGGATTCCAGCTTTTCTTTTTGGAATCACTAAAAGTGTTGCTCAAAATGTTGTGATTGGTTTCAGTACCGATGTGGGGATTACCAGTTCGAAAGGGACTGTGAGACATGGTTTAAATGCATACGGCCAAGATCATTTAGGTGCAGAATCTATTATTAGTGCTCTTGTTCCCACTGTAGCTTATCGGTGGGGTTGTCATGATTTTGGTTTGAGCGTTCCTTTAAATATTTCAAGAATTAAATTCAATGGCTTGCAAAACTTTATACCGCTTTCCATCCACCCTCACCATGTAACCAATCAAGGATACGATTGGTCTTATGCACTTAATCTCCGTTTAGGATGGTTATTTCACATCAATGAAAGATTAAGTTTTGGCATTTCTTATTTTACCAAACAACTTTGCAGTTCTCATTTCAAAAAATATCGGGGATTAACTCCTTCGCGTGGTAAATATGAAGTTCCTCCAGAGCTGCGTGTTGGGCTTAGTTATAATTTTTGCAAAGCGACTATATCACTACAAGGCACCTTGTTTAATTTTCAAAGCTGTCGTACTCTGTCCAATGCTGTTGATGCTCAAGCACCACTTGGTAGTAAGAAAGGGCCTGGAGGTGGATTAAAAGACGCTTTTTCTTTAAATATTGGAGTTGATTATCAAGTGGTCGAAACCTTTTGTATTAGAGGGGGTTATGCCCATTATTTTTCACCGATTATTTTGAAGAGCAATCTCTTGGTTGGCTTTTTGCGTCCAAACATCTTTTCTAAAGATATTTGGACAGTAGGTTTTACACAAAAATATTGTGGCTTTGATATCGATTTCATGTGTGCCGTTGGCAAAAGAAGAGAAGTGACTAAAAAGAATGCTTTTGCTCAAGTCGGAGGAAATCTCCGAGCTGACGGGAGCATTATGGTGTTCCTTTTTGGCCTTGGAAGAGAGTTTTAATTACGGAATCACCTCTCAAGTGTTGGTTCAACTTGTCATTGAGAATATTTGTTAGAATCAGTTTGATTAACCGAACAAGTTTGTTTAAAGTTTATATTAATAAACAAACCTATTTGTTAAAAACTTGATTTGTAATAAAAAAACTCTTAGTCTTCTTCTTTGAAACGATAGCCTACCCCTCGCACTGTCTCAATGCCTTCAAAGCGTGGGCCTAGTTTCTTGCGTAAGGATGCAATATGAACATCAATATTACGATCTATAATGAAGGCTTCATCGTTCTGTACATCATCTAAAAGTTGATTTCTTGTTAAAACTTGTCCTCGGTTAACAAGGAGTCGTCTTAAAATACCAAATTCAGAGAGTGTCAATGCAATGGTTTTATCGTTTTTTCTTAGAATATATTTTTCAGCATCCATGATAAATTCGCTGAATTGAAGAATTTTTGTGTCCTTTTCGGTTTCCTTTCCTCTTCTTAATACAGCTCTCACACGCGAGAAAAGAACTTTTAACGAGAAAGGTTTCGGGACGTAGTCATCAGCTCCAAGCTCTAATCCAAGAACGACATCCACTTCTTCTGTTCGTGCCGATAAGATAATGATGGGAATGGAGTTAAATTGAGGATGGTTTTTTGCCTTCCTACAGAAGTCAAGACCATTTAATCCAGGTAACATAATATCTAAAATGATGATGTCGGGATTTTCTTTTTCGATTGCAAGAAAACCATTCAAGCCATCGGCTTCAATATGGATGCGATATCCCTCTAACTCGGCTTGAAATTTGATCAAAGAAGCAATATCTTCTTCGTCTTCGATCAATAAAATTTTAGTTTTTTGCATAAGATCTCCACTATATAATTCTTTCATAGTTTACACTATGATCTTTCTCTGTTGACTAAACAAAACAGCCTATCAAATTGGCAAAAATAATTCAAATCAAATTAATATATTCTTTATTATACCAAAAAAAACTATTTGTACTATCTAAATGCTAGAAATTACGTTAATAATTTATATGTTCGCTTTACGGGGAGTGAAAAATATTTCTTTATTTTTTTTTTCCATATAGGCACAATTTAGATTTGTATTGTTTTGAATTTCAATTGTTAAATCATCAAGACTGGCTATATGTTCAATATTTTTTTGTTATATGCGCTCTTTGCTAGCGTCTTTACAATTTCAAAAACTGCATTAGATCACTCTCAACCTATATTTTTAGTAGGCTCACGAATGATGATTGCCGGCTTGATATTGATTGGTTATCAAGTGATCGTTAACAAAGAGAAATTTACATACGATCGGACAACGTGGTCAAGGATTTTCCAGTTAGCTTTTTTAAATATTTATTTGACAAATGTTCTTGAATTTTGGGGTTTACGCTATTTAACCTCCTTTAAAACCTGTTTTATTTATAGTCTTTCCCCTTTTCTATCTGCTTTTTTTTGTTACCTATTATTTAAGGATACCATAACAAAAAAGAAATGGCTGGGTCTCCTCATCGGATTTACTGGGTTTGCTCCTATTCTTCTTAACCACACCCCTGGGGAGGAAGTGGGGGGGCATCTATCTTTTTTTTCTTGGGCTGAACTAGCTGTAGTAGGGGCGACTATTTGTAGTGTATATGGATGGATCTTACTAAAACGACTCGTCATCGATCATCAGCTCTCCCCTCTTTCCGCCAATGGATTCAGCATGATTATAGGGGGAGGGATCGCCCTTATCCATTCGCTCTTGTCTGAGAATTGGAATCCAATTCCTGTTTCTAATTTCTCTATCTACTTAGAATGTACTCTTGCTCTTGTGATTATTTCCAATTTAATTTGCTACAATCTATATGGATATCTACTTAAGCGCTATTCTGCTCCTTTTATCTCCTTTGCTGGATTGACAACTCCCATCTTCGCAGCTTTTTTTGGCTGGATATTTTTGAGTGAGACGGTGACTTGGCCCTTTTTTATGTCTCTTCCTCTCGTCTCCTTAGGCTTACTAGTTTTTGATCAAGACGAACTCAAGGGAACTTTCTTAAAAGCTCAAAATACTGGTGTTCCTATTCCCCTCAATGAAGGGTAATTAATTGCGTTATGAATCCAACCTATGCTGAAAGTTCTATAGAGTTTGAAGAGCGCAATAAAATCGTGTTACTTCCCTATGTTTTAGAACGATTTAAGCAGATTTTACGCACTTATGATCTTTTAAACCTGTTTTTTATTTTTCTTATCATCGGCGAGGTGACTTACTTCCTTGTTCATTTTCCTACGTTTCTGGAAAATTTTGTTATGGCCATCCATTTCGCCCTTATTGTTGCCACATTATTTTGTTACCTCACCTTAAAAATGTATTTTCAAACGCGTAAAAATGAAAAACTCGTTGCATTAAGAGATGAGTATTTGAATGCTATTTCGAACAGCATTGGACCTCTTGAAGACACTGTAAGGTATCTTAAAATTGCTCACCATTGTTGCGAGTTAGGGAATGCCTTTCACTCAAAAGAATATGATATATTTCCAATTCCATTGAGTAAGGAGATTTTCGCAGCTCCTATAGAAAAGATGAGCTGTTGGTTTCATTGGAAAGATTGCCAATTGATGAAAGAAATTCTTCTTCAAACTGCGATCGAATATCATATAAAAATAGTGCACTCTTCTCCAACAGATTTAGACGCTCATGCTGGATTAGCCAATGCTTATGTCATGTTATCGGGTTTGTTTATCGATCCAAGACATGTAGAGGGGTTAAAAGAAGAGGAATGGATCCCTCCCAATAAATATAATGAGGAAAGTCGAAGAAAATTCCAATTCATTGCCAAAATGGCAATAGAAGAGTTTAAAATTTTAAGAGATTATGCTCCCCAGGACCCTTGGGTGCATGCTCAGCTTGCTTATAGTTATCACGATTTAAATATGCCTGAGCAAGAAATAAGTGAATATGAAACTCTCTTAGAGTTATGTCCTGATGATAAAGAGACGCTTTTTAAATTGGGTCAACTTTATTTTAAACAAGGTTTGAATGCGAAAGGACTACAAGTTTATAATCTTTTAAAGGAGTCGAATCATAAGAAAGCCGAAACCCTTATTCATTTTTATGGTGCATATTCACTTAGGGAGTAATTGAATCGGTTTTTATTGGAAAATTTTTAGATCATATGTAAAGATAGGACTCTAGGCGTTAAATCTTAATGATTGTTCAACAAAGGAATAGGTCGTTATGCTTTGTACCCATTGTGGATCTGAAATTAGCGAAAATGAAAATGCATGCCCTAACTGCGGAATTGCTTTAAATACAGCTAATCATTCAACAGAAACAAAGCCTAAAACAGCACAAAGACGCATGCCTTTGTGGTTTAAAATTGCTGTAGGGGTTGCTCTGCTTGCACTTATCGCTGTTACAGTTGGTATTTTTTTTACTGAAAGTCTGGTTGATGTTGTTGAACATCAAATGAACGCCCTTAGAAATCAAGATATAGAAAAGGCTTACAAAGACTATACTTCAAAAGCTTTTCAAGAATCCACTTCCTTCGATCAATTCCGTGATTTTATTGAAGCCCACCCTCTAATGATTAAGAGTCCCATTTCAAAATTTACTCAACGTTCGATAGATAAAAATATTGCAACGATCAAAGGTGAACTCACTTCTAGCGATCATGTAAAGACTCCTATCGAATTTAAAGTCATCCGTGAGGAGGGAAAATGGAAAATTTTAAGCATACGACTCTTAAAAAAGCAGTCTTCGAATAAAGAAAATTCTGCTCAAGCTCTGATTGAGCAAATAAAAAGTCAACTGAAGTACATTCAGTCCGGAAAGATTGATCTTGCTTATGAAGAATTTGCTTCACGTGAGTTTAAGCTCGCAACCAATTTGCCTACATTTAAGGAATACATCAAAAAATATCCAATTTTTAATCAGTACAAGACAGCTTCATTCCATCGTCCTAAAATCAATGGAAATGCAGCCTCTCTTTCCGTTCTTCTTCATTCTAGCGAAACTGCGGCTTATTTAAAGTATTACTTAATCTTCGATGGAGTGAATTGGAAGGTGTGGAGTTTACGCATCCTTTCTCCAGAAGAACATGAAAATGAGAAAGAAGTAAAAAAGGAACAGGCTGCTGCCCTACGGAACCACCAGTCCTCTTCTAATCAAGTGGCTGGTATCATCGGATACCCACCAAAGAAAAAACAAAAGATTGATTCCATTGCAAAGTTACCTCAACCTGGGCTTTTCAATAGTGTATTGAGCGATAACAATTAGGCTAGATGGAATGTTATCGATTATCGGGGGACGCTTTAAACTACGGAAGATCCATAGCCCAAAGGGAGATCAAACACGACCGACTTCTTCCCGTTTAAGAGGATCTCTATTTGATATTTGTCAAGATTTCATCGAAGGGGCTCGTTTTCTCGATCTCTTCGCTGGATCGGGTGCAGTAGGAATAGAGGCAATCAGTCGTGGAGCTCTGCATACGACTTTCATTGAATCACATCCCAATGCAATCAAATGTTTAGAGCAAAACATCCACTTGCTGGGACTGGATGCCCAAACCAAAATTCTAAAAGGTTCGGTTACTGTCCTGTTGGAGAAACTTGCTAAACAAGGAGCTTGGTTTGATATCATTTTTGCTGACCCCCCCTATGAAACCCTCTCTTTAGAGGACAAAAATATTCCTATTTGTTATAGCGAGAGTGTAGTCCAATGGGTAGATCGACACTCTCTTTTGGACAAAGGAGGGACTTTATTTGTAGAAGAAAATGCAAGATCCTTGCCTAAAAGATGCCAACTTCAGTCTCTACAATTAATCGATAGCAGAAGGATTGGCGATACTGTGTTACAACGCTATCAAAAAAATTAAATCGAATGATAAGGATATAATGATGAATATATTTAGACGCCTATTTCTACTTTCACTTTTCGTTTTCCCCTTTTCTAACTTATTAAGTCTACCGATGCCCACTCCTAAGGAGTCTTTGCAAAGGCTTGTGGAAGGAAATAAACGCTATGTTCATGAGCGGTTGCTTAATCCCAATCGTAGTGCGGAAAGAAGGGAAGAGCTTAAGAGCGATCAGAATCCTTTTGCTATTGTTGTTGGGTGTTCTGACTCCAGAGTGACTCCTGAAATACTTTTTGACCAAGGTCTGGGCGATATTTTTGTTGTAAGAGTGGCAGGCAATGTGATGGGGCCTTTAGGTGTAGCTAGTGTTGAGTATGCTGTAGAGGTGCTTGGAGCTCCTCTTATATTTGTTTTAGGACACGAAAACTGCGGTGCTGTACAGGCTGCTCTATCACGTAAACCTGATGATATTGCTCCTATAAGCAATAAAATTGAAAAGGCGGTAAAAGAGCATTCTTTACCTAATGAAACAGGACTAGAAGGAGCGATTAAAGCCAATGTAAGAGCGGTTGTGGAACAGCTTCAGCAAGAAAAACCTCTTGCAGATTTAATAGCAAAAGGGAAGTTAGGTGTTGTTGGAGGGTACTATAACCTTGAATCAGGAAAAATTGAACTTTGTTGTGAAGTATCCTTTAAATAGGAGCCTTTATGAAAATCAATGCACTAGCAGGTAAACTCGCGACTCAAGACCTGCTTGTAGATGTTCCAAAATTGGTTACTGCTTATTATAGTATTATTCCCGATCCCCTCATGTCCGAACAAAGAGTTTTTTTTGGTACGTCTGGACATCGGGGATCCTCTTTCCTTAAAAGTTATAATGAATGGCATATTTTAGCTATTACTCAGGCTATTTGTAATTACCGTAAATTACATGGAATCACGGGCCCCTTATTTCTAGGCATAGATACCCATGCATTGTCTATTCCTTCCTTTAACAGCGCCCTAGAGGTTCTTGCTGCGAATCACGTAGCTGTGATGCTGGCCGAAGGAAATGACTTTACCCCCACCCCTGTCATTTCACATGCGATTTTGAGTTATAACAAAAAAAAATCTCAGGGTAAAGCTGATGGGATTGTAATCACCCCCTCGCATAATCCACCTCATGAAGGGGGATTCAAATATAATCCTCCTACAGGTGGTCCTGCAGATCTTATGGTCACTAACTGGATTGAAGAACAGGCGAATCACTTTCTAGAGAATAAATTAAAGGGTGTGGAGCGCATATCAATTCAAAAAGCTTTGGGATCCCCCACCACACATTTCTATCCCTTTCGCGAATCTTATATCAACGATTTAGATCAAATAATTGATATGGAAGTGATAAAAAATTCGAAAATTCATTTAGGGGTTGATCCACTTGGTGGGGCAGGGATCCACTATTGGGGACAGATTGCGGAGAAATATGGTTTAGATCTGGAAGTAGTGAATAAGGCCATCGATCCGACATTTCGTTTTATGACACTTGATTGGGATGGACAAATTCGAATGGATCCCTCTTCAATTTATGCAATGAATTCCTTGATCGCAGAAAAAGATCACTATCGCGTTGCTTTTGCTTGTGATACAGATCACGATAGACATGGGATCGTTACCCCAAAAGCTGGCTTGCTGTCGTCTAATCACTATCTATGTGTGGCGATTGCCTATTTGCTTAAGCATCGTCCAAAATGGAAAAAGACTATTTCGATTGGAAAAACAGTTGTCAGCACTTCAATGATCGATTACATCACTAGAAAGTTAAAACACGATCTTTATGAAGTCCCTGTCGGTTTCAAATGGTTTGTTGAAGGACTTCTAGAGCGGAAACTGTGCATGGGATGCGAAGAGAGTGCAGGGGCGACTTTTTCTAGGATGGATGGTTCTGTTTGGACAACGGATAAAGACGGCATTGTCATGGCCTTATTATCAGCAGAAATAACGGCTAGAACAGGAAAGGATCCAGGTGAGTTGTACGGTGATTTAACTAAAGAATTCGGTCACTTTTATGAGGCAAGAGTAGAGGCTCTGATTCAACCTGCTGCAAAAGAACGATTAAAAAATCTTTCTCCAAGACAAATTTCATCTGATTCCTTGGCAGGCGAGAAAATCGATTCCATTTTAACGCAAGCACCAGGAAATCATGCTCCGATAGGTGGAATAAAAGTCATTACAAAGAACGGATGGTTTGCTGCTCGTCCGTCTGGTACTGAAAAAATTTATAAAATCTACGCAGAAAGTTCTTTGAGTGAGGATCATTTAAAACGCATCGTTGACGAAGCTCAAATGATTGTTGACAAAGCGATCAAATAATCAATTAAATATATGATTTGTAGCGTACACTTTAGTGTGCGCTCGTTTTTGTCGGATTTATCCGACATAGATTAATACCCAGGGCGTTATCCTGGGCTGTTGCAATTTAAGCCATTTTGGAGTGCGGTGATGCAATCTTCACATACAAAGACCTTCGGTCTATTCTTTTGTCTGATAAAAAATTTCATAGATGGTCATCTCTTTAACCGCTACTTATTATCTATACAAATCTACTCATAACAGAGGAGAGTGATAGAACG
>JBEPVL010000012.1:0-57548 GCA_041691035.1 Chlamydiota bacterium
TTCTATCACTCTTCTCTGTTATGAGTAGATTTGTATAGATAAAAAGTAGCGGTATCAATACCCATTTTGAGCAATAGGGCAACACTTGCCTCTTTAGCTCCCCACAAAACCTGATCATTTCGCAATGAAACTACCAGTTCATTTCCTGCTTTCTTTGAAATTAAATTAGAAGATTCAATTGCCTCTTCTCTCGTATTCCGAAGACCGTTAATGAAACCCCATGTGCATTGATCTGGGCTCTTTTCACCTATCATGCGAGCTAAGATATCCAATCCCCCTGCCGCCTCACAATGCTGCTCCCATGTTAATTTTAATGTTTGCATGTGATAACGAGGTCTAGAACGCAAATGGGTCCCGCTTAAGTGACGAACTATGACAGCATCAAGCCTATGTGAAACAATCCATTTAATTGCTTCGTCTTGCGTCAAAGTAATGTCTTTGCCAACAAGATAAAGATCTTCTTTATTAGGACATTCGATTTTCGCTGCTATTTTAGGTAATAAATAGAATTCTTCACCACCCACTCGGCTAAACCCACACAACTTCTCTATAGAGGAAAGTAACGCGTCAAATTCAGACTGAGTTAGGTCACTCAGTTTAGTTTTAGGAGGAATTTTACTGGACGCTGCTAAAGCTTGTACAAATTGCTCTGGGGAAGATATTTGGTAATGCTTAGCGATGCCATCTAAATCACATTGCAACATTGTCCTGGAGTGTAGCCACTCTTTCAAAGCTTGATGACCTTGATGAGGGTTTGAAAAAATAGCGAACTTCTCCCAGGCCCCTATCGAACCATTTTTCTTTGCATAGCGACAATGATGCTTGATTAATCCAGGATTATTAATCCGCTAAGATAGATTCCCATTCTTTGCTGCATATCTGTAATCAAAAGCATCCATATAAAAGGCTGTGTCACCTTCTTTCCAGGCAAATTGATAAGTCATGTCCATTTTAAATTCTCCAAATGATGTCGGGATTGTACCATGGATTTCAAATAGGGATCACGTTTTTTTGCCAATATAGAGGAATCCTCAATCGAACAAATTTTACCGATATAAGAAATTCTAGGATGTTTTTAGCAATCAAAAAAGTTGGACAGGGGTTGGACAAAATCAGCTCCAACAAAAAAGGGCTTAAGCTGTCGAAAGCCTAAACCCTTGTAATTAAATATGCTCGGAACTGGACTCGAACCGGCACGGGGTTGCCCCAAGGGATTTTAAGTCGGTTGTGATATACAGATAGGCATAAACTAGCAATCACTGAGACAATACCTCGAGAGAATTAAATAAGCTTTAATTGTGCTGACTCGTTGGTATGTATGCCAGTCTTTTTTCAGTCAAGTGCGTAATTTTTGCGTAAATTTCTTGACGTAAGGGTCTCTTAGAAAGTAAAATAACCTTATGAATATACAATTTGATAAAGCCAAAATGCTTCTAATGCCTCACCGTGAGCATTTATCACGTCTAGGAACTCGACATCTGGCAATCTTTGGTTCCATAGCCAGAAATGAGGCCGCTAAAAATAGCGATATCGATATTCTGGTTGATTTCGATGCTAAGAAGGGATTGTTTGGTTTTGCGGATCTCAAATTTTACCTAGAAGATATCCTGAACTGCGAGGTCGATCTTGTTAGTACAAGAGCTCTACATCCCGCACTAAAAAAGAGAATCCTCCGTGAAGCCAAGCAAGTCTTCTAGAGACTGGTTATTCCGTATCCGAGATATACTTCATGCTATCGAAAAAATCGAAAAGTATACAAAAGATATGACCATTTCCGAGTTTAAAAAAGATGAATTAGTTGTGGATGCGGTCATACGAAATTTTGAAGTTATAGGGGAGGCGAGCAATAGTATTCCTGACGAAGTTCAGATTGCTCATCCAGATATTCCTTGGAAGCAAATGATTGCGATGAGAAATTTTTTAATTCATGAATATTTTGGTGTGGATATCACTGCGGTATGGCAAACAGCCCATATCCATCTTCCTGCACTCAAAGATCAGCTTCTATCATTGAAAGGATGATGTGCATGTTGTGCCTTCAAACCCTATCGGAATAATTAAATGAATATCCAGGAACAATTGCTATTTTTAACAAATCGGAGAGTCGAAATGAGAACGCCTAATATACGAGGTGTTACTGCTTGCTGGAAAGGTGATGTGGCCTGTATTTCCTTTTATTTTTATGATGAAATATAATAAAGCGACTTAAGCCTTTGCAAGCTTAAGTCCTTTAAGAAAGAAGGTAACTAAGCCTTGTTCAAGGGCTCACCTTCTTGCGGTTTGGCATGCTCAAGGCCGGACTCGAACCGGCACGGGGTTGCCCCCAAGGGATTTTAAGTCCCTTGTGTCTACCATTTCACCACTCGAGCAAAGAGACAATAGATAGACTAGTTTATCGGCAATTAAAGTGTCAATATTTTTCCTTGTGTAAATTGTAAGTGATTGATTATTAATAAAATTTGATATTTGATTGACAGGAAGAGGCAGGGTCACTAAACTTCTTTATCTATACAACCAGATACACAACGAATGCGAGTTTTTCATGAAAAAAATTTCCTACATTTTAACGCTCCTCCTTTTTATGAGCGCCGTTGGTTTTTCTTCACCACTTCATGCGGCCAAAAAAAGAACCTTTAGTTCTGAGGCTGAGGCAGATTGTTACTTAAATAAACATTTTGAGAAAGGTCAGAACTATTACAACAACCATGAATGGCGCAATGCTTCTAGAGAATTTGAGAAGATCATTTACTTTTTTCCCGATTCAGAGACAGCAGCAAATGTGTATTTTTATTTAGGCGTCTGTTTTTACGAACGAAAAGAATATGATTTTGCCAATGAGGCATTCACAAGTCACTTAAAGGCATCAGCCCAACCGGTTTATTTTGAAGATGCCCTCCAGTATAAATTTGCTATTGCTGAACACTTCAGAGTGGGTCAGAAAAGACGACCCCTTCTATTTCCTTACTTTCCCAAGTTTTGGTGCGGAAAATCCCTGGCGCTCGCAATCTATGATGACATTGTTTTAGCTTTACCTAATCATGATCTCGCTGTTGATGCGCTCTTCTGCAAAGCTCAGCTTCTCGATAGTCTAGGTGAATATAGAGAAAGTATCGATGCCTACCAAGTTTTGATTCGTAGATTCCCTCGACATCAAATCGTTCCACAATGCTATGTTAATATGGCCGAAATCTATTGTAAATTAAGTCTTGTTGAATTTCAAAATCCCGATATCCTAGCTCTTGCTCAACTTAACGCACAACGCTTCTCTATTGATTATCCACGCGATGACCGATTAGATGTTGCTTTCGGATATGTTGAAAAAATTAAAGAACTCTATGCTAGAGGATTGTGTGATTTGGGGTTATTCTATGAAAGGACCGGTCACTCGGATGCCTCAGCAATCTACTACCAAAGTTCCATTGAAGAATTTCCCGATACTGAAGTTGCTAAGTTTTGTCGCTATCGGCTAAAAGAGCTCGATAAATTCCAAGAGGAAGAGCCCTCTGGAGATTCACTCTTATTTAGTGAAGAACCACAAAAAGAGGAATGCACCCCCTCAATAGATAAAGTTGATGCGGAATCAGCTGAAGACGTCAACGCACTTCTTTCTGCTCATAATCAAGCCGTTCTCAAACACACACTACTCTGTAAACGCAAAATTCGGTATTATATACCTGAGACAGAAGGGAAGCCTGTGACTTATGATTGGGACGACATCTATTGTTATCCTGAATTTGAAATGGAAACAGCTGAGGACCAGAAAGAAGAAAATTCAGACGAAGACTATCCGCGTATTCATTATAGCTTATTAAAAAAGAGTGAGGTGCAAAAACGGACCTTGACTCCAACGGAAGAATGTGAGGAAAACGATTCCAAGTCAGAATAAAATGAGTGTTTTTCGACTCCTCCTCTTAGTATTTTGCTTTTCTAGCTGTAGCTACCACTTTGGTACTGGAGGACTGATTGAAAATTATCAAACGGTCACCATTCCCTATGCCCCCGGTGATGATAAAGGAGAGCTTACTTCTGAAGTGATTCGTCAGCTCAGTTCCTCCGGGGTTTTACGTTACCAATCTGAAGAAGCTGAACTCATCCTTAAATTACGAATCCTTGAATTTCGTGATGAAAATATTGGTTTCCGGTATGATCGCAAAAAAGACGAGAAATTAAAAAAGGCGATCATCCCTACTGAAACACGCCTCTTTGTTTCTGTTGAAGTTTCTGTCATAGAAGCTGCCTCTGGTAAGCCTATAGCTGGTCCAGTGATTATTTCGACATCGGTAGACTTTGATCACGACTATTATGATATGAATCACGCATCCAATAATCGTCTTTCACTAGGACAACTGAATGACATCGATGCTGCGCACGATGCTGTTTTGCATCCTCTTAATCGAAAGCTAGCCGGTAAAATTGTTGATTATATTATTAATAGTTGGTAGGCCTTTCAATGTATCATAGAAAATTTTTTGCAAGCCTAACCCATCTCTACGCTATGCTGGAATTTATTCGTGATTTTGGTTTTCTCCATGATGTGTCTGATCAGATTATGGATAAAGTGATTTTAGCTACAGAAGAAGCGCTTGTGAATGTGATTAACTACAGCTACCCCAGCGAAGAAGGGGAGATTGAAATTACCTGTCACTATCTATTCAGTCCATGTGGGATTAAAATTGACATTAGAGATCAAGGCGTCCCATTCAATCCCGTATCTTCAGCAACACCACAAAAAAAAATTAAATTTCCTCCAGCTAACTTGGATCAAATTGATATTGGGGGATATGGCATTTTTATTTTTGTTGGCATAATGGATAAGGTCGAGTATCATCGCTCCCAAGAAGGAAATATATTATCTCTCATCAAGTATATTTAAAAAAGACACATAATTCGGAAAAAATTAATTGAATCTTAAAAAAACCTTTTACTAATATTTATATTAGTTTATTATGATTTATGTTTTAAATTAGAATTATTAATTAAACAGGAGATGAAAATGAGTAGTGTATTAGATGATTTTAAAGCTGCCGCTAACCAAATTTTATTTAGGGTACAAGGCTTTGGTTATGAAATTAAACATGATGGGTTAAGGACTGCCAGTAATTTCGGTGCTTATTGCCTAAAACAAAAAGTTCCTCATGGATTAGCTACAGCGGCTATTGGTGCTTTCAGTTTTGCAAGGATCTTCGAAAAAGATGTAAAAACAGCTGTTGTTGTGAGTTTAGTTAACTATACGATATTAACGATTGTTAAAGAATTAACTAAACCTGATCCTGAACTCGTAAAAAAAGCTCAATCCAGAGCAAACACCAGCATGACGATTCCTAGTACGACTGGTAGTACAACAGTTAAACTCAGTGATTTTGAATCATGTGAAGTAGGTCCTAACCCAGACAAAGTAGCAGCTATTGCCCTCACAGCGAGTTCAATTTTTCTGTTATATATGGGGCAGTCGGTTGGACTTTTGGCAGCGATCCCCCTAGCAGCGACTGCATATGCTGGGGATAAAGCTAGAGAATATTTTCTAAAACTGTAATTTAGAAGTCAGCGCTGGTTATTGCCGGATTTATCCGGCATTTATTTGAATGTCGGGTAAATCCGACAAAAACAAACGCATAACTAAATTGTACGCTACATCTATAGACTTGATGATAATAAACAAATAAATGGAGGAAGTAACTTTAATGAATGGATTTTTAGATACCTTAAAAAATAGGTATGATCAGGCTTACACAACTTGTGGCCAATACTACACAAGTACAAAAACTGCTGGTGGAGAGTATTATGTGAGTGCTAAGGATGCAACGGGACGGTATTGCGTTATCGCAAGAGATGCGAGTGCCAATTGGTGGGATAATAATGAAGATACTGTTAAAAGCTATCTCACTTCTGCTGGAGGCTTTGTTGGTAAAGTTGCAGGAGGGCTATATGAGTCTACAGCTGGTGTACGCGAATATAGTAGGGCAGCTGGAATTGTGCCCGGTGCGATTATTGCAACAGTGTGTGCAGTGGCAATTGCAATCTTTTTTGATTTGAGTACTGTAAAGACAGCGGCTATTTGCGGTTTTGTGAATTTCATAGTCCTTGCTGTTGTAGGCGACACTGTGCAAGAATCGTTTAAATTTGAAAGTGCTGCAGCACCTGTCTTAATGGGTGTAACGTTACTTTGTGCTGTTGTAAGTCAGGCTATTCTCAAAAAATGCGGAATGCCTCTGGAAAATGATGTTGCTTTTCCCTTAGCTGCAGCTGCATTCGTGGGTAATATTTTGAAGCATAAATTTAGAGAAGATGCAGACGATAATTAGTAGAACGAAGGGATTTCCCCTTTTTTTTCTTCATTAATTTTTATTGCAACCTAATCGATAAAAGATGACAATCTCTTTTTTTTAGGGAGTTGGGATGTTGCGAGATGTATTGAATCGATTTCAAGAGTATTCTCTTTATATCCCTCTCCAGGTTGCTTCCATTACTGCCATTTCAATGGCAAGTGTTCGTATTTCAAAGGCGTGTGAACCGATGCATGCGGCTTTGTTTATGGATTCCATGGTCATCACAGGGTATGTGGTCGGACATTTTTTAGCAAAACAGCTAGAGCCCTATCGAGATGATACCCTTGTTCGTTTTTTTGGTCGCTTTTGTCAATATGGACTCTCAATTCTAGTTGCTAAGCTTATCTGCAAAATCTTTTATGTTGCCTTCACCTATATTCAAATTGTGAAACTTTTCGTCGGTTTTATCATCACACTTTGTCTTGTCAAAATTGTTTTCAAAGCGTTTCAGCCTTATCCAAAAACTTAGAGAAAAAAGATAGAAATAGTTGGTAAACCATGCTATGATGGCTAGGAAAGTTCTATTTAATTTTTTAAGGAATCATTATGAGCGAACTCCCAAAAGCCTATGAACCCAAACTTGTTGATCCAAAGTGGTATCAATTTTGGCTTGATCTAAAATTCTTTTATGCCAATGTAAAGTCGACTAAACCTAAATATTGCATTGTCATGCCACCACCCAATGTCACAGGGGTCTTACACATGGGGCACGCTCTAGTTTCCACTCTCCAGGATATTCTGATCCGATGGAAGAGGATGATGGGCTTCGAAACGCTATGGGTTCCTGGAACAGATCACGCTGGCATTTCTACTCAAACCGTTGTTGAAAGGCATTTGATAGCCACTCAAGGAAAAAAGAGAACCGATTTTTCTAGGGAAGAGTTCTTAAAGTATGTTTGGGAGAAAAAGGAGCAAAGCGAAAGCATCATTTTAGATCAACTTAAGAAGTTGGGGTGTTCCTGTGATTGGTCCCGTTTGCGATTTACGATGGACCAAGGAAATAATCGCGCTGTCAGAACCATGTTTAAAATGCTCTTTGATGCTGGATTGATTTATCAAGGAGATTATATCGTCAACTGGGATCCAGTGACCCAGACTGCTTTAGCCGATGATGAAGTCGAATACGAAGAGAGGAAATCATTTTTATGGCATATCCGCTATCCCTTAGCAGATGGGTCTGGGTTCATTCATATCGCAACAACACGACCCGAAACGATGCTTGGCGATACCGCTGTGGCTGTTTCCCCAAGCGATCCTCGCTATGCTCAGTTAATAGGCAAATCGATTAAGCTTCCTCTAACAGGAAGACTCATCCCCATTATCGCAGATCACTATGTCGACTCGGCATTTGGAAGTGGTGCGGTTAAAATCACCCCAGCTCACGATCATAATGACTACCAAGTTGGCTTACGTCATCAATTACCCAGTATTGTCATGATGACTCCAAATGGTTATATCAATGAAAATGGAGGGGAGTTTGCAGGCTTGACGATGCTGGAAGGTAGGGGGGTGATTGTTGAAAAGCTTAAGGAACTGGGCTTGCTTGAAAAAATTGAGCCACACACAAATCGAGTAGGCTTGTCCTACCGCTCTAAAGCAGTGATTGAACCCTACCTCTCTAAGCAGTGGTTCATCAAGATGGAGGAGTTTGCCAAAAAACTGAGAGAAGTTGTGGAGTCAGGGAAAGTGAAATTGATCCCTCCTCATTGGGAAAACACTTATTACTATTGGATCGACCACTTACGCGATTGGTGTATTAGCCGACAGCTTTGGTGGGGTCACCAGATTCCTATTTGGCATCATAAGGACGACCCTACGCAAATGATTTGTTACGATGGAGAAGATCTTCCCGAGCAGGTAAAGCAAAATCCGGATCAATGGGTTCAGGATTCAGATGTCCTAGACACTTGGTTTTCTTCAGCTTTATGGCCCTTTGCCTCTTTAGGCTGGCCTGATCAAACTGACGAGTTGAAAGATTTTTACCCTAACTCTGTTTTAGTCACCGGGCATGACATCTTATTCTTTTGGGTAGCTCGAATGATTTTCATGGGGAATTATGCCATGGATGAGGTGCCGTTTCCAGAGACGTTTCTGCATGGGCTCATTTATGGGAAATCGTATTGGAGAGACCGCTCAGATGGGGGAATTCTCTATGTTTCCGAAGAAGAAAGGAATGCCTACGACTTAGGTCAAGTCATGCCTTCTGATGTTCTTTCAAAATGGGAAAAGATGTCAAAATCCAAAGGGAATATCATCGACCCCTTAGAAATGATTGATGCCTACGGCACCGATGCCGTCAGAATGGCCTTGACAGCCAGTGCAACGCAAGCAAGGCAAATTGATTTGGATCGGCGGCGCTTTGAAGAGTTTAAAAACTTTGCGAATAAGATTTGGAACGGTGCCCGTTTTATTTTTATGAACATCGGTGACTATGAACCAAAAGGTTACAAAGCCCTTTCAAGTGGAGATCTCTCCGTTGGACTTAATCTCTCGCTGCTTAACTTGGAAGATCGATGGATTTTGTCAACGTTAAATCGAACGATAGAAAAAGTGACAAAATATCTCGAAAACTATCAGTTTGATCAGGCAGCTTTAGAAGCTTATGACTTTTTCTGGAAGGATTTATGCGCTTACTACTTAGAAATTGCTAAGATGTTTTTGACGGGTAAATTGGGGTCGAATGAAGAAAGACAAAATAAACAAAAGCTTTTGGTGATCGTTCTTTGTCAAGCAATACGTCTACTGCATCCTATGGCGCCCTTTATCACCGAAGAGTTATTTCAAACGCTCAAAGCGCGCTTCCCTAATTTAAAGGAGATGGAGACAGCAGATCATTACACTAGGGAATGTATCTTCGCTCTTCAAGCTTCAGGATGTATTGTGTCTTCATTTCCAAAATCTGGGGAAGTGATTCGTTTTGAATCGGACCTTCATGCGCATTTCGATTTCGTTCAGCAGGTCATCTATACCATTCGTAATATTAGAGGGGAGATGAAGCTCTCTCCCGGGACTGCTACAGATATTTATATTATAGGGGATTCCCAAGATCCCGATTGGATTTTAGTGAAAGAAAACCAGGGAATTATTGCAGCTTTGATTAAGACGCGAACTATCTATGTGCAAAGCTCCTTGCCCCATCTTTCTTTTGCTTCAACGGGTCTATTTGGTGGATTAAAAATATTACTGCCTTTACCAGAAGAGCTGCTTAAGCAAGAGAAAACGCGCTTGGAGAAGGAGCTTGAGAAATTAGAGGCCTCTATAATGAAGTTGAAAGCTCAATTGGATCATCAAGACTATATCAATCGTGCTCCAGTAGCTTTAGTGGAGAAACAGCGAGCACAGCTAGCCCAAAGTGAGGTCGACCTCATCGAGCTGAAGCGCAAACTAAGCGACTTGAAATCCTAAGAAAAGGATGAAGAGTTGACTCTCTGTAGCTCTGTGGTGATATATTAAAATTCGCGGTGGATCTGAGCGTCTTTTTCTGCCTTTAGGACATTGAGGAAAATTTTTGTTTCCGAAACGACAAGGCCTGAGAGAGCGCATAGACCTATCAGATTGGGAAATGCCATCAAACCATTAAAGATATCTGATATTTTCCAGACAATCTCTAATTCCAAGACTGCACCGGGGATAATCACTAGAGTGAAGAAGGCGCGATAATAGGGAACGGATTTAATTCCAAAAAGATACTCCACGCACTTTTCTCCATAATAAGCCCATCCAAGCAATGTTGTGAAGGCAAAGAGGATGAGTCCCACTGTGACTACATAGCCGCCTCCTCTAAAAACAGATTCGAAGGCTGCAACGGTTAAGGAGGCTCCATTCAAAAGATGACCTTGCTCATCTGTCATACCAAAAACATTGGTGACGCCTAAGACAAGTCCAGTGACTGAACACATAATGATGGTTGCTAAGAAAGAGCCTGTCATCGAGACGAGCGCCTGTCTTCCAGGTAGATCGGTTTTTGCAGCTGATGCAGCAATAGAAGCGGTACCTAATCCTGCTTCGCTTGTCATCAGTCCGCGACTGATTCCCACTCTCAAGGCTGTCACTAATGTAGAGCCAAGAAATCCGCCAAATGCTGCTTGTCCAGTAAAGGCACTTGTAAAAATATTAAGGAGGGCACCTGGAATGCGATCAAAACTGAGGACAAGGATAATACTAGCCCCGGCGATATATAAGAGAGCCATAAAAGGCACTAAAACACCTGCCACTTTACCGATGCTTTTAATTCCACCAAATAAAGTGAGGCCCGTTAAAATCGCAACAACCGTACCAGAAATCCAGGGTTTAATGTGAAAGACAGAGGACATTACATCTGCTACAGAATTTGCTTGAAGCATGTTGCCGCCGCCTAAAGCAGCAATAGCGCCAAAAAAAGCAAAGGAAACAGCCAGCCACTTCCACCCTAAGCCATATTCAATAAAGTACATGGGGCCGCCACACATTTCTCCTTTCTCATCTGTAATGCGATATTTTACCGCTAGGATAGCTTCAGCATATTTCGTTGCCATCCCTAAAAGAGCAGTCACCCACATCCAAAAAAGGGCTCCCAGTCCCCCAACAGTGATAGCTGTAGCGACTCCTGCGATATTTCCAATTCCTATCGTAGCTGCAAGTGCTGTCATCAATGATTGGAAATGGCTGATATCACCTTTGCCAACTGCTTCAGGATGGGATTTATTTGGACTAAATACAAGTTTTAAAGCATACCATAGATAACGAAATTGAAGGCCTCTTAAAGCAATTGTTAAATAAATGCCGATCCCTGTAAGGAGTATGAGAAGAGGCGGTCCCCATACCCAACCATATAAGACATCTAATCCCTGATCTAAATGATTTATCAATGAGTCTAACATTTTTTCTCCTGAAAAAAATCGATTATGCAGGGTTTTATTGATTCATTTCTTGTTTAACTGTCACTAGGAAGGCGCGTGTTTCGAATACGATTACTCCAGATAATCCAATTAAAGCAATAAGATTAGGGATGGCCATTAATCCATTGCTGATATCAGCAAGTTGCCATGCGGTGCTAACATTTAAAATGGCACCAGGAATAATTGAGACGGCAAATAAAAGTCTATAGAAGAGGATAGAGCGCTCACCAAATAGGTATTCACAGCATTTTTCTCCGTAATAAGACCATGCGAGAATAGTGGTGTAGGCGAATAAAATCAATCCTATGGTGACGAGATACTGTCCACCGATAATGTGAGTATTAAATGCTGCAATGGCTAGAGCTGCACCGTTGAGAACTTCGCCGCTGGCTGCTCGTGTTCCGATGACTTCAGAGAGAGCAAGGACGAGTCCTGTCATCGTACAGACGATGACTGTAGAGATAAGAGCTCCCGTCATTGTAATCATCGCTTGTCTACCGGGACTATCTGTTTTAGCAGCTGCAGCAGCTGCTGAAGAGATACCTAATCCTGCTTCATTAGAAAATACACTTCGTGCTACACCCATTTGTAGAGCCATCATCATCGTAGATCCAAGAAATCCGCCTGTTGCGGCTTGACCTGACCAGGCACTGCTGATAATAAGGGAAAGAGCTTCTGGAATTTTTGTTATATTTACAAACAAAATGTAAAGCGCTGCTAGAATGTAAAGAACAGCCATGCAAGGAACCAAAATGCCTGTCACATGACCAATACTTTTTACGCCTCCGATCACAACAACAGCCGTGCATACGCAAAGGATCAATCCCGTGATGCTAGCATCAATATGCCACACATGATTGACGGCCTCGGCGATAGAGTTCGATTGAACAAGGTTACCCGTGCTAAAGGCAGCAATAACTCCTAAAATGGCAAATACAATTGCAAGCCAACGGACTCCCAACCCTTTTTCGATATACTGCATGGGTCCGCCTGACATCTCACCACGCCCATCCACTTCACGGTATTTGACGGCGAGTAGGGATTCAGCATATTTTGTTGCCATACTTAAAAAGGCTGTAACCCACATCCAGAAGATGGCTCCTAATCCACCTGTCATGACAGCTGTGGCAACACCTACAATTGTTCCTGTTCCAATGGCTCCAGCTAAGGAGGTCATAAGAGCTTCAAAATGAGAAATATCGCCTTTTGAATTCTCTCTTTGACGCGCAGTTACTTGCTTAAAGGCGTATCCAAGATAACGAAATTGTACGCCGCGCAAAAGGAAAGTTAAGTACAGCCCTGTTCCAAGTAATAAAAATAAGAGCGGTGCACTCCAAACCCAGTCTCTAATAGAATTAAGATAGTGATCAATCATATCCATAAAAAAACTAAGTGAGATTTGTTGTTTCGTATTAATTCGGCTTTAAATTCAATCAATCCTAATCGATTTAGAATTGTTATTCAAGTTCATTCACCTGCTTCTAACCTCGAAAAATTCATGTTTGCAATCGCGAATAAAGAGAGGGTTTGCTATGATTAGGATTTATTTGCTGTTAATGAATGATTTAATTTATCAATTGGTAAATCGGAATGACTGCGCTGCCTTCCTATGAAAATCTTAAATGCGACTTTCCTCTATCGGAATCACAAAAACTATTTATTGAACAATCGCGCAACACAGTACGTCATATCCTAGAAGGGACAGATCCTCGTCTTCTTTTGATTATTGGACCATGCTCCATTCATGATCAAAAATCTGCTTTAGATTATGCCCAACGCCTTCAATCAATCCAGAAGGAAGTGTCGCACCAGTTTTTTATCATTATGCGCGTCTACTGCGAGAAAGCACGAAGTTCTCAAGGGTGGAAGGGCTTTCTTTATGACCCACATCTAGATGGGTCGGATCAAATCGATGTCGGCTTACAATGGACACGACAATTACTCCTCGATTTAATCGATCTTGGAATCCCAGCAGGAACGGAGTTTTTAGATCCTATCACAGCTTTCTAT
The DNA here is from genome assembly GCA_041691035.1 of Chlamydiota bacterium. Lineage (GTDB taxonomy): Bacteria > Chlamydiota > Chlamydiia > Chlamydiales > Parachlamydiaceae > JBEPVL01. The sequence goes on from JBEPVL010000012.1 coordinate 13,214, forward strand.
TATGACGATCTCATCACTTGGGGATCCATCGGTGCGAGGACTTCTGCGTCTCAACCTCATCGTCAGTTTGCTTCAAGTTTGGAAGTCCCTATAGGTTTTAAGAACGATGTGAATGGAAATATCTCTGTGGCTGTTCAAGGTGCTAGCGTTGCTTCTCAGCCACAAACCTGCATTCTTTTAGGAAATTTAGGAAAGCCAACACTGAAGCGCACCTGCGGAAATCCTTTTAGTCACATTGTTCTAAGAGGGGGCGAACGGCAACCTAATTTCGATGCACTTTCTATTCAAGAAGCTTTAGATCAATTAAAAGAAAATAATCTTTCTCCAAGTGTATTGATTGATTGTTCTCATCAAAATTCAAGAAAGATAGCTCTTCGTCAAATGGATGTTTTTCAGTCGGTATTAAACCAATTTAAAACAGGTAATCGTTTGATTAGGGGGGTCATGATTGAAAGTTTCCTCAACGCTGGCAGCCAAGTTCATGCAGAAAGAAGCTCCCTTCATTATGGAATTTCAATCACAGACCCATGTCTAGAGTGGACGGAAACGCAAAAACTGATAAAATGGGGAGTAGAGTATCTCAGTCACAATGAACAAGATGCGCAAGATGGCGCACTAGCATCAGATTCCTTGTTTGAGTGGGCTCCGAATGAAGTTCTATTACCCACATGAAATAGTGATTTTCTATGTTTATTCGAGCGATGCTTTTCGTTTCAACTTTCATTTTCGCTGCGCTTCTATCAGGCTGTCAGGGAATCAGCGTCCAGACGCAATACTACAGCCACGCAGATCTAGCGAGCACCTTTATTAAAACTCCAGATCCTCGACAAACTGAGGATTTCATCGGGCAACGTCTTGTGATTTCCTATTCTTTCCCTAAATCTTATCTTGATTTTCAAGATTTGACACTTCATCTCAAGGTTCGATTTAAGAACGGACAGGAAGATGAGCATTTTAAATTGCTTAGAGAGACCAGCGGTGATTACATATATAAATTGGAAAACCAGGAATTCTTAAGTAAAGGAGATATCATCACCTGTTTAGTAGAGGTGACAGGAAATGGAGAAGTGTTAGAGACGTGGAAGCATCCCCTTTGGGTAGAGCTTATAAAGATAGAAATATAGCCCGTGTTTGTTTTTTTCGGATTTATTTGTAAAATTAAATGCCGGATAAATCCGGCAAAAACAAACGCACACTAAAGAGGTAATTACGGAATCTCACCTCTAAAGTGTACGCTACAACACAAACTGTGCCTTACACGAATGCAAGGCACATGTCTTGTTGGTATAGTTATTCTGCAGTTTTATTATTAAGGTCATCTAATTTTTTAGTCGACGTTCCTAATTCAGATATGGACTTTGTGCTCGGGGTTTTATCTGAGGAACTTGTACTTTCAGATTTAGATGGGAGATCTTTTCCATAGCTAAGACTATAAATAAATGATCCGGCTGTTAAAAGTGCAATTGCTGTCTTAGTAACAGGAGTTTCTGTTAGATGACAGTAGACTGTGTTTACGCCATTAGAAAGAGAGCCTAATATGACAGTCCCAGTTAAAATGCGGATGAAATTCTTTGTTTCGCTTGGTTCCATAAACCTGATTTTCTTTTCAAGAATATTCTCAAAGAATGTTGTAATGCGTGTGCCTATATAAAAACCAGCTACATTAGTTCCAATTTGTGCGAAAGTAGAATGATTTTGTACAAAAGGCTTAACATTGCGACCAAAAAATTCTCCAACGGAATTTTTTGCATCAGTAGATTTGACTCTTGCTTGATCAAGTCTAACTTGCATTCCTGTTGGTATTTCAAAACTTCTCATTTTATTCTCCTTTTAGTGTTGGCATTCTGTATCTAGTAATCAGTAGAAGTGCTTTTTTTTTGTTTTATTGAAGTCTTAACCTTTTATGACTTTTGAACTAGATTAGTGTTTTAGAATTAAACCTAATTGCAAATAACATCAGTAAAACCGTTAATCTTAAATTACGCAATATTTAAAATCAATAAAAAAATAGGTTTATCTGTTTATTAAAAAAAATTAATTCCGATTAAATTTTTTCTTCGAAGCAAAAATAGGGCTGTACATAAATTTGCATCAAGAGGGATTTCCTCTTCAATCATTTGATTCAACATTTGAAGGCTTTCAAGCCGCACCTGGATGATCTCTGCAGTCTCAAGCAGTGGTTTCGCTATTTTATGAGCTCCGAGTGCACAAAAATATAAAATTTTCTGCCCTGAAATGCCAACATAAGGGTAGGCACTTCCGAGATAATGCATTTCATTTGCGTGATATCCCGTTTCTTCAAGGAGCTCTCTAAAGGCTGATTTTTCTGGATCCTCTTCTGTATCTACATAACCCCCAGGACATCCTAGAATGACTTGTCCGGCTGGATGTCTGTATTCTTCTGTAAGGAGAAGCAGTCCATCCTCTGTAATAGGTAGCACCACCACAGACCTGGGAAAGGTGTCTAAAGAAAAGTATTCATAGGTCTCTTCCCCTTCAAGTCGTAAAATATCCTTTTTAATGGTGAGCAGTCTATTTTTATACACCACCTCGCTGTTTTCCAAACAAGGGATGGTAAAGTTTTTATCAGGCATTTTCAGAGTTCTCTTGTTTCAAAATAATCATCTGGTAATAGTTTTTCATGGTTTCGTTTTTAGCACAACCATAAAATAAGATAAGTTGGCGATAAAGCTGCATTTTTTCCCACCAGAAAGCTAACGTATCCCATTTGTTAGGAAGCTGATTTAAAAGATAAAACGTTCCCAGACTCCATGTGTGAGGATAGGGCTTAGGGAAAATACCGGAAAAATGAATCATAGCGATGTCGTGCCCTTCAGTCGCTTGCAGCCAGCAACCATATAGAAAGTGGAGAAGGGTGGAATCACTATTCAAAATATCAAAAGAATAAGAATGAAGATGTTCCCCAGCAGCATTCCAATTCTTTTCGATGAGATCACTCCAAATAAGACGGATCGATAGCTTTATTTTGGACTCAAATGTCAGTTGACTTTGGGAAAGAAGTTGTGTGCAAGCATGGATAAGATCCGTTCTAGAGGCATCGAGGCATTTATCCATAAAGAAAAAAAGTGACCGTAGTTCCAGAGGCTCTATCTCCGCTATTTTATGGAAAAAAAATGTAGAGAATTGCTTATCTAATGACTCTGTCGAAGGTGCGATAACTCCCTTAAACCAGTATGCATCATAAGTTTCGGGTTTCAAATTAAGTTCGGGAATTCTATCAAACCACTCACTGCATAAGTGTGGATCTCCTATCGAACTTAACGCAAAAAGAGCATTTTTTACTGAACAGATGGCTCCTGTCAATGAGGCCTCTTCTATAATTTCTAAAAGGATATAAGGTTTCTTTAACCAGAATGCCAAAGGAATAGCAAGCTGATGGGATAAATTCTTTTCTAGAGTAGGATCTGCCTTTTCTAAAAAGGGAAGCACTTCCCAATGACGTTGAAGACTCGATAAGAGTTTTTTTGTATGCGTATCGAAGGCTTTTTCAGGAAGAAGTCGAATTGCTAAAAGAATGAAGCGGTAGGTGCTCATGCGTTCATAACGTGACATCTCATGCATACGATAGATAATATGTTCTTGCAAGTATGAAAGAAGAGGGTGTTGGGGATATCTGCGATAGGCAAGTTCAAAGCATTTAATTTCTTCTTCAGTATCATTTAAAGCCTGATAGACAAGTGCTTTTCCTAAGTATTGTAATGGAGCTCCTGGAGATTGATGGAGCTTCTGAAACTCCTCCAAAGCCTTATCCAAAAGTTCTTGTCGATTTTTGCTGGTTTTGGCTTGTTCCATGAAAGTTAACCCAGCACGGAATAATGCCTCCCGCCCTTCCACTCGATCTGGAAAAGAATAGGCAATCCTTCGATACTCACTAAGGGCCTGTTCATAGTCTCCATGAGCCAAAAATGCATCAGGAACCGCAAGGCAGTTCACAGTGATATTCAAGCTTCCTACAAAAATTTGTAAGGGAGCGATTTCAAAGTCGTCATCCTTAGCCAGTATGCCCACATGGGTCCCAATGAGAGGGAGGTGGGCGATATAGGAAAATTGAAGGATGTTGTTAATATAGAGATGAATGGATTTTTCAATTTTCTCGATCCGAATCGAATACCACTGATGTCTTTTCAAAAAGATATCAGGAGCATGGACAACTTCAACATTTGATTTAAGGAGCTTTGTGAAGCGGTGGCTATCGCTTCCAATCCAAAGACAGTATCCTTCGTTAAGATAATGGCGATGTGTGGGCTCAGGGATACTCAAAAGAAAGCCTACTCCATGAGTCGCTTCACCAAGACAAACGCGCGTTTCAATTTTTGTGTTCTCCGATATCGACTCCTTAGAAATCATTAAACTGACCCACTCCGCTTCTTCTGCCATCCGTGTCACAGCCATATGATTGGCGAGGAGGACGTTTTCCTGGAACTCCCAATCTTCTTTTTTATTGGGATCAAGCTTAACAAGTGGGCTCCATTCAGAACGTCCTTCAAGATAGATTTCAAGCTCATGAATGATCTGATCCACTGACATATAACGATCTTTAGGATTAACTAAAAGGCATTTCTCTGATAACTGAGCCAAAACTCTGGGGACATCGCGATAGGGGGCAGCGACTACTGGATCGATGAGTACTTCTTGGGTCATCACCTTACGAAACTCTTGAAGAGCTCCTCTCTTAAAAGGGCTTCTTAATGTGAGAAGTTGATAAAGAATGACGCCTAAAGAATAAATATCAGTTTGTATGGTAGCCGATTTTCCCATAGCCCTTTCAGGAGCCATATAAGATATCGTGCCAACAATTTTTCCGGTGCGAGTGATGTCGCCTTCGATTTTTTTTGGCTCTTCTAGGGAAGATTCCTCTTCTTGAGATGTAGAGAGATACGTCGCCAATCCCCAATCGAGGATGAGGACTTCACCATATTTCCCTACGATGATATTTTCGGGCTTTAAATCGCGATGAATGACACCTTTAGAATGGGCATAGGCAACAGCCTGACAGATGCTTATGAAGATACGCATTAAAGCGGGAATCGAACCGCCAATATGATTGAGTTTCTCTCCCTTTCTGTCTTGGCTGTAGGTTTGACGGATAATCTCTTTCAGCGTCTTCCCTTCAACAAACGGCATCGTATAGTAGGCGGCTTCCTTTGTTTTTTGAATGGTGTAAATCGGGATGATAGAGGGATGCGTCAGTTGACAGGTGATATGTGCTTCTTTTAAAAATCGTCGTTTAATTTGAGGGTGATTCACTAAATCAGATCGAATCTGCTTTAAGGCAATATGGCGGTTACATGTTTCATCATAGGCTAAGAAAACTTCACCCATACCTCCCTTTCCAATGCTTCTTAAAAGATGATACGATGCAAGGGGATCAGATTCTGCAGAGGTGAGAACTTGATTCTTTCCACAAAAGGGGCAAAAACTGACTGCTGCATCGCTAAGCGAACGCCATTTTTGATGACAGGCAGAGCAAGTATGGTTGGGGGAATTTATATTTTTCATGACCGAAGAAAAATAGCAGCTGAGGTACGAGACTGTTTAGCCTCATAGTGCCCAATCTTCAGAAATAAGTAAAGGAATAGGACAGGGAAAAAGACAAACCAAACTTACACGATTCTTAATACCATTGTCATCTATGTCGCATAAGTCTTGTTCGTCCTTATCCTCTGCCCTTTCTTGGCTTAACTAGTTTTTGTGCTCGTCACCGGAAAATAGAGAATTTCCTCCTTCAAAAGAGATAAATCCATTCAAACCAGCAAAAAATGAATCTAGTAATGACTCCTCTTTTAATGGTGGATTTACATCAGATTTTAATGGTGGCTTTACAACAGATTCTAATTGTGGATTTACAACAGATTCTAATGGTGGACTTACAACAGATTCTAATGGTGGACTTACAACAGATTCTAATGGTGGACTTACAACAGATTTTAATGGTGGACTTACAACAGATTCTAATTGTGGATTTGCATCAGATTCTAATGGTGGATTTACAACAGAATTGTTTTTTTTGTGCGCCTCTGTCTTTTTTGAAGATGAGTTCATTGATCCAATCATAGAGTTGTAGCCAAACAAAGGTGTTGAGTTTGTTGTTGACGAAGAGCTTACAGATTTTGGCTCAGGCTTTTGGTATCTTGGAAGCGTGCCAATACTATCAAAATCAATAGGTGATCCATATATATTAGATGATTCTGTTGGAAGAGATGTAGGATCCGCTCTTGTTTTATTTTTTATTTCTAAAGAAGGGTTTGATTGAAGATCTTTTGTCGATATTTCGTCGGAGCTATCTGTAGGACTTAACGGTGTAGGTTCAACAGGACTTAACGGTGTAGGTTCATCAGAAATATTTTTTAAAGGAGGAGCTGCTGGGAGATCTGGTGTCGGTGCTTTGTCGGTGCTATCTGTTTTGTTGGATTTGGGATTATCTTTCTTGTCTTGTAGCGGTTTTACTGCTGGGCGAGAGGAATTTAATAAAGGTGAATCCAAGAAATTGAGCTTTCTATGCAGCAACAATGATGGGTTAGCAATAGGAATGCGAGATGGATTCACCATTGGTGGTAAAGTAGGCAAACGTGAAAGCGCAAAACGAGTAATTTGGCTATTCTTTAGTTTGTATTTTGCTTTTAATCCAGGCATAGCATCTAAGACGGAATCCCTGAGAGAGGGGATATTTTTACCTGCCCAAATAACGAATCTTGGATCATTAACTAAGTTTACAATGTCTTTAGGTGTAATGCGTATTTCGGCATTACTATTTAATGTAGGCAGTCTTTGCTGACCTTTCAGAAATTGACAGAGCTCTCTTACCTGTTGGCGATTCATCTCGTTGAGGATTCTTTTATGATTTTCAAGTATATATTTAGTAATAGTGTACATTAACATGTTACGATACTCTGCTCTATCAGCATCAGAAATTTCTTTTGATTTATTGTTTTTTGCCTTCAGAACGATCTCATTATTGGCGCTTGTATCAACGTCAGTTGAGATGTCCATACTTTCTATAAGTTCGTTCAGATCACTATCACTAAAAGATTCCTCGATAATGAAAGTGAAGTCATTCTCTTCATCTTCATTTGGAGTAGATAATGGCGATAGGGAAGGTGTTGATGAATTGTCAAAGTCATCAGTTGGAGTTGGAGTCTTCGGCGTTGAAGGAGTCGGTGTTGAGGGAGTCGGTATAGTAGGTCTAGGTAAATCATTCTTAATCTTTGATAAATCTAAGTGAGGAGGTTGAGGTCTAACTTTTTTGCTTTTATTTTTAGAATGAAGATCGTTAGTCCCATCTATTGAATTTGAGCGAGTATGTGGAGGAGATGGGAAGGGTGAGTCAATCGTGTTGATTTTTTCATCATCTCCATAACTTGATCCAAAATTATCGCTATTATTAAATTCATTATCCGATTCATTATTCGATACAACTACCCAATGATTATTAAACTCGTTATCTCGTTTAAACCAATCATCAACTTTAGTTGTATCCAAAGGTTTTTTTGGATCCGGTTTAGTTGGTTTAATTGGTTTAGTTGGTTTTTTATTAGCGTCTGTTATTGTCTTATTAGATCCTTGGATAGAAGAGTCTCCTTCATCATCACTGCTTGAATGGCTATGAGTATCTTTGTGCGTTATCGGTTTGCCGTTTTGTTCCTCTCTACTTTGGGGTTTTGATTTATTGGTTTCTTTATCTTTTTCTGCGGAAGATGAATCGTTATCAGAATTTACGAGTGTGTCTTCTGAGAATTGGTCTTCAACGTCATCTAAGTCGGATCCATTCTGTATTATTTTGTTCTGTATGTCATTATTTGCAGAGTGGTTGTTCTCTGGTTTACCAAAGGCGGAAAGATTTTCACGCGAATTGTGAAAAGAACCACTTTCAAAGCCTGTTCCATCATCATCGGTATCATCATCGGTATCATCATCGATATCGGCATCGTTACCGTCATTGATGGTATCAGCCTCTTCATTATCGACAACTTTCGAATGTTCCCCATTAACTTTCGAATGTCCCGCAGCAATGTCTTTTCTGCCATCATCCTTAGAGTGACTGGGTTTAACGTTTTCATCTAGGGATCCAGCTGAATCATTGTCAGAAGTATCATCCTCATCTTCACTTTTTAGAGAGTCGGTTTCGCTTTCAACTTCATCAATGTTTCGTGACGGTTTATTAGGCGAAGTAATAGAAGAACTTGATTCGCCGCTCGCTTTATGAGAACTTGAGCTGCTATTGGCATCTTTACCGCCAGAAGATGAAGGAGTGGTAGGTGGATTTAAAAGAAATTTAACGAGTTGATTGAAGTCTTCTGTAGTATTCTTTTTCATATCCCTATTTTCATGTTCTAAATAATCCGCAGATGGCAATTTAGTGTAGCCAGCGGAGTTGATGTTCACGTGTAATTTAGTTTTGGGGGTGAAAAGTTCTTTTTTAAGAAGCATGACGGCCACTTTTTGTGCAACAACTTCGCATTGTGCTTTCTCTAATCTCATTACCGATTCACGATTCAAGACTTTTACGCGAAATTTTCGTTCACCGAATTTGAATACTCCGTATTCTTTTTCCAGAGTGACCTGAACATTATGTTGTTTTAATAATGCTGCATCGGCCGAGGAGATGATTGAGGGAGATGACATTTTATTACCTTACTAAATAATTAATTGATTATACGAAGATTATAGCAATAAATTAATGTCTAAGTCAATAATAAAAGTATTTCTTAATATGAAATTAATATTAAAATTCAGTTATTTAAATATTAAGAAAGTAATAAGGATATAACTAATTGTATCAGTCAATGTGTGATAGAACTAATGTATAAGAGACCCCAGGTCTTTTCTCATCACTCTTGCAGAGATTTTAAAGTTTACCTTGTTGGCGGAGTTCTTCCCAAAATTGACGCGATTCTAGAGGAGCATTATGAACAATGCAATTAATTCCTAGTTCAGGCTCGAAATAAATGCCATTCATTGAGGTGTAAGAAGACCCCATCTGATGAAAAAGGGCATTCGTGCCGATTTCATCTCTTTCCGGCAGAGTGTACCTAAATCCGCAGTTTAACGGAGTAAACTGTTGGTTCCTCCAGTGGCGTCTTGCTAAGAATATGGCTTCTTCAGTATTCGCTCCCCACAGAGTTGTTTCTTGCTCCTGCTGGGATTGTTCAATTTTGTACCAAACATATTTAAAAGGTTCTATTTGTCTAAGAAAAAGCCAAATTTTTCCCTTTTTTTCCAAAAAAATCTGTGCGATGTGAATGAGTTTTCGAGATTGAGAAACAGCAGTCATGATCCCTACCTATGGATGAAATGGCAAATCTGATTGTATTGTGAAAAAATGGTTGATTTTTTAGCAACAACTCTTTAAGATTGGGGGTTTCTATATCGAAACAGCTTTACTCTTGAGGAGTTTACAAAATGAAAAAAAAGGGACATCCTGGATATCAAAAAGTATTGTTCGTTGACTCTGCTTCAGGTCATCGATTTGTTTGTGGTTCTACGCTTCAGACACAGGTAAGGGAGACATTTGAAGGGGTTGAATATCCTGTGAGCTACCTCTCTATTTCTTCTACATCGCATCCATTCTTTACTGGTAGTAAAGGGTTGGTCGACTCTGAAGGACGCGTTCAGAAGTTTAACCGTCGCTTTGGCAGAAAAGATGAAGTGGTACGAGAAGTTACTCCTGCCGCAGAGACCCACGTGGAATCTCCAGTGCAGACCCCAAAAGCCGCTGAGCCAGCAAAGAAAGCCGTACCAGCAAAAGCTCCACCTGCAAAACCCGCACCCGCAAAAGCCGCGCCAGCAAAAGCTGCTGCCCCAGCTAAGCCTGCAGGAAAAGCTCCAGCCAATGCGAAAGCAGCTCCTGCTGATACAAAAAAAGCTGCTGCTAAACCGGCTGCAAATAAAAAAAAATAAATTATTAATCTTCCACTAAAGATCTGTTTTTTGAATGGAAAAAAAAATAGGAAAACTTTTCGAACGTCTATCTGAGGTGGAAGATATCCTCGGTCAGCCGAAAGCTTACGAAGATCAAAAGAAATACCGTGCGCTTAGTCAGGAACATGCTTATTTAAGCGAAGTGAAACGACTTTGGGATCAAAAGCAGCGTCTTCTTCAGCAAATTCAGGATAACCAAGATCTTCTAAAAATAGAGAAGGACTTTGAGTTTTCTGAGGTCTTGCGTCAGGACACTCAAGATCTTGAGGTTCGAAGTGCTGAGCTGCAACTCGCGCTTGAAAATCTCCTTGTTCCCCCCGATCCTAATGATCACCGTTCCACCATCATTGAGTTACGAGCAGGTACTGGTGGTGAGGAAGCATCTTTGTTTGTTGGCAATTGTGTACGTATGTATAAATTGTATGCTGACAGTAAGGGATGGCGTTATGAGTTGCTGTCGAGTACGGCTTCGGATATGGGCGGATTTAAAGAATACGTCATGGTTCTCTCTGGAGAGAACGTTTATCGACTGATGCAATATGAAGCAGGAACCCATCGGGTCCAGCGTGTTCCAGAAACTGAAGCGCAAGGACGTGTCCACACCTCAGCGATTACAATTGCTGTGCTCCATGAGCCAGATGAAGACGAAGAAATCGATCTGGATGAAAGGGACTTGCGCATCGATACCTACCGTTCTTCTGGAGCGGGAGGACAGCACGTCAACACCACTGACAGTGCCGTTCGCATCACACACATCCCTTCAGGTGTTGTCTCTTACTGTCAAGAAGAGCGCAGTCAGCACAAAAATAAAGATAAGGCCATGCGCCTCTTGAAAGCAAAGTTAGTTGAAATTGAAACGAAGAAGAAAGCTGATGCGATTGCAAGCACACGTGCTCAGCAGGTTGGATCGGGAGATCGTTCCGAACGGATCCGTACCTATAATTTCCCTCAAAATCGGTTGACAGATCATCGCATTAATCTCACTAAATATAATTTAGATCATGTGATGGATGGAGATTTAGATGAGTTTACCACGGCTTTGGTTTCTTATTTTTATCAGCAAAAACTCCAAGGCGAAGGTTGAAGACACTCGTTTCTTTATTTCGACACATTAGCTCCTCCTTCTCACCCCATTTTCTAGAGCCAAAAAGAGAGGCAGAGACGCTTCTTGCACACTATTTTGATACTTCGATTGGAGCTATTTACCTAGACTTGGATCGAAAGCTATCAGATGAAGACTGGAATACTTGCCTCAATTGGTGTGAAAATCGTCTTCGCGGCGTGCCTTTAGCTTATCTTTCTGGAATTGTGGAATTCTTTGGATGCGAAATCGAAGTCAATCAATCAGTCTTGATCCCCCGACAAGAAACCGAAATTCTAGTCGATTTCATTGCCCGTGAACTTGAAACGGCTGATCTGACGAATAAAATCCTATGGGATCTTTGCTGCGGATCGGGATGTATTGGCATCGCTCTAAAGAAACGGTTTCCCGTCCTTCATGTTTGTCTATCGGATCTCTCAGTAGATGCATTGGCTGTTGCGACGCGCAATGTTGCACGTAATCAAGTCAATGTGGAGATTTTACATGGTCATCTATTAGATCCTTTTCAAGGTCTTAAAACAAATTATCTTGTGTGTAATCCCCCTTATATTTCTATTGATGAGTATGCAACTTTGGATAAATCTGTTCGAGATTTTGAGCCGGCAATGGCTTTAATTGGTGGAAAGCAGGGCGATGAATTCTATGCAACACTTGCTTCTACATTGCCTAAGCATCTGGCTTCTCGTGCTAAAGTTTGGTTTGAAATTGGCTACCAACAAGGGAAAGCGGTAAAAGACCTGTTTGCGGATCCCTTCTGGGTGAAAAAGGAAATTAAAAACGATTGGGCAGGACATCAACGTTTCTTTTTCCTTGAAACCGAATGAATTTTTGAGTATGCTACTATGAACTGGGATTCCGATTATAAGTATAACGATTCAATAAAAACGGATCAGGTATCCAACAAGGAAATTCATGTTTGAGGCGTTGACAAATCAACTACAGGGCGCTTTTTCAAATCTTATGGGGAAGAAAAAGCTGACCGAGGAGACTATTGCCGAGGCTGTGAACGAGGTCAGGCTCGCTTTGCTCGAAGCCGATGTGAGTTTTGCTGTTGTCAAAGCGCTGATAAAACGTATTAAAGAACAAGCTTTAGGCGAATTATTGATTAAGTCGGTGACTCCGGGCCAACAATTTATCAAAATTGTTCATGATGAACTTGTCGCTTTGATGGGAGGATTAGAGGCTACTTTGAATCTTGTAGGAACCCCTCCAGTACTCATGCTTTGTGGTCTACAAGGTTCTGGGAAGACGACTCACTGCGCGAAATTGGCTAAGTACTTGAAGAAACAGGGGCAGTGTAAACGTCCTCTGTTGATTGCCTGCGATTTGCAGAGACCCGCTGCCATTCAGCAACTGCAGATTTTAGCTGAGCAGGTGGGGTGTGAGGTTTTTACTTTGCCTTCTGTTCAGGATCCTATACGTGTGGCCCAAGAAGGCTTGAAATATGCTCGAGAAGCGGGATTTGATTTGGTTATTGCAGACACTGCCGGACGATTGCATGTCGATGATCAGCTAATGACCCAATTAGAGCAGGTGCGTGCTGTATTAAAGCCGAGCGAGATTTTGTTTGTAGCTAACGCTACAACAGGACAGGATGCGATTACAGTCGCAACAGAGTTTAATCGACGGATTGAGATTACGGGTGTAATTCTGACGATGTTGGATGGAAATACGCGCGGAGGGGCTGCGATTTCAATTCGAGAAGCTACAGGGAAGCCACTGAAGTTTGAAGGTGTCGGAGAGAAGTTAGACGACCTTCAGCTCTTTAACCCAAAGTCAATGGCTGACCGTGTTCTGGGCATGGGTGATACCATTAACTTGGTAAAAAAGGCACAGGAACATTTTAGCGAGAGTGATGCGAAGCAATTAGAGCAAAAACTACGTTCTGCTTCTTTCACTTATGACGATTACGTGAAACAGATCCAATCTGTAAAAAAGATGGGATCGATCAAAAGCCTTCTTGGAATGCTTCCTGGTATGGGGCAGCTTCCGTTAGGGGATTTTGATGAAAAAGAATTCTTCAGGGTTGAAGCGATTATTTTGTCCATGACATTTACTGAACGTGCTGAGGGATGTGAACTCACTCCATCAAGGCGTAAGAGGCTAGCTGAAGGGAGCGGGACAAAAATCGAAGATGTGAATAAGCTTGTGAAGTCATTCAAACAAGCAAAACAGTTTTTTAAAAACATGCCGAATATGAAACAATTAGAAAAGATGTTGGGAGGATCCCTATGGCGTTAAAAATAAGATTGCGACAACAAGGTCGTACAAATCGACCATTTTTTAGGTTAGTCGTTGCAGATGCACGCTCACCTAGAGATGGTAAGTATGTGGAAGCATTGGGTTGGTATAACCCCATAGAAACACAAGATGATAAGCGTTTATGCATTAAAGAAGATCGTATCCAACATTGGTTAGATCTAGGAGCTCAGCTTTCCGATAATGCCGCTTCTATCATTAAAGGGACTGCTCCAAATATTGTAAAGCAGATCACTGTTAAAGAAGTGGAGCGCAGAGCAAAAGTAGCTGCAAAGAGAAAAGAGAAAAAACAGAAGTCATAAGCTGTGATCATCGATATTCTCTCTCTTTTTCCGGACTACTTTAAGGGTCCTTTTGATGAAAGCATCATTAAACGCGCAAAAGAGAAAGAGCTTGTTACGATTCGAAATGTGAATATTCGCGATTTTGCAGAAGATCCACATAGGCGTGTAGACGATCGTCCTTTTGGTGGGGGCCCTGGTATGGTATTAATGCCAGGTCCCACAATTGCAGCAATAAGAAGTGTGAAACAGACGAACTCTCGGGTAATCTATCTCTCGCCTCAAGGTCCGCTCTTGACAGCTAAGAAATGTCGAGAGCTAGCTTGTGAGGAGCACTTAATTCTGTTATGTGGTCATTACGAAGGTGTGGATCAGCGCGTTCTCGATATCGAGATTGACGAAGAGGTGAGTATTGGCGATTATGTCTTAACAAATGGGTGCCTAGCGGCTATCGTGCTAATTGATGCGATGGTCCGTTTTATTCCAGGAGTTTTAGGTCACGCTGATGCAGCAGATGAAGATTCATTTGAAAATGGGTTGTTAGATTGTCCTCATTACACCCGCCCAAGGGCATATGAGGATCCACAATCAAAAATGGTCTATGCCGTTCCTAATATTCTTTTAAACGGCAACCATCAGGAAATTGAAAAATGGCGATCATCGCAATCTTGGCTAAAGACAAATGAGGTTCGACGTGATCTCATCGTCAGAAAGGCTGAAGAAGAATCTAGTGAAGAGGATGAGCCATAAAGTCGTTTATATAGAAATGTTTGTAGTTTAAACTATAAACTGAAATTTGAGGAGTTTAAATCATGAGCCGAAATGTCATTATAGAAAAATTGCAGAAACAGCAGTTAAAAAGCGATATCACTGATTTCCGAGTTGGAGATACCGTTAAAGTTCATACTCGTATTATCGAAGGTGACAAAGAACGTATTCAGATGTTTACAGGCACAGTCATCGCTCGAAAAGGATGTGGATTGTCTGAAACGTTTTCTCTGCATCGTGTTGCTTACGGAGAAGGGATGGAGCGGGTCTTTATGCTGCATAGTCCAAGAATCTCAAAAATTGAAGTGATTAAAGAAGGGGATGTTCGCAGAAGCAAACTCTACTATCTTAGAGGAACTTCTGGGAAGGCTTCTAAGGTTAAAGGTCGTTTTAAGGCTCGTAAAGCAGTAGTTAACAAAACTAATGTGCCCGAAGCTGTTTCAGAAGAAGTGACTGCAACTGACGAATAAAAATTTTCTGATAGCGTCCATTCAAACGAGGACAGCACATGAGCAAAGCGAATGAATTAGCTCGATTGAAACAAATGCTGATCTATGAGAAGGAAGGACGTCAATGGGGATATCAGTTTATTGCTGGTATCGATGAAGCAGGACGCGGTCCTCTTGCAGGACCTGTCGTTGCAGCAGCCTGCATTTTGCCTATAGGATTAGTGCTCCCTGGTATCAACGACAGCAAGTTATTGACCCCTTCTTTTAGGAAGACGCTATTTCATGAACTTGTCAGTCATCCACAACTGATTTTTGGTGTGGGAAAGGCGGAATCTGAAGAAATCGATCAGGTGAACATCTATCAAGCGACTCTTTTAGCAATGAGAAGAGCCCTTGATGCATTGACAGTGCGACCAGACTATTTGCTGGTCGATGGAATGCCATTAAGTTATCAAGAGATCCCTTTTTTAAAGATCATTAAGGGAGATCAGCTTTCTCAGTCAATTGCAGCAGCCTCAATCATAGCGAAAGAGACGAGGGATGCAATGATGGATGACTACCATGAAGAATGGCCGCATTATGGTTTTAATCGACATCGTGGATATGGCACAGAACTGCATTTCAATGCCATAAAGGCTCATGGGCCTTGTCGCATTCACAGGCGTTCCTTTGAGCCAATTAAATCGATTAAATAGGAGCGCAGAGATCTTTTTTCTTGTGTTTTAAGAGAAGGGATGATAAATTTTCATTATCGAAATTTGATCGCTATTTGGAGATCGTATGTCTAAAGTATGTCAAGTTACAGGAAAGAGGCCAGCGACTGGTTACAAGTATGCCATCCGCGGAATCGCAAAGAAGAAAAAGGGAATCGGTCTTAAAGTGACTGGTAAAACCAAACGTCGATTTTTGCCTAATCTTTTCAAAAAGAAAATCTGGTTTCCTGATGAGAACCGTTTCATCAGCTTGCGCTTGAGCGCTGCTGCCTTACGCACAATCGATAGAGTGGGCGTTGCGGTTATTGTACGCGAAATGCGCGGTAGAGGCGAGTGCGTTTAAATCATACTTGTAGCGTAGGCTTTAGCCTTCGTTTGTTTGTAGCGTAGGCTTTAGCCTGCGCTTGTTTTTGTCGGCTTTAGCCGACATCTATAACGACAAAGGATAATGTCGGATAAATCCGGCAAAAACAAGCGCAGGCTAAAGCCTACGCTACAAATTTATTAAAGTAATGCAAAAAATCGCTTTAATTTGTGGAGGTCCTTCCGCTGAGAGGGGCATTTCTTTGAACTCTGCGCGTTCTTTGCTTGATCATCTCTCTAGTTTCGTTAGTGATATCCTCCCTATTTATGTTGACCAATCATTAAAATTTTATCGTTTAAGTTGCTCACAGCTCTACTCAAATACCCCTGCCGATTTTGATTTTAAACTAGCCGAGACAGCTGATTATCTAGATCTCCCTGCTCTCCTTCAATGTCTGCGCTCGGTAGATCTTGTCTTTCCTGTGATTCACGGAATCTTTGGAGAGGATGGGCAGCTTCAAAAATTTTTAGAACAGCATGAGATCCCTTTTGTAGGTTCTGGAAGCAATACCTGTTCTCTTGTCTATCCAAAAGATCTTCTGCTCACCAAATTAAAGTTGGAAGGATTTGATACGAACCCTTTTCTTGTTGTGGATCCCCATCGCTTCGATGAACAATCCATTCACGAATTCTGGAATAGCTATCATTTACATAAAGCTGTGATCAAGCCTACAAAGGGAGGATCTTCGTTAGGCGTTCATGTTCTCGACTCTCCCAGTCGAGTAAAAGCGCACTTGCATAAAATAAATCAGGTTACACTTTTAGAGCCGTTTTGTGTTGGAAAAGAATTTACCCTTGTTGTTTTACAAAATCAAGAGGGGAAGCCTGTCGCCTTATGCCCTACAGAAATCGAAACAAAAAAATCTGATGAGATCTTCGACTATAGAAAAAAGTACCTTCCTACAAATGAAGTGATCTACCACACTCCTCCTCGATTTGATTCCAGCATCACTGAAAAATTGAGAACTCAGGCAGAACATATTTTTGCCTTGATGGGCTCTCAGGATTTCCTCCGTATTGACGGATGGATTTTAGAGGGAGACCGTATTTTGTTCACAGATATTAATCCTATCAGTGGATTAGAGCAAAATAGTTTTCTCTTCCAGCAAGCAGCGTATATAGGGATGACGCATCAACAAGTCTTGGCTTATATTTTGAAGTCTGCTTGTAGACGCCATGCTTTATCCTGGGAAGAGATAAAGAGCAAGAGTTTGAAACAGAAACTTCCGGTTTTTGTCCTTTTTGGCAATTCGAATGCCGAGAGACAAGTTTCCCTGATGAGTGGCGCAAATGTTTGGTTAAAACTGTTATATTCTGAATCCTATGAGCCTTTTCCATTTTTCTATGCATCTGATGGTCGAGCATGGAAGATCCCTTACTCACTGATTCTCCATCATACTGTAGAAGAGATTGAGAGTTTGTGTTTGCAATCTCTTAGAACTGAACAGCATCAACAAATGATAGATCTTATTCAAAAAGCATTGGGAGTCAGTCTTAATGAATATGAAGGTTCGATTTCATTCTCGTTTAGTGAATTTTTAAATCTAGCTAGAAGATCTTGCGCTTTTGTTTTCCTTGCCTTACATGGAGCTGAAGGTGAGGATGGAACAATTCAATATATTCTCGAAGAGAATGGAATCCCTTTTAATGGCTCGGGTTCAGTAGCTTCAGCACTTTGTATGGACAAAATGGAGACTGCTAACAAAATCAATCTTCTTAATGATCCTTCACTTATATCGCTGCCAAAAGTCATTTTAAATCGCCTGCAGATTCAATCGTATGATACAGGAGATTACATTAAACTATGGGATCAGCTTGTAACAGAATGGAACTGCAATCAAATCTTAGTGAAGCCTCGTTACGATGGATGCTCAACGGGTGTAATGAAATTAAATTCTGCTGAAGAATTGGAGACTTATTGCCACCATATCAAAAGTGGACTTCCAGTTCCTCTCCATACATTTTCAGGGCAAACACAAATCATTGAGATGCCCTTGTCAAATGGTGTCGATTACATGCTTGAACCCTATATTCAAGTAGACTGTATTTCAATAATGGAATCTAAACTCATTCATACATGTGATACTGGTTGGGTGGAGTTAACGGTTGGGGTGATTGAGCAGAAAGGCAGGTACCAATCTTTTCTCCCTAGCTTAACGCTAGCAGAAGGAGCTGTTTTGAGTGTTGAAGAAAAATTCCAGGGAGGGACAGGGATTAATCTCACGCCACCACCCGAATCCATTTTTACAATTGCTGCAATAAAAGGCATCCAAAGTGGAGTAGAAAAGGCTGCAAAAGCTTTGGGTATTCAGAATTATGCGAGAATCGATCTGTTCTTTCATCTCCATAATCAAATAATTATTATCATTGAAGCAAATAGTCTTCCCGCTTTAACTCCATCGACAGTTATCTTTCATCAAGCGTTAGCTGAAAACCCTCCTATGAAACCTAGAGATTTTATTGAAACAATAATCAAAAATAAAATGATGTCGATCCATTCAAATAGTTGTCTAGCTGGAGTCGACGTATTGTGATGAGCAGCCATGCGTTTCCAAACCAAGTGATTCTGTCCATTGTATCCTTATGTCTTGTCGCATTTGGACAGCCTTTATGGAGTAATTGGATTGCATTGACAGCGGCATGTTTTGGTTTTGCTTTGTTTTGGCGTGTTATCCTTGACATCTCGAGCAAGAAAGATCGTTTTTGGATGGGGTTTGGATGGTTTGCTTCTGTACAACTCATTCAGTTGTCCTGGATGGCATCGCATCCCTTTTTCTACATATATGCTGTGATGTTGATTTGCGCTAGTATTGGTGGAATCCAATTTGGCTTGATTTGTTGTTTTATTCAACGGTCGCTCTGTTTTCAAATAAAGCAAATTTTTGCATTAGCAGGACTTTGGACCATCTTTGAGTGGACAAGACTCTTTATTTTATCTGGGCTTTCCTTTAATCCCGTTGGACTTGCCTTCGGAGGACAAATCTATACTCTCCAACTTGCTTCTATTGGGGGTGTCTATCTTTTAAGTTTTCTTGTTTTTTTGATTAATCTCTTTGTTTTGCGATTATGGATCCAGGGATATTCGAAAGCAACGATTGCTTGGCCCCTTATTCTCATTGCTTTTCCTTTTGCATTTGGTTATTGGCACTATCATACGCATGGCCAGAGGTTGGCACAACATAAGGAAAGGCTTTCCGTTCTTCTTGTTCAAACAGCGTTTCCGATTGAAGAGAATATGAAATTTCAGTCCGCTGACGAAGCGCGCGCATTTGTATTAGGGGAGTGGTATCAGATTCTGACAGCAATTGGGCAATATAATAAAGACTCTAAAGTCGATTTAGTTGTGCTCCCTGAGTTTGTAGTTCCTTATGGGACCTACTATCCAGTTTTTCCATTAAATGATGTTCAATTTCTATTTCAAAAGGCTTTAGGTTCCGAAGTTCTTTCACAGCTAGCCCCCCTAGAAGATCCCTATGGTACATTCATTGAAAGTAAACGAGGAGAGGAATTTTGGGTATCAAATGCGTTTCTAGCAAGATCTATAGCTAACATTCTCGACACTGATATTGTCATGGGTTTAGAGGATAGTGTCTATACCAATGAGACCGAAACGATTGCAGAGTCTTATAGTGCTGCCTTTCATTTTTCTCCCGGTAAACCAGAATCAGAAAGATATGATAAACGTGTTTTAGTGCCAATGGGAGAGTATATTCCTTTTACTTGGCTGAAAGATCTAGCAAAGAGTTATGGAATTGGGGGTTCTTTCACACCAGGATCTAAGGCTGTCGTTTGCAATGGAACTGTTCCTTTTGGTTCTTGTATTTGCTACGAAGAAACATATGGGCATATCATTCGAGAAAACAGGTTGGCCGGTGCGGAATTACTCGTGAATTTGACGAATGACGGATGGTATCCCAATTCAGCCCTTCCTCAGCAGCATTTCGATCATGCACGTTTAAGAACCGTTGAAAATGGAATTCCACTAGTTAGGGCTTGCAATACAGGCGTAACGGGAGGCATAAATAGCGTAGGCGATGTCATCGATTATTTTGGAAGAGATCCTAGCGATTTGCAGATGACGCAGGGTGCTTTGTTAATTGAAATACCAACCTACCACTATAAGACCCTATATGTTTTTTGGGGTGATTATTTCATCATTGGTTTATCTTGTTTTGCCATGGCTTTAGGCTCAATAAATATTTTTAAGCGAAAACCTAAATAGAGTAATTAAAATGTATTTTATAGGGAATGATAAAGGTCTGTTTATTGAAAATTTACTCTCTAATCAGATGCATGTATAGCAATGTTTTGAAGTTTTAGAGGAATTAGAACAGAGCCTAGGAGCTATCAAGGCTCACTTAATCTATCGTCCCAATGAAAAGCAATTCGAAGTTTTCGGGTGTCGAAAGGAAAACTTAAGGGCAACTCTAGAACCCTTTGCTCAAAAAATTAATAATTCTATTACACTCTTTTTAAAGCCTTATAATTATAGCCGGGATTTTTTCTTATCGCACACGGCAATCCCTTATTTTCCTACCCCTCAATTTGCTTTTGAAGATGAAAAAATTAAATTGAAATTTGTGAATCGGAAGTTTACACCTTCTATCAATGATTCCAAGCAATTGAGTGTAGAGGCATTATTAACTATTCTGCTACCAGATGCATCCATCGATATTAAACTCCCTTCTGGAAAGCTGGTTTCAAAAGGAGATTTCATAAGTAACTCCTTATTTAAGTTAACAAAAAATGCATTTTCCGAGATCGCATTTGTTTCGCATTTGGTTTCGTTTGAATCAGAATATACAACCTTTTTAAATAACCTTATGACTGTAAATTGGTTTGAGCAGATCAAGGTCAATCCAAAAAAAATGGCACAGTTTTCTATTATTGCTTATCTTGATGAAAAAATTGACCAAGAAGAACTTTTTGTCATCAATGTGGTTGCTGAAGGGTATGCATCGCAATCAAAGGGGAGTTCTTCTATACGCGGATCTAAGGATACATGCTTTGATTATGATGAAGAAACAATTAAAGTTAAACCTGTTTTAGTTGCTAAAGATCAACTTAAGGACTATCTTGAAAGCTTTCATTTTCCTCCTTTTGCAGAATTTAAGACATCACATTTACTCAAAAAAGGAAAAAATGATCAAGATATTGAAGAGATTAAGGAAACCATTATAGAAGAGTTTGGTACGAGATCATTTGTTAAAAGAACAGCTCTAGAATATACAATAGCACCATTTATTACGTCAAAACAGGTTGATTCTGATCGAAGATTACTTGAGCAATGCTCAATCGAAATGTCTACCTATTATACAGCTCGTTCTAAGCTTGGCTTTAAAGATATTGAAGATGGAGTGAGAGGAACAATAGTGATACTTCCCCCATTGTTTACTATTAAGATGTTTTGTCAAATTTCCCTACATAAAAGTCGCTCAGATCACTTCTTGACTTTTGGCTATTCGACCGATGACAGTGAATTCTATAAGGGGATCAGAGTGATTTCAATTCCCTCACCTGCATTTAAAAAGCTTCCTTTCATCCATGATCATACATATGGACCAAGTGGATTAAGTGTTCTTTTCCACGATCTTAACTACCACATCCCCCTTGAAGTGAATAATCCTCATATTGATCTATTAGTTGAAATTTCAAGGCGCCTTAAGTTTTTGGATTTTGAAAAAGATATTTTTAAGCAACATATGTCTTGGAAGCAATTTTCTTTAAGGGTAGCTAGTCTAATAGTTGATCGTGAAGCCAATGAATATCGTCTTGATGAACCTGAAAAAGCATTTTGGCGTTTTATAAATAATGAAGCTAATAAGATGGCTGATCATTTGAATTGTTTCAGCAAAAGACAAAAGTTTATCTCATGGTGTAACTTAGTTTACTACCCTATTGTTAAAAAGGTGATAGAGGATCAATATCCTTCAGATGATGCTAGGCGACAGGCTCTTTTTGCCAATGCAGTCTACTTAAAATAAATGGATTTAATTCTTAGGAAATGTAGTAAGCTTTATTTCATCATTTATTTTTTAATATATATTATTAATTATAATATTTTAATCGATATACTTATTTTCAATGTTATGTTAACATAAAAACTAATGTTTTATTATTTATATCAAAACTGATATAAATTAAAAATTTAATTTAAGAGAGAAGTAAAAATGAATTTTATTGGAACAGATCGAAAATTATTTATTCAAGAATTGCAATCCCAACAAATGTCTATACAGCAAAGTTTCAGTGTTTTAACAGATTTAACAAATAGCTTAAAAGCTATTCAAGCATATCTAATCTATCACCCGGAACAAAAGCAATTCGAAATTAAGGAATGCGAAAAAGAAAATTTGGAAACAGCTTTAGAGCCTTTTGTTAAAAAAATTAATGAATCGATTATCTCTTTTTTAATGCCTCCTAATAGGAGTGTTTTTTTTGTTTCCTCACACCAAACAAAATCCTATTATCCTATTCCACAATTTACTTTTGAAAAAGAAAAAATTAATTTAAAATTAGTGAATTGGGAATTTACTAGCTTTGAAAATGACGATGAGAAATTAAGTACAGAAAAAATACAAAGTATTTTGTTCCCCCACATCAACTCAGAAATTAAACTTTCTTCTGGTAAAATAGTGACAAAGGAAGATTTTTTAAATGACCCTTTATTTCAATTAACAGAAAACAAATTCTCTGAAATAGTCTATATTTCTAAAACGCCCTTATTTAAAACAGAATATAAGAGTTTCCTTACCAACCTTCAAGCTGAAAATTGGTTTGAGCAGATCGAATTAAATCCAAAAAAAATGGCACAGTTATCAATTATTGCTTATCTTGATGAGAAAATTGATCAAGAGGAACTACTCGTCATCAACATCATTGCAGAAGGATATACATCGGTATCAAAAGTTATTTCCTTGACTCGATCATCTATAGAATCTGGTTTTGGGGATATAGAAGAGGTTGCAGTCGATCCTTTTGTAATATCTAAGGACAGGCTTGCCGTTTACCTAAAAAATTGCAATTTTCCTCCTTTCGCTAGATCTAGTCTCAAAAATATCATTAAAACAGGAAAAAGCGAACAGGAGCTTGATCAAATTAAAGCTGATATTATAGAAGAATTTGGAAAAAGATCGGTTATTAAAAGAACAGTTTTAGAATATACTTTAACACCTTTTATTGGTCTAAATGAAGCTCAAGCTAACAGAAGGCTTGCAGAATTGCTTACTGTGGAAATGTCAATTCTGGGACTTCATTCAAAACTTGGATTTATAAATAGTGAAACTAAATCAAGTGGAACAATGGTATTACTTCCACCGATGTTTACTATAGACCTATTTTGTAGAGTATCAACCTCTGGGGCTCGTTCAGATCATTTTTTCACTTTTGGTTATTCAGATGATGATAGCGAATTTTACAAAGGGATTCGAGTTGTTTCCATTCCTTCTCCTGCATTTAAAAAACTTCCTTATGTTCATAGTTACATTTCAGGTCCTAGAGGATTGGGTATCCTTTTCCATGATATCAACTATCACCTCGCACTCGAAAGTAACATTCCCCATGTTAAAGTATTTATTGAGATTGCAAAAGGGCTTGAAGCCTTGGATTTTGAAGGAGAGATTTTCAAGACAAATAAACCGTGGGAACAATTTTCATTAAGAGTTGCTTCATTATTTATTGATAGAGAAGCGAATGGTTATCGAAGAAAGAAACCCGAAGAAGCATTTTGGGGCTATATAAATCATGAGCCTTTTTACTTAGCAGAGGGTTTAGGTTGTTTTAAGGATCGACAAAAACTGATTTCTTGGTTCAATTTGGTGTATTATCCTATTGTAAAAAAGGCTATAGAGGATAGCTATTCGCCAGATGATGTTAGACGAAAAGCTCTTGTTGATAGTGCTACCTATTTACAATAGACTTCTTGTATCCTCGTGCGTAGACCCCCTCTAAGGTCTACGCTAAGTTGGGACAAGGGCACCCAAAACTCAGGTTAATAGTGATATCTTCTTTTCAAGAGCGGTGATATCTGGGTTTTCCTCCCTCATAGAGTTATTTATTAAGGAAGCCGCGCTTTTTAGCAGCTCTACGCATTCAGGTTTTTTTAACTTTCCACGGGATACGTTGCATTCAAGAATCAACATGAAGTCCCAAAGTTGATCAAGGGAATTAGCTCTTCTTTTTTTGTCATCTTCTTCTAATTGATAATCGGCAAAATCCAAAAAGACAATTTGGTTATCAGAGGTTATTAGGATATTTCCAGGATTCCCAATATCATTCCAAAGGACTTTCTTGCTATCCAAATATTGAAATGCTTCAAATGCTGATTTTATTATTATTTTTACTGAAGTGATATCCAATCTTTCTGCCGATTTTGGATGGAGAAGCCAATCTCCTTCTATTTTTTCTGATACAAGCTTATATTTGACAGATTTACCTATATAGACTTTTGAGAAAAGATCAATCACCTTCATGAAATTGGGATGATCTCCAATTATTTTCCCAATTTTTTCTTCGTTTGTAAATAGCAAGTGATCAAATCCCTTTTTAACAACTAAATTTTGGTTGTTTTTTAAAGAATAAACTCCAGTGGATTGATAACCGCTACCTATCATTTTAGAAGTTGAAAGAGATTGTGGCAACTTACTTGTCTTTGTTATCCCTTTTATATACGCATTTTTTACTTCTATTGATTCAGAACTATTTTTAGAATAGATCCGAAGTATTGGCATAAGTGGAGACATAAAATACCCTCATAAATTTAATTAATAATTTTTTTATTAGTAAATTAATTATAATCATAGTTGATAAAAAATACAACTTGATTTATGTCAATTGGAGGTGATTCAGTCGGCATAAAATCCAAAAAACAGGTTACATAAAATTGAAAAGGAAATTTCTAATTTTGTTTAACACTTGATTAATGTCTTAATTTATTTCATGTAATTTAGAACTGGATTAGAGGTTTCGAAAACATACAAAGACCTCCGGTCTATTCTATGACTTCTTTCAAATCCTCAACTTTTCCCTTTAATTGATAATCCCCCCAGGGGCAATGTCATTAATTGTAAGAATGCGTAATAGTTCATCACTTTTTCCTGCTAAAAGCATCCCTGAGCTTTCTATGCCCATCAGTGTGGCTGGCTTCAAATTCGCTACAATAATGGCTTGTTTTCCAATGAGTTCTTCAGGTTTGTAAGTTTCACCGATCCCTGAAATAATGACTCTCTTTTCCAATCCAATATCTACCGATAATTTCAGAAGTTTTTTGCTTTTTGGAAGGCGCTCTGCAGAGATGATTTGCCCTACTCTTAAATCGATTTTATTAAAATCTTCGATGGTAATTTCTGGCTTAAAAGGGGTTAAGGGTTTTTTTGTGTTGTTTTGCATGCTATTTGTATTCACCGGCTGTTTGATGGAAGCATGTAGCTTTGCTATCTCTGATTCAATCGTCACATCTTCAATTTTTTGAAAAAGAACTGCTGGTTGTGGAATGGGTTGGTTTGGGGGAATCCGCCGTTCTTTAAGCCGTCCCCATTTTTCTTGAGTAAAGGAAGTATTAAATCCAAGGAGACTCCAAAGACGCTCTGAGGTATTGGGGATCACAGGGAAGGAAACTAGAGTTAAGACCTTTAAACATTCGCAACAGCAAGCAAGAGTTATTTGCATTCTTTGCTTAGTTTCTTCTTGCTTGACATCAGCCCACGGGCGCTTGCTATCAAAATATCCATTTCCTAATTGAGCAATTTCCATGATGATTTGACAGGCCTTTCTAAGCTTAAAATGGGTGTAAGCTTCCGCGACTTGATCGACCCGCTCATGGATTTGTTGTAGAAAGTCCCTATCAGATGTTTCTAAGAGGCTATCTTCAAGGGGCGGAATAATCCCACTGCACCTTTGATAAATAAACACCAAAACGCGATTAACCAAGTTCCCATATTTGCCGAGGAGATCTGCATTGCAACGTTGTTGGAAATCCTTCCAAGAAAACTCACTGTCAGATGTTTCAGGAGCATTTGAAGCAATGGCATAGCGAATTTGATCAGGAATGAAATTCTTAAAAAAATCCTCTAAATCGATAGACCATCCATCCGATTTACTAAATTGGCGCCCTTCTAAATTATAGAATTCATTGGCGACTAACTCATCGACAAGCTTATAAGGCTGATTTTGACCCATCACCATAGCTGGAAAAATAGAAGCGTGAAAGGGGATGTTGTCCTTTCCCATAAAGTTGATGAGTGTTGTTTCCGAATCTAACCAGTACTCTTTCCAAAGATCAGGGAATCCCTTCAGTTCTGCCCATTCTTTTGTTGCAGAAATATATCCAATAGGGGCATCAAACCACACATAAAGGACTTTTCCTTCTGTATGGGGCAAGGGGATGGGAATGCCCCAGGTTGAGTCCCTTGTAATGGCTCTAGCGTGGAGATGATCGATATACCCGCGAATGAAGTTCACCACGTTAGGTTTCCAATTTTTTGTTGAAATCCAGTGGTTTAAACGTTCCTTAAACTTTTCAAGAAGAAGAAACCAATGTTTAGTCTCCTTCTTCGAGAGAGGTGCTTGTGTCAGTTTTGAACGGGGATTTTTTAGATCAAGGGCTTCATAGCTAGCGCCGCATTTTGGGCATTCATCTCCGCGAGCTTGTTCAAATCCACATCGGGGACATGTTCCAACCACATAGCGGTCTGCTAGAAAGCGTTGATCTTCATCCGAATAGAGCTGTTCTGTGATTCTTTCTTCGATGTAGCCATTTGCAAGAAGATCTTTAAAAAATTGTTGAGTGGGCTCAAAATGTCCTTCCCATGTAGTCCTAGAAAAATGATCAAATGAAATGTTAAGTTGCTTGAATAAGTCGCTATTGATACGATGAAACAAGTCGACATGTTCTTGAGGAGAACGTCCGGCCAGTTCGGCACTTAGTGTGATTGCAATTCCATACTCATCAGATCCGCAAATGAATGCGACATCGTTGTTTTGTAGACGTTCAAATCGGGCATAGCAATCAGCTGGCAAGTAGGCACCAGCAATATGACCAAAATGAAGAGGGCCATTGGCATAGGGGAGGGCTGCGGTGATTAAAATTTTCTTCTTTTTCATGGTGCATTCCTGAATAGATCGAGGGATTATTTTATGGGTTTTTGAACGATTAGAATTTCAACTTCAGTCCCTGGAACCATTTGCCAGCCAAGTAAAACTTTCGTTTCAAAGTTCACATAAAGAGGGCCAGGCTTTGTATAACAATACTCAGGCTCAATTGCTCTCGGGGAAGGGGTAGGACTAGAAGTCTCTGTTTGAAATGCCTCTAAAGAACCATGAACTTTTCTAATCGCTTTTTGCTGATCTTCATTTAAACTTCCCCAAGAAACATAGCCTCCTGGGTAACGCTTATTAAGAAAAGTCCAATCGACGTAGATGTTATCGAAGATATTGATACAGTCAGTGAAGATACGCCCTGTTTCTCGGCTATAGGCTGCTTTACTGAGTTTAAAAACACGATTATCGTATTGTCGAAAGTGATACAGGAACTGTAGGGTTCTTTCGCAAGTGAAAAAAGATAGATCTGTCGCTGGTCTTAGTGGAAGCCCAGTGTAAGGGCAGATGCCTTGGCGTTTAGATTTCCACCAGGTAAACCAAAATGCAGTAAACAAGAGAGCGAAGGAGCCTAATATAGCAAAAGCAAAAAGCAGAGCCCATGTTGTATTTTCGCTCATCTTGTTTTTCTCTTTTATTCTTCGAGACTGATAGAAAAATTCGTCGGTTTCTTCCCTTTTTGCACCGCATCGAAGACCAAAATTTCGGCATTCATCCCCCCCATAAAATCCTGATTATCCTCTTGGCTTTTCTTGATGACGATTTCCTCGAGTTTATCTTTGCCTTCAGCAATTTCCCTGATGACATTCAGTGCGGGGTTCTGTTCGCTTTCATCGACTTGCGACTTGCGTCCTGTGAGAATCATATTTTCGGCTAACTTGATTGCGTAATTAACAAGTTCAAATTTACTTTTGAATTTTTTTGTGATCTCTTCATTCGTGAACTGAATATTTTTCTTTTTTTCCATTTTCTCTCCTTTTCTATTTTTAAACTATTGAATCGGACGGACTCGATGGCATTCAGCAATGAGAATGCTTCTCAATGTCTGATAGGCGACTGCAAGATCATCATTAACAATCTCATAGTCATACTCAGGGATGAGTAAAAGCTCCTTTCGTGCCCAATATAATCTTTCTTGAATGACCTCCATCGTTTCCGTTTGCCTTGCCATCAATCGTGACTTCAGTTCCTCCATGGATGGGGGGCGGATAAAGATAGAGACCGCCTTAAATTTTTCTTTAAGTTGTAAGGCCCCTTGCGTGTCGATCACTAAAATGACGTGATTCCCTTTTTCCATCTTCTCTTCAACCCAACTGATTGAAGTCCCATAGTATGTCCCATAAAGCTGAACATATTCAAGAAAATCACCCTTTTTAATTTTGTCTTTGAAGGCCTCTTCACTAATAAAATGATAGTGAATCCCAGGAACTTCGCCTTCACGTGGGGCTCGGGTTGTAAAAGAAATGCTTGCAATCACAAGCGGCATTTCCTTTGTTAGCATCTTCACAAGTGTCGTCTTGCCGGTTCCTGCAGGTGCACTGATGATGAAAGATAGTCCTTTAGCAAGGTTTCCCAGCAGTGAAGTCATTCAGTCACTCAATATTTTGGATTTGCTCGCGCACCCGTTCCAGTTCGCTTTTAATGTCAATGATAAGGCGGGCGATTTCAATGTCGGCAGATTTACTTCCAATGGTATTAATTTCCCGGTTGAGTTCCTGCAAAATGAAGTCAAGTGTTTTTCCGATGCTGATTTGAGAGGAGTGAATAATCTCTTCGCAGCGTGTCAGATGACAGAAAAAGCGAGTGATTTCTTCTGTGATATCGATTTTATCGGCAAATAGGGCGAGCTCCCTCAAAATTCGGTCTTCATTTTCCACATGACCTGGAATCAACTCCTCGAGCCGGGAGATCAATTTGTGCCTATATTTGTCTGTGGCATAAGGTGTTCTTTTTTCTATCGCCACCATCCAGGAGTGTATTTGCTGCAATCGATTAAGAACGTCGATTTGCAATAGAGCCCCTTCCTGTTTCTTCATCGAAGAGAACCCATGCATTGCGGTATCAAACAGATTTTTAAGAAGCACTTTATAAGCTTCTTCTTCGTCAACGTTTTCTTCTAAGCTGATGATTCCTTCATTCTGAGCAAGAAAAGAAAGGGAAAATTCTCTCTTATCAGCACCAATGGCGTCAGCAATTTCCTCCCAAGCATTTTTCAGTTGCTTAGCTAAAAGGATATTGGGTCGAATAAGAAAGGGAACCCGATTTTCAAAGTTGGCGAAGACCTTAACCGTAACTTGTCCACGTGAGACATGGTGCAAGAACCACTTTTTCATGTCCACTTCAAAGCGACTGAGCTCTTTGGGCAAAACGATATTAATTTCGAGGAACTTTCGATTAACCGACTGGATTTCCACAGTAAAGTGGCCAAGATCGGAGTGGATGCTTGCTTGGCCGTAAGCAGTCATGCTTCTAAACATAAAAATATCAATGGATTGTACGTTAGGAATTTAGGTAATTATATCAATGTTTTTAATTTTGTCAAGGCTCCATTTTTCATTTTTTTTCTTGAGTGATTGTATAGACGATTTTATTTTTATCTAAATTCAACTTAACATTACTGTGAGGATGAATCTTCCCCTCTAAAATTGCAGTAGAGAGTTGGTTGACAACTTCGTTTTGGATAAATCTTTTAAGAGGTCTCGCTCCATAACGGGGATCATAGCCTTCTTCAGCTAGATATGCAAGAACCTGGGGGGCCCAACTGAGATGGACATCTCTTTCCAGAAGCCTTTCAACAAGTCGATTCAACTGTATCGTCACAATTTTCTCCATATCTTGTTCTCGAAGAGGCAAGAAGGGGAGGATGTCATCTAAGCGATTAATGAATTCTGGACGGAAATGATTTTTAACTACAGGATCGAGTATCTTTAAGATCTCTTCTTTTGTTAAAATCTGCTTGGATTGTTCAAAGTAATCGAGGAGACGATCTGACCCTAGATTTGAAGTCATTATAAACAGGGCATTCTTGCAATTCACAACCCTGCCTTTGCTATCGGTGAGGCGCCCATCGTCAAAAACTTGAAGGAGGATGTTGAAAACGTCGTGATGAGCCTTTTCAATTTCATCAAATAGCACAACGGAATAGGGACGTCGTCTCAATGCTTCTGTCAGCTGCCCCCCTTCATCATAACCGATATAGCCAGGGGGTGATCCAATCAACTTAGATACAGTGTGCTTCTCCATGTACTCAGACATATCTAAGCGGATGAGAGCCTCTTCTGAATTAAAGAGTTGATAGGCGAGAGCTTTCGCAAGTTCAGTTTTTCCAACACCAGTAGGTCCTAAAAATAGAAATGCTCCTATAGGTCTATTAGGATCACTTAAACCTGATCTAGAGCGTCTAATAGCCTCACAGACAGAGGTGACAGCTAGATCTTGTCCAACAACTCTTTTCTCGATTTCATCTTCCATGTAGAGTAACTTTCCCGCCTCTCCTTCAAGCATTTTGCTTACAGGGATTCCTGTCCATTTGGAGACAATCTGTGCAATCAAGTTCTCATCCACCTCTTCTTGGAGCAGACGATTGGGTTTTGAATTCAGTGCATTTTGAGTTTCTTCAATTTCTGTTTGTATTTTTGGAATTGCGCTATAACGTAATTCAGCAACTTTGTTGTAGTCAGCTTTGCGTTCGGCTTCTTCTTCTTGGAACCTCATTTTTTCAAGTTTGTCTTTCTTTTGCTTGAGATCTTCAATGATCGCCTTCTCTTGATCCCATTGACTTTTTAGGACGGAGAGCTCTTCTTTGACTTGAGCAATCTTGGCTTCTAATTTTTCTGCTTCGCCTTTTCCAAGAAGGGTATTTTCTCGTTTCAGGGCTTCCTGTTCTACGATAAGACTAGAGAGCTCTCTTTCTTTGCTATCAATAGGTAGGGGGCGACTTCCTAGCTGCATGCGGATTAAACTAGCAGCTTCATCGATTAAATCAATGGCTTTATCAGGAAGGTTCCGATCTGTGATGTAGCGATAAGATAAATAGACAGCTGCATGGATGGCAGATTCGGTAATGTGGACGCCATGAAAGATTTCATACTTTTCGCGTAGACCTCTCAAAATGGCAATAGAATCTTCAACTGAGGGCTCATTTATCATGATCGGCTGAAAACGTCTTTCCAATGCGGCATCTTTTTCAATATGTTTTTGATATTCTTTAACGGTCGTGGCTCCGATACAATGCAGCATTCCTCTTGCAAGTGCAGGTTTAAGAAGATTAGCAGCATCCATTGCCCCTTCTGTAGCACCCGCTCCAATAAGCGTATGAACTTCATCGATGAATAAAATAACCTGTCCTTCGCTTTTCTCAATGTCTTGAATGATTCCCTTCAAGCGCTCTTCAAATTCGCCCCGATATTTTGTGCCTGCAATCAAGCTACCCATATCCAGAGCCATCAACTGCTTATTTCTGAGTGTATCAGGAATATCTTCTTGAACAATTCTTTGAGCTAAACCTTCTGCGATCGCTGTTTTACCTACTCCAGGATCTCCAATAAGCATAGGGTTGTTTTTTGTGCGTCTACAGAGTACTTGGATAGTGCGTCTGATTTCTTCATCCCTTCCTATGACTGGATCGAGTTTACCTTGACGTGCAAGCTCCGTAAGATTTTTACAATACTTTTCCAACGTTTGAAGACTCGCTTCTGCTCCGGGAGAATCCATGTGCCTATCCCCTCTAATCTTTTTAATTTGTTGCTCTAATTGTTGGGAACTAATACCTGTATTTTTTTTCCACTTAGAAAAGAGTTCCCCTTCATTTTTCCAATAGGATAGGAGAAAGTGATCGCTGCTTGTATAGGTGTCTTTCCAATTTTTTGCGATCGCTTCCGCATCCATAATTCGAGTTTGAAGGCTTCTAGCAGGAGAAGGAGGGGAGGGTGTTCCAGAAAATGTGGGCAATCTTTCAAGAGAGGCTTCTACCTCTTCTAAAAGTAAATTTGGATTAGTATTTAGCCCTGAAAGAATGGAATGAAAATACCCTTCGGGATTCTCTAAGAAAGCCCAAAGAAGATGATTGTCTGTGACTTCGGTTTGGTTTTTATTTTGAGCCTCTGCAAAGGCTGATTGAAGGGCTGTGCTGACGCTATCGGTGAAATTTTGACTCATGATAAGCTCCTCTTGTAGGCTCCATATTAAAATTTTTAAAGGAGCCTGTCAACACAATTAGGGGTATTTATTGAGCTCTTGAATAAAAAAAGCTCTCTTATCAGGGTATGCCATGATAAGAGAGCCGGGAGAAAACAGCCTACTTCTTAGCTAGGGTTTGGTTGATTTTTTGGAAAGCTTGAATTCCCAATGAGGCCCATTCGGCTAAGTTATTGATCATTTCTTTCGATTTCTCAGCTCCTTTTTCTTCAAGTGGTTCGAATTTAGAAAGGAGTTGATTTCCAATGTCTAGCAGTTGTTTTGTGCCGAATTGGAAGCGTTCTCCTAAAGAGGGTTGTGCTTGTTTGAATAGTTTCTGCTTGGTATCTCGGAATCGAGTGTCTAGATCTTCATACACATCCTTGATTCCTTGTCTTAGGTCCTCACCTGTTTTTGGGGACAGCAACATCCCTGTAGCAATTCCTAAAGCACTGCCCACTGCGCCGCCAATAAGCATTCCTTTAAAAGTTTCAGGTTGTGCTTGTGATGATTCTCTAAGTTCCCTGAGATCCTTTTTAATTTTATTTTTAAATTTACCTTTTTTAAGGTCTTCTTCACAGGACATACATTTATTGACACCATCCTTAATAGTTTCATGAGCTTCTTCTGCAAACTCGCTGACTTGGCTTCCGAAATTCTCTGCAAAGGCACGCCCACGGTTGGAAACATCCTCTGCAAATCCTTGTGTCTTTTCTGATATATCATCGTATGCATCCATGATATCTTTACGAAATTCTTCTCCTTTTTTAGGAGCCATGAGGAGAGCTGTAATTCCTCCAATCACTGTACCTACTGCAGCCCCTATTAAAAAATCCTTAGAGTGGTTTTGATTATTATTCATGATTACTTCCTCCCTTTTTTTTTTAATTTCTGCCATAAACTTACACCTAAAGAAGCAAATTCAATTGCCTCCGATATTCCTGAAGATAAAGAGGAGGGTTTCGAATCGTTTGGTATGCTAAGTTCCTCCGCTCCATAATCGTTTAAACTTTGTTTCAAATAGCGTTGTTTCATTGCTGAAGATTGACTTTCAAAAATTTTACCTAAATTAGAAATCGAATTAAAAATGGGATTCAACGTCTCCATTTTTTGTTTTAAGTCGACGCCGATCGTTTCCACTTTATCCATCGTCTTCCCAGAATTTTGGCTTAATTCACGCAAGTGAATGCGAGACTCGATCAGAGTCCTGTTCAATTCATCCAGCGTTTTTTGAACAGCCTTACTCATGGAAATGAGGTAAATTGTCAACACAACAAATGCTAAAGCGATGATTGACATACTCATTTCAATAATCATGTCACGCCCCCTTTTTTATCCTTTAAATTTCACTATGAGAACTCTCTTTCATAATGTAAACTCATTTATTCGCACGCTTTGTTTGTGCAAATCGCATGCCCAAAAGTTTTCTAATAGATTTAGCAGTTGAAGTTGTTTGATTTTTATTCGAAATTAATTTAATGTTATTTTTTTAATATAAAAGGAGATAAACAAGATGGATAGGTTAGGTTCATTTTTTAATTGGAATTTGATTCCGGATTTTAAAAACTTTAATCGAGGCCCTCATCCCTTAACTCTTCTTTTTCAAATGTCTCAGTCCTGTATAGAAAACCAGGGTAGAGATATTAGGAGAATTGTAATCATCCTCAACACAACGACTTCCAAAAAGATTATTATCTTTACATTCCCCCTTTTTTTTCTTTATATTTTATTATATGTTATTAATGATGATGAATAATAGAGATATTCAATATTAATTTTTAATTGAATTACTTTTTATTGTCTTATTAATATTTCAGATATTCGATTAATTTGATTAATTTACTTGTCTTTTTTTTTATTTTTTGAGACAATGGTTTTTTATATTAAAAATTTAATCATAAATAAGGAAATAAAATGGATCGCTTAGGCTTGTTTTTTTCAGGGTGCTCATACCAAAATTTTATTCGTTGTGTTACTCATCCCATTTCTTCTCTTTTTAGGAATCAAGTTCCTAATAAAGGAATATGCATCCCTTGCAGAAATTTTATTTTGCAACGCTCTCCTTTAACTTTGGCCCCAGTGCTTCTAATTTCCGCTATTGCTCTTTCTATTCTAATTGGAGGATCCATCGCGCTCGCTCGCTTCTTAACAAAGCCAAAAGAAGAAGCTTTGGATATGGAAGATATAGGTATATGGGATGTAGAAGAGCTTGAAGAGACGAAAAATCTTGAATTAAAAGAAAATGTGAAAACGCTTGAATCAAATTTAAACGCATTAATGAGCCAAGATAATTCTCCTTTTACGCAAATTTTAAAAACATTGGAATCTCTTGAAGAGATTTATTCTAAAGTTAATAGCACTGATAAACTTGCAGAAATAAAACAACTGAAAATTAAATGTAAAATTTTAATAAAAATTCAAAATAAAGACTGTGGCCCATCAGAAGTTTTGCCTTATTTTAAAGGAGATGAAGATAAAGGTATCATGAGTGACTTGGAGTTTTATGATGTAGCCTTAACTGAATTTGTAAAAAATAATGGTGAGTTTAGTCCTTTAGCTGCCTTTCAATTATATGAGTTTTATACTTACCAGGCCTCTATAGTAACGAGTGTAAGTAAAAAGTTAACCTGTCTAAAAAATGCAAATGAACAGTTAAGCTGGGCCGCTACTCGTGAACAACCCAATGCCTTGGAGCAAGTGATTGAAAACTGCCTGAATATAAACGAAATAGATTCTGCTTGCACTCAAATCAATACGCTTATTGGTGTTTATAAAGGTCAGGGAAATGAGTCGAAAGTGATTCAATGGACTACGGAACTCTCACGATTGGAGTCTTTAACAAGAAATGTCAAAAATTGACCCCAGGTCTTTGGCAAATAGCTCTATTAGAGATCCTATGAAAAATCTTAGGGTCACTAATGATAATTATAATATTAATAGGAAATAATAATGGATCGTTTAAACGCATTTTATTCAGGTATTTCATACCATAATTTTAGTCAGTCTGTCGTTAATCCCGTAACATCCTTTTTTAGAAATCATGTTTCTAGCATAGGAATGAATATTTCTTACAGAAATTTTATTGCTGTTCATTCTTCTTCGATGCCTTCACCCGTGTTCATC
This sequence comes from Chlamydiota bacterium, assembly GCA_041691035.1. Taxonomy (GTDB): domain Bacteria; phylum Chlamydiota; class Chlamydiia; order Chlamydiales; family Parachlamydiaceae; genus JBEPVL01. The sequence goes on from JBEPVL010000012.1 coordinate 48,480, forward strand.
ATTTCAGCTGTGGGGCTAACTATTCTAATTGGCGTCGCCATTGCTGTCGCATACTCCTTGAAAAGATCAGACGAAGGCCCGGATGCTCTTAGTCATAGACCACCAGTCAAAATAGAAAATAGGGATGAACTTTTTTTGCAGGCTATGAAGGACAAGGAATCAGATATAGAGTCAGCAGGCGCTGGCTTTCAATATCTAGTTACTCAATATGAGCATGGCCAAGCTGCCTTTGAGTTGGCTCTACTCTATCAGGACAACAAAGACTTTTACGGTAAAAATCCATACAAGAAATCCGAAATACGGAAAGAACTCTTTAATGTAAATTTAAATAAAGCTGTTGAGTGGGAGTATGTCCCAGCGGTTGAATTTTACGTGAATCGGTGTATAGATGCAAAGACCCTAGATTTAGCGCGTCCGAAAATTAAGCGCCTGATCGAAATTTATTCAACTGAGAAAAATAATGCAAAGGCTGATGAGTGGGCAGAAGTGTTATTAAACTTAGATCAAAATTAATGAGACCGAAATGTTTCTAAGCAAGTATTTAAATGAAGCTGTATGCGCTCAAGAAAATGAGCGCTCTCTTTCCCTATATGAGGGACGTGTGTGGCCCATCTCAAGCGAGGCGGATCTACTTCATCGTCTACTCTCAGCTCATCTTGCAAATGCTTATTCGACAAAAAAGAAAGAGTCGTTGCTTTACAGAAGAGTTTTTTATTCCCTAAGCTTTCTTTTTATATGCTTGATCATGATTATCTATTTCCATACTCTTAATGTTCAGAGCACCTATTTTTTCTATCCTTGCATTCAAATAAAGAGTTGGGTCATGATCCTGAGTTTTGTTGCCGCTCTTCTGTCCTTTCTAGTAGGTGTGATTGGATGTCCTGAAAAAGAGGCGCATTGCTTCCTTGCAAAAAAAATCGACAGTGTCCTTAATTCTAATTTTCAATAAAAGATGAAAACGACAGTCGCTTTGCGTTTATGTTCCCTTCCCAGTCTGTATCTTGCAATGGTTTTCGTTGTCGTTTTATCCAATATTTTGGTTCAATATCCTATCAATGACTGGCTCACATGGGGTGCATTTCCTTATCCTTTATCCTTTTTTTTCAATGAGTTGACAAATCGTATATATGGTCCTCTTCAGGCTAAAAGAGTTGTCTATGTCGGGTTTATTTTTGCTAGTGTGTTGTCTTTCCAACTCGCTACTCCAAAAATAGCGATCGCTTCGATTAGCGCATTTTTAGTTTCACAGTTACTGGACATCTCTATCTTTAATCGTCTTCGAAGTGCAGTGTGGTGGTGTGGTCCATTAGCTGCATCGCTTTTAGCTTCACTTGTGGACACTTGCATCTTTTGGAGTATCGCTTTCTGGGGCGAGGGGATGCCCCTCATTCAATTAGCTTTAGGCGATTTTACAGTTAAAAGTCTGTTGGATTTAAGCTTTTTAATTCCTTTTCGATGGATTATTTTCCAGAGGCTATTCACCCAAAAATCCTAAACACGGGCTTCTTGCAAAATTTGACAATAAAATGCGAGAAGGTTATGAAATCCAGTGGATTAATTCAAAGAGATTAATGTTTCTTGAGTTAACACCATTCTTCATCCACTCATATAACAAGGGTAAAAAAATGAAAAAATTTGTCATGACCTTAATGGCTTGCTTAGCGACCGTCCAATCTATTCATGCTGCTACTTCAGCCCTCACAGAAAGTCTTTTAGAGTATGAGGCGATCACATCTGCTATTGGGACAGATCCTAATTTTCAAAATGTCATTACTCCAATAGAATTCATTGTGGATATTAAGAGATTGACAAGAGCAATCGATGTAACTGGTAGTGTAAAGTATGAAATCTTGACCCAGATTCCTAATTCTGATGGATCTAGTTCAAATTCCGTACATAGTCATAGCCATCACCATAATCACCCTCGCAGAACCACGACCTATATCGCTATCCTAGATGTTGCACCTAATCCAGGGATTGGTCCCAATATCATTACGGTTGTATCAATTAGTAAATCACACAGCCAACTTTTTAGATATTTTGATCAAGAAAATCTACTTGAAATCGAATCCACAAACTAAACTCACCTTTTTTCTAGCACAGCAATTGGACGAGGTTTGCGGTTGCTGGCTAGTTCTATTTTGGTGGTAATAGCAAAGGAAAGGCTATCTCCAGAAGAATTATTATTTTTAGAGGATAAGGCATTGTAGGTCGTTGGGTAGAAAAAAGGCTGTTACTTATGATGGATTTCCAACAATGGGTTCTCTCTATCGTAAAAATCATAAAGTGATGAACGCGCCTTGTACACCACATCTTGGATCAGGCGGGTTTTCCTTTGGTCCAGGAGTTGTCTATCTGATCACGATAATAATGATGCTTATATCCAAGAGGTTTTAAATTACGAGATTCAAGGTGTATTGCGGAGTAAGATATGAGCGGCGCAATTACCTTCTGGACTGATGTAACAAGCTATAGGTTCATTTTTTGTTATGAGACCTCTCGCTTAATCAAAAATTGCCAACAGAATCACTATAGGTATCTTATTAGCTTCTTTTGTGATTGCAGCCGCACTTTTAATGCGTGTGCCCACTTCATTTCAAATTTTTGCTTACCCCGCCTTAGGTATATTCCTATTAGCTTTAGCTGGGATTGGATCCATTCTTCTAATCCTAAATATATTTTGGAATAGGAACAAAAAATAGATTTTTTCCATATGATTGAAGGTAATAGGCTGAATCCAGATCAATAGAAAATAGTTTACATTAAATTTCATGTGATATGCTATGCAGAAGTGATGATTTATCAAACGCTTATTGAGGTTTTTAGTGAGTAGCTTATCATTTTCAAAAAAAATCGGGATTTTATTAAAAACCTCGGGATTGATTGCAGGATTGACTCTGTTAACTATGCTTCCACAAGCTGCCTTCGCAGAGGACACGGCTATTGAAAAAGCAGACGTGATTGTCGTCGGCGGCGGCCTTGCCGGACTGTCGGCAGCACGCACGCTAATCGCTGGGGGCTACTCAGTGATTTTGCTGGAGGCAAACGACAGGGTAGGGGGGAGAACATGGACGAAAAAAACTTCTGACGGAGGTTGGGTCGACATGGGAGGGCAGTGGATAGGCCCTGGAATGAACAGTATCTTAGCTTTGGCTGAGGAATTAGGTGTGAAAACATTTCCTAGCCATTATTCGGGCAAGAATATTTTTATCTACGATGGAAAACGAGCAGAGTATTCTGCCGATGTTGAAGCTGCCGCCTTTCCGCTACCAGATGCAGATATCGCTGAGTATCGCTCTGTACTCAAAATAATCGATACACTTGCTGCAGAAGTGCCTGTTGACGCTCCTTGGGAAGCACCTCACGCGAAAGAATGGGACAGCCAAACAGTCGCCACTTGGATGAAGGATAATATGAAAACGCCCGGGGCTCAATTCCTCTTGCGTGTTTTTCTTCATGGCTATTTTGCCTCTGAACCAAGCGATGTATCGTTCCTCCATTTTCTATTCTACATTCAATCAGGCGGCGGATTTCATAAACTGCATGCCTCAGGAATTGCTTTACGTTTCCTGGAGGGTTCGCAACAGATTTCCGAAAAAGTCGCACAACAAATGGGGAACAGGGTAAAGCTTAATAGTCCTGTAGTTGAAATTGACCAGACAGGTAAGACGATCATCGTATCGACGAAGAATGGTCAGTACATAGCAAAACAGGTGATTGTGGCGATGTCACCGCCACTTGCATCGCGGATTTCTTATCAGCCCATCCTCCCTTCCAACCGCGATCAGTTTACTCAGCGTGCTCCAATTGGTTCTACAATAAAAGTTCATGCAGTTTACTCAAAAGCTTTCTGGCGTAAAACGGGATATAGCGGAATGGTAATCAGTGGAGACGATGATGTTTCCCTCGTTGTGGACAACTCCCCACCTAGCGGTGTCCCGGGCATCTTAGGAGGATTCTTCGAAGGTCAAGAGTCGCGTGAATGGGCTGGACGTACTGAGGACGACATAAAGAAAAAAGTCTTGGAATCATTTGTCAAGTTTTACGGTCCCGATGCTGCGACACCAACAGCGTTTTATATCGCTGACTGGGGTAATCAACCTTGGGCGCGTGGATGCTTCACCAGCGTGTTTCCTCCGGGGGTTTGGACAGGTTTTAAGGGTTCAAGAAGTACACCTGTGGGACGCATCCACTGGGCAGGAACAGAGACTGCAACGCAGTGGTATGCATACATGGACGGAGCTGTCTCGTCAGGTAAGCGCGCTGCTGATGAAGTCATGAAGGAGTTAAAAGCTAACATCTCAGGAGAAAATAAATGAATTGGTTAAAGCGAATCATTTTGGGGCTTGTCATCCTATTCATCATTGCATTTATAGGACTTTGGCTTGCAAGTTTTCGATCTAATCGTGGGCAATTTGACGTGTCGGTGATGATCAACCAGCCCCCATCCGTTGTATTTGGCGCTCTTATAGATCCTGAAATGACTAAGAAGTGGGTCTCGGGCGTCATTGAAATCAAGCGGTTAACCCCTGAACCAGCTCACGTTGGCACTAAACTGTTAATCATTGAGAATATCAATGGACGTCGAGTCGAGATGGAAGAGGAAATCACCTATTTAGACCCTCCTTATATAGATAAATATACCTCTCGAGGTCTTGGAGATCCATCCGAACAGTTCACCGAATTTGGTGAGTATAGGCTAGAGGCAATAGATGGAAAAACCAGGTTTACTATGCTTTCAAAGATAGAGTTTCATGGATTTCTCTATAGCTTGCTGGAGCCCCTGTTGATCTATGGTGCCCGTGAGAAATTCGCAGGGGATCAACTGAGATTAAAGGATTTATTGGAATCTCAAGAGGGAGGTCGGTGATTAGGGAACAATTTAACCAAAAGCAGATTAGAATAAACATGTTTTTACTCAAGCGATTTCTTTTTTTGCAATTATCATCTATTTCCTTTTTGTGCGTGATGGCAACCCCGCTTTTTGGTGAAATCCCTAAAAGTTCCCTTGAAGTGATGCCGCCCATGAACCAAATTTACCATCCCGTATCCACCACAAATTCGGAGGCCCAAAAGAGCTTTGACCGCGGGCTGACTTACATTTTCGCATTTAACCACGATATTGCTTTCAGTGAGTTTGAAAAGACGTCGAAATTAGACCCCAACCTTGCTATGGCTTATTGGGGAATGGCTTTGGCGCTTGGGCAAAATGTTAACGACGATGTCACGCCTGAAAGAGAAATTCGATGTTATAACTATATTCAAAAGGCTCTGCAGCTAGCTCCCAATGCGTCACGTATTGAACAAGACTATATAGCAGCACTTGCTTCCCGCTATACGAATAATCCTAACGTCGATCTTACTACTTTGAGGGCTCCTTACAGGGACGCTATGAAAAAGCTGGTAGAAGCCTATCCAGAAGATATTGATGCCGCCAGCATGTACGCGGAAAGTATTTTGGATTTAGATCCTTGGAAATGGTGGACCGTTGATCAAAAGCCAATAGATGCAACACTTGAGGCTATTGATGTCCTGAATTTTGTTCTCGCGCGCAATCCTGATCATATCGGCGCCAATCATTATTACGTACATGCCTTTGAAGAGTCGCCTTACCCTGAAAGAGCTCTCATGTCAGCTCATCGGCTTGAATATCTTCTCCCTGAATCTGGACATCTTCTTCATATGCCTTGCCACATATTTCTTCTTGTTGGCGACTACGAATCTGCTGTACGAACAAGCAAAAAAGCGATTGCTCAAGACAAAGACTATTTCCAAAAAGTTGGGTTGACAGCGGGAACCTATCCAGTGCATTACCTGACACATAATCTTTATGTTCTCGCGCGCACATATATGCTGATGGAAAATTATCAAAAGGCACTCAACACGGCTTTAGAGATTACCAAGTTTGTCGAACCTTTTATCTCATCAATGCACCATTTGGCCTACCATACAACGACTCAATTAGAGATTTACTTATATTTTCATAAGTGGAAAGAAATTCTCGACTTTCAATTAACGTCAAAATATCCTCCTGCAGAAACTTATTGGCATTATAGCCGAGCCGTAGCTTATGCCTCATTGGGGGATCTCGATTCAGCTCAAAAAGAGAAAGAGCTCATGCTTAAAGCTAAAGAACAAGTCACCCCGGCGGATGAAATTGCAAAAAATCCTGCCAGCAAAGTCCTCGAACTGCCTCTGATTTTGTTGGATGCCACTTTGGCTAAAGTTCAAAAAAAATACCCTGAGTACATTGAGCATTTAAAGAAAGCTATAGAGATACAGGATAAACTTTATTACGACGAGCCCCCTCCATGGTACCTTTCTACCAGCCAAACATTGGGTTTTGCCCTTTTGCAACAGAAGCAATATGTCGAGGCGGAAAAAGCCTTCGGGCAAACGTTAAAAAACCTGCAGCGCAATGGGCGCACACTGTTTGGATTGTCGCTCAGTTTAAAAGGACAAGGGCGCACAATGGATGCCTATTGGATCGAAAGGGAGATGACTACCGCTCTCAAACATGCTTCGGTTTCCTTGCATTTGGACGATATGTGATATTTCATTTCCAGTAGCATCTAAACAAGTGAAACTCTACATTGAAGGCATGACAGCTAGCCAAAAATTGAGTGGAGGCATAGCTTTGGTTATAGCGATTCTTTTTTAGTATTTAGTTACGTAGAATCAACCCTAAATCAAAATTATTATTTTGCTATTTGTTTAAAAATGTTTTTAATATTAGGAATTATAATATTACCAGCTAGTGAAAGTCCAATGCAAGTCATAGTAAATACCCCAACATTCTCAAAGGTCATGGATTCATACACCGATTTAGCAGCCCGACCTACCTTGATAATCGTTTGTTCTATGGCGCTAGAATTTATAACGTGCGTTGCTACTAAGCCAATACCTATCCCTAAGGCAATAGATGGAAGGTCATAATTACTAAGGATCATGTTAATTACTCCTATTTGTTAAATACTAAAAATCGAAGGGGAACTTAATTCATCATATGCATGAAAATGTGTATGGCAAAGACCTGTCTAAGAAGCCAAAACGTTGGCATCTATAAGTCGGGCAATGAGCTTTCTTGAAAATCAATATGCCAAATTTATGCTTAGAACGCAAGCGGTTTTTGTTAATTATCGATTGTCAGGAAGAATATTAGAATAAAATAAGAGTGGAATTATTTTTTGTGGTTTTTGTATTAATAATTTTATTAGTTACACCTTTAAGCACTATGTAGTAAAGAATCATTAAGATGATTCAAACTTGCATGGTTCAACTCATCAGTGGCACTACCATGCATGACAAAACGATCCATGTTGGTGATGAATATATTCTCTTCGAGGAATTGCTACCTTTAGCGGCTTAAGAGGTGAAATACCTATTATATAGATACTGAATCGTTGTTTAATACCTATACGTTACGATTTGAGCTTGACCTTATGGTGAATACCTAAGAACTTTGCCCCACTGTTGGAATAGACTTAATTCGCCGCATTCTCAGAGAAGAGGAAAATGCAGGTCATCTTGAATGTCTGGGAAGAGGGCCATTTGCAAAATGGAAAAGAAAAAAGATTGCTTATGTTGAAACCATAGTAAAATTTCCATAAAACCGGAAATTTTTATCTTGGAGAAAAAGCGGAAATTTCCATTTTGTTCCTACAAATGTTGTTTTTTTTTATTTAATTTAAATTTATTTATTTGATATAATAATTGAGAAGTAAGTAAATTAATAATTTAATTAAGGAGTGAATTGTAATGTCATATATTATTCCGTTTTTAACCTCACCGTTTGGATATGCTTTCCAAGCCTATAAAGGTGCTAGCTTTGAATTACCCTTAATAAAGCAAAGTCGGTTTTCTTCACAAAGAGTCTACAAAGGCGATCCAGAGTACAACATAATCCTAAGAAGTTTTCCTGGAAATCATGTAAAAGAACAGATTCAGCCTTTTCTTGAAAAAGAGAAAATCAGGAAAGACTTGATAGTAGTTGAAACTCCTAACGATGGAATATGCGCTGCTCTAGGGACAAATCTGTTTAAGAAGGGTGATGCAGTAGTGATGTTGGCACCTGGATTAAATGATAAAGATCAAGAAGCATGCCATTGGATAATGAAACATGAGATCGGCCATATAAAAAATAACGATCCATTCACAATACCCCTAATAGGAAGCCTCTCTTCTACGGCTGCTGCTGTTTTTGGTACGCTTACTATGCCTTGGCTCTCCGCAACGCTACTTACAGCCGGCGTAGGTCTAACGGCATCTTCACTGTTTTCTCAATGGAGGGAAGGAAAAGCTGATGATTTCGCAATAGAGAATAGTTCAGATGTTGAGTTATTAGGTGGAAGAAGATTCCTAATGGCCCTTCAGCAAATGAATTTGAATGAACGCCAAACTTTTTGGAAAAAAATTGAAGTTTCCTCTTATGGAAATAATACATTTGATATCTTACATCCTTCTCTCACAAGCAGGATTGAAAAAATTGAAAAACTTTTAGAAAAAAAGGGTATTGTTATTAACAAAGAGGTAGAAGCTCGAAAAATAGAAAATTTAAAAGTATTCATGATTGATAAAAAAAGTGAAATTGAGAAAGGAGTTGCGAATGCTGGAATTTGGGGAATTTTGAAACAAATGTACACACATTAAATTTGCAATTTATTCTTCTTTTAAACATTGTAACTCTGACCTAAAGAGGAAAGGGTTGCTTTTTCTTAGTAACCCAACGACTCGAATGAAACGGGGAAGGATATTAACAAAATCGCAACACATCGTCAACTTCTTTGGCTGTTGTTGAGAGTGCCATGGAAAGGTATTATAAAAGGACGGAAGAGGTAGAATTCGAACCCACGGTCCCCGGAGGGGACTTCTGTTTTCAAGTCCGATGCCTTCCTAACATTCTCAACAAATGTCATGAGCACACAGCAGAAACTCTAGAGAGTCAAATGATTGGCGTCTATAGTCGTCCGTTGTGCTTTCTTGGGTGTCAGTGTGCCAAATTTGTGCTTAAAGCACAAGGGTTAGAAACAGCTTGCATAAATCTATACATATCTGATACTATCTATACAA
>JBEPVL010000013.1:0-56098 GCA_041691035.1 Chlamydiota bacterium
ATGCAGGAATTTGGTCAATTGTCATTAAACGGTACAGGCTAAAGCCTACGCTACAATTTTTTTTGTATAAATATAAAAAAATGATTTAGACTTATCTATAATTTGCTATTTAAGTATGATTTACATGTATTTATAAAATTAAGAGAATTGATTTTATAAAGTTAAACTTTTATTTCAAAGGATAAGAACTATGCTTAAAACTCTATTGCTATTAGCAATGACTTCGATCACTTTAACAAGCTGTGCAGCGGGCTCAGCAACTTCTGCTTACTCCCTCAAAGCTTTAACTGCAGATGGACTCACAGCAGAGGCTGAAAATCGTATTGTCGATCGCATTAAGCGAGAAAGTGCACGCGACTACGATCAATGTGGAGCTGATGTTTATCATACACATCCTATTTGTAACCACCAGTAGCTACTATAAAAAGCAAAGCCGAAAAGGCTTTGCTTTTATTTCAATTTGAAAAATTTTTAGGGATGAGGTAGACTTATTTCTCGTTATGTTCAAATAACTTGAATTTGAACCTGATCTTTATTATTTCAATACTAGGTAGACATGGATAGCACAGACGATACTGAATTACAAGTTGAGGAACTTTTTATGAACTCAATGGAAGAATCAACAGAAAATCTAACCCCTGAGACGATTCCCAATCAACTTTACGTTTTTCCTCTTCTACGTCGCCCATTTTTTCCTGGAATGGCGGCTCCTATCGTCATTGAACCCGGACCATTTTACGAAGTATTGAAAAAAGTGGCGAACTCCAAGCGCAAATACATTGGCCTACTCTTAAGTCGATCAGAAACTTTCGATATTTACAAAGCAGGTTTCAATGATTTATACCCAGTTGGTGTTACAGCTAGAATCCTTAGAGTCATTCCAATGGAACAAGGAGGCGCTCAAGTCATCCTGAACATGGAAAGTAGATTTCGGGTAAAATCTGTGTTGGCTGAATCGAAATTTCTAAAAGCCGAAGTGGAGCTCCATGAAGATAATCCCACAGTCACCCAAGAACTTAAAGCTTATTCCATCAGCATCATTTCTACAATCAAGGAACTGTTAAAGCTCAATCCTCTGTTTAAAGAAGAACTCCAGATTTTTCTGGGCCACTCAGACTTCACAGAGCCAGGCAAACTTGCTGACTGCGCTGCAGCTCTGACAACAGCTTCTCGTGAAGAAATGCAAGATGTTTTGGAAACTTATGACATCAATACCCGTATTGATAAAGCACTCATATTACTAAAGAAAGAGCTCGATATTAGCCTTCTCCAGCACAATATCAACCAAAAAATCGAAGCTACTATCAATAAGAGTCAAAAGGACTACTTCCTCAGAGAGCAGTTGAAGACAATCAAAAAAGAACTCGGTATCGAAAGGGAAGATAAAACATTAGATCGAGAGAAATTTGAAGCGCGTATCAAAGATCGCCAAGTTTCCCCTAACGTTTTAAAAGTTATCCAAGAAGAGCTTGATAAATTAAGCGTTCTCGAAGTTCAATCAGCCGAATATGGGGTTTGCCGAGGATATTTGGATTGGTTAACGATCATTCCTTGGGGCGTTTATAGTTCCGAACATTCAGACTTAGAACAAGCAGAGACGATTCTCGCTCAAGATCATTATGGGTTACAAGATATCAAAGAACGTATCATCGAATTTATTGGGGTAGGCAAACTTGTTGGTGGAGTTAAAGGCAGCATCATCTGCTTAGTAGGTCCACCTGGAGTAGGAAAGACAAGCATCGGAAAAAGCATTGCACGTGCGCTCAATCGGAAATTTTACCGATTTTCTGTGGGGGGCATGCGCGATGAAGCAGAAATTAAGGGACACCGTCGAACTTATATCGGAGCGATGCCCGGCAAGTTAATTCAAGCCCTTAAATATTGCCAAACCATGAATCCCGTCATCATGTTAGACGAAGTGGACAAGATGGGGAAAGGCTATCACGGCGATCCCGGGTCGGCACTTTTGGAAGTTTTAGATCCAGAACAAAACGTCGAGTTTCTCGATCACTATCTCGATGTGCGCTGCGACCTCTCACACGTGCTTTTCATTGTGACTGCTAATGTTCTGGATACCATACCTGAACCTTTAAAGGATCGAATGGAGATCCTACGTCTTCCCGGTTATATCATGCAGGAAAAAATCGAGATTGCAAAGAAGTACCTCATCCCGCGCCATCGTAAAGAGATGGGACTCAAGGCTTCACAAATTTCCTTTTCGTTAACAGCACTTAAGGAAATAATTAATGGCTATGCTAGAGAAGCAGGTGTGCGTAATCTGGAAAATCATATCAAAAAAATCATGCGTAAAGTTGCGGTAAGAGTCATTCGTGATCAGCAGAAAACAAGCCAAGTAAAGAAAACCAAGAAAACGTCACTTGCGGCTGCACAAAAATATCCCATCACACCAGTAAACTTAAACGAGTTCCTTGGAAAGCCCGTTTTTACCTCTGATCGATTTTATGAGGTTACGCCTGTTGGCGTTGCTATGGGCCTTGCCTGGACAGCTTTAGGTGGAGCAACCCTTTATATAGAGACAATTAAGATTTCGGCAGAGAAAACAGCGATGAAATTAACAGGCCAAGCGGGAGATGTGATGAAGGAATCCGCCGAAATTGCCTGGAGCTATCTACATGGGAACTTATTAAAATATGCTCCTCGATTTACTTTTTTTGAGAAATCACAGGTGCACATTCATATTCCAGAGGGAGCGACCCCCAAAGACGGACCCTCTGCTGGCATCACTATGGTCACAGCCTTAGTTTCTCTATTGACGGAGACGCCTGTTTTAGATAATCTAGGCATGACTGGCGAAATCACCCTAACGGGACGAGTTCTTCCTGTAGGTGGAATTAAAGAGAAGCTTGTGGCTGCACGCCGTTCTGGATTAAAAGTTCTGGTCTTACCCAAAGACAATATGCGCGATTATGAGGAACTCCCAGACTATGTCCGCGTTGGGTTAGAAATCCACTTCGTACAACATTACGATGAAGTGTATAAAATTGCATTTCCTGAATCTCAAACCTAGATAAGATGATGACTCTTTTACAAACACCCTATTCAACGTGGTCTACGGCTGCTCAGTCGAAATTTGTTCAAAACAACCAGCTGAAAATGCTGGTTGAAGACCTCCGAAAGGAAAATTATTCGATTGCCACACTCAATGGCTCGTTTGATCTCCTCCATGCTGGTCACCTTGAAATCATCTTCGAAGCTTCTCAAATTTGTGATCGTTTGATTGTTGCTCTTAATACAGACGCGTCGATTAAACGCTATAAAGGGATACACCGTCCTTTGATTCCTTTAGAATTCCGGATGCAGATGATGGCAGCCCTAAGCTTTGTCGATTATGTGACCTTTTTTGATGAAGATGATCCACGCGAACTCCTCTCTGTGATTTGTCCTGATGTCCATGTAAATGGCTCTGAATATGGAGAAAACTGCATCGAGGCCGAAGTTGTCAAAAGGGGAGGCGGCCGTATTCATATTGTCGAACTTGTTCCTGGACTTTCTACTACTCAAATTATCAAGAAGATAAGCTCAGGAGCTTAGTATGCGCCTTATTGCTACGCTTGCCTATGAGGAAGATGCTCATCGTTTCTCCTCATTTTTGAAAACCAAGGAAATCCCCAACACGATTGAAGTCTTTTTAAACAAAGATTGGGGAAGCCCTAATTATGGGTCAAGTGAATTTAGAGTATGGATTATCGACGAAGAAGACATCACGGAAGCGCAAAAATGGTTGAAATTATTTGAAAATAATCCTAAAGATCTAATCTTTGATATTAGCCCTCTTTCTATCCAAGCATCTAATTCAAAAGTAGATGTGAATAATAATTTTTGGGAAAATCAAAAAATGGGAACCATCACTGGTCTTGTTTTAGCAGCATGCTGTTTTATTTTTTTATTATGTCAATTCTCTTTTTCTGATAAAGCCTCAGCAAACGTCAGTCAACTTTTTACTTGTCCTGCGGAAAAAGCTCTTCTCTACGATTACCCCTTGCTTTATGAAAAAATCTCGTCTTTCATCGCACTCTATGGTTCAGAACCACTCCGAGATCACCAAGATTTACCTGAAGAAGGTGTCTCTCTATTAAAATCAATCAACGAAACTCACTCCTGGCAGGGGATCTATCCTGTTATTCAAAAAGGGGGATTAATAGCCTTAAGAAATAGCTTTAAACAAGACCAACTATTCGAAAAAATACGCGAAGGACAAGTTTGGAGACTCTTTACTCCAGCTCTTCTCCATGAAAATATCTTTCATCTTTTTTTTAATATGCTTTGGGTGATCGTTTTAGGAAAGCAGATTGAACAACGTCTTCTATCCAAACGCTACATAGGCTTTATTTTACTGGTCGGCATTTTTTCTAACACTGCCCAATATTTGATGACAGGTCCCAATTTCTTAGGCTATTCCGGTGTTGTTTGTGGAATGCTCGGTTTTATTTGGGCAAGACAACACGTTGCTCCCTGGGAGGGATATCAGCTTGAACGCACCACAATCATTTTTATGCTGTTTTACATTCTAGGAATGGCGCTCTTACAGGGTATTTCATTTGCTGTGGAGAAGTCTTTTCAAGTCTCCATCGCTCCAAATATTGCAAATATGGCTCACTTAGCTGGGGGGTTATTGGGGTATTTACTGGGAAGAACCCACTTATTCAGTTGGAGAAATGCCTGAATGAGCGTACGCGATTTAATCATCCTAGGCTGTTCTAGCCAACAGCCGACTCGCTTCCGCAATCATGGAGCCTATTTATTGCGCTGGAATGAAGAAGGACTCCTTTTTGATCCAGGTGAAGGCACTCAGCGGCAATTTATTTTCGCCAATATTGCTCCCACTGTTGTAAAAAGAATATTTATTTCCCATTTTCATGGAGATCATTGTCTTGGTTTAGGATCTATGCTGATGCGCTTAAATTTAGATAAAGTGGAGCATCCTATTCATTGTTATTATCCTGCTAGTGGCAAAAAATACTTTGACCGTCTACGCTATTGTTCCATCTACCATGAAAGGATCCACGTCGTTGAACATCCCGTAAGCTGTGAAGGGCTAGTGGAAGATGACGGACGCTTTAAAATTGAAGCCGTATTTCTTGATCATGGAGTTGAAAACATCGGTTGGAGAATCACAGAGCCTGATACGCGTAAGTTTGATAGTCATCAGTTAATAGCTCTAGGCATTAAAGGACCCTTAGTCAAGGAACTCCAAGAAAAAAATGAACTCTTAATCAACAACCGACGCGTTTGTCTTGACGATGTGAGTTGGATTCGAAAAGGGGATAGCTTTGCGGTTGTCATCGATACACTTCCCTGCCCCCAAGCTATTCAAATTGCGAAAGATGCTCGTATGCTACTATGTGAAAGCACCTACCTTGAAGAACATAAAGAACTCGCTTTTCAACATCATCACCTCACAGCAAAACAAGCTGCTCAAATTGCCCTAGAAGCAGGTGCCAAAGAACTCGTACTGACACATTTTTCAGCAAGATATCAAAATCTTAAACCCTTTGAAGTGGAAGCACGTGCTGTATTCCCTGCAACACATATTGCTGACGATTTATTCACTTTCCCTTTTACAAAAATGGATAACCGTTAGGAACTCTTTTTGTGTTTATCCCAGCCTGTTATCGTTTTCTTGAACATCTAAGAGTCATAAAAAATGCCTCTGAACACACCATCCGCAACTATTGTATTGATCTCAACTGCTTTAAAGTTTTCCTCGAAAAAGAGAAGTTTCCTAAAAAACCCCTTTCCGAGCTATCAAATAAAATCTCTTTTAGCGAACCCTATGCACTTCATATCTGCCCTCAAGATGACCTCTTAAATCTATCAGATATCGATAGGCAAATCATTCGAAAATATCTAGTTTATCTTTCTTCCCATCAACAAAATAAACGGACAATTGCACGTCGTCTTTCGTCCCTAAGAAGTTTTTTTAAATATACTCAGACACAAGATCTCATTAAATTAAACCCAACCGATGAAATTGATAGTCCTAAACTTAATAAAACTCTTCCTCCAGCTCTTTCTTATGCACAAGTCTCAGAACTCTTCGAACAGCCTGACACATCCACATACCTAGGGTTCCGTGACCGTGCGATCATGGAGCTTTTTTATAGCTCAGGGTTGCGCGTTAGTGAACTCGTAAACTTGAATAAAGCCGATTTTGACTTCGGTAATCTCACTGTAAAGTTAAAAGGAAAAGGAAAAAAGGAGAGGATCATCCCCATAACAAAAAATGCTTCAATCTGGATTAAGGCATTATTGAATCACGCGGAACGGACTATAATTCGAGCAGCCCATCAAAAACAAGTCGACCCAGATGCCATTTTTTTAAATAAATTTGGAACGCGCTTATCTTCCCGCTCTGTCGACAGGACATTCGAATTTTATTTGAATAAAAGTGGGTTGGCAGGCAAGGTCACCCCACACACAATTCGTCATACAATTGCCACTCACTGGCTAGAAAATGGAATGGATTTAAAAACCATTCAAACTATTTTAGGTCATTCTTCCCTAGTGACAACAACAATTTATACTCAGGTCTCCACGAAATTAAAGAAAAAAGTCTACGACCAAGCTCATCCTCACGCATAAAATTCTGAACTTTGGCATCCCTTTTGCTTATTTGACTTTGTCATTCTTTAAAATTAAAGGGGGCAAACAACCATGACCATGACACCAAAAAATAAAAGTATCCCAGTCAAACCTTTAAGAATTCAAACAGCAGAAGGATGGAAAAGAGCACAAATTAAAAGGAGACAAGCTTTAGCAAAACTAAAAGTCGATCACCAAAAGGACAATGAATAATTTTTTAGTCCGTCTTTTCTCCATAGAGAGACGGACGACTCTGGCCTTTTTTAATAAAAATAAATCTGAAATTAGACATATTAAACAAAATATGCTATGATTTCGGATTCATTATTTTGATAAAAAAAGGTACTATGTCGATATTACAATTGCCATTTGAATTAACCAGCCAAATTTTACAATTTTCTAATGCTATTAATACCTCATTAGTATGTAAAGGATGGCATAGCGCTATCAGGGGTCTTGCTGCTGTACAAGTCACAAAAATTGAAGCTGAAATTGGCAAAATATTTTGTGACAGTCTTTATCATGAGCGCATTCAAAAATCAAATGAGCAAAAGTCAAATTTAACATCGATAGAAAAACTGATTACATTATTTAAATATCAGGAGACGCTTTTAAAAAAATTAGAACAAATAAATAAAATTGGTTTTTCATTTCAATCTGTTAATCTTTATGCTTTCAATTCCTTTCGCTTAAATCAAATGAAAATTACTTTTATAAATTCCGTTTCGTTTTCTCGATTTTTACTTACCTCCCTTCCAAATGAAAAAGAAGTGGAAATTTATGATTCATTAGAGAATCAAAAAAAAATTGAAGGGTCACTCATAGAGGAGTATCTTGAACCAAAGATAGATGATTCCATTGCAAATGTCTTAAGATATGGGAAAGTTCATGCTTACTTCTGTAGCCTTTTGCCTTTTGATACTTATAACACAATTAAATTAAGTCATGAAGATTGTGTTGATTTTCCTAATGAATTGAAGCTATCCGCTAATATAACATCACTCACGATAATCAATTTGCATCTTTATTCCATTCCTAGCTTTATCAGTCACTTTTCAAAACTCACAAAGCTAATCCTTGCAAATAATAAACTAAGTTATCTTCCATCAGAAATAACAAAATTAAATTTTTTAAGTGAATTTGATCTTTCAAAAAATTATTTTAGTTGTGTTCCTGTAGAACTCTTTAAGTTAAAAAAATTAACAATTTTAGATCTTTCGGGAAATCAGATTCAAGAAATTTCAAAAGAAATTGAAACACTGACTCAAATTAAAGAATTAGGATTTTCAAAAAATCTGTTAATAAATCTCCCTTTTGAAATTGGAAAGCTCCATTCATTGAAGGGACTCCATTTAGAATGCAATCAACTGTCTTCCTTACCGAACTCTTTTGCCGAGCTACACAACCTGGATTATCTTGATTTAACATCTAATCGATTTGCAGTATTTCCTTCTGTAATTGCAAAACTTCCGAAGCTAAATCACTTAAACTTATCCCAAAATCAACTTAGCTCTCTCCCTTTTCAAAGGAATGAACTGAGATCTTTACAAAATTTAGATCTAAGTGAAAATGACTTTTACCAGGTACCTAAAGAGATCAGCTATTTGGATTTAAAAATTTTTAAATTTGCAAAAAATTATATTTATGACCTTCCCGTGGATTTTAAAACTCAGAAACAATTAGAAGTTCTTGATTGTGGAGGAAACCAATTAAAAAAAATACCAACTGTTCTTTTTGAATTAAAACAACTCCATTCTTTAAATTTAGGTGAAAATTCGATTACAAGTTTTCCTAGCCTTACCAATTTTTTTCAACAAATGATCTATTTAAATTTAAATCATCTGAAAATTAAAGAATTCCCCAAGGAAATTCTTTCTCTGAAAACTTTGCAGCGGATTCATCTCTCTCAAAATAAATTATCTTCCCTCCCTCCAGAGCTCATAAATCTTGAAAATTTAACCATCATCTACCTCAATACCAATTCATTCAAAAAATTTCCTGATGTCCTTATCCAAATAAAATCGTTAGAAGAGATTCATTTAAGCCAAAATGAAATTAGCGAATTACCCAACGAGATTTGCGAATTGGAGAAACTCACAATACTTAATCTAAGCTACAACAAAATAAAAGCACTTTCTCGAGGAATACTATCTCCCATTCTTGATTGCGACCTTTCTTATCAAGATACTTACCAAGATAATGATTAATAAGATAATATTGACTCATTATAAATTAATTAACTATAATAAAATAAAGTAAGTTTAATTAATAATAGTCTTTATCATTTAATAAAAAGAGAGGAATTATGCTTGGAATTTTTAAAAAACCTCATGTTGAGGAATCTGGGCAAAGTTCAACCCAAGAAAACAAACAAACAGAAGCAACCAGTGGATATGGAGCTTTAACTCGAGTCAAGAATACAGAGAATAGCGGAAATAGGCTAAGTAAGACTATTAGTAACTTGTTTCATCTTAGCTCTTCTGGAGATGTAGAACCTTCGAGTTTGCTCGGTGACAATAAAATTCTAGCATCCCTTCAAACAGGACAATTATCTCCTCATAATACTTATGAAGCGGATTTTGATAATAAATCCAAAACTCTTGAACGTAAAAGTATGACTTTGAACGACAGAAGTTTAAGTCCTAAAGATAAAGAAAAAAAGATATTTTCTAGTATAAAAGAATTTGAAATTAATAGAGATGCTGGCGTAAAACTGTGGGGTGAGTTAAATAAAATTCGACAAAAACAGGGAGATGGAAATAAAATTACCTTTGACTTGACTCTAAAATATGTTGATATAACTAGAAAATTTATGGACGTTATTAATGATTCTTATTCTGAAGCAAAACCTAAAGCTATTAGCAAAGCTGTTGCAGAAATGAGAAAATACCTTATTGATGAAAATTGTTTTAATTTCGATGTCGATGAAACTCGCCAAAAATTACTGCATCAATTAACTCTTATTGAGCATGCAACATCTTCTAAGGAGCGAAATACAGCTGCGGGGGAATTTGAGAGATTAAGAAACCTACCTCTTTCAACTAATAATGTTAACGGTGTTTGGATTGGACTAAAACAACAATTCAACGATGCCCTTGATTTAAAATACAGGTAATACTCAGAAAGCAAAAACTTCTTGCTTCTCCTTGAAAGAGGTACTATTATTAATAATTAATGGTTAGAGACCTCTAAAGGACCTCGAATTGGAAGGAAGGACTGAAGTTGAAGTACGATAATCGGCGTGCCTTTGAGAAGCAGCTCAAAGAAGCCTCACCCCATCACTTGAATCCGATTTATCTCATCATGTGCAAAGATGATGATGATTGCTATCATGCTGCCCAGATTGTCATCCAAGCTATACTTCCTTCTGGTGTTCCTAAAGAGTTGTCGTTTATTAGCTTTGATGGAGAGCGCCTTGAGGGTGCTGCATTCTTTGACCAGCTTCTCACAAAGAGCTTATTTTCCCCCCAAAGGCTATTTTGGATTAAACATGCAGACAAGATAAAAAAGGATCTGGTAGAAGAAATCAGTCAGTATCTTTCAAAGCCTGTAGTCGGTCACTATATCTTGATGACGGCCTCCTCCATTCCAAAAACCAGTCTCCTTTACAAGAAAATTGAAAAAGAGGGGATCATCCTCGATCTCCCTGAGTTAAAACCTTGGGAAAATGAAAAGAGGCTAGTCGAATGGGTTGGGCATTACATCTCTTCGAAACGTAAGGTCATCTCCTTTCCTGTCTCTCAGGCTTTAGTGCGTTCGGTGGGTCAGCAGCAAACTCTACTTACGAGTGAACTTGATAAGCTTTTATGCTATATTGGGGATAGAAATGAAATCACGCTCCAAGATGTCCATATTATTTGCTCCCATTTTGAATGTGAGACAATTTGGAAACTTGGCGAGGCAATCTTCTCGCTTCATGCAGCGAATGCGCTCAATATTCTTTCTCAGCTAATGAGAGAGGATCCTCCCTTCCTCCCTTTCTTACGTCAGATTAGGGCTCAATTCCAAACGGAACTTCAGATATGCTCTCTTCTAGCGTCAGGGCATACGGGTGCCCAAGTCTCAGAGCAGTTCCCTTATATGAAGGGGCAAATTTTAGAAAAACATATCCAGATGGCTCGACATTATGGAATGGATCGCTTTCTCAATGGGCTTTTAGCAATTGATGCCATAGAAATGGAATCGAAAACAAGCTCACATGATGAAAAGCTTTTGGCAGAGCTTCTCATTCTTCAACTCACACAATAAAACTCTAAGGCACTATCATGACATCTAAACCAGCTCTTTTACTTCTTCCGAACTTACTAGGAGAGCTTCCTCATGCGGAACTCTTTTTACCTAATAGTGTTTTTAAAGCCGTCTCAACGCTGGATGGGCTCATTGCAGAAAGTGAATCTGGAGGAAGAAGATATTTAAAAAGGTTCGAAACAAAGAAGCCGTTCCATGAGGTTCCTATCGCTTTATTCAACGAACACAGTAAAGAGTCGGATATCGACTTCATTCTTGAACCGATCACAAAAGGGGAGAGATGGGGATTAGTTTCCGATGCGGGGTTACCATGCATTGCAGATCCGGGATACCAGCTTGTGCAGCGTGCTCGACAAATAGGCATTATGGTTCAAGCATTTGTGGGGCCATCATCCATTTTTATGGCTTTGATGTTATCGGGACTTCCCGCTCAGAAGTTTTATTTTCATGGTTACTTAGATAAAACACCGAATAAAAGGCAGGAACAAATTAAGAAGCTTTTCACTGCTTCGAAAACTGAAGGATCCACGCAGATATTTATTGAAGCTCCCTATAGGAATGCGCACACACTACAAGCGGTTCTTGATGACTTGCCTAATGATAGATGGCTATGTGTTGCGTGGGATTTAACATTACCCACACAAGGCATTGTCTGTATGAAGGGAGAACAGTGGAAGAAATCGCCTCCACCAAACCTAGAGAAAAAGCCTGCTATTTTTATCATCGCATAAGTAGCTAACATGTAATTTCTATCTTGGAGTAAAGCGGAAATTTCTAATTTGTTCCATAATAAATAAAAATAAATAAATATACTTTAATCGATTTATTTGTTATAATAGTCGAAATATATTAATTTATTTAAAAGGTATTATAATGGTTGTTCAATCATTTTCTAATTCTAAGAGTGTTTTTGATATTACCGAAAAATGCGTCGATATCATGACTTTTATGGATGAAGCAACAAGAGACGATAATCCTCAAATTGAGGTCCAATTTGTAAGTTTTAATTCAGCAGAAATTTTTTTAACTTTTTTGGTTAATATTGAAAATCGTGTATTGGATCAAGGAGAGGAGGTGGGGTTTCCTTGGAAAAATATTTATGTTCTAAAAAATTTTTATCTGGAATCGCCTAAATGTTCCATTGTTTTTAAGCGAAAAGAAGGTGAATTCTCTAAAGAAAAAATGAAAATAACTTTCAGTAGAGTTCTGGAAAAATTAACATCAAATTGGAAAGAGGCTAATGTAGAAAATTACCCAGAAATAAAAACTAAAAGAAGCACTAAAGACTTTATTCTTTATATCAAACAGGAAGAAAAATGTTTAACAGAGGAAATAAAATTAATTAATGCTATGACAAATGATTTAAACCTGTTTAATAATGATCTAGTGGCTGAAAATAGTTGGAAGTCTAATCAACCTGCTGGTGAACGCCATTCATATATATGGGTATCTCGAACCCAAGCATCTCATATCATTGATAAATTTGATTTTCGATTTAATGATGTTAAAATAGCAAAACTTTTTTCTATGATTGTTCTTTTAAGTGACGAATATCTTCAGCTTAAAACACCTGAAGATGAAGGGAAAGATCAAAATTTTCATCGGTTTTTTGAAATAGCTATTCAATTACCATTTGAACTCCAAACGGCTTTAGCAAACAAATCTTATGGAGAAAAGCGCACTGTTTTTGTCAGATCTAGCCTTCTTGATAAGGTATTGATGGAAGAATTTTCAAATCCAGTCTAGTAGCCCAGGTTTAGGCGAAGTCGGGGTATCTGAACGAAAAAGGTAATCAGGCCGTCCCGGCCTGTTTCTAAGCAGAAAAAACTGGGTTGCAAAACTGGCAATGGCGATGGAAAGCTGACAATATTTAAGCTTTTATTAGAAACAGGGCGAGACCGGCCTGACTACCTTTTTCGTCCTGTTCTAGGTCAAACCTAGCCTTTTTAATCTAGCTTACGGATTGGGAGTTTCTACTTTGATCTTACAATAATAAATAAAGGTATTATAATGGATGTTCAATCATTTTCTAATTCCAACAGTGTTTTTGCTATTAGCGAAAAATGCGTCAATATAATGACTTTCATAGATGAAGCAACAAAGGGCGAAAATACTCAAACTATGGTCACATTTGATAGTTTTAATGCACTATTAATTTTTACAATTTTTTATGATAATATTGAAAATCCTGTGTTGGCTCCAAAAGAGAAGGTAAGTTTTCCTTGGGAAATAATTTCTATGGAAAGATCTTCGGTATCGTCAACATGGTCCATTGATTTTAAGAGAAAAGAAGGTGAATTCTCTAAAAAAAAAATGGAAATAACTTTCAGTAGAGTTCTGGAAAAATTAACATCAAATTGGAATGAAGCTAATGTAAAAAATTACCAAGGAATGAGCACTAGAAGAACCACTCAAAACTTTACCCTTTATATCAAAGAGGAAGGAAAATGTTTAACAGAGGAAATAAAATTAATTAATGCTATGACAAATGATTTAAACCTGTTTAATAATGATCTAGTGGCTGAAAATAGTTGGAAGTCTAATCAACCTGCTGGTGAACGCCATTCATATATATGGGTATCTCGAACCCAAGCATCTCATATCATTGATAAATTTGATTTTCGATTTAATGATGTTAAAATAGCAAAACTTTTTTCTATGATTGTTCTTTTAAGTGACGAATATCTTCAGCTTAAAACACCTGAAGATGAAGGGAAAGATCAAAATTTTCATCGGTTTTTTGAAATAGCTATTCAATTACCATTTGAACTCCAAACGGCTTTAGCAAACAAATCTTATGGAGAAAAGCGCACTGTTTTTGTCAGATCTAGCCTTCTTGATAAGGTATTGATGGAAGAATTTTCAAATCCAGTCTAGTAGCCCAGGTTTAGGCGAAGTCGGGGTATCTGAACGAAAAAGGTAATCAGGCCGTCCCGGCCTGTTTCTAAGCAGAAAAAACTGGGTTGCAAAACTGGCAATGGCGATGGAAAGCTGACAATATTTAAGCTTTTATTAGAAACAGGGCGAGACCGGCCTGACTACCTTTTTCGTCCTGTTCTAGGTCAAACCTAGCCTTTTTAATCTAGCTTACGGATTGGGAGTTTCTACTTTGATCTTACAATAATAAATAAATCAATACTTTAATCGATTTATTTGCTATAATAGTCGAAATATATTAATTTAATTAAAAGGTATCATAATGAATGTTCAATCTTTTTCTAATTCTAAAAGTATTTATGATATTAGCGAAAAATGCGTCAATATAATGACTTTGATAGATGAAGCAACAAAAGGGGATAATACTCAAACTGAGGTCTCCTTTGAAAATTTTAACGCAACAGAAATTTTTACAACTTGTTTCAAAAACATCCAAAATCGTGTATTGGATTCAGGAGAGGAGAAAGGGATTCCCTGGAGAATGAGTTTTCGTACGATCCCTATGCAATCGTCAGTGTGTTCCATTGGATTTGAGCGACTAGGAGGGGAATACTCTAAAGAAAAAATGAAAATAATTTTCAATAGACTTCTGGAAAAATTAATATCAAATTGGAATGAGGCTCGTGTAGAAAATTACCCAGAAATGACAATAAGAATCACAGAAAAGTATATCCTTTATATTAAAGAGAATGAAAAAAGTTTAGAAGATGAATTCAAATTAATTCATGCTATGACACTTCAATTAAACCTGTATTATAATGATCTCGTGGCATATGGTAGTTGGAATACTGATCAACCTAATGAACGCCCTCGTTATATATGGCTCTCTATATCCGCTTTAAATCAGGTCATTAGTAAATTTGATTTTCGATTTAATGATATTAAAATAGCAAAACTTTTTTCTATGATTGTTCTATTGAGTGACCAATATCTTCAGCTTAAAACACCTGAAGATGAAGGGAAAGATCAAAATTTTCATCGGTTTTTTAAAATAGCTATTCAATTACCATTTGAACTCCAGACGGCTTTAGCAAATAAATCTTATGGAGAACACCGCAATTTTTTTGTCAGGTCTAGTCTTCTTAATAAGGTATTGGTAGAAGAATTTTCAAAGCCAATCAAAGAAGTCTTAATAGCAGACTAAACTTTATTCGGCGATGATGAGTTCTGAGGCGACTGTATCGTAAAATAGAGTGCCCTTTTGAGTTAAGGACAGCGTTTGGGATTCATTGAGGGATAGAAGCTGTTGCTTGATGAGATGAGCTATAATTTCCTGTCCTTCTTGATCGATAGGACCATGCTCCTTTTCCCAGATGCTGATTTGTATTCCGTCTCTTAAGCGAAGTTGGATGGCAAAAAGCTCTCTTTTTCTTGCTAAATCAGATAATGTTTCCTCAAAGTCGATAGGAGATTGATCCTTTTGCAATGCCGAAAGGTATTTTCCTAGATGAGAGCAATTAGAGAAGCGCTTTCCCTTCCAATAGCTAAATGCGGAAGGTCCGAGTCCTAGGAAAGGACGCCCCTGCCAATAACCTGTATTATGCCTTGAAATATAGCCTGGAAGACAAAATGCAGATATTTCATATCTTTGAAGACCAAATGACTCTAAAACCGCAATAGCCATTTCATACATCTCTAGGCTTGTATTTTCATCTGGAAGGAGGCGTTTGATTTCTTCCTGTTTTTTAAAGAACTGCGTATGAGGTTCAATCGTAAGATTATAGAGGGATAGGTGGCTGATGGGGAGTGTTTCGATATGCTTAAGAGTAGTTTCCCAGCTTTTCAGCGTTTGACCAGGAAGATCGTACATTAAATCGATGGTGATATTTTTAATCCCTGCATTAAACACTGCCTCAACAGAACTCAGTGCTTTATCTGCATTGTGTGTGCGACCGATAGAAATGAGAAGAGGATCTTCCAATGTCTGAACGCCTATGCTAACACGATTAATTCCGGTCGCAGCATATTCCTTAATTCCTTCAACAGTAATATTTTCGGGGTTAGCCTCGAGAGTAACCTCTGTTTCTGAAGAATAAAAGGGGAGGTCTGCTCGAATCCAATCCATCACCTGACGTAGACGTCCATGACCAAAGAGGTAAGGGGTGCCCCCTCCAAAATAGATCGAAACAATATGACACTGTTTAATCTGAGGGAGTATCCTTAGCCATTCAAGATGCAGCCCTTCTAAGAGCTGATCTTTAAGAGGTTCTTTATTGGGGAGCACAAAAAAATGACAGTAATCGCATTTTTTTGTGCAGAAGGGGATATGAAAATAGAGACTGATTGGTTGACGTTTACCAATCATTAGCATCAGGATCGATGATACCGCCCCGTTTCCAGCGATTGCGATCGCTGAAGTAGGATTCATCTTCTTCTTCCTCTTCTTCACCTTCGGTGGCTTCTTCGTCTTCGTGTTCGCCTTCTTCTATGGTGTTTTCAACACCAACAGTTTCGCTTTCCATGTCAAAATTTGTTTCATGCCCCCCCATAGTTTCGCCGATATCGATGTCTGGAATGGTAGGCATTTCATTATAGCCAGCCCGCGTTGTGGGACGCTTAGGCGTGATATATTCTTCTGCTTCGCCACTTTCCTTAAGAAATTGGAGCCTTTCTTTCTCTTCCTGTATCTTTGAGCGAACACCTTCTATTTCATCTTTATGTTTATCAATATCTTTTTTCGGCACTAAACCTAGCTTTAGCCATTGTTCGAGGTCATTGAGTTCAGATTCAAGTTTTTTTAAGCGTTCACTTTTAATATGCTTCATAAGATTTCTCAAGTATTTTTTGGTCTTTTGATTAATGTACGTTTACAATAGGTTTTAAGAATTATTCGTATTCTTTCCTCGAAATCTTCTTAATCGTGTGAGTATACTAGATGGTCCGGCCTGTTTTTTTCAACCTTTTTCATAACCAAAGCGATTATTTAAATAAAGGAATCTTTTTATGAAATAAAGAGAGGGAGAGGAGGATGAGGAAAACCTCAACTCCCACATAGGAGAGGTAGTAGCCTTCCCCTCCTGAACCAAATCCATAGCTATGCATTCCTGTACCTAAGAGATAGTTGACTCCATACCAAGTGAAGCTAATAAAAATAAGACCTCCTATCGATGCAAGCATGAGTCCAAATCTCCCAAGATATCCAAAACGGTAGGCGTGGATGACAGCAAGATAATAGCAACTTGAAATAAAAGCCCAGGATTCCTTTGGATCCCAATCCCAAAATCTTCCCCAACTCTGTGCAGCCCAGATGCCTCCTAAAATTGTTCCCAGTATCAATGCCATAGTCCCTATGTAGAGTGTTTGCAGGACAATTTTAACTATGTTTTTCATTGAAGGCGTTTCCTTTTGCTGCTTCAACCAAGAAAAAATATAAAAGTGGGCGAGGAGTCCTCCGAGAATAAAGACACCATAGCTTCCTACGACCAGCAGCACATGTATCATTAACCAAAATTGGGAGTCTAAAACAGCCTGTATAGGGTCTAAAGACTGACTTACCCCAATTAATTCTTGCACAGTGAGGAGAATGATAGCAGTTAGCCCTCCTCCGTAGAGGAGAAATGAATACCGAAAAATCCAATAGAAAATTAAACACAAGCAGACAGCAATCCATGGGACATAGAGTGTGGTCTCAAACATATTGGCTACTGGAGGTCGATTTAATATATAGCATCTTACAAGCAAGAGACTAGTGTGTCCTAAGAAACCGATGAAAAAACAGACTAAACCCAATTTAAAAAAATGACGATTAAGAGCCAGAAATAAAAGGCCTATTGCATATAAAAGAGTGATCATTAAGATCCAAGGATAGCTGATATAAAGTTGTTCTACTTTAAGTTGGTTTACAGAGGGGAAGTAGAGTGCTTTTCCAGTTGCCTGATGTGAGACGTTTCCTGCTAGTTTTTCGTAAGCTTTTTCAAGCGAACTTATGAATTCTTGATAAATTTCCCTATGTTCAGAAGTCGTAGAGAAAGGGGTGAATTCTCGTTCAAAATTTAGATAAGCCTCTCTAACTGCTTGGAAATCTTCTTCCGAAAAAGCGGAGAAATTACGAATTGGAAGCAAAGTATCGCTATTTTGATCATAATGTTGTAGTTTTAAACTGCTGAGAGAGTACCATTCATGGGGATTTAGTCGACTGGGTAACGCTTTGAATAACTCTCCAGCTGATTTCAGTCTCTTAAAAATAGAAAATTGTTGGTCAGCGGTTTGGGCGATTTGTGAAGGACTCAATCCCTCATGCTTTAATTTATGGATGAAATCGACATAAGGATCTCTAAACTCCTCCAAAATTTGAAAGCGGCGTAAAAGACTACTTAACCTTTCATATTCAGCTACAAAAGCTCGATGGTGCTTTAGAAATTGAGAAGGAGTGAGTGAGTCTCCGTTGAAGACATCCCCTTTCTTAAGAAATTTCCAAGGGCTGGTATTGGAAATTTCAATCACTCGATAACCCTCATCATTTTCTCTTAACCATATCCCGGGGTATAGAGCTTTGAGTTCGAAGCGACGAGGATTAAATTGACTTCCCTCTGAAGTGAGGTGTTGAAACGTGTAGTAAGGGATAAGAATTGAGAGAAGTCCTTTTTCATTCGCTGCATAGGTATAAAAATGGGACTTCAACTGTTGATAGGAGAGCCGTTTAGTTTCAAAAGGCTGACTCATCAAGCCTTTTAGCGCGCTTTTATTAATCCAAAAAAGAGGGGTGTCTTGAAAAGGATGGAGACCAAAGAAATGAAGATTCCAAAGGATATCGATAGGTTCGAACGTGTTTGAATTAATTATCAGACTACTCGCGTGTGAATATTCTTTTAACCAATTTCTAGCATAAACGTCGGCAGGTTTATAGCGCCCCTCATCTAAGACAGGAAATCGTTCGTTTGAAGAACAAAATCCAATAAAGGAGAGGCATAAACACAGCAGAAAACACATTTTCTTAATCATTTTTACTTTCAAACCTTTTTTTAAACCAGAATAACAGAAACACACCGATACCCAAAATGATTGCTCCAGGATATGTTATCCAATATTTTATTGGATCCCGATTAACAATCATCTGAATCCTTTGAGGATATAGTCCATCGGGAGCATGCATTCCTCCAATATAAAATCGATACCCATCGTCTGTTTCATAGACTTCATTCATACTTAAAGTAAGCTCTTTTTCATTTTTCCCATCTACTAAAGCTAAAATATCTGCCTCATAGCTATAAGGTTGATTTGTGTTGGGATGGTTGATTTGTCTGGCTTCTCGAAGTCTTATCCTATGAGGGATTTTCATTTCTTGGGGCTGAAATTTTAGCTGATATTTTCCTTTTAGAGCTGGCCATTTCAATCCTTTTCCACTTGAATCGTAGGTCAGCCATATTTTTTCTTTGATAAGTCCTTCTTGAATTTCAACTAGAACAGCTGGACGGTTATCTTCCTGCTTGATCAGAGGTTTTGCTTGAAACACAGATAATTTAAGCGGCGATTCAATAAAAAAGGGATCTATTTTCTCACTGATAATCCGTTCAAAATCTTCTTTGCCTGAATTTGGGATAAACTGAGTGAGGTCGAATCCAAAAGCGAGAAAATAGGCTGCTAACAGATGAGCTGAATCATCTTCATTTTCTAGTTTAAAAGGCATCTGAGGTAGCAAATGCGCAATCTGAAAGAGTTCATTTGCAAGTGCCGTAAGCAAGTTAGTCTCTTCGTTAGCTATTTGCCGCTTGAATGCTTTAAGAGACAGATTTTGTTTCTTTAAGACATCCGAGATAGACTCCCCAGATAGGAGGGAGATAGTCAATTTATCCCATAATGACAAAATCCATTGACATCCGTGGTAGTGACTTGGAGGGATGTTCCTCCAATTAATAGCTTTTAAAAATTGCCGGAGCTTTTTCTCTTGAATACTTGCTGAAGAGGGTAAAAAGGGTTCTGAATTTTTCCAACTTTTAAAAAATTCCAAAATAATGGCTTTAAAATCGAAATTAAGCGCCATACATTCATTTTTAATGAACTCCAAGGGGGGAATCAAGACTTGATTTTGTTTAAACGCATTGTCGATGGCTAATCCTAAAGGCTTTAAATCAGCCAGCTCTTTAGATTCCCGTCCAGTGGAAAATGGAAAAAGCGGAAGGGGCATTTGCACACTATATCCTCCAAATCCAGAGTCATAGACCGTAATTTTATCTGGAAGTGTCGATGAAAATTTTTCTTTTGAGATACGCCCATGGGTATCAAAGACATACACACAGGTATTTAAATCATCATCCTCAACGAACAAGAGGAGGGGAAGTGCCCGTTTGAGATCAATTTTAAAGGGAAAATAGGGTTGCGACAGTTCTTTTCTAATGGGATATAAGGAGCGGTTTCCTTCTAAATCAATGGTGATCACCGAAAATGGATTTGTCTGATCTATTGCTCTATATTTGAATAGGAGTGATTGGGTATCAATGAATTCGACGTCTATTTCAAAAGCATCTGCAATAAAAGTGTTACTTTCAAGATGCCTCAATGGAAATAACTGTTTAGAAAGAGAGGGGTGGGCTGGGGTCAACTCCATGATTAAATCGTGTAAGTAAATTTTTTTAACACTTTCCTCTAAATGTTGTGTCCTTAAAGCTAAAACATGGATTGGAAAAGGTTGATTTTCTCCAAGATAAGCTGTGGATGGGAGAGGGAAGGGTTCATTCCCATTCCACTCATAAACAGGAAAATGGGGATGTCCATAAATGGTTGCGAAGGAAC
The DNA here is from genome assembly GCA_041691035.1 of Chlamydiota bacterium. Lineage (GTDB taxonomy): Bacteria > Chlamydiota > Chlamydiia > Chlamydiales > Parachlamydiaceae > JBEPVL01. Next base: position 20,518 of record JBEPVL010000013.1, read on the forward strand.
CTTTAATCCAACTTTCCCACTTTTCTCGACTGTTCGGGATATACTCTTTGATACGAAGTGATAGAGGTTTATTGGCAGATATCCATTTTTCGCTAAGCCCCTTTTTGAGATCGAAAGGATAGATAGCCGTGGAATTTTTAGTTTCTAGGGCAAGAGCATATGTATGAGGAATGAGGAGGGTCTGGGAGCCACTTCCTTCCCATAAATCCAGATTTCCTTGCAGACCAAACAAGTTTTTTATAATTGTTCCTGAAATGATCATTAGCAAACCCAAATGTGTGAGAAGGAAAGGGATATGCTTTTTTTTAAAAGGCCATCGACGCAAAGCTGCAAAAAGAATATTGATAAAAAACAACGATAAGAGAAATGAAAATAGGAAATGTTCATAGATCAGTTTTGCTGCATACTGATGAGAATTGGATATGCTTTCCAAATATGTTCCATAAGCGACGAGGAGGGCAGTGAACAGGATTAGAAAAATCGCAAATCGGACACCGCCTAAAAAATGAAACAAAGTTACGAGACTTTTTTTCATGGGCAAGGCAACTCATGAATGAGTTCAAAACTATTTGAAAATAAAATCAACGAGTCATAGAGAGCAGCGATCTCTTCCGGATTTCCCGTGACTTTTAACGTATAGTCTGCGCGTTTTATTTGGTCTTCATACAAAGGCGAAAATTTAAGTTTCTGCTCATAGGGCTGTGTCAGCTGCATGCTCCATCCTAAAATCTGATAAGGTTTTTCATCCTTAATCCCAATGGCATTGATAAATAGACCAGAATATCCATGGCGCTTTTGTGTTCTAGTTTCTATTAAGTGGCTATCAAGAACATCGAATTGCCTTTTCCATCGCCCCAATTGGAAATCAGACCCGATGCGTGGTTCTTGATTGAAATAAGGAAAGGTATGGAAGGTGAGTCGAACAGTTTGATATTCAGGAACAATAAATTCGCAGTTAGCTAAGGTCGTATCTACAATCGATTGTTTTGCGATAGGGTCTTTTCTGATCCAATTAAGAGGAACTTTAGCACGATAAATATGGGGACGATCAAGAGAGTCATTGAGATTTCGACTGGGAAATGTCTGCCAGCTCCAGTCTATTGTCATGGTGGGTGCTTGTTCACTGCAACCAGATAGCAATAAGCCTATAAATACAATGCAAGAATGTAATAGATTGATCACATGAGCTTGAGATAACATTGTATCTAATCTTAAACATTAAGGGATAACATGATAGTCAGGTGTATTCATATTTTTTATAACGAAGGCACAAACCTAACGTAATATTCCATACTATGCAATCAAATAATTAGTAACCTGAGTTAGTACTCCAATTTCCAAAAGAATTGCACTGTAGGGGAGAAGCTGTATTTTTTTTTCTTCTACAGGAGGTCTTTTCCCTTCCTCAAAGAAATCATCAGGAGAGGATGCAGCTGTATTCACAACCCAACGCCAAGAAGCTGCTGGTAATGTCACTGCTTTATTCTGGGAAGATGCATTGAAGGCTGCATAAAGTTGAGCATTCCTTTCGGCATCATTCCAACTACACGCGACTAAAGAGTTATCATGATTCCAATCTGGATGATTGGGCGTTTCTCCATGCCATGTAATATCTTTGGCGTTTAGAAATCTGTTTCTCCTTAAAATAGGGTGTTGTTTTCGAAAATGGATTAAGGCTTGATAAAATCGAACAAAATCTTCCTCAGCTGCTAGGTGATCCCATAAAAACCAATTGATTTCATTGTCCTGGCACCACGAGTTATTATTTCCATATTTGGTATGGCCATATTCATCTCCCATTTGAATCATGGGAACTCCTTGAGAAAGCATCAAAGCTAGAATAAAATTTTTTTTCTGCCTTAGCCTAAGATCTAGAATCTTCTTGTTTTTTGTAATCCCTTCTACACCACAATTCCAGCTATCATTTTGATTAGATCCATCTCTATTCCCTTCGCCATTGTTGTCATTGTATTTGACGTTATAGGTGACGAGGTCGGTTAATGTGAATCCATCATGACACGTGATGAAATTGACTCCACAGACAGGGGATCCCTTCGAATAAAAAACGTCTTGCGAGCCACAAAGCGCCGTTGCAAAAGCCGTTTTATAGCCAGCGGTCCCCTTAATAAACCGTCGTACCACATCGCGATAGGTTCCATTCCATTCAGACCATCTTAATCCCGGATAAAATCCTCCGACTTGATATAGCCCGGAAGCATCCCATGCCTCTGCAATCAGTTTGGTCTCCGAAAGAATAGAATCTCTGGAGATGGCTTCTATAAGAGAAGAGCGGACGTTAATCTCCCCAGTGAGAGTACGGCTAAATATAGATGCCAAATCAAAACGGAATCCGTCTACATGACATTCTATTACCCAATAACGTAAGGATCGAATAATGAGCTCTATGGAAAGAGGGTGATTGCAATTAAAGGTATTGCCGCAGCCGGAAAAATTCAAATATTCACCAGAAGAAGATAGCATATAGTAGGCTTTTTCATCCAAGCCACGGAAAGACTCAGCCGTCCCTTTCTCTCCTCCCTCGGAAGTGTGGTTATACACCACGTCCAAAATGACTTCTATTTCATTTTTATGAAGTTCTTTAACCAGGTTCTTGAACTCCTGAAGAACCTGATCTGAGTTGTCTGAACTTCCATAACGATTCATTAACGAAAAAAAATTTACAGGCGAGTAGCCAAAATAATTGCAAAGGGGAAGGGTATTTGTTTTTAAATTTAAAAAGGGATAGTCTTGTTCATTAAATTCAAAAACTGGCAATAGCTCAAGAGCATTGACTCCAAGTTCTTTTAAATAGGGGATCTTTTCGATGATCCCTAAAAATTTGCCGGAGTGCGTCGTTTTGCTCGTCTCTGACTGAGTAAATCCCCTCACGTGCATTTCGTAGATCACCAAATCCTTCATTGGCAAGCGAGGAGAGGTCATTCCTTCCCAATCAAAAGGGGGAGATTGAGAGATTCTGCCGCGAGGAAAATAGGCGCTCGAACTGGAAGCAAAGAGCCAATCTCTGTGACTTTGAAGTTTATGCGCATAGGGATCCAAGAGATAATGACTGATTTCTTTATCTCGTCGAACTTTATAAAGATAAGTCAAATTTTCAGGTAGGCGCGCAATAGCAACATGCCAAACATCACCCATTCGATGGGTACTGGGGTCGAGAGTCAAAGAACATAAAGGAGTTATTTGATCTGATTCAAATAAATAGAGGGTAACCTCATCTGCTTGGTGCACATGAATCGAAAAATTGGTCCATCCGTCCACTATGGAGACCCCAAGAGGAAGAGGGTAGCCAGCGGAAATTTCAGAGGATTTAAGAATTTTTGCATTTCTTTTCAATAAAATTCTCCTAAACTTTTGATAATCACATGGTTAAATAAAAAGTCAAAAAAATACAGCCTTTAAAACACTTATAGAAAATTTTAAAAATTAAGCATACTAAAAAATTTATAATTAAACTTTAACACTTTATTATTTCCAATTTTAGAAATAGCATTGTTTAAAAATTAAAAATTTACTATTATTTTATTTAGGGTTATAAGTTTAATTGTCAGTCCGCTTTTGAACTATCATTACTTGTTGTTTAGAATTTTTTAATAAAGAAGTGTCGATCATGAATTTCCCCAAGACAACAATATTGATAATAGAGTACCATGGTCTTGATAGTTATTAAATCATCAAAAACCCATCGTTATTGAATTTGGATGGGAAATGAAATGTAGGAGGATCATATGTCTTTTGAAAATGCTAAGGATAACCTAAAAGAGTTCGGAAAGGAACTTGGATTAGAAGGGTTGGAATTTGATGAAAATAATACGTGTATTTTAGGAATAGATGATGAGTTTTCTTTACACCTCACGTATGAGCCAAATTCTAAACGTCTCTATCTATATTCTCCATTGCTAGATGGACTTCCAAGAGATGATAAAGCACGCCTGCGACTTTATGAGCGCTTACTTGAAGGTTCAATGCTGGGCGGACAAATGGCCGGTGGCGGTGTCGGAGTTGCAGTTAAGGAAGAATTAATCCTAATGCACTGTACCCTTGATATGGAACATGCCATCTCCTCAGCTCTTCGTGCTTTTGCTCCACTCTACGTTGAAACTGTTGAAAAATGGCGTAAAACATGTGCAGAGATATCAGATGGACGTGATGAAGGTGGTTCATCGAGCTCAAGTCAAAAATCACTTCCCCATCAGCTTCCTGGAGGAAAAAATCAAGGATTCATTAAAATTTAATTTGTAGCGTAGGCTCTAGCCTGCGCTTGATTTCTATTTGTAGCGTAGGCTTCAGCCTGCGTTTGTTTTTGCCGGATTTATCCGGCATCTATACTCTATTCTTCGCCAACTAATGAAACTTGGGTGCTGATGACAACAGATATTCTTTCAGGAAGTAAAGGTAAAAGCTTCAAACAGCAAAAGAGAATTGTAGCTTGCTAAGGAGGTTCAAGTCCCTTACGAAGTCCCCACCACTTTAGAAGCTATCACTTGTATTTTAGCAGATTACTCTCGTTCTAAAAAGTGCCTATATGGTTTAGGGACTTTTACATTTTGTCGAGAGGGGGATGAAGACTACCAAATTATTGTCGGAGGCCTCCGTCCCAGTTATGGCCTCCAGGTCCATGTAATTTCTTTCGGCCTTGGGGACCACTACTATGGCATAGCGGTCCTGAGGGAGTTCCCTAATTCAGCGAAAGATCTTCCGGTATCATAGAAAGAGTTGCGTACTTGCCACCCATTTCCCTCAAAAGATTTTGCCACAATTTCTCAGGAGCCGAATGAAACACATGGCGAGCAGAGGCTGGATGTAAGTACCAGTGCCCATCTAAAAATTCTCGTTCCAATTGACCAGCACCCCAACCAGCGTACCCAAAGCAGAGATGAACGCTTGGTCCCTCAGACTCATTTAAAACCTCCTGAAGGAATTGTAAATCCCCACCAAGGTAAACGCCATCAGAAATTTTCAGAGTCTGATTTTGTATGCTATCTGAAGAATGAAGGAGCATCATCTGATTTGTTTGTACAGGTCCCCCCGCGCGTATTCCAATATTAGGATTTCCTAGGTGGTGAATACTAATAATTTCTTCAGGAAGTTCTAAATCCAAACTTCTATTAATCAACAATCCAAATGAACCTGTTGGGTTATGTTCACAAACTAAAATCACCCCTCTAAAAAAGAACCCTGTATCGATATCGGGCGTTGCAATTAAAAACGTTCCTTTTTGAATCTGTGAGTAAGGCAAATACTCCATATAATACGCTCCATAAGAAGAAATCCATTGGAATATTCAAGGAGTCCTACTTCTCATACCCTTGAAAACATGGATCCTGTATGATCATCTGTTCGTTATATAACTTCAATGAATCTTCCATCTCAGTTACCCTTCTTAATAAATCAGCAAACCGTTTGGCGTATTGCGGATCGTTCAACAGGGAATTCGGATAGCACTCAGCTTCATTTAATACCATACTAACACTTGATAAGGAAGTCGAAATTTGATCCACCTCACCAAAAAAATACTGATTAAATAACTGGGGATTTGAAAGTTTATCTAAGAGCTTCATTCTTTTTGCCTGAAGCCGCTGCCATTTTTTATCAAGTTGAAAGAGAATGCCATATTGTTTCATATCGTTTAGAACGGTCTCACCTTTAAACATAAGAGACTTTAATCTAAGATATAGGTCGTCACGCATTATAAGTCGCCCAATTGATCCTTTGCCTGATTGCATATGGTTAATCATTTGATTTGCAGAGTACGTGAAGCACTCTACATTTAATGAAGCCCGGAAAAGATGCTGAATCATTGCGTCAACAGTCCCCCAACATTGATTAGCTTTTTCGCAAAGTTCATGCACATTGACGAGAGAGTCATCGAAAGTCCCCCAGCTTCTATTCACACTTTGAGAAAACTTATGGAAATTAAAAAGCGTTTCATCAAGGTTATCCCAGGATTTATGCGCACGTTGAGACAAATGAGTGATATTTTGCATGATGTCACTCCACTGGTTTGGCTGATTTAAAGATCGGGAGATCTCTAGAATATGTTTTACTGTTTCCCCAACTTTTGAAATAATCTCATTTTCCTTAACTAACATCATCACATCATGAACATCATCTAAGGCGGTTCCTGCTTTTTTAGTGACCTCGTTAAGCTGTTTAAACATATCTTCTAAACAACCTTGAGGGTTGGCATAAATGATGTTATCATTGACAAGAATAAGTTTTTCACCCCGTTTTAGAGGCAGTGGAGTGATCTCAACATTCTTTTCTCCTAATAATCCAGACGTTCTTCCCGAAATTTGATCCGTATTATAGACATTTACACCCGAATCCACTTCCAAAACTAATTCATAAACATAGATTTCGCCATTATGAGCAATGCGGTCGGTGCGAGAATCAGGTAATTCATAAAGCCCCACAACTTCCCCAACAGGATGCCCCGCATAGGTCACACGCGTGCCCACATTAATTTTATCGACATTCGTAAAGCGCACTCTTAATGTTTTTGCATTATCACCCACGGAAGGATGAAGAAATAGCAAAATAAAAATAATAATCGCTGCTGCAATAAGAACGAAAATGCCAATGAGAATGTTTTTTATCATAACAGGCATAATGCAAATAGGCTCCTATTTTAAGTAACGATTCAACATTTTTTGGTCGATGATAGCATTCTCAAAGAAGTCTTTTATTAAAGGATCTTCAAGTCTTAGAAATTGTTCTTTAGGAGCCACAAATGCAATTTTTCCATCATTATGGAAAGCAATGCGATCTCCTACCTCCAAGGCTGAACGGATATCATGTGTCACTACCACGCTGGTTGCATTGAGCTCTTGTTTGGTTTGATTGATCAGATGGTTAATTTGCATGGAGGTGATGGGATCCAATCCAGTGGTCGGTTCATCATACAAAATAATTTCGGGACGATAAACAACTAATCGAGCCAAAGCTGCCCTTTTACGCATCCCTCCTGAAAGTTCGGATGGCATTTTTTTCTGTGTATTCTCTAAACCTACCATAAGAAGAGCATTGGCTACCCGTTTCTTAATTTCTTGTTCTGAAAGGTCTGGATAATGCTGCATGAGGTAGAATGACGTGTTCTGCTCCACATTCATCGAGTCAAATAAAGCAGACCCTTGAAAAAGCATGCCCATTGGCTTTAAGTTTGGTCTTCGAGTTCTTATGGTAAGATCACTCACTTTTTGCCCATCAACCTCTACGTATCCCTTATCCGGACTCTCCAGTCCAATAATCTGCTTCAATAAAACACTTTTTCCTACGCCTGAACGGCCTAAAATCACTAACGTTTCGCCTTCCAAAATATCTAAATTCAGCCCTTTTAAAACCTGTAACTTACCATAACTTTTCCAAATTTCATGAACATGAATCATGATTAAAACCACCTAGAAAAGAATTCACTGAAAAAATCATAGGAAGAATTTAATCCTAACGTCACTAAAAAGTTGACGATCAAAATAATTGAATAACAAATAACCACACTTGTCGTGGTCGATCGACCCACCCCTGCAGCGCCCCCACGCGTTGTCATCCCTTTATAACATGAAATAGTCACAATAATCACTCCAAAAACAAATGCCTTTACCAATCCGCTTACAAAATCAAATGTCGTGATATGAACAGGAAGGGGATCTAAAAAAGCATTGGAAGACATTTTATAAAAATTTACAGCGATTAAATAACCCCCTAACACTCCCATTATTGAACTAAATATCGTCAAAATGGGAAGCATAAACATCCCAGCAATGAAACGGGGAGCAACCAGATAGCGTAAAGGGTTTACAGACATTGAACGCATTGCATCAATCTGTTCTGTCACTTTCATTGTTCCCAACTCTGCACACATTGAAGCACCGACTCTTCCTGTTACCATAAAGGCTGTCAAAACAGGACCCAATTCCACTAACATAGCTTTTGCAACCATTAAACCTGTGGCTCCAGCTAAACCTTTATCCGAGAGTTGAAAAAAAGATTGCGCAGCCAATACCATTCCAGTAGAAAAGCCTGTGATTGCAACAACTGGCAATGACATGACTCCAATCTCAAAAAGCTGATCGCGAATTAACCCCCACGAGGGTGGGCGTCTAAAACAAACTGCAATCACCCCAACAATAAGCAGAGCATACTCACCAATAGCTGCAAGAATACTAAGTATGTAATCCATTATTCAAAAAGCCTTTATATGCCTGCATTGGTCACGTTTATAGCACCGTAAGAGTGTCATTTTACTTACTTATAAAAATAAGGCATCATACTCTAATCTATTAAATCCTACATCATTTTTTACTTTTTATTGGAAAGGAAAAATCAAAAATCTGCCCCTTTTTTACAAATCCTTTAAACCCATCTTTACGACAGTCTGGCAGGGGTCCGGGATGATAATGGTACAACCATGTTTTTTTTTTAATTGAAGGAGCTAAAGTCTTAAGCTCGTCATAGGTCGCATGAATTCCACTTTTGTGATCCGCCGTCTCGCAATCGTGAAAAATCAAAGTCGCTTTTTGATAATAATCCTCAAGCTGGTGTGGAATAAATTGGGTATCAGTTGTAATAAAAATTTTATGACCGTTTGCCATAAAAAAAAGACCATAACTTGGAATAATGCTATAACCAGAGAAGACATGAATCGTCTGAATCAGCTGAAAGGTGACTCCCTCCCATACAAATGTATCCACACCTTGAATCGGGCAGACATTAAAATAAGTATTTAAAGAAGGGGTAATTTTCTGTATGGAAGATAAGCCTCCAGACAATACATGATGCCAAAGCTCTCCAACCATATTTTGTTTGATATAGAGATCAACTTTCTTTTCGCATGAAGAATCAAAATAAGTCGTAAAGGCGAGCCACTCCAATCCTCCAACATGGTCAGCATGAAGATGACTCAAATAGACAGCGTCTATATCTTTATAGGATAGATTTTGTTCATTTAATGAAAAACGCACATCGCTTCCACAATCTAACAGTAATCGTTTTCCAGAATCTGACTCAATAATCATATTCGATTGGTAGTTGTTATCTCCAACTGTGAAGGCCGACCCAGTTCCTAAAAATATTAGCTTCATATTTTATCTTTCGTCTTAATAAAACGACCCAGTTAATGCGGTAATCACAAAGTGGATAATGACTACACCAATGATTGATTTTTGTAGTAAAAAAATGTATCCTAGTAAAAGGTCGAGCATAAACTTTATATTATCTGTACCAAATCCTAAATATAAATCAAACAACCAAAGTAGATCCGCGACGATAAAAACGGTGAGAAACCCTTTTTCATCATCCAAAAACTTCTGAAGCGATGTCTGCATCACGCCTCGGATTAAAAACTCAAGAAAAAGGATATAGATAAAGATTCCAAAAAATCCCCCAGAGATCTGGGTGATGCGAGTTGGTGTTAGGTTGATCATCAAGGACTCCCAACTTCCTATAAAAATTCTGTAAGAAAAAGCGATTAATAAAAAAGCTGATAGAAGCATCACTAAAGTATCCAAAATCGCCTGCTTGGCATAGGCAGCATTTAAACCAAAAGTGTTTAAGGAATAGTTAATATACTTAACAAAAAATAAAGATGGAATTAATAAAGAAACCAGTTTCATCCAACTAATGACTGGAATGTCAACCTTAATACCTAGATAATTAATAAAAAAATAAATAAAGCTCTGTATACTGTAGAAAGTAATTAAAAGAACAAAAAATAATCCAAACTGCGTCTGCATTTCAAGCTGTTGAATTTGATTTTTAATGCTGAGAACATACTGAGAATTTGTATTCCTCACCCGAGTTAAAGTGATCATCGAAAGCTTGGTCGTGATCTTCTCTAATAATTGCCTAGAACTGCTATCTCCACTATTTAAATCTTCTAATGCAAGTTTATACAATATTGTCGGCGTTGTGGAACGAATCGTTGTTGACCTCGGTTGCGAATCAATAAAGGACATCTCACCAAACATCTCGCCATTTGAAAGATGTCCGATAACAAATTCATCCTTTGACCCACCAATTTTTTTTGTAACCTCTAATTCCCCCTTTTCAACAAAGTAGATATCTGAACTCTGCTCACCTTCAGAAATAATCTGCTCATGAGACTTAATTTCCAAAGTTGAGGCATGATTGACTAAAATGTCAACTTCACTTGCCGTGAGGTCTTGAAAAACCTGCTGTGATGTAAGTATTTTTGCAAAATCCATCATGTTATCCTGCGAGTATGAGTCCAATTAACCCCATAATAAAGTGACATGCGGATACCTCGATTAGGCTTTTTCTATAAACATAAATCAAACCAAAGCAAACGCTCCCAATAAAAGTAACCCAAACAACTCTTATCCCTAAATGCGTGTGCACGACAGCAAAATAGAGAGAGGAGACCATCACTGAGATTAAACCCCTAGAGTCGTTAAGAAACTTTTGAATCGTACTCTGCATCACACCTCTAGCTAAAAACTCTTGAAGATAGGCATGAATAGGATAAACTAAAAAGTATTTTGGACTGATCCCTTTGAAATTTGATAAGAAATCTAAGGATTGATTGGTGTAGTACCGAATGATCACTACCAATGAAACAAGGATAATAGTCAAATAAGTCCCTAACATTAACCCCTCAAATAAATCGTGAAACCAGTTTTCTGTCTTCACACCAAAATCCTTTAGTGGATAATGGAAAATTTTAATGAGCACCAAAGAGGGGATGGTGATTAATACAATTCTTAAAAAGCTATAGTTCGTCTCAGCTAAATCCAACTTAAACCAAAAAAATGTCTTGTCAACGAGTTCCAAAACACTAAACGTTGCTAAAAGACACATTAAAAAATATCCTGATGTATATCTTATCCGCACTTGATCAAGAGTTTTTTGCAAGCTTCGAGAATAATCTGCATTCAGTTGTCTTAAACGCGAAACTCCTTGTTTGGAAATATTTCTCATAAGCTTTGGATACAGCGGGTCTTGGTTCAACTTTAAAACGAGTTCTTGACGACTAATTTGTATGAGTTTCGTTGGAATAGCTGCCCGCACTGATGATGACCTTGGAAGATTATCTAAAAAAGCAATTTCACCAAAAATTTCTCCAGGACCTAGTTTTGTCAAACAAAATCGTCCTGGATTATTGATCCCTACCTCCTGTTTAATGACTTCCACCTCGCCAGAAATGATAATATAGATGTCAGTAGTGTGTTCTCCTTCAAAAATAATTTCAGAGCCCGGAAGATATTCTTGAGGGGGGAATGTATTCGCTAACAAACCAATCTCATCAGGAGTGAGTCCCTCTAAAAGTGGCGAGTTAAAAAATGCATTCAACATAAAATCACTTATTTTGGTGGTGTTTTAAAAATTACTTATAACATCCATTTGATTTAACAGAATAGTGACTCCGACTTGCGACTCTAAATTCATGCGTGATTAGGGGCGGAAGTCGGGTTTAAACATATTGAGGTGATTTCGTGATTGAATTACGGAATCACCTCATATTAACCTGAGTTTCGAAGCTTCTTTCGAAATCTTAGTAGAATATGATTTGTTTATTTGCCTGATTTCGATAAAATGACCATTGGAGGGATGCTTTATGGTAGTATTTAAATTTATTGGTTCCTTATTAGATCGAGCAAGCGCTGTTGTAGGAGCCTTTATCGGAAGTCAAATTCCCTCTTACATGCATCAATACTCCCAAAGAATATCAGGCCATATTGAAGAATTAAAACTATTTATCTCCAAAGTCACTATACTAGCTTCTCAATCCGGGAAATCACTCGATACCTATATCCAGAAATTTACTTCAAATGAGGATCAAGACTTTGTCGCTCATGGAGAACTTTTACAATCCTCTGTAATAAGATTGCAGAAACTTCAAGCTGGCTTAGAACATTGGGTCAGCAGTCCTTTATGGAAACGCCCTTTCATCTTTTTTCATGAACTCAATGCACCCATCGCTAAAGCCACTTTCCACGATTTCCAACCCAACATCACCCTATCAGTGGAAGGGATGTGCTACACAGCTATTGGTTTTCTGGCAGGTTATGTTTTTGCCCAATGTGTATGCAGTCTTTTCAAGCCTCGCAAAAAAAAGAAAAAAACACTTAAGGATATAGCATAAGCTAAACTTTTTGCTTTTTTTTTCTAATGTGTAGCATAAATAAGCGCGAACTTAAGTTAATTTGTAATAGTTCAGATACCCCCGACGAAGGAGGGTATCTGAAACTGTTACGTTAATTTTTCTTTGTCTCTTCTTTGAAGTTGTTATTCTGGACTGAAGTTGATGATGCATTAGCCAGGCTCGGTGTATTAGCCGGGGTTAATGATTTAGCCGGGGTTAATGATTTAGCCGGGGTTGATGTACTAGACAAAAATGATTGTACATTTGGATTAAAAATTTTCGTATTCGAAGCTGATGTAGAGAGGGTGTTCGCTGGGGTAGTGGCATTTGTGTTTGTTGTTTGGGCTAGCTTTTCTATTTTTTGAGGTTGAGGATCCTTCTTTGGATCAATAGGTAGACTAATTACTTGATTACTTAACATATCGTTATTCACAGCTGGTGGAGTTTTAACACTTGATGTTGAAACTGAGGATTCTTTGGAACTGTTTATAGATAATGAAGAACTAGATGTTTGTGAAACTAAATTAGCCGTAGAATCTTTATTTTCATTTTCTTTTTCTTTGGTTAACGTTGCATCTTCCTTTATATTGGCAAGTTTTTTATTGAAATCAGACGCTGAGGTTTGATTACCTGTTAAATCTTGGTCGCTCTCTTTTTGAGAATTGGAATTCTCAGCCTCTTGATTATCCCCTAGAGGAGAAACATTTAGTTCATTTTTGGAATCTAGGATGCTATCACCAGCTCCATAATTAACTGGTGAATGTGAATCTGAAGGAGATGTGGTCTTTGAGGGGGAGCTCAATTGATCTGCTCCAGAAGAAGCCCCTATAGAAATCTGATTCATAAAGGATTTTGATTTCTCTCTTTTATCACCAATCAGAATAAAATCATCATCAGATTCGGAGCTTGTTCTCGTTTTTGGCTGAGATGGCTTTGCGGATTCGGGAGCTTTAGGTAACCAATAGTTAAAGCTAAAATAGCTTCCAGTTCTCTCTGGACTCTGAGAAAGCATTCCTTTATCTTTAACAAACCAAGTAGCACGTGATCGCAATGTCGCTGCTAATTTATTTTTTTCCTTTTGCATAGATTCAATCGAAGTATTTAAATCATTTTTATTTTTCGTCCACTCCGCAATTAACAAATTAATTTTTTCAATACGAGAGTCAAACACCTTATAAATTTCTTTCTTCTTTTGTAAGAGTCGGTCTCTATTATTGGCTGCAAAAACATAGCGAGCACGTCGATCTTCTTGATTTTCATTATACCGTTCAAACTCATTTTCTAATTTTAAATACTCCTTAAATGCAACTACATCATTTAAGAAGGCTTGAATTTTGCAAATTTCAACACTCAATGGTTTAATGTAAAACTGCTCTTTTTGGTTTTTTTCCAAAAAATCTTTTATATCTGGATCGATATCTTCTGAAGCCAAGAGTTCAGCGACACTCATTTCTCGAATTTCTGCAGAAAAGTTCTTTGTTCTCTCATCAAGCAATGTTTTAACTTCAGTAAGACGCACTTCGAGCTTTTCTCTGATTCGGGTGTACTCTCTTTCAGCATCATTATTAAATTCTCTTTCTTTCCCACCCTTGGGTTGTGGAGTAGTGATTGTAGGGAGTGCTTCAAGCTTCTTTGCCAAAACTTTCAATCTTTCATTCTCAACAGCAGCTGTGGCCACAGCGATATGAGGAAATGAGACTTGCTCTAAAGTTTTATTAATGACGGTCACCAACTCTTTAAGTGAAAGAATCTGATAGAGTAATTCTCTAATCGTTTCAAGATTGTTTGAAGAGAAAGATGTGTTCGAATCTTCAGCGCTTACAAGTTTTTTGCTTGGTAGACTGCGTTCGTCCATATTAGCATTTCTTTGAGTAATCAATGGGGTAATCTCATCATTCAGACGGTATTCTACGCCATATTTAGCAGCATATACACTTCTACTCCCAGGTAAAGTATGATTAAGCATGCATTTTTCAAATTCTTTGATCGTTAAGGCACGCTGAATACGAGCTTTTTTTACTTCAATGAGATCACAAGCCTCAAGATATCTATTGTTAATTTTTTCAAATTGCTCATTTGCAACATTTTTTATCTCTTCATATTCCTCTTTCACTTTAGTGTTCGCAATGTTCGCTTTATCATTCTGAAATTTTTTATTATCATTTTCTGCAAGAGAACATAAACTGCCATAATCCGCAATAATGGCAGTTAAAAGAGTTAGACATTCCGCATGTGTTTCTGGTGTAAGAATAGAAATGTGATCATATATTTGTTGCTGAAGTGTGTCAGTTTCATAGTACTCCCTTTCAATGCTGACTAAACTCTCTGTCTGGTACACTTTAGGATTAGCTGGATTGTCAGAAACCTCCTCATCCTCATCTTGCTCATCCTTACCTAGAAAAAAAGGAAAGGTGTCGTCTAAAAAAAAACTACTGCTTATCCCACTGCTACTGTTGCTAATTGTGCTCATATTTAAACTCCCTATATAATAATTTTTAGGAAACAATTATTAATTGACTCTGACTTCCGCTGAAAGTCAACATCAACGGAAGTCGTATACAAGCTTTATTGTGGATTTGCCTTATTAAGGCCTTTGTTAGCAATCAAAAACTCCCAATATTTTCGCATATCACTCGAGAAATATTTTGACATCTTAGATAAATTGATAGGCCATCGATAGAAATATTCCGTATCGATAAAGGCAAGCGGCCCATCTTTAGTAAAGGGAACATTAAAATTAAATACCGAGTCGTAAAGCCCACATTCCATAAATATGGTATACATCGCGTCGAGGGTTTTTTCTGTGATCTTATTTTTATAGGCTTTATTATTTTGTTTGTGTTCCAAAATCCTCATATTTTGCGCAACCAAGATAAAATTCTTCCTTAAATAAGATTGTGAAGAAGGAGGAGAGGGGTTTTCAGGCAATGGATATAACCATTTGTGAGGGACTTTAAACATCTTTTGATAACCATGTTTAGTAATACACTCCCTAATCACCATGGAACCATGAATACGATGGCGTAATCGCATCCAATCATTTTTTATCCCTAATTCAGAGTCGGCAAAGGCCTTAATAAAATACTCTTTGAGTTGTGAATGAGTAGAGGCCATGATCCTGTTAAAACGTCCCGGGCGGAATCGTTTAAAACCTGAATCTTTAAATGTATCAGGAGTTTGTGTGACACGTCTTGAGCTAAAGAGACGGTCTAATTTGGATCTAGCAGGATGGTTTGAGGGGAGAAAATATTTTTTTGCTTCATCCCACTCATTTTTAGGAACATGGGGGTTGTAGGGAAAGTCACCTAAATCATTATTTTCTTCCAAAGCTCTCTTGACTTTTTGATAGAGATCAATAAGTGTTTTTTGTCTTTGAGAACTGGAATCAACTTGGGGCAAAGCTACATGATCCCACGCATAAAGTTTTGGAAAAAGAACGCGTTTGACCACTTCATTGTCTTGATCGTCATAATCAACTTGAAGCACATTTCTAGGTTGGATAAGTCCGTTATCATAGACCCTTATCAAGGCAGATGGAACAGAAAATTGATCTCCCACTTTAGCAATGACCCGATAGTAAGCCAAAGAACCATCGACCTCAAAATGCGCTTCTTTTGTGAGTGCAATGAAGGTGTCGTTTGCCTCTTCATCAATGACTTCTCCATTCAAAATTGCATTCACCTGACGGTCAGCATAAATGGAAGGAATGAAGTCTATAGAATTGGAACCAAAAACAAGATACTCAATATCTTTTACGTCTTCAGCTTCTCGTTCCCAGTTTAACTCATATTTTTGATTGCCTAGCTCGTAAAACTCCACCAATGGGATTTGTTCAGGCTTTTGTATTTTAAAAGAGAAAGGTTCTGTCCATTCTTCCCAAGCTCCTTTATGGTACGCTTTGACTCTAAAATAATAGGTTTGTCTGGGATTAAAAAAAGTTTCAGATAGTAACGGAAGAGACACTTGATCCGTCTCTGACTGAATTAGTTCGAAATTCTCAGGGACAAAATCAAAATTCTTGTCTTTGGAGATTTGCCACCAAATTTTATCGCATGGTCCGCAATCTAAATGGAAAACAGGCCTGGTATAATCAAAAACAGGTGAATGATTCAAAATTTGAATATCAGACTGCTTTAAAGCTGCTTTTTTATTGTCATATTTGAAGTGTTGAATTTCAAATCCTTGAGGGCTTTCGCTTTGTGTAGGCAATGCCTCGATAAGATTCCTGGAGCAAGACGTTTCGATGATGACTTCAACAGTCTCGTTGGCTAAAGAGGTGAATTGGATTTGAAAAACATCGTTACTCATCAAAGGTAATGATTCACCAGGATTAATGATAACATTAGATGCTGTAAGACTTACAGGAACGGTGGAGTTATTGTAAATGCGTAAGATGGGAAGAGGGGAGTGATAGGTGGAAAAACCTGACTGAGCTCTCTTTTGCAAATCAATAACATGATGAAGATTCACCATAGACATGTCCGGATCATCCACAAAAACAAGTTTTTCCTCAGGGAAAAATTCAAAACCTTCCACTGGTTGAAAAGGGACTTCATTTTCCACTGGGACTGAAAAATAGGGTGCTGGATGAATGACATTCCAGTTTGCAAAATATTCCCACGACTTCTTCTGATCAAAAGCCTGATCTTTAGGTGTCATCTTTGCTCTTAAAGCCAACAGAGGATCATCCATCATCCGTTCTGACGAGAGAGGGGTTTCATTATCCCAATCTAAAAAGACTTGATTTTTTTCAAAGTCAATATAAAACCAATCATCATCATGAGCAACATCAAAGCCATCATTGAGAACATTAATCTCTCTAAAACTATTCCAAAATGAACCAGACCTACAATGCTTACAACTATCGTAAGGATCGAAAGAAGAAGAGGAGGGGGATGACGAAGTTGAAGAGCAAGAGGAGGTGTGATGATGGTGTTTATGCTTATTTTTGTTTTTATTGTTATGTTTCCTATGTGCATCCGTAAAGCGTGTTTCAATCCCTAAAGAATCGCATAGGCGCATAAATTGTAAGGAATAATCTTCTTTTGAACAGGTTCCTAGATAGTTAAGAATTGCAAGTGGACTCAGAGAAAGATTGGATTCTCCTTCGATAGGTTTAACATGCTTTTTCCAGATTTTATAAAGCTGATATTCAGGTTGGCTAGACTCCGAGAGCTCTTTTGCTAATGTCTCTAAAGTTAGCAAGCCTGAATGCTTAAATAAAGGGAAGCAGTTCCTGATTGGCCTCTCACTAGCATTAACAATCATTAAACTTTTTGCTTGAGATGTAATCTTAGAATCAAGATGAAGAGGATTACAAGAAAACGAATTCTCATTATAGAAGTTTTGTATTGAAGTCTGTGTGACTGTTGAAAACCCTAAATTAGGCATATTTAAGCTAATAGAGGAGACAACTAAAAATACCGTACGAATATGTTTCACTAAAAAAACCCTCCTATTTAATGATGACCCCATTTCTATCTTCGCATTCTACTCAGCTTGAGTTTTGCAGGTTCTTGACAAGACCATCAACCTTCAAAAACCTGAAAAAACCAACCAATCGTATAACATGCTAAAAAAACAAGCATAGAGGATAATAAAGCAGCAAACCCGCTTTTAGCTATCTCAGCACTGCCGCTATAAAAAATATATAATCCGACTACAAATGTAAGAATGGATACGAAAGAAGATGCCAATGCAAGTTTTTTATTCATACTTTTTCCTCAGTATTAACCCAAAACTCAGGTAACTAACAACCTAATCGCTTGATATGCTAAATCTTTCTTGCTATTTTCTGCAAAAAAGATTTAATAATTCTTTTAACACGTGAGTAAATATATGCGTAAGTTGTTGATATTTTTTGCCTTACTTATTGCTTTAGGTCTAGCCTATTGGATTCAAAAAAAGCACTTCAATGAGTTAGAGTTCTACGATCATCAATCACAAAGACATGAATTTGCAATTGCAAAAGCGAATGTTTTGTATGGATTTGATCTTCTTGACCCAGAACAATCACCTCCAGAAATCCATCAGCATGTCATGCATGGGTATCACATCTTTATGAATACGCCATACTATGCTCCTGAATATTGCAAAAATCAACTTTCGTGTACAAACTGCCACTTCTGTGGAGGGGACACGGTTGGGACAAAAAATACAGGCATCTCTTTAGTTGGGGTCACAACTGAATATCCTAGATTTTCAAAACGCGATAACAAAATTATCAGCCTATCCGATCGGATTTGTAACTGTTTTCAAAGAAGCATGAATGGAATTGCACCTCCAATTGATTCTTATGCTATGCACTGCCTTCTCACATATTTTAAATGGATTTCTAAAGAAGTTGAGTACATTCAGGATATCCCCTGGTTGGGAATTCATTTTATCAAATCTGACCACAAACCCGATCCTGTAGAAGGGGAAAAAGTTTATCTTAAATACTGTGCAGACTGCCATAAAGCGGATGGTGAGGGGGGGGCCGTATTAGGTCAAGAAGGTAAAACAATCCCACCCATATGGGGTCCTCACTCATTCAATGATGGAGCAGGCATGTCACGTCAAGATATGTTCTCAGGTTTTGTATACTGGAATATGCCCTATCAAAATGCCAATCTCACAAAAGAAGAGGCCTTAGATGTCACTTCCTATGTTCTTATGCAACCTAGAGCTCATTTTGTTAATCCAAAATAATGACTGGTAATTCTTTTTTGGAGTTGTTATGATGCATAAAAAAATGATTATGGTTTTTCAATATGCTGAATGTGATTCTATGTGGGGGAAGCGGCACCCGTCTTTGGCCTTTAAGTCGAGAAGGCCAGCCTAAGCAGTTTCTTAACCTTTTTGGACAAAACTCCCTTTTTCAAGAAACAATTAAAGGCAATAAGCATTATTGCTCTGAAATTGCTGTGATATGCCATACAAGCCAGAAATCTCTAGCTCTCCAACAGCTTAAAGAAATCGACGAAGCACCCAAATGGATCATTCTAGAGTCTTCATCACGAAACACCGCGCCAGCTGTTGCTTTATCTCTTCAGGCCGTCGACCCAGAAACAATTTTGCTATTTTCGCCGGCTGACCATCTCATCAATTTTTCTGAAAGCTACTATTCTTCTTTAAAGCAAGCCGAAATCTATGCAGAAGAGGGGAATGTTGTCGTCTTTGGAATTGTCCCAAAATCTCCAGAAACAGGTTACGGTTATATTCAAGTAGGAGACTCTGATGATGTCGTCCGGTTTGTAGAAAAACCTAATTACGACACAGCTGTAAAGTACTTACAGTCAGGCTCATTTTTTTGGAATAGCGGGATGATCTGCGGGAAAGCAAAATACTTGCAACAGGCTATCGAAATGCATATTCCTCAAATCGCACACACAACACAAGCAGCATTTTTAAACTCATCAAAGCAATTTGTCCCCTTTTCCATTTATGAAATTCCACAAAATACTATGGACCTCATCCCCTCAGAAAGTTTTGATTATGGCGTCCTAGAGAAAATGCCGGATTTAAAATGCGTCCGTTCTCATTTTGACTGGAATGATGTCGGAAGCTTTGATTCTCTTTATCATGCCTTCCCAAAAGATCAACACTACAATGTAAGTCTTTCTAGTGACCATATTTCAATCGACTCAACGCATAACCTAATTATAGGGTCCAATCGACTTGTGACAACTGTGGGTATTGATGGACTTGCGATTATTGATACTCCAGACGCACTCCTAATTACTCCTAGACACTCCTCACAAAAAGTTAAAGACATTGTCCACCAGCTCAAACAAAAAACCCATCCAACCCTAAGATCCCAGTTACACTTGCATGCCACCGTTGCTTCGGGCCAAAACTACCAGGTCCATACCATCACTTTAAAACATAAAGAAGTAGAAGACCACTACTCCACCCCAGAAAACAGACATCAAATTGTCCTTTTAGAAGGCGAACTCTCCATCCATATTGAAGAGAAGAAGCATCTGCTAAAGAGAGGGGAGTCACTTTCAATTGAAAAAAATAATCACTATTCTCTTGAAAGCATCTCTGCTCAAGCAGCAGTCATCCTTCAAGTCATAACATCCACAAACACACTAGACATCTTGCATAATTCCATTTCCTTGCCCTTGCCCTTGCCTGATTACCTGCAAACCAACAGGAATTAAAAAAGAAAACTTTCAAATTTATTTTGCATCAAAAAGAAATGAAGTCTATTCATTTGGCAACTTTTCTGAAGGAGATACCGTTGATAAGATCGCTGTGATTGAAAAGAAAGAGGCTTTTGATTTAAATAATTTAACTTTTGAGTTTACCTTATCGGAAGGTACGGAAATGGAAATCGTAACAAAAAAAATCGATTCTAGTGATCAAAACCTTATTGGGGCTGCTATGAAAGTGGAAATGTCTAGCACCTTGGAAAAAGTGAACAAATCCACTGATATTAACCAGAAAAATCGTTTTATTGAGGAGCTGAAAGTTAAATTGTTCGCATCAAAGCTTGTAGTTGAAGATAAAGGTACGCTAAAGACAACAGCGGGGATAAGTGATTCTGATTTCCAAGAGCTACTTAACGCAATTATAGAATTGTCCTCCCAAATTAATCAGAATATAAATGCCGGAGATACGAGAGAAAAACGTGATAATGATTTTAGAGTTCAAGAATTAACCCAAAGACAGCAGATTAATAGGAGAGATCCTCCTGCCCAATCCACTCATAGTAATACAAAATCTGAATGGGGCAACGTTTACTCTTTCCTAACAGGAAAACAGTAAGTAGTTTATCATACCAGGTCGCAGAGCGAAGGCTCTGCATTGAGATGTAGCGTTACGCTACATCTCAATCAGTATTGCAGAATAACATTAAATATTTAACTTATTGTAAAGCCATCCTAAAATGAATAAGCAGAGAAATCCATCAACAAAGCCGTAAAGAAGTCCAATAAAGGCTCCTCCCCAAGAGATGTCATAACCTGGATAGAGGGTAGCAATGAGATTTAGGAAATCTGTTGCGTAATCAAGATAAATTCCAGCAAGTGTCATGACAAAGAGGGAAAGTCCCCACAAAATTCCTCCAGAAAGACCTAATTTTGTCGAATTTATCATAAAATATTCTCCTGGTTTATGTGATGAGTTTCTAAATTAGATTTATCAAGTTCAGGAAACCAAAACAACAAAAAAGTTTATTTCTTTTGAATCTTGTAGAAGGGAAAGTATTATACCTAGTGAAAGAAGATTAAAAAAATACTTTATCTAGAAAAAGAAGTTATTGAGAAACTAAATCGGGTGATTCGAGGTACGGTAGATTATTTCGGAACAACTTTCAGCACTTTGTAGCGTACACCCCTATAGATATACGCCTCAATGCAGCTCCACCTATTTTGAATCGAGTTCTTCCCACCTGCTAAATAACTTTTCTAAAAGCCTATTCTTTTCATCTAAAATGCCGCAGAGCTCATTCACTTTTGCTGTATCCAAATGTGATACCTTCTCAAGTTGTGTGGAAACCTCAAGAACTTCTTTTTCGATTAATTGGATGCTCTTCTCCATCTGATCTAATTCTTTTTTTTCCATGTAGGTGAGTTTTTTTGACTTATCATTGCTTTTTGCAGGGAGTGCTTTTCCTTCATTTTTCAAAGCGGTCTTAGAAACATCGGAAGCAGTTGCTATGTCTCCGAAGACAGCTTCCCATTGACGGTAGTCGGCAAAAAAGGGATTTTCAAGCTGATTTCCAAGAGAGAGAATGAAAGTAGACGTGCTATCCAAGAAATAGCGGTCGTGGGAAATAAGGACAACGGCACCTGGGAAGTTTTTGATGCTTTCTTCAAGGATTTCCAGGGTTTGAATATCGAGGTCGTTCGTAGGTTCATCTAATAACAAGACATCGGCATTCATTGTTGTCAATCCGGCAATGTAAACTCTTGCTTTCTCTCCTCCTGACAGCTGTTTAAAAGGTAAATCAAGTCGATCAGGTGAAAATAAGAACCTCTTGCACCAGCCATTCACATGGATGGTTTGACCCCTATAGTGTACAAAGTCTCCTTGAGGAGATAGCGCCTTTCTTAGGGGGGTATCTGGTGGAATGTGAACACGATGCTGATCGAAATAGACGATTTGCACACCATCCGCATATTTCAAAGTTCCCATATCTGCTTGTAATTCCCCATTAAGCAATTTTAGAAACGTTGTTTTTCCACTTCCATTTAATCCCACAATACCTAAACGATCTCCCGGAGAAAGTGTGAGGTCGATTCCTCCAAAAAGCTGTTTTCCTCCAAGACTTTTTGTCAGATTGTTAGTGACGATGAGTTTACGTGTATCTCTTTTAGTAGAGCTAAAGTTGATTTGAGTTTTTGATTCCCGATTTCTTTCTTTAAGTTCCTCCAAATTTTCGATAAGCCGGTTTGCTTCTTGGATTCTAGAAACAGATTTTGTTGTACGCGCTTTTGGATTTTGCTTAAGCCATTCCACTTCACGACGAACCTTTGAGTTTAAGGAATCTTGTTGGCTGATTTGTCCAACAAGAAATTCTTCTCTTTTTTGTAAAAATGAGGAATAACTTCCGTCAGAAAGAAATAACCCTTTTGGATAAGATTTATTGAGCTCCATCATGCGGCTAACAGTATGTTCAAGGAAGTAGCGATCATGCGTGATGACGACGTAAGCGAGAGAAGAACTTTTAAGGAATTTTTCTAGCCAGATGACACCTTCCAAATCTAAGTGGTTCGTTGGCTCATCAAGTAAAATTAGGTCAGGGTCCTTAACTAATTCTGCAGCTAATCCAAGTCGCTTTTTCCATCCCCCTGAGAGGGCGGAAGATGAAACATCAAGATCCTGAAAGCCCATTTTACTGAGCATAATCGTCGCTTCAAGTTCTTTGTCGTGTTCAGTCAAATGATCCTCTTTCTCTAAGGCGTTCATAAGAACTTGAATGATGTTGATATCAGGGAAATCAACCTCTTGGGGAAGATACCCCATTTTTAGGTTTCGACTTCTTGCCACTGTCCCTTTGTCAGAAGGTTCTGAGCCAAGAAGGATTTTGAGGAGAGTGGATTTGCCCGATCCATTTGGGCCTATCAGGCCAATTTTATCGCCTTTAGAAATGCCAAAACTAATTTCTTCGAATAAAACCTTTGATCCAAATGACTTAGAGATATTTTGACAGCTAAT
The DNA here is from genome assembly GCA_041691035.1 of Chlamydiota bacterium. GTDB lineage: Bacteria > Chlamydiota > Chlamydiia > Chlamydiales > Parachlamydiaceae > JBEPVL01. The sequence continues at coordinate 43,781 of JBEPVL010000013.1, forward strand.
AAGTGGTGTCATTTGCAGAGAAACTCCTATTTGAGGGTCATCTTTTGATAAAATCAATGAATCCCATATTAATATCCACATAAACAAGTTCGACGGTGATTTTATCTCCGACGTCAACGCCTTGATAGCCTTTGATAAGTTTACCTTCCACTGGAGGGTTAAATAGCCTCACCCAAGTTCCTTTTAGACCAGCGCCTGTGACGATGCCATCAAAAATTTGGTGAAGTTTTGGAGTAAGAATGACTATAGCAGCACATTTCTTCATCTTCCTAGACACCTTATCAGCATCGTCTTCTTTTTCTGAACAATGTTTAGCAAGGACTTCAAGTTCTTCTGACCGATAGGGGAGTGGTAAATTTAAAAGAACAGCTTTGATCATTCTTTGAGTGATGAGATCAGGATAACGACGATTAGGCGCTGTAGAATGTGTATAGTCCTTTAATGCAAGTCCAAAATGTCCTACTGGGATTTGATTAGGATATTCGACAACATATTCTCCATTCCCTAATAATTTTACAATCGTCAACGATAAGTCAGGAAATCTCAGCGGATCCCTCTCTCTCTCACGAATTAAAAATTCATCTAGGGCTTTTGAATTGGGTTCATCGGGAAGAAGCGTTCCTCTCTCCCTAGCAACTTCTTGAATGCGATCCCATCTTTTTGGGACGGTGACAACGCGTCGTAGAGAGGAGATTTTATGGGAGGATAAAAAACCTGCAACCGAGATATTAGCTGCAATCATAAACTCCTCAATAAGTTCCTTTCCTCGATTGTTTTGTGCAACAACCATATCAACTACTTGGTCATTTTTAATCACAGGCTGAGGTTCGAGGGTCTCTAATGTCAATGAGCCTTCTTGATGACGGCGTTTGCGAATAAATTGTGCAATTTGATCTTGCAATCTGATCTGATCAGCAAGTTCTGGAATTTGGTGAATCAACTGAGGAGGTGAACTTACATTATCTAACCAATCTGAAACTCCATTGTAGGCTAACTTTGCATGGCTTCTAATGAAGGCAGCGTAGATTTCATATTTTCCTAGATATCCCTGTAAATCCACATCAACCTGTGTCACAATGGCGACCCTGTCTTGATTTTGGTTAAGAGAGGTTAAGTCCGTGGATAAATTTTCTGGAAGCATTGAAAAATTTTTCGTTGGAGTATAGACTGTCACTGTGTTAGTTTGAGCGTAGAGATCGATAGGGGAATTTTTTTTGACGATTGCATCGACATCAGCGATAGCGATATAGATGCGAAAACCTGTGTCTGTGGTCTCAGCAAAGGTCACTTGATCCAGATCCTTCGAATCATCATTATCGAGAGAAAACCAAAGTCTATCCCTCATATCTCTGGTAGGAGAAGTATAGGGCTTGGCAGGTTCATGAATAGTTTGCAATTGATCAATCACAGCTTGTGGATAGTCTGGAAGAAAATGACGTTCAAGCATAGCTTGTCTTGCAAGTTTGGTAAGATCAACAGGGGAGTTGGAAATTTCCATTTTAGATCCTTTTGAAAAATCATGATTAAACTATCCTTGAATTGGAAAAAAAATTCTATTTAAATACAACTTATTACCTTATTGATGGATTTAAAATAATGAAACACTTCTATCACTGCATGTCCAAACAGCACTTTTATGACAATGTGGGTTATAGCATTTCAACGATTCGACCTATTGATATTGAGTCAATTCGGATATGGAGGAATGCTCAAGTAGACGTTTTGCGGCAAAAAAAATCGATTTCAACAGAGGATCAAATGACTTATTTTGCGCATGTCATTTGGCCGTCTATGACAGAATCCTTCCCAAAACAAATTTTATTTAGTTATTTCTTTGAAGAGCAACTCATTGGCTATGGTGGGCTCACCCACATGGATTGGGAAGCTAAGCGAGCAGAGGTCTCGTTTCTTGTTACCCCAGAGAGAATCGCGAATCCTAAGCTTTATCAAAGCGATTTTTCTCATTTTTTAAAACTCTTGGCTCAAGTTGCATTTAAGGAATTAAAATTTCATCGGCTATTTACAGAAACCTATGCTTTTCGAAAAGATCATCTTGAGGTTATAGAGTCAGTTGGGTTTAAATTAGAAGGGATCCTTAGAGATCACGTATTTGAAAAAAATCAATGGTTTGACTCATTAATGCATGGATTGTTAAGCAAAGAAATTAATCTGGAGTGAAATGCGTATATTCATCAGTGGAGGAGCAGGAGTCATAGGCACAGCTCTTGTAGAAAAGCTTTTAAAATTGGATCATGAAGTCTTTGTTGGAGATCTTAAACCCTGTCCAGCAAATTGGCGCGGGCGATTAAGATACCGTCAGGGAGATTTAAATGCTATTACACGCCAGGAGTTGCTTGAATTCGATCCGGACCTATTTTTTCATCTTGCAGCTACTTTTGAAAGATCCGTGGAGACGTTCCCATTTTTCAAGGAAAATTTCCATCATAACATCTTGTTGAGCCATCATCTCATCGATTGTTTAAAGGAATCTCCTTCATTAAAGAAAGTGGTATTCGCTTCGAGTTATTTAATTTATGATCCAAAGCTTTATCAAAACTCTAGCTACGAAGAAACGGTAGCACCGCTGAATGAACAATCGAATATCTATCCTAGGAACCTCTGCGGGGTAGCTAAGCTTCTTCATGAGATTGAATTGGGCTTTTTGGGGTGCTTTCTTTCGGACTCAAAAAAAATGATTTCGGCTAGAATATTTCGGGTGTTTGGACGACACTCAAGAGATATTATTTCTCGCTGGGTAAGAGCCTCGTTGCGCAATGAACCGCTGAAGGTCTATCGTCCAGAAGGTCGATTCGATTATATTTTTGCTGATGACGTCGCTGAGGGATTATACAGACTTTCTCAATGCGATTATAGCGGGATTGTTAACTTAGGATCTGGACAGAATCGATCCGTTCAAGATGTCATCAACATTATATCTCAACACTTTACAAATCTCCAAATCGAGTACAATGAAAGCGATATCCCTTTTGAGAACTCGCTTGCAGATATCACGCTGCTCCACCATCTGACTAATTGGAAGCCTCCTCATACTTTAGAGGATGGCATCCTTGAACTTATTGCGTATGAGACTAATCAACTTCATAAACCCCAACATCTCTCTTCTAATCAAAATGTGTTAATCACAAGCATTTCACGAAAGGTCCCTCTTATTGAAGCTGTAAGGAAAGCCACAAAGAAGCTGGGCTCATTTGAGAAAGTTTACGGATCCGATAGTGATCCCGAATGTTTGGGCAAATATTTTGTCGATACATTCTGGAGATGCCCCCGTCTAAATGCAATGAAAATCGATGAGTTGATTGAGTATTGTCATCTGCATTCCATTTCGGCGATTATTCCTACTCGGGATGCAGACCTCGCTTTTTTTTCACAGCATAAGACTCGACTAGAGAGTGTAGGCATCCATGTGATGGTTTCCAGTGCCGAATCCATTAACACGTGTTTAGACAAACTCACTTTTTCGAAATTTCTCCACGCAAGGCAGTTTCCAACTATCCCGACGTCAGAATCTCTTTTTGATATTAACTCTGATTGCCTCGTCGTCAAAGAACGCTTTGGAGCTGGTTCGTCCCAAATAGGGATTAACCTCACACAAGAAGAAGCTAAAAACCATGCTTTGAAGGTTATTAACCCCATTTTTCAACCTTATATTGAAGGGGAAGAATGGAGCATAGACCTCTATCGCACTCATCAGGGCGATGTGAAAGGATCCGTCTCAAGAAAGCGGGATGTCGTCATCAATGGAGAATCACAGGTGACAACTACAGCGTTATTTCCTGAAATCCAAAACTTATGTTGTCAAATGGCAAATGCGTTATCCTTATATGGACATGTAATTTTTCAAGTCATCGTCGATGCAAAAAGAAATTTCCATGTCATCGAGTGTAACCCTCGCTTTGGTGGCGCCTCTACAGCTAGTCTCGCCGTAGGTTTGGATAGTTTTTATTGGTTTTTACAAGAAAGTATGGGATATTCCCTTGAAAATGAATTCTTTTTTAGAAATTCTAACAATCTTCGACAAATTCGGATTCCAACAGATAGGATGATTCCATGGTCATCGTCTTCGATTTAGATGATACATTATTTGAAGAATTGTCATTCGTAAGAAGTGGAATTAAAGCTGTTGCTCTATTTTTGGAGCCTATATTGAAACTTTCCAAAGAACAAATTTATCTAGAAATAGAGTTTGAGTTAAATCGAGCTAGGGATCAGCTTTTCAACCGTTATCTAGAATCTAAGGGCATTAGAAAGAAAGTACTCATAAAGAAATGCGTGAGTGTTTACCGCTCTCACATCCCTGAAATCGAACTTTCCAAGGAAGCGCGCAATTGCCTTGTTCGCTTTCAGTCACATCCACTATACGTCGTGACGGATGGAAATCATTGGGTCCAACGCAATAAATTCAAAGTCCTAGGCTTAAGCTCTCTTGTAAAAAGAGGATTTTTTACTTACTCTCATGGCAAGCATCGAAGCAAGCCATCTCCCTATTGTTTCCAAAGAATTTGTGCTATAGAACATGTGAGGCCTGATCAAGTGGCTTATATTGCTGATAATCCGAATAAAGACTTTGTCGGTTTGAAGCCATTAGGATTCCACACCATTCGCGTTTTAACAGGTCCATTTGCCTCATTAATTGTAGAAGAGGCAAAAGATGCAGAAAAGACAATTGACTCTCTTGATGAGCTTACGGATGCGCTGATAAATTTTAGAAAGGATAAAAAATGAATACATTCATGATAGGAAATCATAAAATTGGGACCAGCCATCCTCCTTTTATCGTTGCGGAGTTATCCGGAAATCATAATCAATCTTTAGACCGTGCATTAACTTTAGTTGAATTAGCTAAACACGCCGGCGTAAATGCAGTTAAACTTCAAACCTATACCCCCGATACCATTACTTTACCGATTCAGACAGGGGAGTTTCTTATTAGAGATCAAAATAGCCTCTGGAAAAATCGTTCCCTCTATGATTTGTATGCAGAGGCTCATCTTCCTTGGGAATGGCATAAACCCATCATCGAACGCTGTAAGGAATTAGATCTTATCGTTTTCAGCACCCCTTTCGATGAAAGTGCTATCGACTTTCTGGAAGCATTTGATCCCCCTTGCTACAAGATAGCCTCCCCTGAGATCGTTGACCTTCCCCTTATTAGAAAGGCGGCTTCTACAGGAAAACCACTTATTATATCAACGGGAGCCAGTACCCTCATTGAAATAGGGGACGCTGTTATAGCTGCACGAGAATCTGGGTGCCAGCACCTGCTTCTTCTTAAATGTACAGCAGCTTATCCAGCAGACCCCAAAGATGCAAATTTACTGACGATTCCTCACTTAGCTCAATGTTTTGACACTCCTGTAGGTCTTTCAGATCATTCTTTAGGTCTAGGCGTTGCCATTGCTAGCATTGCTTTGGGAGCTTGTTTTATTGAAAAACACTTCACAGACAACCGAAATAATGGGGGAGTGGACAGCGCTTTTTCATTGGAACCTCAGGAATTTCAGCAACTTGTCATCGAGTCAAAGCGAGCTTGGAAATCTTTAGGCAAAGTCAATTATGCTCTTTCTAATTCCGAAAAAGTTTCCCACTCTCACCGCCCCTCTCTTTATTTTGTGGAATCTCTTCCAAAAGGCACTGTGATTGAGTCGCATCATTTGCGATCCGTAAGACCTGGAAAGGGGCTGTCTCCTCATGTTGCAGATCAGCTGATAGGTTTGCGTTTAGTGAAAGATGTCAATCCGGGAACAGCTGTCTCTTGGGACTTCTTTAAGGAAATAAAATGAACGTCGCCATATTTGTCCAGGCGAGAATGGGGTCTTCTCGTCTCGCTGGGAAAGTATTAAAGAAGGTTCTAGGAAGGCCTCTTCTCAGTTATCAGATTGAGCGTTTACGGAAAGTCAAAAATGCAGATCAAATCGTTGTATTAACAACAACACGTTTTGAGGATGACTTGATCAATAAACTATGTCTAGATGAAAATATCGCTTGTTTTCGAGGATCAGAACATGATGTTCTAAATCGCTACTATGAAGCAGCTCAACTCTTCAAACCCTCTGCCATTGTCCGCTCTACAGCCGATTGTCCACTAATTGATCCAAAAATCACTGAAGAGGTTATCTCACTCTTTTTGAATAATCAGCCAAAATGTGATTATGCTTCTAATAGTCTAGAAAGAACATTTCCAAGAGGACTAGATGTGGAGATTATTTCATTGAACGCGCTTACGCAAGCTGAAAGAATGGCCACGCAGAGTTTTGAAAGAGAGCATGTGACAGCCTATATCTACAAGCATCCAGAGCAATTTATTCTTAAAAATCTAGCACTGAATCCTTCTCAAGCCAAGCATCGCTGGACAGTCGATACCCCTGAAGATTTTGAGCTCATTAAGCGTATTATCGAAACGTTGTATCCAAAAGATCCCGATTTCGATATGCAAAGCATTCTAAACTTACTGAAGAATCATCCTGATTGGTTTCAACTCAATGCCCATATTGAACAGAAAAAAATTTAAAACCCAACTTGCCCCCTAAATCCTAGCATAGGCTCAGGTTATTCATGAGTAAATCAATTAGTCTACATCCGTGACTGGATGAAAGATTGCTGTCTGGTCAGTTATGCGAGAGAAATTCAAACCCATGTACGTTACTATAGTATATAAAGTATTCAAGCTGATCGCGACGGGTATATGACAATATCTGTTAAGAAAAGATTCTGAAGTTAAGAATTCTCCTGCCATTTGCATCAGTCCATCTACTTCCCATCTAGAACTTTCAACTGGAATTCTTAAAATAAAATTCTCAGCCATAACTCTTGTTTTTGGAGCTAGCACAGTATGATATAGCCTTTTAGAAATAATTTCAGCTATAGATTGAACCCCACCTTCACATTTTCCAGTGGAACAAGATTGGAGAATAATAATGCAGGATTTACTTAAATTACGAGCGTCTATTAAATGAACACTAGAATTGCAGATTATAGATTCATTGTTATCTTCTGGACCTAACGCAATACTGTCACTTGCGCCGTGTCCGTAAACGATTAAAAGTTCAATTTTTTTACTGATTAATTTCATTGCAGCATTCATATCATGAATAGTCGACACTTTTTTTGTAATGACGTTATAGCCATTATAAAAAATAATCTATTAATTAAGAAAATAATTAAGAAAGAGTTTGTAATCAAATTGAGCAAAAGAAGTTATAGGAGATTAATCGAGCATCTCCTGACCTGCTAATCCATATGCTAAGTGAATAGCTTTTGCAATGCGATGTATTTTCTGTCCTATGGTGGCAAATTTGGCAAATTTTGTTTGCATGGTCGAAATTACAGTAGGGGATCTAAGAACTTGATTGGTCATTTCCATGGTTGCAAAAACCAGACTTGGGCTCTCCGAACAACTCCCTGCAAGAATTCCCATACTCACTACAGTTACGCTAGTCAAGTCTTTTGGAAGTAATAATGCATATGTGACTGTCGCTATCTCAGGACCAAGATGATCATTTACTGTAGCAGCGAAGGAATACCGTGAGTAACAAGAAAGAGCCTCTGATCCCACATAGGCTGACTTTTCACGAACTGATTTACTTGTTAAAGCTGCGCATGCAGCAGTTGCTCCTGCACCAATAACTCCATTTTTAATCCAAACAATAGGAGTTGTCACATATGGAATGGAAAATGTCGTTCCAAACTTATTCAAGAAGCTTGTTATTTTCAAACCTTGACCTATGACAATAAGTCTACTGTAGTAAGGAATTAACAATTTTCTCATCGGTTGACTGATAGATTTTTTATAAAATTGATGGGAAACAATAGTATCGGCTACGACTGGAGTGGTCATTAATATCGCCAAAGAAGAACATGTTCCAGAAGACGGCCCAAATAAGGTTCCCAATGATCCGAGAGCAAGCCCTGTGATGATTTTATAGGGAATACCATCTATACCCGATTGACTTTCAACGCTTTTCTGGTCTATGAGACCTAAATTCTCACCAATTTTGCCGTAGTAGTCAAGAAAGTATCCTGCGTTCATAGCATCGGAAAATGCGTTATTACTCGACATGAATGCAAAGTAAAGCATCCCACCTGAGAATTGGGCAGTGCTTTTTGAGAGTAATCTAATCTGTGTGTTTGTCATCCCACTAGATCTAACCTTCCGAATTAAATCTCTTTTGCTATCTAAAATTGTTTCCCTGCCAATCTTAAATGTTTTTCTAATCGGCTCTGAAATAAATTCAAGCCTTTTATTTTTTTCTAAGGTCTTCGGGACAATTGTTACTGCTAACTCAGTAATCGCAATACTAACACAATAATTTTCTGAGTAATTAGCGATCATGACACCAGCTAACCGGATCCCTATCTCTGTAATATTTGGAGAAGATGAGGTAAACCAAAGAGGACCTAGTATAGGATTTGTAAAACTCGTCATTGCCCAGGCAGTCGACACCTTCGTAGTGAGCGAAAGGTTTGCGTTTTGATCATTACTAGAAAATTTAGGAATGGCAATAAGTTGAGTCGTCCGCTTCTGATTAATCTCAATCACATCGATGATTTCAATAACATGGTTCATCGTTAAGCCATTCTCAGCAGCAGAATAAAAGACGTTTTTTGTTATAGAGTGAACATCATTTAGAATATCTAAAGCCAAATCTTTTCTTCGATCAACAAGATCTTCAAAAGACACTTCTAGCTTTTTAAGTATCTCTTCACTATCATTTTGTATATTTTCTTTAATAAAGTTAATTAAACATTCGGTTACTTTTGATTCACCACTCCCTCGACTTCCCATAATCTGTTTTTTAAGATAGTTTGCAAATTCTTCTTTGACAAATTTTTTTAATTTTTGTTTTCCAGTCTCCAAATAGAATTTTTCTAGCATTTGCAGCATGAAAGCTTTTAAAACATCCGAACTTTCTTTTTTTATTCTTGGAAAAAATGATTGGACGATAACCCTCATTGCTCTTGGAGAAGATAAAATGTTTGTTGAAATCTCACTTGGAAAGACATAATTAAGAGAGTAGAGAAAGAAATGGTAAAGCAGTTGATCCGAAAAAGCAATTTGATCTTTATTTATACTATCTTCTATGAGTGTATCGCTTATAGACTCAGCAGTTAGCGTTCTAAAATAACTTGCCACTGGGGAAGATATCCCATTATTGTTATTTAAAGAAATATAAGCTAACTGAATTATTGTTTTATGAGTTTCTGGCTTTGTAGCCGACTCCATAATAACTCGGAGTGCATCTCTTCTATAATCATCTAAAGATAAATACATGTGTTAACTCAATTGTTATAAATAAATGTTTTATCTTAATGATAAAGATATACAATTAATTTAGTATTAATAAATAATTAATTTTATTTATAGTTTAAAATTAATTTAGTTTTTTTTAAAACTAATTAAAAAATAAAGAATTATATATTGATATAAAAAAAATAAAAAGCTATCATTGATTACATGGAAAGATTAGACGGTGCGCCCATTCAACATATGTATCAAAATGAATCCCTCAAAGAAGGGGTTTATTATGTAGCTGTAGCTACAGTATCATCAGTTGCTCTGCTAGCGCTTTATCACAATGATGTTTGTGATACCTCGCATAGAGGATTCGATCTCATCTCCAATTGTCATAATTCTTTACAGCTTTCCCTCTTTTCAAACATCGCTCTCCCTACCATTATTTTCAGAGCTAGCTATAAAGCGCTACGAAGCTTCAAATTCATTTCATAACTTGCATCCTTCATTTCGTTCCCAAACGTAGCGTAGGCTTTAGAGGGAGTTGCAAAAATTGAAAAAACGAATGTATTTGTAAGTTTTTGAACAAAAAACTGGAAAAAATTACGACCTAATGGATTCTGGTTATCATATGGATGAAATAATAGATTAATCCATTCACATACTTAGACCGAAGGTCTTTGGAGTGCCAGAGACCTTCGGTCTATACAAAATATTTATAAAGAGATTTTTCTGTGGTAATGGCTGTACCCAAAAGAATCGCTGTATCACTCAAATATTTTTGCAACTCCCTCTTTAGCCTACGCTACGTTTGGGCAAGTTTTTGGGCAACGGTACGGCAAGGAAATGAATTACGTAAGAGGTATTTCAGAGACCTAGGAAGAATAACAAGCCATAATGTCTTCTACTAAAGAGAACTTGGCTAATCCTACACTCATCGCTGCTAACTTAGAAATTGCATGAGTTGCTTGAGCTGTGATAGAGGGTTCGATTTCAAAATCAACAATCTCGGGATTTAGAATTTTCCATTTTGAATCTGTAATATTTTTTTCTATGTAGAAATTGTAATTTAATATGGTTTTCGTGGGAGCTAAAATAGTTTTTTTCAAAATTCTTGCCATAGATTTTGCTACAGGTTCTTCAGAGGAGTCGGATTTTCCAACTGAGCAGCTATCAAGAATAATAATAGCTCGAGGGCTCAAATTGGTAACCTGAATAAGATGAATATTTTTTTCTTCGATAATATTCCCTGCTGATAAATCTATACTAAAGTTAAGACCATGAGCATGGATGAAGAGAAGATCGATTTTTTTTCCAATAGAGTTTATTTCTCTGTTAATATCCTTAATACTAGATACTTTGCGAACAATTACTTCATATCCATTTTTTTCTAAATCTAATAATGTTGTATCTGGATACTCAAAAGCTAAAGTGGGGTCATCAGTCGCAAATAATGATAAACTAATTGGTTTTTCAGTGTTTTTGAATTCGTGATGCATCTCCTTGAATTGATGGTAAGTCTCATAATTTCCATAACTATTTGTTTTAATCCCATCATAAAAGAGCATGGCTCCAAGGAAAGCGAGTGGTAAATAAGCATAATTTGAATTTTTAATTTGTTTAAAACTAAAATTACATAAAGCCAAACCACCGAAAATGCTCAATCCTCTCCAAATTCCTTTAGATTTATTATTATTTGATATCTCTGTATCTAGTGTCCTAATTATTGGATAAAACGATGAACTTTCCATAAACCATCCATTCAATAAATTTATAACAACTAAATTATTATTATAATTTCAAAATATAATAATTAATTTAAAACATATTATAAAATTAATTATTATATTTTAAATTAAGAAAAATTAAAAATATAATAACCCGTAAAAAAATTAATTGATTGAATTACTAAGAAAAAATTTTGATTGACTTAACTAAAATTAATCAGCAGGGGAGTTCATGATCTTTTTGATTTTATCTTGTGGGAAGGAGGCTGTAAATTTTCTGACGAACCAGCATCCTCTCTTTTTTGCCACAATCAGCATTTGATGATTAAAGTCATTATATTCTCTAAAGTGATAAGGATGAGCCCCGCCACCTTCGGTAAGAGACCAATTAACATACGTTGAAATACGACAAACAAATTCGTGTAAACAACCTCTATAGCTAAATAATGTAGAGGGATAGGATTCAGAATCAATAGAAAACTGTGATACAACATCTATGATTTCGTTATCCTTTACAATCATTTCTGCATGTCGTCTATTGAGAATAACCCACTCATGATTAGCCCAACGATGTTCTTCAGGCAATGCAGTAACTTCCCTAGAATTGGTTTTTTCCCACCAAGGGCCCGCATAGCACATATAAGAATTATCGTTTTCCGTAAGTTTATCATAAATTTCATCTAAAGAACAAATAGGCAAACATGACTCTGAAAGATAGACAAATTTATAATTTTCCTTATCTTTAAACGCCTTTGTAACAATCAGTTGCCATGTTTTTATATGTCGATCCCAACTTGTTGGAATCGTTTTCTTTATTCTGTGTCGATTAAAATAAGGATCGTTCAAAATGTTGTCAGAATAAATATAAAAATTAAACTTTTCGGAATATTTAATCAGCAAGCTTTTCCATAACTCAGGATGATTGAATCCTTGTCGTGTTAAAAACAAAAGAGCAATTTTCTTACTCCTAGCTTTTTTTGGAGCTTCGGCTGATAAAAATGGACAATTGAGAAAAAAGCAAATCAGCAGAACTGTTCTAATAAAGAGAATAGGAAAAGTTGTAACTTTCATTTTTTTTTCTATCTATAGCATTTTTTATGGAATTACAAGATCAAATTTATCTCTTTTTTTGTCAACGAATTAGTTGACCATTTCGTTGATCTTGCTGTGAATCCCAAACCATTTATACAATCCAAGAAATCATCGTAGTCCTTACTACTTCACAACCTGTAAAATGTGGGGCTAAACAAAAAAAGAGAGTGTATTCAAAATTTTCTTAAGTTAAGGGTATTTCTTAAATATTTCGATAGCTGCTTTAGACACTTCTTGAGAAGAAATAGT
>JBEPVL010000014.1:0-55344 GCA_041691035.1 Chlamydiota bacterium
CTTGCACATTGTCTTTCTTATACTGTCAAAACATCTCACTGACTCACGGTCACTGTTTCCTACATCAATCGTATTTTTACATCTGACGTTTAGGAGAAATTACTAATCTACAGAAAAGGAGAGTTTTCTTGCAATAGCTTTTTCAAAATCCTGTAGATTTTGTATATTTACCTAATATTAAGACATTTATATTTTAAATTTTTCTATACCTCTTTGAATTTAGTCCGCTTCCATTTATCAATGCTGATTCAAATAGAATGGAGAAAAATACTTAATCTACAAAAGATATAACCATTTAATAGAGAACGCTTTTTGTGATATTTTTTTGAATTAAAGTATTTTCTTTACTAAAAAAGCAATGTCGGGCATTAAGAATTCAAAATTTAGTTTGATCTTTTAACAAAAAACAAGGAGTCGGGCATGGGAAAATTATCTAAATCCCTTTGTGTAACAGCATTATCAACTTTTCTCGCTGGAAGTTTAATGGCACAATGCGGACCATATGGATGTGGACAGCAAGGAGCATCTGCATATTATAATCAAAACCAAGCGCAACCTTCAAATGCGCAAAATTATGGGTATAGTCAACAAGACTACTCACAATATAGCAATCCACAACAAGCTCAAGGACAGTACATGACTGGCCAGCATATGCATGGATATACACAGTATAACCAAATGCAAAATCAGCCAGCGCAGGGACAGTATAGTAACTATAATCAAGGCCAAAATCAGCCAATGCAAGGTCATTTTGGACAGACTCCTGCACAGGGACAAAATATCCAGCAAGGAAGTTTTGCACAACCACAAACAAGCTATGCACCTCAAGGGTGGCACTATAAAGGTGGAAAAGGCGACGTAGCTGAGCAAGAGCATCCTGGCTATACCTATCAACCAGAAGAGCATCCTGTAACAGATTCAAATGGCAAACCAATCGTCGTTCGTCCTGGACAGCAAGGCACAATGCCAGCTCCTGCTTCTACACCAAACACAACAGATTCAACATCTAGTTCGAAGAAATGGTGGTAACTTTCTTTGGGGTCGCTAGATTTAACGACCCCATTTCTCATTTCTCATTTCGTGCCTTTACTCCTGCCCGAGCCCTAATCACCTCTTCCCTATTTTTGTGGGTGCCCCAATCTTTTATTTTATTCTCTTGCTAGTGCCTATGCACTAAAACTAAATACATTGCGAATTAGAAAAATTTTCTGACAAAGTTAGGGCGGAAAAGGGTGATTAGGAACTCGGGCAGGCGCAAGCATGCTTTTACGCATAAGTTTTGTAAAAATAGCTTATACGTTAAGGTATGGGGCAAGGTCACGAGTATCTTTAGTTGATAATTTCTCCAGTCATAAATCTATAGACAAAACAACGATCAGATACTTCTAGGTCTTCTTCCAGTTGAGAATTTCTGTTGAAATGTTGCAGTAGATCCTCTGGAATTTGATGATAAGATAGAAACTGCCGCATACAGAATCTAGCCTTAGGATTTGCGCATTTTAGCATGGCGCGAAGGAGCCGAATAAATTGTTCTGGATTCAAATAGGAAATGACATCAGAAAGAGAGAAACAATCATATGTAGGTTTTCCAATTGATTCTAGATGAGTAATAACATCTGCAGTCTTGATTTGAATTTTATCAATTTGCATTTTGATTTGGGCTGTCCCCTTCTCAGTCAAATAAGGAGCGAAAGCTAGTTCGTGAACACCCCCATTTAAAACTAAAGACAAGAGAGGATTTTCTATAGCTAAATAGTTGTTTAAACTGCGCATCATTCGCTCAAAAAAATAATCTCCTGGTTTAGCTGAAGGGGAAAGATCTCCATTTAAACCAGGGTCGTTAATGATCAATTTTCGAGCAAAAAACGGATTTAATACGATTTTCAATATCCTTTTAATAAGAATCGGATCCCAGTCATTCTTTATGAATAAACGTTGTTCCTCAATATCTCTGTGATTGAACAAGCGATCGATAGTGTCTCCATGAATCCATTTAATAAATTTTGCAACATTAGTTGTAATTTTCTCTGTCTTTCCTTGATAGAGAATCCCTTTTTGAACCATTTTTGAGTATTTTTTCCAATATGAGGCTGAAGTTGAATCCATTTTCTTTAAGAGAGAATTGAGAAGATCTAATCGATTTTCAGTGTTTTCCCCCCCCAAAAATTTAATATAGGTTGGGTAATCAAATTCCTTCATTGCGGCAATTTTTAATTCTAATAGATGGTTTTGGATTGGGTTAGCATCCAGAGCAACAAGAGAGGAGCATGGCATTGTCAATAGATTTAGGGGCCGGTCACCACTTGCCGTAATACAAAGAACTTTATCATCGGGTTGAATTTGTAGAGCCAACTGCTCTGTATTCCAATCTTCATTGCCAAAGCTATAGCGCAATTGAGAAAAAAAGGATTTCATAGAAAAATATCCTTGATGTGATCATTAGGTAGAATTACATATTATAACGGTTAGGATCTGTTTTGCGAGGAACTATTTCGATAAGGGTTTCGACTAGTTCATTCCATTTTTCTGAATCAACAATAGGGTAAAGAAGGGAAGGACTTAATTCAAGATTTCTTGACAGATCTTCGACATAGGCTGTTAGCATATTTTTTCTAGATGCTTCAAGCTTTAAACTATCTGTAAGACCTTTTAAAAATTTATCCCAAATCCAGGGCACAGCTCGATTTCTAATTCCATGGACTCCAGCTTTTAGTTCCTCATCTGAAAAAACTGTAAGAAGAAAACGGAGTGGATGAATATTATTAATGCGTTCTCCTGCCTTTGTTAACGATGAATTTTCAGTTCCAATTTTAACTAAAGATTCTCTCGATAGTGTATTAATGATATAACGCAAATCCTTTTTCTCTGATTTTGTCAAAGCTCTATTGTAATCTCGGTTTTGCGTTTTAGAACGAACTGTGGTTTGATTGATAATTTTAGAAGTACTGACCCTGCCGTTTCCGTAATACACATCTCCAAACAGAAGAGAAGAGTGGATGTCGTCCTGCATGGCATTTTTTTCATTTTCTTCTTGTTTCCATTCATAAAAAGAATAGCTTTTTGTTGAGGGTACTAAAGCTAGAGCTATGCTTGCAATGAAAAGATTGAATCTAAGTAGAGAGCGATTTTTCATGGTATCCTCCGATTTGTGATGCGAGATCGCTTAAAACAATTGAATTAA
Source organism: Chlamydiota bacterium (assembly GCA_041691035.1). Classification (GTDB taxonomy): domain Bacteria; phylum Chlamydiota; class Chlamydiia; order Chlamydiales; family Parachlamydiaceae; genus JBEPVL01. Next base: position 3,182 of record JBEPVL010000014.1, read on the forward strand.
AATAAGTAGCTTAATTTGAGTGACACACCGGTCAGCTTATAAGTCGTTTCTATGAAATCGTGAGGAAAGTTGACACGATACCCATAGGGTCGATATTCATAAAAAGGGATCAAACTTATGGTCAAATTATATTTATCAAACAGAGGATCATAAGTCAAAGGGAGTTCAACACGATAATGCATTTTATCTTCATAAAGTTGAGTATGATCTCCAACAAAAGAATCGTTTGAAACCTTCACTTGCGAATATGTAAGATAGCGCACCCTTACATTTAAGCCTATTCCAAATTTACAGCTTAAATACACATGAGATAAAAAACCAAAAGAAATATAGGCAAATCGATTGGAGAAGTGTGGGTGAATGGGTGTTGGATCATGATAACAGTTTTTTTCTAGAAAATAGCCAAAACCGACGAAGGGTGTGAGTGAAGGTCTCATGCCACTTTTTGCCTGGATAGTATAACCAAAACGACCTTCGACATTTAAATCCATCAAAGTTGACTGAATTTTTTGATCTGATACTTTTCCTTTGAGGTCACCTTTAGCATAAACCCCCTCTAAACCGATGTAATACCGATACCGTTTGATGCGCTCATAGCCCCATCGAACTCCACAAAGTGTTCCTGTTTGCTCTCCTCCATTTTTTTTTTCTCTTTTAACGTGATAGCATTCCACTCCCATATAATCTTGGTTAGAATTTGCTATCCCATCAGAAGAAAATATAAAACTTGGGTAAAGGCTTAAAAACATACAGATAAAGGAAAAAGACAGATGAGAGTACTTCAAAAGTTTCATAAATTCACTTACGCAATTTTAAAAGAATGTGAAAGCAGGTTTGCCTTTGAAATGACCCAATTTTTCAAAGGATCACTCAAAGGAGGAAAGTGTATTTATATTTTATTTAAAGTCAATATCCCCCTTGGAGGTGGTCCTTTATAATTCCCAAATAGGGGCGATCCCTACGTAGTCGAAAGTGTCGTTTCTGGAGTGATGATGCAAAGATAAACCCTCTTCTGAGAAATAGCCTACAGCAAATTGAAGATCTTCATGATTTTCATTACACCTTGTATAAATGGAAGGAAATGTATTAAATAGGCGTGTCTCAGATCTACAATATTCTGCTAAGATGCAAGCAGTAGCTTGAAGCGTTCCTGCAACCTTATAAGGTGTATTAGACTGAGCTGCGAGGTTAATAATTATTTGCTCTTGTTCAGAATATTTTTTTTTTGTACTCCCCTCCATCACTGATTTGGACATAAGTACCCATTTTGATTTTTCCACAGACTCACCACTAACCTGTTTTGCAACTTCAGGTTGTACATGATCGTATCCATTTTCGTTATATTGAAAATGCTTTTTCGCGATTTTTCCAAGTACATCTATGGTAAAAAGTTGTCCATTGAATGTTTTAGGGATTCTAATTAGAATATGAGTCTCCCCTACCCTTTTTTCTGGGAATAAATGACAAGGGCTTTTTAAAATTTTACCAATTGTAATTGGTAAAGAGTTAAACTCTTCTTTATTGTTTTCACCTATACTTTCTAATTCACCCGCTTTAGCCCATGCGTGATTACCAAAGGCTAATTTAGAATCTTTGTAGATTGCTGTCTTAGTAAGGATTGGAAGACTTGCCATTATATTCCAGTCTTTACTCATCAGGCACATACGTGAAAGTTCTTCAAAGCTAAGGTAGGAGAGAATCTCAAAAATTATTTCATTAGGTAGTCGTTTTAAGGGGTCGACTTTGATTTCTTTCTTTTTTTCATTTTTGTTTTTTTCAACACACATCTTTAATTTTTTACTTACTGGTGCTACTTCTGTCTTATAAAACATTGGTTCCATATAAATCCTTAACAATTAATTAACACTAAATTAATACACTAAAATAAAACGATAATTTATTAAATCAATTTAATTATAAACAAATGTCAAATTAATTGATATGTTTTATCGTAAAAAAAATTAGGTCAAATTTAGTTCTTCAAAGCAATAAAAATTCTTGCATAAAATAGGATTTAGAAATTAAGATGGGCGCGGTTTACTACTTTGAAGAGGAAGATTTATGGCACAAATAGAAAAAAAAACGATTAAAAAGTTAACACAGCTTTGTCGCATTGACTGTACCGAAGACGAACAAGAATCTCTATTTAAAGATCTGGAAAAAATCCTCGCTTACATTGAGCAATTACAGGAAGTCAATACCGATGATGTCGCTCCTTGCTACCAGGTACTTGAAGAAGTGACTAACGTTTATAGAGATGACGTTGTCGGGCAAGTCCTAAATCGCGATGCATTTTTAGCAAATGCCCCTTCCCATATCGCTGGAATGATTCGGGTCCCCCCTGTCATCAAACAAACTTAAAGGATACTAGAAGTTCATGTATAAGAAATCAGCTATAGAAATTAGAGATCAGTTTCTACACGGCGAGTGTTCCGCTGTCTCTATTACAGAGACTTTTCTAGATCGGATAGCGAAGTTTGATACTCAAATCGGATCGTTTTTGAAGTACTTCCCAGAAAAAGCTTTAGCTCAAGCGGCAATGGTGGATAAAAAAAGGAAGTCAGGTCAACCTCTTGGAAAATTAGCAGGCATTCCTATTGCTATCAAAGACAATATCCATATCTTGAATGAAATTTCTACTTGTGGTTCCAAATTTCTAACAAACTATATTGCTCCCTTTCAAGCCACAGTTGTCGACCTTTTACTTTCTGAAGATGCTATTTTGATAGGTAAAACCAACATGGATGAATTTGCGATGGGTTCATCAACCGAAAATTCTGCTCTTCAAAAAACGCGCAATCCTTGGAATCTCGATTGTACACCAGGAGGCTCTTCGGGAGGATCAGCAGCAGCAGTTGCTGGAAGACTTTGTCCTTTATCACTTGGAAGCGATACGGGAGGATCTATTCGTTTACCGGCATCTTTCTGTGGGATAGTAGGATTCAAACCTACTTATGGGAGAGTATCCCGATCGGGACTTGTTGCCTATGGGTCTTCTTTAGATCAAATTGGCCCCATGGCTACAACTGTAAAGGATGTTGCTTTAGTGATGGAAATCATTGGCAGACATTGTAAACGAGATTCTACAAGCATACCTGAAGGTCCTGAAGATTACCTAAATAATTTTCCTTCTTCGTTAAAAGGAATGAAGATTGGTGTGCCGTGGCAATTTTTAGAAGAACTTGCGGAAGAGCCTAAAAAGTTGTTTAAAAACTCCATAGAGCTCATGAAAAGCCTGGGGGCATCACTTGTAGAGGTTGACCTCAATATTTTGAAATACTCACTAGCTGTCTATTATATCCTCGCAACTGCTGAAGCCTCAACAAATTTAGCGCGCTTTGATGGCATTCGCTATGGACAGCGTTCACCCCGAGCAAAAACTTTAGATGAAGTCTATGATTTTTCTAAAGAAGAAGGTTTCGGACCAGAAGTCAAGCGAAGAATCATGTTAGGCACATTTGTGCTTTCATCAGGCTATCAAGACGCTTACTACAAAAAAGCTCAGAAGGTGCGTACTCTGATTATGCAAGAGTATCGAAAGGCATTTAGTTTATGCGATTTGATTGCTTCGCCCGTTTCTCCTTTTGCAGCCTTTGAGATCGGAAAAATAAAAGACCCTCTTCAAATGTATCTTGAGGATATCTATACTATAGGCGTAAATTTAGCTGGCCTTCCAGCAGTCAGCCTTCCCAGTGGTTTTACACAAGGTGGCCTTCCTTTAGGGTTGCAATTGATAGGACCACAGAAACATGATCGACAAGTTATTGGTGCCGCTTATGTCATTGAATCTAATCTTCCCCATCAGCAAATAATTCCTGATTTCGTCAAAGAGGTGACTGTATGACCCACAAACATCAACCGTTATGTCCTCCCGACTGGGAACCTGTAATTGGATTAGAAATCCATGTGGAGCTCAATACAAAATCGAAACTATTTAGCGAAGCTCCCAATCACTTTGGAGATGATCCCAACACAAACATCTCCGAAGTTTGTACGGGACAGCCGGGCGCACTTCCTGTTTTAAATAAAGAAGCAGTACGCAAGGCAGTACAATTTGGATGTGCGATACAAGGTGAAGTTGCAAAATTTAGTCGTTTTGATCGAAAATCGTACTTCTATCCTGACAGTCCAAGAAACTTTCAAATTACCCAATTCGACTCCCCTATTATTAAAGGCGGAACGATCGTCACAGAAGTTGAGGGAACGGAATGCTCATTTGCAGTTAATCGCGTCCATCTTGAAGATGATGCGGGAATGCTTAAACACTTTTCAAATTTTGCCGGTGTGGACTATAACCGCGCTGGAACACCTTTGATTGAGATCGTGTCAGAACCTTGCATCCATACTCCAAAAGAAGCAGTAGCCTACGCAATGGCAATTAAAGCCATTCTTGAATATCTCGATGTTTCAGACTGCAATATGGAAGAAGGATCCCTAAGAATCGATACAAACATCTCTGTCAGGAAAAAAGGAGAAAAGGGGCTCCGGAATAAAATTGAAATCAAGAACATGAACTCCTTTAGTTTCATGGAAATGGCGATAAAATCCGAGGTTACTCGTCAAGTTGCAGCTTATCTTGATCATCCCAATCTACCCCATGACGAGATCATTGAACAATCCACATTTCGCTGGGATCCAGAAAAGCAGGAGACTGTTTTGATGAGAAGAAAAGAAACAGCAGATGATTATCGGTACTTTCCTGAACCTGACTTAGTCCCTATCATTTTAACAGAGGCTTATATTAGCGATATTAGAGAGACATTGCCTGAGCTCCCACTACAAAGAGAGCGTCGCTATGTTCAAGCCTTAGGGCTGGCCCCTCATCAAGCCTTTTCCTTAACGAGTGATAAAGCCATTGCTGATTATTTTGAGAGTGCTTTAGAACATTGTTTAAACGGAAGAAGCCTATCCAACTGGCTGCTTGTTGAGTTTCCAGGCCGATTAAAAGATCAAGGGAAGGATGTCATTAATCTTGGAATATCTCCTATTCATGTTGCCAGCTTGGTGAATTTAATTGAGAAAGGAACGATTACTGGAAAAATAGCAAAGAGCGTCGCGGATGTGATGGTGACACAACCCAATAAAGATCCTGTTGAGATTGTCAATGAAAATCCAGATTTTCAAACGCTTGATAATCGCGCCCTCATCGAAAGTTATGTAGATCAGGTATTGGCGGCTGAACCTCAATCGATTGCTGACTACAAAAGTGGTAGGAAGAAAGCGTTAGGCTTTTTGGTTGGGCAGATTATGAAGCTGTGTGCAGGAAAAGCGGATCCTCAACTTGTCAACGAATTGATTCATCAGAAAATAGAAAAAATATAAGGATATTACGGATTTAGTGTCAGAGCTTTAGCTAAAGCTCTAACACTCCAAAGACCTGCGGATCTTCCTATCACTGTTGCAGCTTTAGTATCGTAATATTTCCTCTCTCTGAACCCATATTATTCCATTTCACTGAATCATTCTCCCATCGATCTACATTCTGGGTTTAAATTAATAACATTACTAATTCCTGTAAATGTAACTGACATACGACACCTTAAATAAAAATAGAGTGCGTTGATTTTATATGTGATATAAATTTATTGTCAATCGCTTAAAAGGCATTATGCCCATTACCTCATCATTGGAATTCAAAAATTTCTGAATCTGGTATTCAATTTCACCATCTGCTAGAATTTTGCAAAAGACTCAACGCACGATAGATAAAGGAAAATCCGATGAAGATGTACGATGATCAGCTTATTATCATTACAGGTGGGGCAGGTTTTATTGGTTCCTGCGTGGTGCGCCATTTAAATAACCAAGGCCTAACCAATATTATTATCGTTGACGATTTAGGTAAAACAGAAAAATGGAAAAACCTTGTAGGAAAACAGTTCGTCGACATTATTGGAAAGCATCAACTTTTCTCATGGCTTGAAGGGAGAGAATCTCTTGTGGAAGCCTTTATCCATCTTGGTGCTTGTTCTGATACGATGGAGACTGACTCCTCATATTTGCTGGAAAATAATTACCGTTTTTCTGTTCGTTTAGCGGAATATGCCCTCAAAAATGATCACCGTTTTATTTATGCATCTTCAGCAGCAACTTATGGGGATGGATCTCAGGGATTTCAAGATACAGAAAAAGACCTCCATAAACTCCAGCCCTTAAATATGTATGGGTATTCAAAAGCGTTGTTTGACCAATGGGTGGAACGCAATGGAGCTTTTGATTCCCTTGTTGGATTGAAATATTTTAATGTGTTTGGTCCGAATGAGCTTCATAAAGGGCGCATGGCTTCCGCAATTACGCGTATGGTCCCTCATATTCAGAGCGGCAAAAAAGTTCAGCTTTTTAAATCAAATGATCCTTCCAATTTTGCAGATGGTGAACAAAAACGGGATTTTATCTATGTCAAGGATGTTGTACGGATGACATGTTGTTTTCTAAACAATGATGCTGGTGGGTTATTCAACATAGGCTCAGGCAAAGCTTCTACTTGGAATGAATTAGCCATAGCTGTTTATAATGCTTTAGGGCTCCCTCCCGATATTGAATACAGCTCTATGCCCCCCGAGTTATCAAGTAAATATCAAAACTATAGCCGCGCAGATATGAGTAAGACTGAGTCAGTTTTGCATGAAGAAATTGAATGCATAAATTTAAAAGACTCAGTTAATGAATACATTAATTGTTACCTTCTCCCAGGTCGAACATGGTAAAGCTAGCAAGCGCTCTCAGTCGCCTTAATCCCGTACGGATAGCTCTGATTGGCGATCTATTCTTAGATGCTTACACTATAGGAAAAGCAAGACGCATTTCCCCTGAAGCACCTGTTGCTATTGTGCACGTGCATGAAGAACGGCATCAGCCAGGAGGCGCAGGAAATGTGATTCTTAATTTGCTTTCACTCGGAGCAACCGTTATTGGCATTGGAAGGATAGGCAATGATTGGGCTGGAGCATGTTTAAAAGAGGATTTACGCAAAGAGTGCGGAACTTTACCCCACTTATTCATTCAAGAAAATTATTATACGCCCATTAAAAATCGTATTATAGCCGATCATCAACAAATTGTTCGTGTTGATCATGAGAAAGTTATTCCCCTTTCTGAAGAGCTGGAAACGCAAATCATTAAAATCCTTCCAGATCTTTTAAAAGACATTGAATTAATAGCCATATCAGACTATGGAAAGGGGTTTCTCACTCTTAAACTTCTTCAAGCTATCATATCCTTTGGAAAAGAGAATAAAATACCTGTCATCACCGATCCAAAAGGAAGTGATTTTTCGCGCTATCATGGAACGACACTCATCAAACCAAATCAAGGGGAAGCCTATTCAGCTGCTAACTTACCCTTTTCTGCCCCAATAGAAGAAGTTGCAGCTCGGGTTTTAAAAATAACTGCTGCTGACTTAGTTATGATTACCCGATCGGAATCGGGGATCTCTATTTTTGACTCAAAAGGATCGCATGATAATTTTCCTGTTATTATCAAAGAGATCAAAGATGTTACGGGAGCTGGTGATACAGTTCTAGCCATGTTAGCATGTGCCTTAGCAAATCATTTGAGCTACAAAGAAGCAGCGCAATTATGCAATGTTGCTGCTGGCATAGCCATTGAGCAGGTGGGATGTGCCCGTGTTACTCTTTCACACTTAGCGCACAGACTCATCCACCAACACACAGAGCAAAAAATTTTTGATGAAGAGCATCTCTTCGTATTAATGCAGGTTCTTAAAGAAAGTCCTTTTCAGCTTTTAGTGATCTCTAAGAACAGAAAACCTTTTTCATTTGATTTATTAAAAATATTTAAAAAGTTGGCTGAAAATCACCTTCCGCTTCTTATTTATGTTGAGGCCTTTCAAGAATATGACGCCACTATTTCTCTTTTTGCATCGATTAAAGAAGTGGATTTTATTGTTTCGACTTATGAAAGCCTTTTGAAAATACACAGCGTAGCGACACCAAAGCTAAGCTACCTTTTGGAAGATGAACTATTGCAACCTTATTCGATCGATTTGCTGAATGTAACGAGTCATTCAGAACAAGACCAAAAAGAGAAATTAGCTCTTATTTCATTATGAGACGTTTCTAAAAAAGCAAATCATTCAGGAAACTAGCGACATCGTTGTTTTGAGATACACATGCTTCGAAAATAAGGTTTTCAATGTCAATGCCATTCTGATCTGTTTTTTCCCAAATTAATTTAAAAGATTCTAAATCAGTCTTACAAGCAGCAATCATTAAATCACTTTCATAAAATTCAACGATGGTTCCTAATATTTCTTTTTTATTTAACCAAATAGCACTTAATTTATGGCACATAATATCATTCATATCTAAGAAAGAATAAAACCTATTCATTAAAAATTCAAAAACTACAGCGTTATCAGTAGCAATGCAAAAACTGATAACTCTATTAACTTCATCCATATCTTTAAATTTAATTTGAGATAAACCTTCTATATCTTGATTCATCGCTAAGCGTAAATACTCATTTAGATCATTGGGGTAAAGCCTTAAGGATACCTCAGATAATGACTTTTCTTTTCTAATAGATAGGGTTTCTTCGCACATCACCTCAAATGAGTCATTTTTTTCATAAAAGAACTCATTTGAAAAAGAAAATTCATTTCTTACTAGTTCAAAAAAATCTACAATTGAGATTGTTGAATTTTTAGGATAAGAAGCTTCGATTGCTTGTTTTATCAAAAGTTCGGAGGAATAATTATAAAAAGGAAAAAAACACCAATTAAAGACTTCGTCCATGAAATAAAGGTCCTTTTCAAAATCAAATAGGACCGTTGGTTTCGAAATTCGTGGATCAAAATAGTAGAGAACTCTGCTAAAGCGCCCCCCATTACTTCTTAGTGTCTTTATTAGAAAAAGTGTGTGAATATCTTGATTAAGAGGATAGAGGGTGCTTAAAAAATCGTTTAAGTTTAGAGAGGTTTGTACTTCATCAAAAAAATGTAAACAGTTCCTTTCTCCTGTTCCTGAAAGAATTGTAATAGGTCCTTTCAAACAAATGGGTTGTTTTGAATACAATTGAAGAATAAAAAGTCTATTAATCTCTTGATAAACTGTATTTTGAGCTCTACTTTCATCATGATTCTCTGAGATCCCACCAAATGAAATAGGAGTCATTTTGTGCGATCCCTTTAAAATAAGAAATGGATGATTAGAAACCAAAAATCCACTTAACCAAGGAGTCAATTTTTCAAACAGAGCTACAACTTTTTTTTCTGTAAGTGTTTCAGCATGTTTTAAGTATTTAAAATAGATCTCAGAAGAATCCGTACCATTCAAGTGATATGTGGTCTGACCTAGTCCATCATTAAATATAATATTTGCTCGTACGGAGACAACTTTTTCTAATATTTTTGGCATGTTTGCAAGAAGAAAGCAAGAGTTGAGATTCCAGCTGACAACGGGAAGTGGGGCATTTAATATTTCACTCACTTCCTGAACGGAAATGCCCATAGCCATTCCCTCTAAATTTCCATGCCCTGCCCAAATAATATTTTTTTTAGTTTTTGAATCTAAGGTGTTTATAATATCATTGCTTGTCATTTTTTTTCTTTGATAAGGTATATTTGCAATTACTTTTATCGTTTCTTGATCAAAAAATTCAATTGAAGTGGCTAGATAATCATTTAATTGAAGAGAAGATGGGGAAATGCAATTTGGCAAGAGAACAATTAAATCGGATTCCTTATGAAGGAATAACTTCCAATTTCCATCAGTTACTTCTCTAAATGCCTGCATATAGGTCTTTCTTGCGTTAGTATCATTGGGTGATTCGAATTTATTCCCTAGGAGAATTTCAATTAAAAGGGCACCTGGGATGATGAGGGTCTGTTTTTGAATTATTCCAGATAATGCTCGGCTGGTCATTGCTCCTCTACATCCATGATCCACATCTGTAATAAGGATAATAGAAAGATCTTCTTTACTCTCTTGATTAAGAGATTCGTTATTTTTGAGCAAGTCTTCAATGCAATCTGCTAAATAATAGGCATGCGGAGTTGGCAATGTCATTTTATACTTAGAAAATGCTTCTGAAAAAGCTAAGATATCGGATTGAATACTGTTTTGATTTTCAACTTGATTCAATGATTTAAAATAAACCTGCATAATTTTAGAAATTACTGTTTCAGTTTGAGCATTAACAGGCTGTGTATAAAGCGAGAGATCAGTTTCAAAAAAAGCCTTACCATCGGACACTAGCTCAAGAGCATAAGTTAACTCATGCATAGTGGTTGGTGGAAAATGGATGATTAGATTCATAAACCTCATAATTAATTATTTAACTGATTTAATTATAAATATTTAGATCGAATAATCCATAAAGATTATATGTATTTATTGTAAATATAAAATGTTTTTATGTTCCGGTTGACAAATGTTTTAATCTTTTATTTTATCTTGCCAATATGTTGAAAATGCATCCAACTTTTCGATTAATGAGCATCTCGTTTAAAACATTAATTTGAGTTTTGGGCTTATTATATGAGTAGATTGTATAGATAATAAGTAGCTGTAACTTGAGTGTCACTGCAAAGCGCAGTATCTCTACACTGAACAGAATACATGAAAATCGAGAAAAAGATTGTTTGTAAAACTGGCAGAGGCGATGGAAAACCGACACTATTTAAGCTTGCATTAGAATCAGGCCTCAGACGGCCTGATTACCTTTTTTGCATCTAACTTTGATTAATAAATATCTCGCTTAAAAGTATTACCCGAGTTTAGGTTATTAACTACGTAATAAATAGGATCCACTACGTCGTCAGGATAACATGAATACTATGATTGTCTTGTATTAACCTGATGCTTAGGCCCCTATGACTGCCCATCCCACTCAATTTAAACCAGGATGGGCAAGATCGAATTCGTCACCAAAATAATAAACACGAAAACTATCGAGCTAGGGGTCTATGCCTTTTAGATGCTCATCAAGGAATTCGAGAATAGTTTGACCTGCGATGAGGCGGCTTTGTTTCTTTGCAAAACCATGGCCTTCATCATCAAATACAACATAGCGATAGGGAATCCCATTTTGACTGATTTGTTCAATGATCTGATCTGATTCTATCTTAAGAACGCGTGGATCATTTGCTCCCTGAATCACTAACAATGGTTTTGTAATGTTTTTTGCGTGGAAAAGAGGAGAAATACTCTCAAGATAATCAATATCAGTCTCTGGATTACCTATTTTCTTATATAAGGCCTCGCGCTCAGATTCCCACCAAGAAGGAATACTCTTTAATGTGCGTACCCAATTTGAAACCCCAAAGATATCAATTCCCACAGCCATTTCCTCAGATTGAAATGTGAGAGCAGCTAAAGTAAGATATCCTCCATAACTTCCGCCCATGATTCCAATCTTATCTTCAGCAATGTCACCTGTTGAGATTAGAAAGTATTTTCCAGCAATACAGTCCTTTAAGTCAGCATCTCCATGTTTGAGGTCAGCTGCCTTAAAAAATGACTTTCCATATCCAGTGCTTCCTCGATTATTAACAGCTAAAACCGCATAACCATGATTCACCATGTATTGGATCAGAAAGTTATAGCTTCGTTTAGATTGACCACCTGGCCCTCCGTGGATCCAAATCATAGCAGGAATCTTCTGTCCCGGTTTTATTCCTTTTGGCTTATAATAAAGGGCGGGAATCATGGCTCCATCAAAAGAAGGATAGCGAACAACTGTGGAATCAACGAGATGGTCGATGTCAATATCAAGGCTTAAGGAGTTTGTGATTTTGTTATAAGAGCCATTTTCAAAATCATAAAGATATAATTCTGTTGGAGATTTATCGCCGTTGGCATAAAAGAGCATGTACTTTTCGCTATGTGAAAAGACGATATTGGTAATTTGTCCATTCGGTAACTCTGGCAATCTAACCTGCTCACCCGTTTCTTGATCAAAGACTCTAACAACAGTGCTGGCCTCTTCGTTAATTGAAATAACACGATATCTCCCAGAGCTTGAGAAATAACAATTGCTAATATCCCAATTCGATTTCTCTACAATTTGAAAAGCTCCTGTATCGAGGTGATAGACCTTTAAATATTCAAATTCACTATTTTGGTCTGTAATAAAGTAAAGTTCATTAGAATCGGGACCAAATCCGCAGGAAGAATGATTGGCATCCCCAGTATGAGGAGTTATGAGTTCCATTTTTTTAGTAAAAAGGTCGTAAAGATAAATATCCGAATCATTCATCGTATTTATTTTGTTTAATGCAAGATAGCGCTCATTATTTGAAATGCCACCAAAATGCCACCCCTCATTATTTTGAAAAATAAGAGTGGGCACCTCAGTTTCCAGGTTCATAACATAAAGATCCATATATCTGTCATCGCGAGCATTGGAGCCAAAATAAAAGCCTTCGATTCCGGAATACCAGCCATAAAACTCAGCTCGCGCTTTTGGATCAGGTGTGAGGTCCTTTATTGCTCCATCGATTTCTCTTAAGAAAATATGGCTTTTTTCATTGCCAAGGCCATCGCTCAAATAGAGGATACGGTCATCATGTGGAAAACCGGAGATAATGGAAATTGCGTGGTCAGTTGAATGGGTCAGTTGAGTTTTCGTTCCACCATGGATGGGTATAGAGTAGAGATTAAATATTCCGGTTTCATCACTTGAATAAATGATGCTTTTTTCGTTAAAAAGAAATGTAGCCCCTACAAAACTTGTAGTATTAAGAAATTGATTTATAGAATAATTTTGATGAGTAGAGATCTTTTCATTTTCAATATTAGTTTCAGCTACAAGATACGTTTCGGAATAAATATGTAATGGAGAAGAAATAATAAGTAAGCATGTAAGAAATGCAGACAAAATATTCATATAAAACCCTAATTTAAAATGATATAAAGAAAAGATTATATCACATCAAGCACTTAAAAGTCAAAGAAATAACTTATACATTAGAGTAAAAAAGAAAACTGCGTAAACTGGAGTCTTAACAGGTTTGAAATGAAAAAGCTTATAACCAATATTAACGATGCTTAACATAATAAGGGCAGGATAGCAAACTTCCAGGATAGGTGCTAAGAAACTAATAATACCTGTAAAGTTTAATGTAGAAATGAAAAAAGAAATAACCAATGTGATGAGCAATGATACCATGTAGCTAAGTTTTTGATTGCTTAATTCTAAATGAATATACTCAGCAAAAACAGCAGCAAGAGCGATCGCTGTTGTTAAGCATGCCAACGCAACAGCTATTGCCGTAACGAAAGCAGCGTATGTTCCTAAAATCTGCTGAGCAAGTGTGCCAAGAAGAAATTCAGTTGGGATTCCTTTAATATTAAGACTGTAGCCTGATGCGACGTAACTAAATCCCACATAAATAGCAGCCAGTAAGAACGCCCCAATACAACTAGCTTTGATTGTAAGGATAATGATTTTTTTATAATTCACATGGTCGCTTGAAACGGTCGAATCGGTTTCTGCTTTGAGACAACTCAATACGACAGAACAGAAGAAAAAAGCGCCAAGGAGATCCATCGTTTGATAACCAGATTTTATTCCATCCAAAAATACTGCTAAAGACTGTTTATCGCTAAATGGTGGAAGAGGTGCGCTCATGAGTCCTTTAACAATAATGATCCCCAATGAACCTAACAAGAACGGAGTCAGGGCTTTTCCGAGAATTTCAATAATATTATTCGGTTTGTAGGTAAAAAGAAAAATAATTAAACAGGAAATAATACTGAAAATAGGGAGGTTTAAAGACGGGAAGATATTGCTCATGGTAGCATGGGAAAGAGCGATACAGCGAGGAAGAGCTCCAAAGGGACCAATTAAACCCATGATAATAAATGCAATGACAACACCCGGCCAGTGACCGAGACGATCGAAAAATCGTTTATAATTGCCATCAAAAAGCGTCATCGCAATTAACCCTAGAAATGGAACCCCAACAGCGGTAACAAGGAAGCCTAAAATTGCAAAAAGATTTTGAGTTTCAGCTGCTTGACCAAGTGCAAGAGGAAAGACAACATTTCCAGCCCCAAAAAACATCGAAAACATGGCGAGTCCGGTCGTGATGACGGAGGATTGGGGGGATGGTTTTTTCATGTTTACAACCTTTTTGAGTCAAATTCTATCGACGTGATTCATTTTTCATTTTTTGAAAAGCTTCATATCTTTCGGTAAAAGAGTTTGCAACATCGGCAATACTATCCTGAAGATAGTTAACTATTTTGTCTTTTGGAGCAACAATTAAATTCTTTTTCTCCCAAGTCACTGCTTGAAAAGCCATACCAGGATCAAGAACAAATCGACTCAAGACCACTGATTCAAATAATCGTCCTTGAATAGAGGCAACATATCCTTTTTCAATTGGGTAAACAAGTACTTCTATTTGAAAAGCAGGAAGAGGAGGCTGATCCTGAGCGGCAAGAGTGACTGGGGAGATATTGACCTTTTGAAAAATTGAAACGACTTGTGATTTTATTGCTTCTTCTTCAATAGGAAAATTTAACCCTTCGGGTTTAATTAAGCTGGCATAAACACCAATGTTGTTTGCCACGTTTAATAAATGATCATTCCCCTCCCACTTACCCTCTTGAAAAATCAAAACTCCGGGATGAAAGTAATTCAGGGTTGCGGGCATTCGAGGAGACAAGGGAATATTTTGGAAATAAGGAGAAACGGATTCCCCTTTCTGAGAATTTTTAGGTCTATCGTAAGGCCTAATGTTTTGAATTTGCGAAGAAGGGGTTGTTGGTCCAGAACTGGCGCCTGACATCGAAGAGCCCGATAGCTGCCCTTCACAATTACTAGAAATACCCCAAACTAAAGATACCGTCGTAAACAGAAAGTAGAACTTGCAGTGCTTCATGTTTTATCCTTATTTTATAGATTTCTCAACGAGTGAGTTTAAATGACCCAATAAAATGTTGATAGCTCTCTTCTCGGAAAATTTCATTTTCGGCAATATACACCAATAAAAAGACAGTCCGATCCACCATAAAAGCTACCCCTTTGCTTTGCTTTGAAGGACTTTCAAAATGAAATTCCCTCCCTCCCTGATTTTGGAAGCGTATCTCAGAGCTAGTTATCGTTTTGTTATTATTGCTTAGATTTCGGATTTCGTCAATTACAGTTAGAAGCACATTTTTTTGATCTGAGAGATCCACACCATTCGAATAAGACACCTGACTAATTAAATACATGCTGTCATGATACGTTTCAGAAACAAACATAGTGTATGTTTGCGATTCATTAGAATTGGGGATGTCAATTGTTTCCTTTGCATATTGAGGAACAAAAGGTAAGGAAACGGAAAAAAGGTTTGAAGGTGGCGTGTATTGAATCCATGAGGAAAATTCAGGAAATTTTAAAACACCTGAGGTTGAACCCGGAAGAGATTTATAGGTATTTTTAATGTCAGAAAACCACCACAGTGTCACAAAGAGAAAGAAAAGAAGTCCACCATAAACGATCATTTTTTTCATATTTACCTTCCTAACGAGATATTGAAGGAAGTTTGCTCAGAAGATCTATCATTTCTATTGCATTGAGCGCTGCTTCAAATCCTTTATTTCCTGCCTTAGTCCCTGAACGCTCAATAGCTTGTTCGATTGTATGTGTTGTTAAAACGCCAAAAATCACTGGGATCGATGCAGAGAGTGCAACAGAAGCAATTCCTGAAGCGGTTTGCGCACAAATATGATCAAAATGGGGAGTATCTCCCTGAATAACGGCGCCCAAGCAAATAATCGCTTTGAATTGACCGGAATTGGATAGTTGCTTTGCAACCAATGGAATTTCAAAAGCACCTGGAGTCCAGACAACTGTAATGGCTGATTGATCGTAACCGAATCGCTTTAAGCAGTCTAAAGAGCCTTCAAGAAGACTCTTTGTAATCAATTCATTAAATCTGGATACCACGATGGCAATTGCCCCAGGGCTTGCTTTATATTGCCCTTTATATTCTTTCATAATCAGATCCTCTTATTCAGTAATTTAGAGTAATTCATTCACCTCAATCAGATGTCCGAGCTTTTCTTTTTTGGTATATAAATAACGCCAATTTTCTTTTGTGGGTTGGATAAGAATGGGTACTCTTTCCACAATTTTGAGATCATAGCCTGCAAGTCCATGGTATTTGGAAGGATTATTTGTCATTAATCGAATTGTCGTTAGACCTAAATTTGAAAGAATCTGGGCTCCAATGCCGTATTCTCTATCATCTGGCGCAAACCCCAACTCTATATTGGCTTCTACAGTATCTCTTCCATTATCCTGAAGTTGATAAGCCCTCAGTTTATGAGCAAGACCTACCCCTCGTCCTTCATGTCCTCTAAGATAAACAATGACTCCGGATCCTTCCTCGGCAATCTTTTCCATTGCATAGGCTAATTGTGGTCCGCAGTCGCAACGACAAGAACCAAATACATCACCTGTTAGGCATTCTGAATGAACACGAACTAACACATTATCCTTACCCTTTACATCCCCTTTGACTAGGGCAATATGCTCAATTTGATCTAACTTTGATTCATAAACGTAGGCAATAAAATTCCCAAACTTGGTCGGTATTCTTGCTTCAGAGATGCATTTGACTAAAATCTCATTTTGACGACGATGACGAACAATATCTGCAATGGATATAAGAGGGATGGAATGAGAGGAAGCAAATTTTTCCAAATCTGGAAGTCGCATCATCGTCCCATCATCATTAATAAGTTCGGAAATGATCCCTCCAGGATACATGCCAGAGAGAACTGCTAAATCAACTGCAGCCTCGGTGTGTCCCGCACGTTTTAGAACGCCTCCTTCACAATAGCGAAGGGGAAAGATATGTCCTGGGCGGCATAGATCATCTGATTTTGTTTTGGGATCAATAAGTGAAAGGATTGTTGTTGCACGATCGGATGCTGACACCCCAGTGGTTATCCCAAAACGATAATCTACTGATACAGTAAAAGCAGTTTGTTTTCTATCGGTGTTATTGGCAACCATTTGCGGAATGGATAATGCATCTAATCTAGCCCCAAGAAGAGGCATGCAAATAATCCCAGTTGTATAACGAATCATAAAGGCGAGAGCTTCAGGGGTTGCCTTTTCTGCGGCTAAAATTAAATCCCCCTCGTTTTCACGATTTTCGTCGTCGACAACCATGACAAATTTACCCTCAGATAAAGCTTGGATGGCTTCCTGAACTTTTTTTTTTATGACCATTCTATACCTTCATACTAAATTGAGGGAAGGGATGAAATCGCCCAATCCTTTACTAATTGCTCGAGATGTTTTGCAATGATGTCGGTTTCAATATTGACAAGATCGCCTAATTTCTTGGTTCCTAAAGTCGTAAATTTAACAGTATGAGGAATTAAAGCAATTGAAAAACAATCCGGACCTGTATCTGCAACCGTTAAACTGATCCCATCAACTGTGATCGATCCCTTTTTAACTATATATTTTATGAATTTTTCTGGGAGTTGAATGGATATCCAGGCTGAACCATCATTATTGACCTGAAATTGAGTAATATGTCCAGTAGTATCAATGTGCCCTTGCACATAATGTCCTCCAAAACGATCATTTAATCTCAAAGCCCCTTCTATATTTACCTGGGAACCGATTCCAATATTAACCAAGCAGGTTTTACTCAATGTTTCGAGAACGACATCAAAAAGCAAACATTCATCTTCAAGATGAGTGACAGTGAGACAACATCCATTGACACTAATAGAATCGCCAATTTTGGTGTCAGAACGGATGCATGGCGCTCTTACTTTAAGAATTGCGCCCAAAGAATGGTTTGTGATGGATTCTACAATTCCTTTTTCTTCAACGATACCGGTAAACATATCTCCTGCAGCTTCATCTCTTTTGTATTTTAGCACCTTATCATAGCAGAACATCTTTTTGTATGGTACATGTGTTATTAGAATAGTCACAAAAACAGAGTACTGAATATGAAGTCATTTAAATGATTGGATTTAGGGGACAAGTAAAAAAACCATAAAAACAGCGCACTCAATTTATATTTGGAAAAAAAAATTCATCCGCTAAGGTGGGAACATCCTTTTATGCATAGTTTTTTTTGACAAATCCATTTCTTTTTAAATTGCGATTATAGCATAAACGCAAAGATGCAGGTGTTGATGGTCGAAGAAGACTCGTCTTTTTTGTATTCATCGACAGGATAAAAAAATATGAAAGTCATGCCTTTATGTTATTTTCTAATACCTGATTCTCAACGACTTAAAAATTAAAAAAATACTTATGCGTAAAAGTATAAGTAGAATAGGGAATTAAAATGCTCAAAAGGTCAAGTGTTATAAAGGAGAGTTTATGACAGATCTAGAAGAAGGGCAAGAAAATGCCGGTCGATCCCCTAAATCCTGGAATATACCAGACATCGAAGATAGTTATTTTAATCCCCAAAAGCATTCTTTGGAAACCTTATGGCAATCCCTTAGAGAACTTATCAATCAGGTTAAGCAATTAGAAATTGAGGGGGGATCAGCCATCCAGCTTTTACTAGAAAATCAAAAAATTCTTACTACAGATGTTTTTCGTCTTAATGAAAAGTGCGAAAAATTAAGTAAAAGCATGGGAGATATTCAAAAAAAAATCAAAGTTTACAACGAGACTCCTAAATCAGAAAGTGTTGTTGTAGAAGTACCCTCCGTTATTCCAAAAAAATTTGAAACCCCTGAGCCCCTAGCCGTCCTTTCTGCAGATGCGGCTAAAACACGTGCTTTATCCGATATTGGACGGTTTATCTCCACTGATCTGGCAGGAGTTTGGGCCCTTCTTTTTCAGAATTTAGAAAAGCAGCTTTCAGTCATCACCGTGGTAAAATTCTGGAATTGTGATGAGGAAGGAAACTTTTCAATACAATTCCTCAGGGATGTCAGCCTAGGGATTGAAGCAAGAAATGAAAAAGGTGAATTAGATCCCCCTGGGGGCATCGTCATGCTTTTTGATCAAGTGATAAGAGGAAAATTGGATAAGCAGACAAAAACGATTGAGTTCTCCTCAGGCTTGAACATTTATTGCCGTCCTCAAGAAACAGGTGGGATAGGTGTCACTCCTTCATTATTGAGTATGCAATTTATCAATAATGATGACCTGAGACTTAAAGCTGGAGTGATTTTTCTCCAACAAAAGCTTGGTCGAGATAAATTAACCACAATAGGTAAACTTGCTACACAATGGTCTACGGGAGAGATTATTCTCGATCCAGTTAAATTCGTTGATCAAAAATTGCGGGATGAAAAACTTAAAAGAGTTTAACTTTATGTCTTTTCTTCTCTTTAAAATTGGTTTTAAAAGTTACGTAGTTAATTGCATAGAAGTCATACGCATTATTCCAGCAGTACCTTTACAGACTTTGTCACACCCAAAAAATTATTTAGTTGGGTTATTGTTTTGGGAGCATGATCAAATTCCCGTAGTAGATTTAGGATTGCTTATTGAAAACAAGCCAACGCCGCCAGCCTATCACTCAAGGATTATACTACTCACCGATCATAAAACAAAAAAAGTCATAGGATTTCTTGCTGAAAAGGTTACCGATATCCTTGACATTAGTCTTAAAGACACTCAAAAGTTGGTCGATAGTCATCTTGATTTGCAACCCTATTTAGAAGTAGCTTTAAATGAAGACAATACCCTCATATACCTTCTAAATACACCAAAATTATTTGAATTCCTTGCAGATATCCCAGTTTCCTTTTCCGCATCTATTAATCTTACTCACTAGGAGAGCTTGTGGATAAGTCTAAAGATTCCCTAGCTGCAGAAACATCGAAAAGCGATGCGCAACAACTTAGCGATCTGCTACAACGGACTCCTCCATTAGGATACCTCCAAGAATGGTCTGAAACCCTTTTACATCCACTTAAAGAAGAAGTTTATTCTGAAAATCAAATCTCTGTAATCGTTTTTCGACTTGGGGATGAGTGGCTAGCATTAAAGAGTCATTGTTTTAAAGAAGTATCCGAAGAACGTCCCATCCATAAAGTCCCTCATAGATCAAATGAAGTCTTTCTCGGTTTAGTTAATCTCAGCGGAGAACTCCAATTATGCATGGATCTGAGATCTTTACTCGGTATCAAAGGTAAAAGTGAAGAAATACCTTTGAAGTCAAAGCGATTGATCGCCATTCAAAGCGAATCCGATCTATGTGTGTTTCCAATTGAAGAGATAGATGGCCTATATCTTTTAAATCCCGAACAAATTGCAGAGGTTCCATCGACTTTCTCCCACTCGTTGAAAAGCCGGTACTGTGGGATTATCTATCTAAAAGAAATGACTGTAGGCTATCTCGATGAAAAAGTGATATTCCAAAGCCTTAGAGGTTACCTTTAGATGTCAGAACAACAAATCGATAACGAAATCAAAAAACTTTTTCTCGAAGAAATCAAAGTCCAGTTACCCAAACTCAAGCAATGCTTAGCCAATCCAAAAGACACTCTGCAATTAGAAACATTAATGGAAATCCTCCAAGCTATTGAACAAGCAGCCAGCATTGTTCAGTTTACTATTTTAATGGATGTGAGTGCACGACTCATCAAACACATTTCAGAAGATTCTATTAAAAATGGAATTATAGAAGAGGCGCTTCAACAACTCCGAACTTATACAAACCTACTAAATTCTTTAGTAAAAACTTCCCCAGACGAACTTGAAAACGTCTTTAAGCAGCAATATCCCGAATTTGAACGGATCAAAAATTGGATAGTCAACTCTCTAAGAAAAGACTCCTCCGAAGCAACGATCGTCTCTTTCTCTCCTTTAACTAAATTTGAAGCTCTTGTGAACGACCCCTCAATGTTTGAACTTTTCAGGATAGAATTAGAAACACAGGCAAAAGAGCTAAGTATGGACCTATTAGATTGGGAGCGAGAGAAAAACCCTGTTGTATTAGAGTCTATGATGCGGGCTGCTCATTCAATCAAAGGAGCCGCACGCATTGTGGGCTTAAACTCTATTGTTAAACTTGCCCATATTATGGAAGATTGCTTTGTTTACACGCAAATGGGCAAATCTAGTTTAGGAAACGAGGAAATAGATTGTTTACTTAAAGGAGTTGACTTTCTACTTCGATTAACGAAAGTAAATTATGAACGCATGCCATCGTGGCTTGCGGATCAGGAACCCAAGATCCTGCAGATTGTAGGTCTTCTTCAAAATCCTAGTCTTCAACTCACTGAGGAAACCGAATCAGCTAAAAATATTGAAAATAGATCGGAATCGATTAAGGGAGTGACTAAACAGCCAGGAGAAAAGAATGCAAAATTTGATCAGTTCTCCATAGGAACAAAACAGTTTGTGCGGGATCGCGTTTTACGCGTTACAGCTGATAGTCTGAATCGCCTAATGGGTTTAGCGGGAGAGTCTGTAGTAGAATCTCACTGGCTTGATCCCTTTGGAGAGTCTTTACAGCATATTAAAAAGGAGCAGCTTTCTCTATCTGAAAAACTCGATTTAATTAGAGAAAAGATGATTTTAGACAAAGTAAATCCCCAATTACAAGAGGAAATTAATCATCTCCAAAATGATTTATTCGATATTCGAATGCATTTTTCGCAACGGCTAGAGGAGTTAGAATATTTTATTCGTCGACATACGAGTCTTTCAGACCGTCTTTATCAAGAAGTTATTAATAGCCGTATGAGACCTTTTGCAGATGGAGTTGAAGCTTTTCCCAGGATGATTCGTGACCTCGCAAAACAACTTGGAAAATCTGTTTCATTTGAAGTTGAAGGTAAAAGCACTCCAGTAGATCGAGACATTCTCGAAAAAATTGAAGCTCCCCTTAGCCACCTTCTTCGAAACGCTGTAGATCATGGAATTGAAACTCCAGCTGAAAGAATCAGACAAGGAAAGCCCCCAGAAGGTGTCATTGGTCTAGAAGCAAGTCATCGAGGTGCCGTACTATCAATAACCGTATCTGATGATGGAAGGGGTATTGATTACCAACGACTAAGACATATCCTTATCGATAAAAGTTTGATTAGCTCTGAAATAGCTTCCCATTTGGAAGACTCTGAAATTGCAGAATTTCTTTTTTTACCTGGATTTTCCACAGCCAAAGAAGTCACTGAAATATCTGGAAGAGGCGTTGGCTTAAATGTGGTTAAAGATGTTATTCAGGAAGTTGGGGGCATTGTAAAAATTATATCAAAGCCCGGCTCTGGAACAAGCTTTCTTTTACAACTGCCTTTAACTCTATCTGTGATCCGCGCATTAATTGTCATGATAGCAGGAGAACCTTATGCTTTTCCTCTTTCTCGCGTCACACATACCTGTGTTATACACAAAGAAGAAATTGAGATATTTGATCTTCAACAATTTTTTTATTTTGATAATAAGCCCATCGGTCTCATTTCGGCAGCGCATATTCTTGAATTAAACGAACCTCAAGAAGAACATGAGAAACTTTGTGCTGTTATTATTGGAGATCAGCAAAATGAATATGCACTGATTGTCGATCGTCTCATTGGAGAAAGGGAACTTGTCGTCCACCAGTTGAATCGAAAACTTGGACATATTGTTGATATCCTAGCTGCTGCTCTATTGGAAGACGGAAGCCCTGTCCTTATCCTCGACATTGAAGAGATGATTAGATCGATTGAAAAAATCCTCTTGACTCCGCTGCCAAAAAAAATCGAAATCATTAAATCTAAAGTTGCAGAGTCCTTTCAAAAAACCATTTTAGTTGTTGATGATTCACTAACCGTGCGAGAGGTGGAATCGCGTTTACTAAGATCAAAAGGCTTTGAAGTAGATTCTGTAGGCAATGGACTTGATGCCTGGAAGTCAGTTAGAGCTAAGCATTATGATTTGTTGATTACAGACTTAGAGATGCCTAAAATGGATGGCCATGAATTAATCAAACTCATCCGTTCTGATCGGGTTCTTAGGTATCTCCCAATCATCATTATTTCTTATAAGGAATCGGAGCAAGAGAGATACAGTGCGATGGAAGAAGGTGCTAGTTATTTTTTTAGCAAAAACAATTTCCAGGACAAAGCCCTGCTAGATGCCGTCACTGAACTAATCGGCGAGCCCGTTTATACAAATACATATAAATAGATTTTTATTATGATGAAAAATTCACCTCTTTCTTTACCCCAAGAACCATTGTATGAAGGGAATACACCCGTTCCTATTACAGTTCTATTAATTGACGATCAGATGATTATAGCTGAAGCCCTTAAGCGCATGCTCTTTGACCAATCAGACATTACTTTCCACTACTGCACCAATCCTGGATTTGCTCTTGAAATGATTAGTCAAGTAAAGCCTACAGTCATCCTACAAGACCTTGTGATGCCTGATTGTAACGGTTTGACTCTTGTTCAATTTTTTCGATCGAATGCCTCAACATTTAACATTCCAATTATTGTCTTATCAACACGTGAAGACCCTATAGTTAAGGCAGATGCTTTTTCTAAAGGTGCTAACGACTACATTGTAAAAATTCCCGATAAAATTGAACTTATTGCACGTATAAGGTATCACTCTATGGCTTACACACGACTTTTAGAGAGAAATGAGGCCTATAAAAAAATTGAAGAAAGCCAGAGACAGCTCAATTTAGAATTGTCAGAAGCTGCTGCATATGTGAGAACGTTATTGCCCGATCCTATTGACGATCATATCAAAGTAGATTGGCGATTTCTTCCATCTGCTCATTTGGGGGGCGATGCTTTTGGATATCGTTGGGTGGATCCCCATCGCTTTGCATTTTATTTATTAGATGTTTGTGGCCATGGAGTAGGTGCAGCCCTGCTTTCCATTTCTGTGTTGAATGTCATTCTTTACAAAACGCTTCCAAATGTTGACTTTACGAATCCAAAATCAGTTTTAACTTCATTGAATCAAACTTTTCAAATGGAAGACCATAATAATATGTTCTTCACCATATGGTATGGTGTCTATGACTCACAAGAAAGAACCATTACATATTCATCTGGGGGACATCCGCCCGTTTTAATGTTATCTTGGGAAAAGGACCAATTATGCAAACTGACAGAGTTACAGACTTCGGGCATAGCAATAGGAGCTGTTGAAAATATTGATTTTGAAAATAAAACTATAAGCCTGGACTCTTTCAATAAACTGTTTTTGTATAGTGATGGGATTTATGAAATCACCACTACGGATGGATCGATCCTCACAATCAATGAGTTTAAGGAATTGCTCAAAGCGACTGCATCAAAAGATGGGGACGACCTTGACCGACTGGTGAGAAAAATTCAATCGATTCAGGGGAAAGAATACTTTGTAGACGATGTCTCTATTATTGAATTTAAATTTAGATCTTCGAATTAAAGGCTTTTTGAACCACAACTTATTGAGATCCAACATTATAAATTACATTATTTTATTTTGTTGCATTGCTACAAAAATGCTCTTATTCTTGTTATAAATAAGAAATTGAAGGGAAATTTACGTGAATGCTTTAGAAAATGTGCAAGATGGAAATAGGAAGGTCCAGTTTCAAATCCAATTTTGGTCATTAGTCGGTCCATTCCTCATCCTCCTTTCAACGTTTATTCTTTTTTTCAAGATATCCAATCATTGGTACTATTCTCTAAGTGCACTTATCGGCATTCCTTGTTGTGTCATTTGGAGAATGAAAGGATTAGCCTGTGCTCTTGCCTCGTTATTTGTATTATCGACTTATGGCTTTCAAGGAACTGTTACAGATGAAAGTTACTGGCATGTAGGATTTTCAATAGCTTTGGCTTTTTCTTTTGTTATCCTAACCCTTTGTCTTGAAGAGGTTCATGAACTCCTCAACACCTTTTTAACTGAATCACAGAGCCGCTTGAATAACATTCATCTTCTAGATGAACGTTGGAAAACTTCAGAAAAAACATGGATAGATGAACAATCCACCCTTTCAGCAAGGATCACTGTTCTAACGGTTGAGCTTGCTAAAGCACAAGAAGAAAAAACCTCTTTTTATAAACTTGTACACTTAGCTAAAGATGAGCTATTGCAGCTTAGAAGCCATCATGATGTTCTTATTCAAGACCTCATTTATAAAAAGCAACAGATTGTATTGTTAAATGAAAAATTAGAAGAATGCGAAAGCACTATTCAATGTCTAGTTGATACAGACCAAGAAAAAGAGCTCCAAAAGACTTATCAACAGCTAGAGCATTCATTAAGTTCCATTTTATATCTAGAAGCTACTGTAGATACTCTGAAGAAAAAAGAAGAAGCTTTAAAAGAACACCATGCACAATTACTTGTCGACTTACAAAAAATCCAAGAAAAAGAAATAGAAAATTCCATAGAAAATCAGCTTTTAAAAGATGACATCGACCTTTTGCGTAAAAATACTTTTAAATTAGAATCCTCAAATGCCGAAGCCGAAGCAGTCAACACGTCCATTGCTCAGCGAAATATCGAATTAGAGCTGGAAAAGAACTCCTTGAACACGATAAAACAAACACTTGAAAATAACATTACCTATTTAAAAAATGAACTCAATAAAACCCTTTGCCAACTTCAGACTACAGAAATAGCTTTTCATAATAATGCAAATGACTATGCATACCAAATTCGCAACCTTCAATCCCTTTATGAAGAAGGACAGCAAGAACTCACTCTAAGCCACCAGCGACTTCAGAACTTTGAAACAAATCAAAACTCTCTTAAGAATGAAATCGAATCTTTACAAAAAACACAAGAACATGAAATTCAACCCAAAATTGATCCGTCAATAGTGAGTGGGCTAGATCGAGAGTGCCGAAAATTCCAAGGCCTTTATGTGCAATTAAAAACTCAATTTGAAGACAAGTCTTGTACATTAGATGAAACAAGACACAAGCTTTTTCATACGGAAGAAAAGTTGACCTTGCTAGAACGTCAATTCAAAGAAGATAGCTGCTTTGCATTTTCTGAAGAGCCAAGGCTTTGGATGAGGTATTGCAGCTCTTTAAATTCGATCATAAAAAGCAATGAAGAAGAAATCGATCAGCTCGTCACTCTTATTAGTAAGTTATCCACAGATTCATAGCGCTTGTCCAGCTTTGAGCCCCTGAGCCACTTTGAAGTCCACCATAGAGGAAATTTTTTAGCATAAGAAGAGACTTCAGGTTTCCTCCTAACGATTTATGCAAGATGTCTAATTAATTTTAAGAGTGAAGTTGCAACGTAATATTAAAGAAAAATAGTGTCTCAGTACTAAATGAACAATTAATCCGCGATTTGGACTTTTTTTCTTTCCAGTTGATTTTGAATTGCTTTAATGAGGAGTTCTTTCTTAGGACGACTTTTTTCACGATAAAGATAGCTAATATATGCAAGTCCCCCCATCTTTATATAGGAGTCAATAAGATCACGAGGTTGGATTTGAAGATCTTGCAACCTTCTTTGTAAAAGCTCTCTTAAATGCAAGTCATCGGAGATGACCAAAATATAGACATGATCCTTTTCATCCGTATGAATTTTTATTATCTCTCCTTCTTGCTTGTATTCATTAACCCCTTCTGTAAGGAGGCTAAATAGCGTTTTAAATTCTCCAGGTTGTAACAAAGCCCTAATGATGACTGGGGCAAGTGAATAGAAAAAATTTTCTAAAAGAAGCTCGTCATACTCTTTGTCTACCAATAGTGCATTAATTCTTGAAAACAACTCATACTGTTTGGAGATAATCCCTCCGTTATAATCACGTATCTCCCCTATAATTTTGGTGAGCTCTTTAAGAACAGTTTGTCGTGCTTTGTATAGATCGATGGATTGATCATGCCTAAGAAAATTTTCCTTTTTAATCTTTAAGTGAAAGACTGAAACCTCCTTAGGATATTTCTTCCTAATTTGTCCAATAATTTTTACACGATCGGGTATAAACTCTACTACAGAGGGAGTCTTCTTAAAAAGTTCATAAATAGGAAGCACCTGTGATTTTAGTAAACGCGCAAGGATCACCGTAAAATAAATGTGAGAATGCGATTGTTCATCAAAACTAATTGATGTTTGAGGAATATCTTTCACAAATTTAATTTGTTCCGACAGAATCAACATATTTCTCATGATCTCTTCCTCATTTCTTGGCATGAAAAGAGGGTGGAGGCGTTGATCCATTCCTTGGCTTAATTCCGCAGGAAGATGCTTTTTCAGATGTGCAATCTCCGCAAATGTAAAGAGGGTCCCATTTTGCTTTGCAAATTCGATATAGCAAAAAGATACATGGTCAATCCCTGATTGATTTTGGAGGAAGGAATGGGAGATAATTTGTGCCCCTATAATAAACGATTGAATCGCCTTCAAGATCGTTTTTTCGCTCATGGATTCTCTATCTTTGCCAGAATGATAACCAAGTAAAAGCGCTAAAACAGGTTTGGATTGGTCATATTGCTGTATCGAAGAACGAAAAATTTTTATTACAAAATGTTTCAAACGGGGATGTTTTTTTGCAAGTTCTACTAATTTTTTCCTAAAAAGGTATTGTAGGGTAATAATTCTGCTTAGATGCCGGGCTTTTCTTGAAAATTTAAAGCTATCCGAGCAAGTGACGAGGAAATGCTGCATTTCATTGAGAAATTCAATTTGGAAGAGATCTGGAAAGCGTTTGATCAAATAAGCCACTGTGCCCTGAATCGTTGCCGTTTTGTCATCGGCCGATAAACCTTTAATTTCCAGAATTCTTTGCGCATAAAAAGCGGAGGGAATACCAAGAACGATTTCTTCCTGAATAATGGGAAAATTACGCTGAATCTCTTCAAATTCTATGGCATTTGTTAGACTTATTGTCACTTGACAAATTGTGTAGACGTCATCAGGGAGCTCATTTAAGCGAAAATCTGATGCACAGACAAGGACTACATTTAGGCGTCTTCCCGGTGTTAGCCAGCGACTAATCATTTCAAAAAAAAATTTAAATGAATTTGAACGATATTTGGAAAGTGCAAAAAACGAGACAATGCCTGGAAAGGATCCAGAATAAGAAAGGGAGATCAAAGGAAGTTCATCTTTAAAATAGTGCTGGCATGCCACAATCGAGCACTGAGAGATTTCTCGAGGCAGGAAAAAATAAGCGGGAAGAATTTTTTTCAATGTTTTTAAAATGATGTTTCTATAGCTTTGATTCACTTCATCATCTCCTTGAGGAGATTCAAAAAG
This sequence comes from Chlamydiota bacterium, assembly GCA_041691035.1. Taxonomy (GTDB): domain Bacteria; phylum Chlamydiota; class Chlamydiia; order Chlamydiales; family Parachlamydiaceae; genus JBEPVL01. Next base: position 31,298 of record JBEPVL010000014.1, read on the forward strand.
AGGAGTTAGAGTAAATACAAAATTTTCATTCATAATTGCATTCATATATCGGATTTTTTAACCGAGGATGAGACGGACACCCTATCCAAGTTCCTCTCTGCTCTTTGTCAAACATAAACGACCGCACATGAAGGGGGAGCTTATTTTTAGCTGCCAACTCGATCGATCGAGGATGCAGCACATTGCCGCATTGATTAACGACCTGGAGGGCCTCTTCGTAAGATAGCTTTGGGAAATGATGCGCATCCGGAATGAGTTTCGGGTCCTGAGCAAAAATTCCCCCTACATCCTTATAGAACTCAACACAGTGCGCATTTAAAGCAATAGCAAGGGCTACAGCTGTAATATCAGATCCACTTCTCCCCAATGTCGTGATTTCCTTTTTTACACTTACGCCTTGAAATCCAGCAACAATGACAATCTTACCTTCATTGAGGGATTCAATCAATCGGAATGGACGTACATCAATGATTTGAGCATTTGAATGTTCGCTAGAGGTGACAATCCCTGATTGGCTTCCTGTAAAGCTTACAGCAGGACAATCCTTACGACATAAAGCCATTGCTAATAAAGACATACTGATTCTTTCGCCTACGCTGATTAACATATCATACTCTCTTTGCGGAGGAGAGGGGTTTACCTGGCAAGCCAAGTCGATAAGTTGATTGGTCGTTTGCCCCATAGCACTAACAACTACAATGATATGCTGATAGTTTCGCTTTTTTTGAATGATAAGATCAGCGATATGAGAGAATTGCTCAGGTGCTGACACAGAAGCACCTCCAAACTTTAAAACAAGCGTAGAATTTGATTGTTCGAATACAGACATAGATCCACTGGTTTGTCGTTAAAATTATTTTTCTCATCTTAAAGAATTACTGTTGGGCTGCAAACATTCAACGTTAAAAATTTTAGAAAATAGGTAAAATAAAAGAAGAGCATTTCCCAAATTCTTAGATTCTGATAGAATAGGCTCACTCAAAAATATGGCATGTTTAAAAGGATGAATCTCTTCCATCTACGACACGCCCAACCAAATCATAACTAACCCTAATCTATTTCGCAATCACATGTTTGAAATTGAAAAAATTTTTACTTTTGACGCCGGCCATGTTCTTATCCATCACAATGGTAATTGCTCTAGACCCCATGGGCATACCTATGTTTTAAAGGTGCGTATACGATCGAAAAGTTTGCAAGTTTCAGGATCCGAAAAGAATATGATTCTTGATTATGGCTGTATCTCTAAAATTGTTAAGCCGATGATCACTGAATATTTTGATCATCATTGGCTCAATGACACCCTTGATACAGACTCCCCGACTGCAGAGTTCATTGCTCATTGGATTTATCAATATCTTTCCCCTCTCCTTCCTAACCTTTATTCAATCACGATCTGTGAAACCCCTTCTTCGGTAGCAACTTATACACCCTCTTAAAGAGCAATCGGAATCTTTAAACCCGGCTTGCGCCCAAAATTCGCTTGCGATTTAATGGACAAGTTTGGGTTTCAGTCTAACTGTTAAAATAGTAAAATATTTCGCATTGCTTTAATGAGCTGCTTCTGCTAACATGTCCACATTATTGGAAAATAAGGAGAAACTTCTAAATGTCAAAAAACCCTCAACATACATGGAATGACAGCAACATCGTTGATGATGTTCTATTCCTTGAAAAAGACGCTGAACTATTTAAAAATTTATTATCTCAACAAGAATCCACCCCAAAAGATGAACAGTCTGCAATGATTCCTGGCAGTATTCTAAAAGGGCGAATAGTTGAGATAACTAAAGACCACGTTGTCGTTGACGTCGGTTTAAAATCCGAAGGTCTGGTGCCAATCAATGAGTTTTCGGATCCTTCAGAAATCCGTCTTGATGCTGAAGTAGAGGTCCTGTTAGATCGCGCCGAAGATGACAATGGTCAGATTGTTCTTTCAAGAGAGAAAGCTGAACGTTTACGCCAATGGGAACACATTCTCGAGCGTTGCGAAGAGGGCTCCATTGTCAAAGGTCGTGTCACACGTAAGGTTAAGGGCGGCTTAATGGTAGATATTGGAATGGAAGCATTCCTCCCCGGCTCACAAATCGACAATAAGCGCATAAAAAATCTTGATGACTACCTCGGAAAAACTTACGAATTCAAGATCTTAAAAATTAATATCGAACGTAAGAACGTCGTCGTATCTCGCAGAGAACTTCTGGAAGCAGAACGTGTATCTAAAAAAGCAGAGCTTCTCGAACATATTAAAACGGGAGATATCCGCGAGGGTATTGTTAAAAACATTACAGATTTTGGTGTATTCCTAGATCTTGATGGAATTGATGGTCTTCTTCATATTACCGACATGACTTGGAAACGTGTGAAACATCCTTCAGAGATGGTTCAATTGGGTCAGAAAGTCGAAGTTATGATCCTCAGCGTTGATAAAGATAAAGGACGTGTAGCCCTTGGTTTAAAACAGAAAGGACCTAATCCTTGGGATCAGATTGAACAGAAATACCCACCAGGAACACGTGTTAAGGGTAAAATTGTTAATCTCCTTCCTTATGGCGCCTTTATTGAAATCGAGCCAGGAATTGAAGGTCTTATCCACGTTTCTGAAATGTCCTGGGTAAAAAATATCACAGACCCATCTGAAGTTGTTAAAAAAGGTGACGAAGTTGAAGCTGTAGTTTTATCCGTTCAAAGGGAAGAAGGAAAAATTTCTCTTGGGATTAAGCAAACGGAACGCAATCCTTGGGATGATGTCGATAGGAAATATCCAGTAGGGCATAATGTTAAGGCAGAAATTCGCACCTTAACTAATTATGGGGCTTTTGTTGAGCTTGAACCTGGGGTTGAAGGGCTTATTCACATTTCCGATCTAAGCTGGATCAAGAAGGTTTCTCACCCTTCAGAAGTAATGAAAAAGGGCGATATTGTGGATGCCATTATTCTTTCTGTTGATAAAGAAAGCAAAAAAATCACCTTAGGCGTTAAGCAACTCAGCTCAAATCCATGGGAATCGATTGAAAAGACAATGCCAGTGGGCAGTCTAGTGAATGGAAAAGTTTCCAAAATCACCGCTTTTGGCGCTTTTATTGAGCTAGACAACGGGATTGAAGGTCTTATTCACGTCACAGAACTTTCCGATCAACCTTTTGGTAAGGTAGAAGATGTTGTGGCTAAGGGCGATGACGTGACATCCAAGGTGATAAAAATTGATCGTGAACACAAGAAAATTGCTCTTTCGATCAAGGAATACCTCATTGACAAAAATCAAGTAAATCGTGACGATATCGTTGTGACTTCTGGCAAAAAAAAGAAGAAAGACGATCAAGTGACAAATGCTGTTTATTCGGCTGAAACTTAGGATTTTTTGATACATCTTTTCAAAAGCCAAACCAGTAGTTTAGCTTTGAGAAGTTTGGATGTTTCACATACAACGCTATCCTTAAATAGAGCGAGATGGTAAAATCGCTTTGTATTAAGGATAGCGTTGACATAAAAATAGTTAATCCCGGTATGATTTTATAACAGAAGCAACCTCGCATTTGGGTTTCATTTTGATTATCTTTCGGCTATAAGTTTAACCATACGCATCAGAATGATCCATTTAGAGTTCAATTTCTTACTCATCCGTAGCACTCTCGACGAAATATCTTCTAAAAGGAATTCAATCGACATGGCTCTGAAAGATAGAAAGACTGTTAAATCGTACATCAGTTTACATAAACGAATTGAGGCATAAAGCATGAATAGAGATCTTATCGCGGTCTTTGAATATTTAGAGAAAGAAAAGGGCATTAAGCGAGAAATCGTTATCCAAGCTATCGAAGAATCTTTAAGAGCAGCCGCTCGAAAGAGTATTGATGGGGCATCCAACGTCACTGTTACAATTCACCCGAAGACTGGAGATATTGATGTTTATTGTGAAAAAGAAATTGTCACCGAAGTGGAAGTCCCTTCTCAAGAGATTTCGCTCGAAGATGCTCGTAAAATAGATCCTGAATCTGATATTGGTCAGTTTATTGATGTGATCGTGACACCTAAAGACTTTGGACGTATTGCAGCTCAGAAGGCTAGACAAGTTATCTCTCAAAAATTACGTGGAGCGGAAAGAGACGTGATTTATGAAGAATATCGCCACCGCGCGAATGAACTGATTTCTGGGACAGTCAAGAAATTTGTTCGCGGCGCAAACATGATTATCGATTTGGGCAAAGTAGAAGCCATGTTGCCGATGAAAGAATATCCTAAAACAGAAAAATATCAAATCGGCGAGAAAGTCTTAGCGTTGCTTATGGAAGTTCGTGACACAGAAAACGGGGGAGCCGAGGTGATCCTATCACGGAGCAGCCCCGAATTTGTCCGGCAATTGATTGCGCAAGAGGTTCCTGAAGTGGCTGACGGAATTATTATCATTGATAGAATTGTCCGGGATGCTGGCTATCGAACGAAGTTGACAGTCCGCTCAACAGATCCTCGAATCGATCCAGTAGGAGCTTGTGTAGGTGTTAGAGGAAATCGAGTTAAAAACATTGTGCGAGAGCTTCATAGCGAAAAGATTGATATTATTCCCTTTTCAAATGACCCGATTGAACTCTTACATAATGCCCTAAGTCCAATTGAAGTACGTAAAATTAATCTCAATGAAAACGATAAAACGATTTCTATTGTTGTAGAGGATGACGATTTTGCTGCGGTGATCGGTAAAAAAGGGATGAATGCCCGCTTAAATAGTCGTCTTATTGGCTATAATCTTTCCGTACAAAGATTAACCGACTACAACTATGCGATGATGCTCGAGAGAAACGAGCTTGCTCTGACGGATGATCCGACCTTCGATGAACCTCTGGATCATTTAGAAGGGATCAATCCACTTGTTTTTGTTAGTCTTGAAGATTATCTCAAGAGTCAAGAACAAGAGGTGACATTGAGGTCATTGCTTAAGTTTACACCTGACCAGTTGAAAACTATTCCTGGTATTAGTGCAGAAATTGCGGATCAGATGTCGTTATTAGTCCTGAAGACTATATCCAAAGTCAAAGGGAAACCAAAGCAAGAAGAGTAGACTTTTTGCTTTAAACGTATTAACGTTCCTTAAAGATGATGAGGGAATCAGTCCTGGAATAGCTGATCAAATTTAGAAAAATTCAGAAAATAGAGGGTATAGAGCTTGGCCAAAAATCTCAAATTAAACATTAAAAACACTCAGATTGCAGAAGCAATAAATTTAAGTGGATTAAAAGGTAAATTAGCATCGAAGAAGCAACAAGAGTCTTCAGAGGCAGCATTACCAGAAAAATCACCTACAAAGCTTATGAAGTCTGAACCTGTTCCTAAACACCCTGAAACTGAAGAAGTTCACAAAGAAGAAGCACCTCGCATTCGCGCTCGATCTAAATCGGCTTTTGCTGAGAACTCTAGCGAACCCTCATTTAAAGAGGCTTCTGAAGTTATTGAAACTTCAGAACAAATGCAGACTTCAGGAAGCCTAAAGGACCCTCTTCATGAAGAAATTATCGAAGTTCGCCAAAAAACAAGTGCAGAACTTCGACAGGAACTGTTTGGTCAGGATGTACCCTCAAGGGATTCTCAAATTATTCATAGAGAACCGCTACCCCAACCGATGAATCCTGCCAAAGAATCAGTGAGAATGAGGCAGCCAGGATCGGAACAACCAGTAGATGAGGAAGCAAAAGGTTACTCCGGGGTAAAAAAATATGTGAATCCCAAAAAGAGAGAGGAACATTTAGCTGTTGAACCTCACTCTCCTCGTGAAAAACTAGGTCCCACTGGCAGACATATCAAAGATTACTCAAAGCCTGCTCCACAAATTCCACAAGGACCGGGAATTCGAAGCACTAGTCCAGGACCAATAAGAAAACCTGCGCTTCCAGAAGACTCTCCAGAAGTTTTGGCCCCGAAGCCAAAGTTTGCACGCGGTGAAGAAGGAGTACGGCCTGTGCGCGAGGAAGAAGGAATAAAGAAAAGTATAAAATCCACAAAGGCTCGTGAGTTCAAAGATGTCAAACCGACAGTAAGACGTCAAGAGCCAACACGTCAGTTTGATGCTAGAGATCGACAAGGGCTGCGCACATCCGATGATGAAAATCAATGGCGTAAACGGCGAGGCAAACCTCAACGTCAAATTCTAGAAGACACAACAATTAGGCCAACATCCTTAAAAATCAGACTTCCTATTTCAGTGAAAGACTTAGCTTCTGAAATGAAATTGAAAGCATCTCAGCTTATTAGCAAACTCTTTTTACAGGGGATGATCTTAACTTTAAATGACCTTTTGCAAGATGAGACACTCGTTCAACTTTTGGGACAAGAATTTGGTTGTGATATTGCAATTGATACAACTGAAGCGCAGCGCATTCAAATTACTGATAAATCTATCCGAGAAGAACTCCAGTCAACGGATCAAGATCAACTAACATCCAGACCTCCTGTTGTTGCTTTTATGGGTCACGTTGACCATGGAAAGACGAGTCTGATTGATGCTATTCGTAAAAGCAATCGAGCTGCCGGTGAAGCTGGTGCCATTACGCAGCATATTGGAGCATTCCGATGCCATACTGCAGTGGGTGATATTGCAATTTTAGACACTCCTGGGCATGAAGCGTTTTCTGCGATGCGCGCAAGAGGTGCTGATGTGACCGACATTGTCGTCCTTGTTGTCGCTGGAGATGAAGGAATCCGCCAACAGACTTTAGAAGCTATACAGCATGCAAAAGCTGCAAAGGTGACAATCGTTGTCGCTATTAATAAAAGCGATAAGTCAAACTTTAATGCTGAAACTGTGTATCGTCAATTGGCTGAACTTGATCTTCTTCCAGAAGCTTGGGGTGGTCAAACAATCACAGTCAACTGCTCAGCAGTTAATGGACAAGGCGTTAATGAACTACTGGAGATGCTTGCCCTACAGTCTGAAATTCTTGAACTACAAGCAAACCCTAACTCACGAGCAAGAGGTTCTGTATTAGAATCTGAAATGCATAAAGGGATGGGAGCGGTAGCAACGGTATTAGTTCAAAATGGAACTCTGCGTCGAGGCGATGCCCTTGTATTCGGACAACATTGGGGTCGAGTTAAAACGATGCACGACGAATATGGGAAAGAGCTTCTTGACGCTTCCCCTTCTACACCTGTTGAGATTACCGGATTATCCGGGTTGCCAGAGGCAGGACAAGAATTTATTGTCGTTAAGAGTGAGCGAGAAGCTAGAGAAATCGCTGAAGCAAGAACCGAAGGCGCTAGACAATCTCACTTATTACTCCATCAGAAGAGAAAAACTACTGTTGAGAACCTACTACAACAGGCTTCTCCATCGGGTAAAAAAATCCTTAATGTAATTTTACGCGCAGATGTGCAGGGATCGCTTGAAGCTGTTAAATCTGCCATTATGAAGATTGAATCAGAAAAGGTGGAACTGGCAATTATTTTTACCGGCGTAGGGGAAGTTTCTGAGTCGGATGTTCAGTTAGCTGCTGCATCCAAGGCAGTTATTTTAGGATTTCACACCCAAATTGAAAGTCATGCTGAGCCTATTGTAAAACAGCTAGGCGTCCATGTTAAATTACATGATATTATCTATCACGCTGTTGATGACATTAAACTTGTAATGTCTGGTTTGTTAGAAAAGATTGCGCAAGAAACTGAACGTTCAAAAGTTCTTGTTAAGGCTGTCTTTAAATCTTCTCAAGCCGGACTTATTGCAGGTTGTCAAGTCACTGAAGGGACTATTCAACGTAATCATCACGTACGTGTAAAACGAGATAATGAAGTCATTTGGAAAGGAACGATTAGTTCTCTAAAGAGGGTCAAAGAAGACGTGCGTGAAGTGACTAAGGGAGTGGAATGCGGAATTCTTTTGAATAATTTCTACGATTTTCGCGAAGGGGATATTATTGAATCTTATGATGTGACCTACATAACTCAGGAACTATAACCCTTATGGCAGCAGAACGTACTGATCGATTAAACTCTCTTTTAAAAGAAGTCATCTCTGAGGTGATTAAGCGAGATGTCAGGAACCCACACGTGACTGAGCTGGTTACTATCACCTCTGTGAGAATCTCTAAAGATTTGCATTATGCTAAAGTATACGTCAGCGTAATAGGCACTGAGCAAGATAAAAAGATGACCATTGATGCATTGAATTCAGCTTCAGGATTTATTGCTGTGAACTCATCCCATAAAGTGACTATGAGATATTTTCCTAATCTCACTTTCATCTTAGATGATAGCGTGGACAAGCATATGCGTATAGAAGAACTGCTTCATAAGATTTCTAAGGAAAAGGAGTCGAGGAATGATGACATTCAGTCAGATGTGGAAAATGAAACATTCTGACTCTGAGACTGCATCTCCATTTGAAGGCGTCCTTTTAGTGAACAAGCCAGCAGGTAAGACTTCTTTTTATCTTGTCCATCAACTTAGAAAAAGGTTGGGCATTCAAAAAATCGGGCATGCTGGCACTCTTGATCCTTTTGCTACTGGTGTCATGGTTATGTTGGTGGGTCGAAATTATACTAGGTTATCTGATCAACTTTTATGTAATGATAAAGAGTATACGGCCCAAGTTTTTTTAGGTAAGAGCACAGATACTTATGATTGTGACGGGATTGTGCAAGCAGAATCTAACGATATTCCTACTTTAGAAGATGTTAAACAGGCTCTTACCCATTTTCAAGATGAGATTTTCCAGACACCTCCTATGTTTTCTGCAAAAAAAGTGGGCGGTCAGAAGCTCTATCATCTAGCACGCCAAGGGATTACTATTGAAAGGAAGCCTGTTAAAATTTCTCTAACAACAACCTTTCTGGGTTACGATTACCCCTATCTAGAACTTTCGATTGCCTGCAGTAAAGGAACCTATATTCGAAGCATTGCTCACGAACTTGGCATCATTCTTGGGTGTGGAGCTCATTTATCTTCTTTAAAGCGGGTAAGAAGTGGTAAATTTCTACTCAAAGACTGTATCGACGGCTCAGCCTTACAGGAAATTTCTTTACTGCCAAAAGATTTTTTAACTAAACAAGAAGTTCTCGACTAAGATTCTCTAAAATGAAAATTCTGTATCAACTGGAAAAACAAAATATTCCTTCTAATCAATTACTTGGCTTAACCATTGGGAATTTTGACGGGGTCCATCGTGGCCATTTAAAAATTTTAAACCATTTGAGAGAGAAAGTCGGAAGGACTGGGCATACAGCAGCGATTACTTTTAGCAATCACCCGTCTGAAGTTCTTAGACCTCAAGCTCCTTCTTCTACCCTACTTTGCCCTCTTACTCAGAAGATTCATCTTATTGAGAAAACAGGGATTGACACTCTGTTTGTTCTTCCCTTTACAGAAAGTCTATCTAACCTCTCCCCTATTTCATTTATTCAGATGCTTAGGGACTCTATTCCATTTACGCATTTTATACTTGGACATGATTCCACAATTGGAAAAAATCGAGAAGGTTCTCAGTCTCATATGCATGTGATTGCTCAAAATCTTAATTTCCATCTTGAATATTTTTCTCAGTTAAGAGACGAAGATGAAGTGGTATCGAGTACGAAAATACGTCAGCTTATCAGAGAGGGGGATCTAGTAAATGCTAGCAGCCTGCTAGGTAGGCCTTATTCTATCTACTCGTCTGTTGAATCCGGATTGGGATTAGGAAAAAAAATTGGCTTCCCTACACTAAATTTAAATATCAAAAATCTTTGTCTCCCTCCCTTTGGTGTTTATGGTGTTTCGGTCGAGATCGAGAATTTACGATTAAAGGCAATTGCAAATCTTGGAGTTGCACCTACTGTTGGAGCTTCTTCTATCCCAAAATTAGAAGTCCATCTTTTAGAGCCTTTCTCTGCTCCCCAAACTTCCTATTTGGAAGTTATTTTTGAACACTATATTAGGCCAGAGCGTAAATTTGATAGCTTTGATCAATTACACCTTCAAATTAAAGATGATATCAATTTTTTAAATTCTAGAATATTCTAAATTAGAATTTAAATTTTTCCATATTAAAATGCATAAAGTTATTTTTAGTGTATAATTGACAACCTAGATAACAATAGTTATAATGATATGTAGAGTATAGTATAACTTCTATCTATAGAGGCCATTTATGGGTGAGAAAACCGAAAAAGCAACCCCTAAAAAGTTGCGAGATGCTAAAAAGAAAGGCCAAGTTGCGAAGTCTCAAGACTTGCCTGCGGCTTTTACTTTTATTGCTTCTGTTGCTATAGTGCTTGCTCTTTCTTCGTCTCTTTATCATCAGCTGAGCGACTTTCTTATTATGACCTTTAACACCGCTTCAGATAAAGACTTGACATCTAAGATTGTCGCTTTGTTTTACGAAGCAAACATTGTTATTTTTTTAGCAAGTATCCCCACCATGAGTCTTGTTGCATTTATTGGTGTTTTAATTACATTTGTAACCGTGGGCCCAGTCTTTGCCCCGGAAGTTTTCAAATTTGATATTAAGAAATTTAATCCTGTTGATAATTTAAAAGCAAAATTTAAGATAAAAACTCTTGTAGAACTCCTTAAATCTATCCTAAAAATCTCAATTGCCACCTATTTGATTTATACTGTCATTTACAAAAGCATCCCAGTTCTCGTCCAGACTATGACGATGCCGATTACAGGAGCTTTAATTGTTTTTCATGCTTTTTTAGTGGAGGTCATTGTCAAAGTTGGACTATTTTTCATCGTCATTGCAGTCGCGGATTTTATTTATCAGAAAAAATCATTTGCAAATGAAATGAAAATGGAGAAATTTGAAATAAAACAAGAATATAAAAATAGTGAGGGTGATCCTCACATTAAAGGAAAAAGACGCCAAATTGCGCAGGAAATCGCTTATTCAGAAGGACCAGCCGGTAAAGCTAAACGCGCTCAAGCCATTGTCACAAATCCAACACACATTGCCATTGCCCTAGGCTACGAAAAAGGAATTGATGCAGCGCCCTATATCCTGGCGATGGGTAAAGACATGTTGGCTAAGGAAATTGTTAGAATCGCTGAGTTAAACGATGTCCCAGTATTGCGTAACATCCCACTTGCACATAAGCTATGGGATGAAGGAGAAGTATTTGAATACGTTCCTGAAGATACATATGAAGTACTTGCAGAAATTTTACGTTGGGTAGCAACCTTAAAAGAAGGTGGAGAAGCTACTATGCCTACAGAATTCGAAATTTGATAGTGGAGTTAAATTAAATGAATGCTTTTCGCAAAATACTCGATGGTATAACCGCTAGATTAGGTGGTGAACGATCTATAGAGACAATTTCTCGTTCCAGTGATATCGTGTTAGCGATGGTCATTATCGGGATTTTAGTGATGATTATTCTTCCCATTAATCCCCATATTATTGACTATTTAATCGCAGTTAACCTTACTGCTTCAATCGCTTTATTGATGGTTGCACTTTATATCCCTAGTGCGGTCCACTTATCTATTTTCCCTTCTTTACTCCTGATAACCACGCTGTATCGGTTGGGCTTAAACATTGCTTCTACAAGGCAGATTCTGCTTCACGCTAACGCAGGTCAAATTATCTTCCAGTTTGGTAACTTTGTCGTTGGGGGGAACTTCGTTGTCGGTGGAGTTATCTTTCTTATCATTACCCTTGTTCAATTTTTGGTTATCACAAAGGGTGCTGAGAGAGTTGCTGAAGTAGCGGCTAGATTTACTCTTGATGCGATGCCAGGTAAGCAAATGAGTATTGATGCCGATATGCGTGCGGGCCTTCTTGACTCAAACCAAGCAAGAGAAAAGCGACTAGCCATCCAGAAAGAAAGCCAACTCTATGGTGCTATGGATGGTGCGATGAAATTCGTAAAAGGTGACGCCATCGCGGGTATCATCATCACAATGATCAATATTATAGGTGGATTGATTATTGGAACTTCCATGCACGGGATGGAAACAGCGGAAGCAGCTAAAACATATTCTCTTTTGTCTATTGGGGATGGATTGATCTCTCAAATTCCCGCTCTTCTTATCTCCATTACAGCGGGTATTGTCACTACACGTGTATCGAGTGAGCGTTCAGAGAACTTGGGTAGTGAAATATCGGGCCAGATCTTAAAACAACCTAAAGCCTTAATGATTACAGCGGCGTTTTTGATGGGTATGAGCTTAGTCCCTGGATTTCCAACTCCTCCCTTTTTGATTGCTTCAGCAGCTTTAGGTTTAATTGGATACACAATATGGAGCAGTGAGCAAAAAGCACTTGCAAATGCAGCAGCAGGAACCCTTCAGTCTCCCACCGATTCATCAACAGTAGACACATCAGTGAGAGGACACAAGGCCGTAACGGGTGGTGGAGTGGATAACTATGCCCTCACGTTACCTGTGGTTTTGGAAGTGGGAAAAAATCTATCCGTAGAAATACAGAAGGCACCAAAAGGAAATAGCTTTATTGACCAAATGATCCCCAAAATGAGACAGGCTCTTTATTCAGACTTAGGGGTTCGTTTTCCAGGGGTACACGTAAGAACCGACTCCCCTATTTTGGAAAAAGACGAATATTCTATTCATTTGAACGAAGTCCCCATTGTTCGAGGTAAGATTTTAGAAGGCTATTACTTAACGAATGAATCTGATACCAATCTTAAACGCTATAATCTCCCATTTATCTCTTACAAAAACTCATTAGGACTTCCCTCCTTATGGGTTGAAATCAAATATAAAGAGCTTTTGGATAAAGCAGGGATTAAGTATTGGAACTCCCTAGAGGCTGTCATCCTGCACCTCTCGTACTTCTTCCGTCATTATGCGAATGAATTTGTGGGAATTCAGGAAGTAAAATCGATGATAGAATTTGTAGAAAAATCATTTCCTGATCTCGTTAAGGAAGTCACTCGCTTGATTCCTCTTCAAAAAATGACTGATATTTTTAAAAGACTGATTCAAGAGCAAATTTCAATTAAAGATCTCCGTACAATCCTTGAATCTCTAGGGGAATGGGCTCAAACTGAAAAAGATACGGTTTTGTTAACTGAATATGTAAGATCGTCTTTGAAACGCTTTATTAGCTATAAATATTCTCAGGGGCAATCTGTGCTTTCAGTTTATATTCTTGATCCAGAAATTGAAGATATGGTTAGAGGCGCCATCAAGCAAACATCAGCTGGTTCCTATTTGGCTCTTGATCCAGATTCTGTGCAATTAATCTTGCAAGGTGTGCGCAATACTGTATCGCCACCTCCACCGGGTGGACAGCCTCCAGTTATTCTTACAGCCATTGATGTACGCAGATTTGTTAGAAAACTTATAGAGATGGAGTTTACTGATATCTCTATCGTCTCCTATCAGGAAATAGTTCCAGAGATACGAATTCAACCTTTAGGACGCATCCAAATTTCATGATAGATATTTAAAGGAAGGGGCAGAATGTCATTTTCTCAAGTAGGCCAAAGAGGCGATTTTACATCAGGTATAAAAGCTACACTTGAATCTGAGAAAGTTTTGGACACCGAATTAGCTGAAAATGCAACTGTTGCAAGTGCGCAAGACCTCAAGCAAGAGTTGGATGAAAACTCTACTATGGGGATGACGCTCCGCAATAAAAAACTTGAAAAGCCAGAGAAGTCTGTTAAAATCGAGAAAGCGCAACGTGTGCAAGAGTCTGTTCTTGTTCGCAAAGATGAGGCGGATGGTTTTGCTGAGAGTTTTTCTCAGCGAGATGGAAATCGGCAGTATCAAATGGATAAACTCAAGCTCAGCGAACTCGCTCAACAGCTTGGGGAAGGCATTACAGAGAACACCTCTTTTGAAGATATTCTTAAATTATTGCAAGAAAAGTTAAATCGATTTGATCCTCTCACCAATGCGCTCCTCCCGCCGGATGTTTCTGAACTCGATAAAGCCTTTGAATTTTTGCTCGAAGTCACCCAATATAAGATGAATCGGGCCACTGGAGATACAAAAGAAAGGCTAGCACGGCTTTTAAAACATCTTAAAGAGGCAAAAGATACACATTTTAAAGCGAATGAAGCTGCCATCAAAACAGCTCAAAACATCATTGAAGTTGCCTCTGGAGTGATGTCCGAAACAGGAAGATCGGCAGGCCAAGTTCTCTCCCAAATGAGAGATATCATCAATAATCCCCTCGACGTACAAGGTAAGCGTAAACATTATGAGCAAAATGGGGGTTATGAAGCGATGATTAAAGATGCTAAAGGCTTCTATCATGTCATCGGTGAAAATCTAAAAAGAGTAAAGCTTAACTTAGCCACCGAATATAGAGCCACATTGCCTGCATTGGAAAACGCGGAGTTACTCCGCTTAAATGACGAAACAAAAACTCTTCAAGCAGCAACAAGGGTTCCTATCCAATTTAAACTCAACATTAAAACAATAGAAGGCTACCTTCGAAGGCATGCTCATTTCAGTATAGGGAAGGAGCTTTTTCGCACACATGTAAATTTTGAATCACTAGCTAAACTTTTTTTTGATATTGTGGAAGAGAGGTATCCATCAGCCGATCGAATTATTCAATTTACCTCTCGTCTTGTTGACCTCCTTAATCAAGATGAAGAAGAGAGACTGAGCACAGAAATTTCGATTTTGGGTATCATTCGTGATATGATTAAGCAAGTTAACCCTAATAAAATTTATCGTTCGATTCAGCATCGCGATGACCTTTTCTTAGCTATTATTGAAGCGCTTGAAGATTTAGAAGACCAAGAAGAAGAACTCTTAGAACGCCTTGAAGAAGAGGAAGAAGGGAATACTGAGGAAGTCGAAGATAGCGAAGAAAAAGGGTAGAGAGATAATTGGACGCAGATGATGAGTGGGAGGCAACACTATGCATGTAGGACACCAAGAATCAATTTTAAAAGATCTAGAGCCTTACTTTAGCTGTAAGCTAGAGTTTGATAAGAACAACTCCTGTTTAATTGCTTTACCAAATAAACCTTCAATTCAAATCGAATTCACCCGTTACGGCATGCTTCTAGTAGCTTGTGGATTGGGTATTGTAGAAGGACGTTTCCGTGACTTTGTTTTTAAAGAGGCGCTGAGAGCGAATTACTTTTATCTCCCTTCTCAAGGCGCGTTTGGCTTCAGTAAAAAATCTAATCAGCTGTACATTTACATTATGCTCGACCCACAAATCCTCAATAAGAACGACTTAGGAGCCTTCTTTAATCCTCTGATACAACGAGCAACAAAGTGGGCGGAATATCTTGCGAAAAACGATATCCCCCCATTAGAAAAACTAGGCGAATAGTTTATGAAGCATTCTATCGACTCTTCCTACTTAGCTCATTCCCCTTCAGGAAAACAATGGATGCGTATTGGAGTAAAGCAACACCATGGGTGTGTCATTCCTCTTTTCTCTATACGTTCAAAAAATTCGTTGGGCATAGGCGAATACCTAGACCTTCTCCCTTTGATCGACTGGTTTCATGAAATCGGTTTTAGTATCCTACAGCTTCTACCACTTAATGATACAGGGAGAAATCCTAGCCCCTATACTACATTGACAGCCTTTGCTTTAAATCCAATTCATCTTTCTCTTTGGAAACTCCCATTACTGGATGAATTTCCGGACTTAAAAAAAGGCCTTAATCTTCTTCCTAAGTTCTCTTCTTCTCAATTTGTGGAATACACATCGGTTAGAGAAATTAAAGAATTATTTCTATCAGATTATTATCAGAAGGTTGGTCAAATCCTATTAAAAAGCGATGACTACCAACAATTCTCTCATTCTTCTCCATGGCTCCTCCCTTATGCTGTGTTTAAAACCCTCAAAATTCAATTCGATTGGAAATCCTGGGAAGAGTGGCCACTGAAGTTTCAGTTTCCCACTCCTGCTTTGATTGAGGAAATATCAAATCAATATCGTGAAGAGGTTGAGAAGTACTCCTTGATTCAATTTTTATGTTATAGTCAGATGAAGCAAGTGAGAAACTATTCTGATTCCAAAGGGATTTTTCTTATGGGTGATATCCCCATACTCACTGATAGAGACAGCGCTGACGTATGGCTACATCGCAACCTTTTCCACTTGGATATGTCTGCAGGTGCTCCTCCAGATCAGTTTAGCGATGAAGGACAAAACTGGGGATTTCCGCTTTATAATTGGGATGAAATCGCAAAAGGACATTATCAATGGTGGAACGACCGTCTTAAATATGCTGATCACTTCTATCATATGTATCGCATCGATCACATCGTTGGTCTATTTCGCATCTGGGCAATACCCAGGGGAGAGAAAACAAAATCAGGAAGTTTTATTCCCAATAATCCAGACGTGTGGATAGATCATGGTCAAAAAATCCTTATGGAGTTTTTAAAAGCTTCATCAATGCTTCCAATTGGGGAAGACCTTGGCGTTATCCCTCCTGAGGTAAGGAACTGTCTTGAAGCATTAGGGATCTGTGGGATGAAGGTCATTCGCTGGGAAAGAGATTGGAATCACACAAGAAAATTTACGACCTACGAGAACTATACGTGCGCCAGCTTAACCACACTTTCCACACATGATTCGCAACCACTAGGATTATGGTGGGAATTGAAGCCGGATGAGGCTGGAGAGTTCTGTCACTTCAAAGGGTGGACTTATCAGCCAAAATTAAGTCATGACTATTTAAGAGAAATTTTATGGGATAGTCATCATACCCCTAGCCTGCTTCATATCAATCTTATTCAAGAATACTTACACTTAGTTCCTTGTCTATCTTGGCCTAGTTATGAACATGATATCATTAACCATCCCGGCACCATTTCAGATAGAAATTGGTGCTATCGCATCAAACCTTCAATTGAGGAATTGACCACAAATCCTACACTCATGCATCTTATTCGAGAGATCATTATCTAATTTAATTCTGGAAGATTTTAAATGAAATGGAAAATTTTATTACTCCTTTACCCCACTCTTGTCTTTTCAGTTCACCAGCAACCCACAGAACAAAAATTAACTGCTTTATATAATCGCTTAGATCCGACTTCCATCACTCAGCATCTTACATTATATGAGTTATATTCCGATCATCTTATTGGTAAAAGGGCTCTTCAAGATACATGGAAACTTCTTTTGAATGGTCAGCCATCTCCTTATACCCAAATAGAACTACCTATTTCAGATTTTGCTATTGATGCTATTATCTCATTGATAAATAAACAGCCAAATCAAGATTTCCCACTTTTAAAGGATAGTGAGCTTTCCTTGATTGAGTCGATAGCTGCGCCTTTAAAAAATCGACTTCTGCCTGGTTATTCTGTTTGGATAAAAGAAGATCTTGTTGCTCTTCCTCCCGAACATATCGATCTTGCAAGAGGATTGTTACTGAATGAATTTGATGAAACCCAAACGGACTCTATCAGATCTTATGAGGCTCTCTTGGATTTAATGGCCCTTCAGATTTTGACTCGGTTACCTGTAAACGCATCTGATGAAGACAAAATTCGAGAGATCAGTCGTTTGATTTTCGATGAGATAGGCTTTCGTTTCCCCCCGCAATCTACTTTCGCTAAGGACATTGATGTCTATACCATGCTTCCAGCGGTTTTGAGTTCAAAACGGGGTGTCTGCCTAGGAGTTTCGATCCTCTACCTATGTTTAGCTCAGCGGTTAGGTTTAAATTTAGAAATTATCACCCCACCAGGACACATCTATGTCCGCTATTGCTCACCAACCAAAATTATAAATATTGAAACGACAGCAAGAGGCATTCATTTAGATTCTGATGAATACCTCACAGTCAATGTCTGCGGTCTAGAAAGAAGGAATATTAAAGAAGTCATCGGCCTTGCTCATGTTAATCAGGCAGCAGTTTATTGGAGACAGAAGCAATATAATGACGCCCTCAATAGCTATAAAAAAGCCTATCCTTACCTTTTAGAAGACTTACACCTAAGGGAATTGATGGGGTATATTACATTGCTCTCAGGTGATGAAGTGGAAGGGAGAAAACTTCTTTCCGAAGTTAAAAATTTTACCCCTCCTCACTTAGTGACAAAACTCAGCATCGCTGAGGATTTTATAAATGGAAAAGTTGGTATAGAAGGACTTGAAGTTATCTTTGCAGCAGGAGAGGAAGATAGAGAGTCAATTTTAAAACAAAAAGATCAATTGGAATCTCTCGTTAATCAGTTTCCAGAATTTCGAGCAGGTCTTGTTCAATTGGCAATGACATGGGTTGAACTCCATCGAATGAAAGAAGCTTTAGAAGTGCTTAAACGTTATGATCGTCTTGACTCCACCGATCCCGATGTCAATTACTATCTATCTGTTCTTTATGCGCAAAGACTTGACTATAATCTAGCCTGGAAACATCTTAAACGTGCTGAAGAAATTGTAAAGTGTAAAAATTTCAATTGCAAAGCCCTAAAGGAAGTCAGAAAGGCTTTAACTCTTTGTAGGCCTGAACCTGAAGATTTTGAAATCTATTAAAAGGAAAATAGCATGACAACAAAAACTAAAATATATACCCGTAAAGGCGATAAAGGAACAACCTCTCTTTTTACTGGTGAGCGCATCCAAAAAGATCACCCTTTTATAGAGGCACTTGGAGCTGTTGATGAAGGAAACTCATCCCTAGGCATTGCTATTTCCTTGCTACCGACAACTGATCCTATTCTTAAAAATGCTAAAAACCAATTGGAATTGATACAGCATGCTTTATTTGATGTGGGCGCAGCACTAGCTACCCCACGAAGGAGTCAAGAGATCAAAAAGTTAGAGAAAACGAGTTTTGATAATGAAGCCACCCTACAACTAGAAAACTGGATCGATGACATGGAGGAAACCCTGCCTCAGTTGAAGACTTTTATTCTACCAGGCGGGCATCCTGCTGGAGCTGTTCTTCACCTAGCAAGGACACTGATTCGACGCGCTGAACGTAAAGTTTCGCCTCTCTTTGAGCAACATGATGTGGATCAAAATGTATTGGTTTATTTAAACCGTCTCTCAGACTATCTATTTGTTCTTTCGCGCTTTGTTAATCAAGATCTCAGAGTCCCTGAAACTCAATGGCAGCCTCATAAAATAGCAGAAGAACAGCGGTAAAACCAATTAATACAAATGAGAAAAAGACATTGAAACGCAGAGGGGCAAAGGCGCTAAGGCGCAAAGTGAAATGAAATTTTTGTCCAGTTAATGGGGTCCACTTTACACTTTAAGATTAATCTTTGCGTCTTCGCGTCTTTGCTCCTTTGCGTTCAATGGGTTTAATTAACGAAGAAAACTTGAGTGAGTCGTGGGGCGATATTTGGAGAAGAAATCAATTCCTAAAACAACTCCCACACCGATGACAACGAAGAGTAAAGCAACCGCATTAACGGAGGGAGAATCTGAAAGTAGAACAGAGTTGGAAGCATCCGAAAATGGCCAAATAGAGCGTAAAGAACCAATCATAAATCCTGATAGAATGGCCATAGATAGATTTGGAAACGTGGATAGAAGCCAAGAAAGTAATTTTGCAAATAATAGAGCCCCTAAACAAATTCCAACAAAGAAGTTCGACAGCAGAATGATGGCATCCGCAGGGAATGTTAGAGACTTTAACCCATATCCTAGCTGTGCGGTTGAAGCAATGAGCGAAGGATATAATCCAACCAGACTCATTAAATAACTTCCTGAGATCCCAGGAAGTAATAACGCACAGACTGCGATGGAACCACAAATCAGCACCCATACGTCAAAAAAATGGGTTTCCTGCAAATGACTCGGTTGGAATTGAGGAATCCATGCCGCGGTTGTCAATAGATAGGCAACAAAAGCAGAAGAAACGATCCCAAGGACGGGTGAAAGAGAGTTAAAACGTATTTTGCGAAAGCAAACTAAAAACGATGCGAGAACAAGACCCAAAAAAAATGAGTAAAAGAAAGTACGGAGAACAGGCTGTCCTAATATGACGTGGATGAAATGGGAAAAAAGTAAAATTGATGTGACCATCCCCCCACCAAGTGTCAAAAGAAATTTCCATTGAATATGACGACTGAAAGCCAAAAATTGACCATTAAAAAGCAGCTTGAAGGCTTTTAAATTAAAACTTTTAAGGCAACTCATTAGATTTGAGTAAAATCCCATAATAAAGGCAATGGTGCCTCCTGAAATACCAGGGATTAGGTCTGCGACTCCCATGCACATTCCGGATAAAAACAGGAAGAGACCTGATAACTGGGAGCCATTTGATTGTTGATGATCTGACATCAAAAAAGGCCGAAGAACTTTGCAGCGTACCAAGAAATAACAAACACGCAACCAAATGCGAGAATCCAGAACAGGTTAGGAAACCATTTCACGTGAGAGCCGGGATTGCCCCTCACTTCTAACGTTCCAATACCATAAGAAAACTCTTGCGTTTCGGCGCGGAAAAACATTTGAGGATTCTCTCTTACAATAGCATCTCCATCAATCCCTAAAAATGAAGCATATTGGCGAAAGAAACCCTGAGCATAGACGGGAGAGATCAGCTTATCAAGCTCACCATTCTCAATCGATTGGAGATAATTAATGCGAATAGAGGTTGCGTTTTCAGCCTCTTTTAAAGAGTAATTAAGCTCAGCTCTTTTTTTTCTTAACTGCTCCCCTATCGCTTTAGCATCTGGTCTTTGGGAACTTTCATCTTCTGTGCTCATCTTCTTTTTTTCCATATAAACTTCCACAATTAACTGTCTATCGTACTATAAATCAGAGGCAGGTTTAATGACAAGGCGTTTGTTTTATCATTTCCTTTTGGTACAAATCTCAGCGCAAGATGCTAGAACACTTGACAGGAAGATCATGGTTAGAAAATAGCCAATGGAAGTTGACGCTCTTGCTGACATCACTATTCCAGGCAACATTAAAACACTGCCAACAAGAGTTAAACCACTTAAAGTATTAAAAATGATTTTAGCACAGTATTTTACTTTACTATCTGAATCATTCTTGCTCGCACCAAAGATTTTACGCGAAGCCATTACTGTACCGCGTCCAACAACCATTCCGACTAAGTTTACTGTTATAGGGAAGCTGAGACCTAAAAGAATTTGTAAAGACATTTTATACTCCAATAAAATTAAATAAGAGCGATTTACCTAGATTAAACATTTAAATCAACATTAAACAATAATAACTATAAAAATGATTTAGGAAATCTAATTGAACACCCATTGCTTTGTCAACGAAATTGTGGTAGACTCTTAAGCAATCTTTAATCAAAGAAATTGCCATGACCTCACCTGCATCATTAAAAGTAATGACCCTAGATCTCAATCTTGTTGAGCCTCTTAAAAGATATTTCAACACTCATGAATTTACTCTAACGACTCCCCCACATACGCTTTTTTCTGCACGAAAACCAGGGCTTTCATGCACCTTTTATGAATCAGGAAAATTTGTCATTCAAGGAAAAGACTCTCCCGAATTCATTGAATTCGTTTTGGAGCCGGAGTTTCTAAAAGAGTTTTCTCTCACCTATCCAGCCTCACAAAATGTAAATTTTATTCCTCATATAGGCATTGATGAGTCGGGTAAAGGAGATTTTTTTGGTCCTCTTTGTATTGCAGGAGTCTATGTTAACCAAGATCAAGCCTCCTTGTTGCAGAAGATTGGAGTAAAGGACTCTAAAACATTAGGTGATACGGCCATCAAAAAAATGGCTCGCGAAATCAAATCTACCTGCTTTTGTCACACAGTCACTATTAATCCGTCAAAATACAATACGATCTACAAAGAATTTAAAAATTTAAACTTCCTGCTTGCCTGGGGACATGCGACAGCCATCGAAGAACTCATCAATAAAACCAATTGTAATCAAGTGATCATTGATCAGTTCGCTGATGAAAGTATTGTCATTCGCGCACTCAAACGAAAAAATCTAGACATAGACCTCACACAAAGGCATCGTGCTGAGGAAGATATCGCAGTAGCCGCAGCCTCTATTCTTGCAAGAAATGCATTTTTAGAAGGGTTGGATCGATTAGGAAAGGAAATTGGAATCCCTCTTCCTAAAGGAGCCTCTGCAGCCGTAAAACAGACCGGTAAACTCATCCTCACAAAGTTAGGTGACGGGGTCCTGCGTTCTGTTTGCAAAGAACATTTTAAAACACTTGATTTTATTTTGGGTATGAAGTGAGATGATAGCGTTCAAGGAGATAAAGCAATGTCCAATACCACACTTTTCTATTTAACCACTCTAGGTCTAGTTTTGATGGGACTTCTTATTGTATTTAATTTCACCTCTCAACTCAAGGGATCCGCAACGTCGAAAGAGCACTTAGATCCCAATCACATCAGGGGAATGGCGATTAGCCATAATCAGCTTCTCTACACCCTAAATTTTAAACAACAAAATATAGTCATTGATGTGCTTAATCAATCTAAACCCCTTGACGCCATCCCAGCAGGCATGCGTAAAAATTCAAATATTGATAAACTCGTTATCTATCAATTTGAAGGCAAGCCGGCTCTAGAAATCCAACCTTTCTTCTATGTGGATAATAACTTGTTTTATTCTCTACCCGAATGGCAACAGAATGGATATTTGATTGAACAAAGCAATGGACGCCTGAAGCAACTCTTCACCGAAAGCTACGACCCCTAATTCACATGTTAAAACAAATACGCATTCAAAACCTTATTTTAGTTGAGGATGTGACAATCCCCTTCCATCCCGGGCTCAATATTCTCACGGGGGAAACCGGTTCTGGGAAATCAGCGATTCTTCAAGGAATAGCCTTAGCCATTGGTGAGAGAACTGATACCTCTCTTATAAGAAAAGGAAGTGAAAAAGGGATTATTGAAGCCATTTTCGATAGCGAAGACCCCTCTCTCACCTCCCTATTAGATGAAGCTGGTATTGCACACGATTTCGACCAGGAACTCGTCATCCGAAGAGAAATCAACCTAAATGGAAAAAGCCGTATCTTCATCAACAATCAGTCTGCGCAACTCACATTTCTCAAAAAAATTGGAACTCTTCTCGTTCAATCCGTTGGGCAGCATGCTAACCAACGTTTATATTCTATTGAAACCCATCGTCAAATCCTCGATACTTATGGCGATATCGCTAATCATCTAGAAAGTTTTAGATCTAGCTATATGATTGAAATACAGTTAAGAGAGCAGCTCAACACCTTTATCCAGGAAGAGTCTTATCGTTTAAGGGAAATCGATCGTCTTCAGGCTGAAATTGAAGAACTGGATGAAGCGATGCTAAAACCAAATGAGGATGATGATTTATTTGCTGAGTATACCGTTTTAAATCATTCAGAAGAGTTATCATCAAAGGTGGAGGAAATAAATCAAGTTCTCTCTGGCGATAAACAAAACCTCCTTTCAATGCTTAACCGCCAAAAGCAAAATTTGGAACAAATGGTGACGTACGATTCCGTTTTAGAAGAAACTTCTGCGGCTTTAAAAAGCATTTGGCTTGAACTCCAAGAGATTTCCCATACTCTTCGTCACTATCAAAATAAATTGAATCGCGATCCAGACCGCTATACCTGGATTGAAAATCGATTATCAATAATTAATCGTTTAAAAAGAAAATATGGATCAACCCTTGAAGCAGTCATCCTCTACAAAAAAAATGCAGGAGAGCGCCTTCTTACTTTAGAACAAGCAGACTTTGAAATTGAACGTTTAAAGGGCACTCTCACGCAACAAGAGCATATCACTCAACATCATGCATCTAGGTTAACTGAGGAAAGAAGTTTATTTGCTAAAAAACTTGAAGAGGAGCTCACCCTTCAGTTGCGTTCCCTTAATATGTCGGAAGCAAAGTTCTCTGTGGAGACAACCCCCCAGAAGAGGTCTTACACTGGAGACGATCGCATTGAATTCTTTCTCCTCCCAAACATAGGAGAAAATCAAATCCCTCTGAAAGACGGTGCTAGCGGGGGTGAAATTTCACGAATTCTTCTTGCCATTCAAACATTATTGGCTGGGAAAGAAAAAACTGCGACCCTTATTTTCGATGAAGTTGATGCCAATATCGGTGGGGAAACAGCGTCTATAGTCGCCCATAAACTCAAGGAAATCAGTTCCAAGCATCAAGTGATACCATTTCCAAAAAATAAATTCACTTTTTAAATAAAAAATATTATCTTTC
>JBEPVL010000015.1:0-53511 GCA_041691035.1 Chlamydiota bacterium
TTCTATCACTCTTCTCTGTTATGAGTAGATTTGTATAGATAAAAAGTAGCGGTAAGTCGGGTTCAATAGCTGTGTGAGTCTAACTTAACTTTGCCACGAAAAATATAATAGACTGCGGTTGTGTAAGCAATCACTAGAGGAAATCCAATGAGAGCCATGAGAAAAAGAATTTCCAAAGTTAGTTTTGAAGAAGCTGAGTTATAGATAGTCAAGCTTAATTGATTCGGTTCATTTGCGGCGCGAATGACGTTTGGATACGTTCCAATTGCGTAGAGAGCAAGCAGGCAGATAATATTTAAACAGGAAGAAAGAAAGGCTCGCCAATCTTTTCCATGAAATATTTCTCTCGGAATATTTGCTATTGTCATCAGATTAAGAATAGCAAGCAAGAAAATAATTGGTCTATCTTTGAAGGCTTCAACCATATGGGGCATGTAGATCAATGTGACCATTGTCGTGATAAAGTAAGCAATAATAAAGAAAATCATGCAGGGTCGAATGTACTCGCGGAGCTTGTCATGTAATTCTCCTTCAGTTTTCATGAGAATGTAAATGGCACCATGCATCAAAAATAAGGATACGGTGAAAATTCCCACTAATAGAGCATAAGGATTTAAAAGATCGGCCAACGTCCCGATAAACTCCTTATGCTCGTCGAGGGGAATCCCATTTACAAGATTACCTAACGTCATCCCCAGAATAAATGCGATAAGAAGACTAGCAAAGCTGAAAACAAGATCCCAACTCCATCTCCACCATGCCATGGGTTGCTTACTCCGAAACTCTATAGCAACCGCTCTGAAAATTAAACCTGTGAGAAGGAGCATAACGGGAAAATAAAAAGCAGAAAGCATGGTGGCATAGATATCTGGAAATCCTGCAAACAAGGCTCCTCCAGCAGTCACAAACCAAACTTCATTTCCATCCCAAACCGGTCCAATCGAATTCAGCATCAGGCGCCTTTCTTCATCTTTTTTTGCGAAAAGATGTAGCATGCCAACGCCTAAATCAAAGCCATCCAAGATGGCATAACCAGTCAGTAAAATCACAAAGATAGTAAACCAACCAAACTCCAAATTTGTTAACGGAATCATTGAAATATCCTATTCGATAACATTTTTTAAACCATGATAAGGCGTAGCGCTATCAATTTTATCATCACCGGGTCCATGCACAATCTTTTGATGGAGAAGGTAAATAAAGAGGATAAATAAAAGGGTGTAGACGATCAGGAATAAAATGATAGATGCTAAAATTTGATTTGCAGTCACTGCTTTGGAAAGTCCTTCTGAAATCCTCAACAACCCATATACAATCCACGGATAGCGCCCCACCTCTGCAGAGAACCAGCCAGCCTGGTTGCCAATTTGCGGCACTATAGCTGAAACTGTCATTAGATATAAAAGCCAACGTTGATTGATAAGCCTGTCCTTATACCATAAATATAAACCAATAAAACCAATGAATGCCATGACACCCCAGGAAGCTAGCATCAGACGAAATGACCAAAATAACACACGTACATTGGGCCAATCCTCTTTTGGAAACTGATCCAACCCTTTAACTTCAGCATTGAAATCATGGAAAGCCAAAAAACTGAGTAAACTTGGAATTCCTATACTGTGTTTTATCTCCTCATTCCTCATGTCGATGATACCAAAGAGAGTAAGAGGAGCTCCTTTTGTCGTTTTGAATAGCCCCTCAAAAGCAGCTAATTTTGCAGGTTGGTACTGCGCAACAACCCGTCCACTACTATCTCCAGAAAAAGCTTGTAATATCAAAGTAATGCATGAAACCCATAGGGCTATTATCATCGATCGTTTTGAGAATTCAAAGTACTTCTGCTTAAGCATGTAGTAGGCTGAGATACTAATGACAAGGAAAGCTCCTGCAAGCCAGCAACCTAAGATGACATGCCCTAATCTGACCATAGAAGAGGGGTTAAATACCATTTCCCAAAAATTGATAATCTCAGCTCGAGCATTCAAGCCCTCCCCTACAATGTGATAGCCTGCGGGTGTCTGCATCCACGAGTTAGCAACAACTATCCAAATGGCGCTGAAATGAGCTCCTAGACAAACCATTAATGTGGAGAAAAAGTGCATTTTGGGTCCGACTCGATCCCATCCAAATAATAAGAGAGCTAGGAAACCTGACTCAAGAAAAAATGCAAAAACGCCTTCAGCCGCAAGTGCACTTCCAAAAACATCTCCTACGTAGCGCGAGTAGGTAGACCAGTTGGTTCCAAACTCAAACTCCATCACGATACCCGTTGCAACACCAATCGCAAATGTCAGTGCAAAGATTTTTGTCCAAAATTTTGCCATGTTTAGGTAAATTGGGTTTTTTGTCTTTAAGTAGATCGCTTCAATGATGACCATGATGAGGCCTAATCCAATACTTAAGATAGGATAGATGTAATGAAACATGATGGTTAGAGCGAATTGAAAGCGCGCTAGGAGTAAAGCATCCATAAGCCCTCAGTGAAATAAATTTTATCATTAACCTGAGTTATTATAATGATTTTTATTTTAATCACCACCTCTTTAAACTTTTTGTACGAAAAACCCTTGCCGATTAAGAATCTTTGATAGAAATTGGATAGTGTTATATCCTCCTAAACTGCTACTGCTTTTAAAACCTCAACTTATATAAATCATATGTGGCTTTTTCAGATCCTCGTTCCTGCTCTTGAAATTATCACGATTGCCATCGCCCTTTACTACCTGCTTTCATTTTTTTGGAATACACGAGCCATGGATCTATTGTATGGAAGCTTAGCCTTCTTGGCTATCTTTGCACTTTCAAAGTGGTTGAATCTCCCTGTTCTTGAGAAGCTGATGCTCTATGTGGTCAACGTGGCCGTTTTGGCTCTACTCATCATCTTTCAGCCTGAGCTGCGGTTAGCTTTATCGCGTTTAAGTCTTAAAAGCAAAAAATATAAAGAGATCACAGAATTTGATAAATTTCTTGAGAGCATTGCCCCATCGATTTATCGACTCTCTGAACGTCGCATCGGAGCTCTTGTCATTCTAGAAAATCAAGACTCTCTAGAAGACATTGCAAATAAAGCTGTTCGATTGGATGCTGATTTTTCTCCAGAATTATTAGAATCGATTTTTATTACGACGACACCCTTGCACGATGGTGCAGTTATCATACGGGGAACGACGATTCTTTCTGCTGCAACTATTCTACCTCTTGCAGATGACTCCACTCACCTCTCAAAATCGATGGGGACTCGCCATCGAGCGGGACTTGGCATTAGTCAGTTGACAGATGCTCTCGTTAT
Source organism: Chlamydiota bacterium (assembly GCA_041691035.1). Lineage (GTDB taxonomy): Bacteria > Chlamydiota > Chlamydiia > Chlamydiales > Parachlamydiaceae > JBEPVL01. The sequence continues at coordinate 3,293 of JBEPVL010000015.1, forward strand.
CGTCGTTTCTGAAGAAACGGGGAAGGTGTCTATTGCTAGAGATGGGATTATGACTCGGGGTGTGAAAATTGATCGCTTTAAGGGGATTATACGTAGCGTTTTTAGTCCACCTAAATCCATTGCGCCGACGTCGCTCAATATCTGGGAAAAGTTCAAATTATGGATACAATAATGCGTTCATTATTTTTTTACCAATGGCAGCGGAAGCTGCTCGCATTAACAACAGCTCTCATTATCTGGCTATTCGTGAATCATTCTATTACTTCTACAAAGACAATCGGAGGAGTACCTGTTCGAGTCATTAACCTATCTTCTAATAAAACAATACAAGGGATGCAACCCAATGGTTTCTTAGCAAAACGTCTTGTTCTTACTTTGACTGGAACTAAAGACGTGATTGATCAATTAGAACAAGGAGACATTGAAGTGATTCTAGATGTTGCTAACCAGAAAAACGAAAGTGTTTTGCAAATTACAAAAAAAAATCTGATAAGCCTCAATCCTAGCATTAACCTGAGTAAGCACATACATTCTGTAAGTCATCCTGAATTGATTATTCGCATGAGCCCTTTATTAACAGAACAAATTCCGATCAGAGTTCATATTAAAGGTGTTTCTCCTCCTGGATATGAATTCTTGGATGTTTGGCCTTCAGTCATCATGCAGACGATCAGCGGGCCTCAAGAACAGGTTTTGAATCTTAAGAAGGAAGGAATGGAGTTAGAGCTTGATCTCAATGACATCACTAAAGAGCAACTTGACGCAAGCCAAATAATTACTCCTTATAATGATGAAATTGGATTTAAAGTTCCTGATGCCTGGAAAAAAATCACCATTCCTTTCCAAACGAGAGGTCCAGAATCTTTGAATGATCCTGAAGCTAAGCAAATGCAAATTTACTTTTTGAGGAAACAGCCTATCCCCATAAAAAATGACATTCCCATCCATGTTTTTTATCCTCTGCACTATAGCAATACGATTAATCCAGATACCTTCCCTTTAAGAGCTGGTCCCTTTGTCAAGTTCAATCATCGTATTCCCACTTTATCAATTCCCTTCTTTGGAATGAATGTCAGTCAGATATTTATCGAAATTGTACGTGAAAATATGGAAATCCAAATTGTTGCCGCACCTAAAACGCAACGGGAACGATTGGAGTGGAGTGTGGGCTTTATTGACGAACCCCACATCGAAGACACCTATGTTGCGTTTATGCTCAGCAATCAAAAAGGCGATCAACAAACACTTTTAAAGCAGCAGGAAAAAGCAGACCACTTTAAGCGTCGCTTCCAATCGTATATGCAAAGATTTCAGCTTTATCAATCACCGGATCAAAAATTAGAACTAGAAAGTTCGTTAGATAAAGATCAAATTCGGGTCTACGTCCCCAACGTCATTCAAAATAATCCATGAGTTTCCATGCCTATCTTACGTTATTACTGTCCTCAAAATCTAAGTGAAGGCTGCGTGGTAACGCTCGCGGGCTCCGAATTACACCATCTATCTACGGTCATGCGAGGGGATGTGGGAGATATTGTTGAGCTTGTCAATGGGAATGGTGTTTTGGCAAAGGCTGAAGTTGTGGAACTTTCAAAACATAAAACCGTATTAAGGATTCAATCCTCAGAACATACGCAAAAGAGACAGCAAAAGATTATTATTGCCCAAGCACTTGCAAAAATGAATAAGCTCGATTTTATTATAGAAAAAGGCACTGAACTTGGTGTCGATACGATCCAATTATTTCCAGGTCAGTTAAGTATAAAAACTGATTTCTCAGTTCAACAGATTGAAAAAGCCTCTCTTCAAGTCATTAGCGCAATGAAACAATGCGGAAGATTATTCCTTCCTTCCATCGAGACTATTTCCCCTATTAAAGCATGGAAGCCATCTCAAGATTTAATCATTTTTGGTGATACAAATCCTGAAGCACCTTTACTATCTCAAGTTTTAGACAACTCTTCTTTTAATAGTGTGACGATTGTTATTGGACCTGAATCTGGCTTAAGCATTGATGAAGAAGCTCATTTAAAGAAAATTGGAGTAAAGGGCGTTAAACTCCATCAGAATATCCTAAGAGCAGAAACCGCCGCCCTTCTCGCCATTGGCCTCATCAACAACCATTTTCTGGTTCACCCGGTTTGTAAGACCTACTAACCTAGACTTCTTGCGTAATTCATTTCCTTGCCCTTGCCCTTGCCCTTGCCCTTGCCCTTGCCCTTGCCTTTGCCCTTGCCCTTGCCTTTGCCCTTGCCATTGCCTTTGCCTTTGCCATGATCACATCAAACTCAGCTGTCCTATAGCCCGAAGGGCTTAAATTGCAACAGCCCAGGGCAAAGCACTGGGTATTAATCAGTTACAAATTTGCAGCCTGTAGGGCTGCGATAATTAGTCGGATACGTAAAGGCAAAGGCAAGGGCAAAGGCAAGGGCAAAGGCAAGGGCAAGGGCAAGGAAGGCAAGGGCAAGGGCAAGGAAATGAATTACGCAAGAGGTCTATATTATCTATCTATCAGCTGTTGATAGATGGCTAGATATTGATCTGAGGAATGATTCCAGCTAAAGTCGATATTCATGCCATTCACCATTAATTGATGCCATTTTTTTTGCTCATGAAACCAGGTATGAATGGCTCTATTTAATGCACCGTCGATGCCTTTGGCATCTGGATTATCGAACACATAACCATTAGTTTCTTCAAAAGGCTTTTCGGAAAAGTCTACATCAAAAACTGTATCAGCCAACCCTCCTGTCTTTCTTACAATAGGAATGGTTCCATATTTTAAAGCAATCATTTGGGTTAATCCGCAGGGCTCAAAAAGAGAGGGAACAATCAGCATATCTGAACCTGCATAAATGAGATGAGCCAACTCTTCTTGGTGATGAAGAACGATATGGACGTGAGGATGATCTCGGTAAGTTTGTTGGAGTTCATAAAACTCCTCTGTGATGCTGGGGATCGCGGTCCCTCCAAGAAGGATGAATTGTCCTTTCTTTTGAGTGATGTGATTAATGGTGTGTTTAATGAGTTCAATCCCCTTTTGAGGAACGAGTCTAGTAATACATCCTACAATAGGTCTATGGTCCTCAATTAGATTTAGACGATCGCGCAGCACTTTTTTTATGAACCCTTTTTTATCCAATGTGTTGCGATCTTTTTTTGAAGAGGGAAATTCTCGAGGAGAGAAATGAGCGGGAAGGAATCGATCGATTTCAGGATTCCAGTAGGAATAATCAACCCCATTTAATATCCCTTTAAATTTATTATGAACGGATTTTAAAGTAGACTGAAGGCCTCTTCCCCCTTCGGGCGTGAGGACTTCCTTGGCGTAATTGGGGGAAACAGTAGTCACAAAATTGGAATAGACAATCCCCCCCTTTAAGAGGTTGATTAAATCAGCAGAATAATTATCTTGAAGACGATCAGGCTTTAAATATGATATCCCATTCAGCCCAATTTTATCTAAATCTCTCGGGGAGCATTTCCCTTGATAGTCAATGTTGTGAAGGGAGATGACTGTCTTTGGTTTTTGATAGCCTAGTTCTTTATACATATCTTCATACAAGACGGAAATGACGGCTGTTTCCCAATCGTGGAGATGGATGATATCTGGTTTAATGCCGCGTTTAAACAAAAACTCGAAAGCAGTGCGAGAAAAATAGAGGAATCTCTCAATGTCATCTTCACATCCGTAGAAACAGCCTCGATTAAAAAAGAAGCTTGGATGATGCGGATCAATAAAGTAGACCTTTAAATTCTCTACCCAACCTTTCCAAACCGTATTTGGAAACCATCCTCCATTGTAATAGGACATGAGATCGGACATCTCAACAGACATATCTCTAATCTGTTCACTATCCATGCAATCGTATTTAGGGATAATGATATCGATGTCATGGCCCTTCCAAGAAAGCTCTCTGCTAAGACCAAGCACAACATCTGCAAGTCCACCCACCTTTGCTAATGGAGCCAATTCAGAGGTAATGTGAATAATATGCATGCAAGCTCCTAAAAATTTATCTGTTAAAAAGAGCAAAGACCGCGTGTGACTAATAGTTCAGCATTAAGTAGTGCAGTACCTACAGCTCCCCTCATAGTATTATGGGATAGGATCGTGAATTTATAGTCGAAAATAGGACAGTCACGTAGCCTGCCAACGCTGACAGCCATTTCTTTATCAAGATGTCGGTGGAGTTTAGGTTGTGGATAGGCCTTATTTTCTAAATAATGAATAGGTTTTTCTGGGGCTGTCGGAAGTTGATACGTTTGGGGATCACCTGAAAATGTCTTCCAAGCTTGAATTAGAGAGGAGGACTCTGGCTTTTGCTTAAACTTAACACTTACACAAGCCATATGCCCATCGGTGACAGGGACACGATTACAGTGAGCACTTAATTTGATGGATGCGAAAGTGACCCCACTGTTTGTTAGCTGACCTAATATTTTGAGAGGTTCTGTTTCAAGTTTTTCTTCTTCACCATTGATGAATGGGATGACATTATCTACAATATCAAGGCTAGCAACGCCGGGGTATCCTGCCCCTGAAACGGCTTGAAGAGTCACAACATGAACAGCCTCTAATCCAAATTGCAATAAAGGCTTGAGAGCCATTGCAAGACCAATCACGGAGCAGTTTGGATTTGTAATAATCATCCCTTGCTTTTGGAAACCTTGACTTTTTACAAGGGATAGATGATCTGCGTTGATTTCTCCAACGACCAAGGGAATGGTGGGATCCATACGATAATTTTTTGCATTAGACACGACTGCATGTCCGGCCTGAGCAAAAGACTTTTCAATATCTCCTGCAACAGAAGAATCTAAGCCGGAAAAGACGATGCAGGGGTTGAATTCAGGAGTACAGTTCCTTACTTGCATTACAGCAATTCGAGGAGGTATCGGCTTTGTCATCAGCCAGTTTACCGCTTCTTCATAGGTTTTACCTGCAGAACGCTCAGATGCGCACAAAGCGGTAATTTCAAACCACGGGTGATCTGAGAGAACTTGAATAAATTTTTGCCCTACACAGCCCGTTGCACCCAAAATGGCTACGGGAATCTTGTTTTTATGCTTTTTAGCGGGCTGTATCATCATTTTTCCAGGTGTCGAAGAAGTGAAATGAATAGACGCACTCCTACCCCAGTCCCATACTTAGGAATATATTTCTTTGCTTCTGTAAGATAAGCTGTTCCAGCAATGTCAAGATGAGCCCAAGGAATAGTATCTTCTACAAAGGCATGAAGAAACGTAGCTGCTACGCTGGAACTGGCAGAGCGTCCATTCCAACTTTTAATGTCTGCAATATCTGACTTCAACTTTTCTTTGTATTCATCAAAAAGAGGCATCTCCCAAACTCTTTCGAAGGTTTCTTCGCCGGCCTCTTTTAATTGATTAGCCAATGTCTCATTATTGCTCATTAATCCGGTAGCTTCTGATCCTAAAGCCACTTCAATGGCTCCAGTCAATGTCGCGATATCAATAAGCCTTGTAGGTTTGCAGTGGTCGATAGCGTAGGCTAATCCGTCAGCGAGAATGAGACGCCCTTCAGCGTCGGAATTTGTCATTTCAACAGTCTTACCTTTATAGCTTGGATAGACATCCCCTGGTTTGAAGCTCTTAGCATCCACACAATTTTCCGTTGTCGGGATCACCACGGTTACATTGACTTTCAACTCAAGCAATGCACACGCTAAAAGAGTACCAAAACAGGCAGCAGCACCTCCCATATCGCATTTCATGGTTTCCATACCGGTGATTTTGATATTCAATCCGCCCGTGTCGTAGGTGATTCCTTTGCCAACAATGACAGTATTGTCTTTTGCCTTTGGATTTCCCTTATATTCCATGATAATGAATGCAGGATCAAGAGCCGAACCACGATTGACTGCAAGGAGGAGAGCAAGCCCCTCCTTTTCAATTCTTTTTTTATCAAAGATCGTTGTCTTTATTTTTGCGTATTCATGAGCAAGACCTTGCGCACAACTTGCAAGATACTGTGGAGTGATTTCATCGGCATTACCGTTGACGAGGTCTCTTGCATAGTAAACCCCTTCACAAACTGCATATACTTGATGTGCACTATTTTCAGCATACTTATAAGGAGTAATTAGCTGAATTTTTTCAATGAGAGTAGACCCATCGGAAGATTCCGTAGTATCTGAAGCAGTAGTTCCTTTTAGACGGTTGAAAATGTAGTTAGGGAGAAGCAAACCTTCAGTAACACCAGCAATGAGATCTTCATTCGTGAATTCGTTAATTTCTGGGATGAGGACTGTAATCGCAGTTAATTTTTTAGATAAGCAACTTTTTGTTACAGCCCCAAAGCCTCTACGTAAACGCTCTACTGTCATTGCTTCTTTGGAACCCAAGCCTAATAAGGCTACTCGCTTTTCAACGCAATCATCTACATAGAGGTATACAATCTCCCCTTCATTCCCGGAAAAATCTCCCGTAGACAATAAAGGCGCCAACATCTCGCTGAGAGAACTAAAGTCAGCAGCTTCTTGGGGAGTTGTCTGCGTCTTCCAAAAAGGCAAAATCAGGAGATCTGTCTTTTTTCGTTTCTCCAAGTGAGTTATTGAAGTAAACTGCATCATCACCTCTCATTAAAATGGCAAGGAATCATCATCCATAGTCTCTTCGGAGTGGTTGCTTCCGGAGCCAGTCCCTCCCGCAGCATAAGAGTAATTACCATTATTGCTAGCACCATGAGATTGCTGCTTATAGGGTTCCTGATGAGGCTGCTGACGCTCTTGAGGAGTTTGATTGGACGCACCACTTTCTTGAGTTCTATCAGAACGACTTAAAGGAGTAAAGTCAATCATCTCAGCAGTTAACTCTAAAGTGAACTGAGTCTTACCTTCTTTATCTACATAGCTTGCAGGAGGACTCAACCGTCCCGTAATCACAACAGAGCTCCCCTTTTTGAGATAGGAAAGAATTTTGTCGAAGCGATCGCCCCAAATGGTGACTCGAACCCATACTGTTACATCCTCTTTACCCTTTCGGATATTAACAGCAACACTAAAAGCTGTTACTTTCTGACCGCTTGGTGTAAAGCGTGTTTCTGGATCTTTTCCTAAATTGCCGATGATTGTTGCATTAAACATAGGGTCCCCTCTGAAGATGGATTAAAAACCTAAAGTTCAGGTTAAAAACTAATTAAGCAGGACTATACCTCATCCCCCCCCCAACAGTCAACAATAGACTTCTTTAGAAAACCCATTTGGCTTGCTAAAATGAAACTTTTTGGTTCATTATAACCAAATTGCTCAATGCAACGAAGCTCTTACAATTTATTTTTTATTAAATAAGGCAAAATGATTCCATTTTTTTGCTAATACATATAATATTAAACCTCAATGAAATATGTAATTCTCTCTTGGGCAGTATAAATGAATTTTCGTTTAACAAACAGACGCTTTCCTTTTCGATCGCTTACCACACCGATGCTTTTCTTCCTCCTTTCCTGGATAACCACATTTGCTTGTTTGCATAGCTATGATGTCTATTTTCACGGGATAGATAATCCGGAGGTGTTAACCTTTATTCGTTCCGTTTCCCAACTGGAAAAACTAAAAAAAAGTCCTCCTTCCACTCTCCTAGGCCTAAAGAGGCGTGCCCATAATGATGAAGAAACCATCATTCAAGCTCTTCATAGTCTTGGCTACTATGAAGCTAAAATGAGTTTTGAGATTAAAGACAATGGGCAGATCGTTCAAGTTAATTTTACTCCTGGGCCTGTTTATCATTTTTCGAAATCAACGATCCATTATTTCCAAGATGGGCAAGAAATCGAAAAACACGATTTCCCATCACCACAGTGCCTTCATCTAAAAGAGGGCGATGTGGCCCTTCCTGAGACTATTGTCGATGCAGAAGATATGCTGCTCGATAAGCTTAATCTCAAAGGGTACGCGTTTGCCACTGTAAAAAAAAGAGATGTTGTCGCTGAACCCAATACCCATAAGGTCTCTGTTGAATTCGAAGTGGAAACGGGTCCAAAAACCTATTTTGGAGCCTTAAATATAAAAGGACTAGAACGCGTAAGCGATTGCTACCTGATGAAAAAGTTGAAATGGAAGGAGGGCGATCTATACGATCCGTCAAAACTTGAAAAATATCAAGAATCCCTTGAACTCTCTGGCCTCTTTCGTTCGATTAATATCACACACCCGGAAAAACCATCGGAAGGAGATACATTTCCACTAGAAATCAATGTGATTGAAGCGAAACAACGCAGTGTTAGCATTGGGGTGAACTACACAACAGAATTAGGCCCTGGCTTAGTAGCGGAGTGGGAAGATCGCAATATTCAAGGAAACGGAGAAAAACTCTCTGCTAAACTTGACCTATGGGTGAAATTACAAAATGGGAAACTGACCTACCTCACACCTGATTATCTAAGACAGGATCAAAATCTGATATGGGACTTAGACTATCATTACGAAAGAAACAAGGCCTTCACTGAAAAAGCTTTGTCATTATCCAGAATTATTGAACGGAAACTCAATGAAAAGCTTCGATTCTCTTATGGCTTGATGTATAAAATCTTAAGAAGCCAAAGATCTGACCGCAATGGAACCTTTGATTTGATTAAAACCCCTATTCAATTACGATGGAGTGACACTGATAGCTTATTAGATCCCACACGTGGAATGGTTTTTCAGTTTAAAACAATCCCTTCTCTACAGATACGCACTCCACAATTTGCTTATTGCATCAACACCTTAACATTTTCCTATTATTATCCCCTGACTGCTGATAAAAAGCATATTTTTGCAGCTAAAACGATGCTAGGCTCAATTTTTGGAGGAAGCAAGCACGACATACCAGCTCCCGAGCGTTTTTATGCTGGCTCGGAAAGCGCTTTACGAGGCTATCGGTATTTGACAGTCTGTCCGTTGGGAAGGGATCATAAACCTTTGGGTGGACGTTCCTTAATGATTTTTTCTTTTGAACTAAGAAATCGAATTTGGGATAATTTTGGTTGGACCCTATTCTATGAGTTCGGTAACGTCTATGCCAATCCTATTCCTGAATTTGATCAGCCCATTAGGCAGTCAGCTGGATTAGGTCTTCGTTACCATACGCCTGTAGGACCGATTCGACTTGATTTTGCAATACCAATGAATCGACGTAAACATTTAGATAGAGCATTAGAAGTCTATTTTAGTATTGGGCAATCCTTTTAGAGTTTATGATGAAACGACTTATTAAATTTTTTTCTTATCTTTTTATTATTTGCATGACGGCGTGGTTGGCTATTTTTGTTGCATTCAAGTCGGATCAAATACGCGGATATCTATTGGAAAAATTGGGTGAGCGCTTTTCTTACTATACAAACTACCGCATCACTGTTGCCAATGTCTCTCCATCGTTTCCTCTGGGACTGGTTTTTTATGATGCAGCTATTTTTGAAGAGGACAAGGAACTTTTAAAAATAGAAATGCTAAAGGTCCACTGTTCCTTGAAACAACTTTTGAAAGGTGAGTTAAATTTTTCTCATCTTGCTGCAGAAGGAATACGGATTCTTTCGCTTCCCGAAAGAAAATTCTCCTCCGCTTCTCCTGCTTCTGTCCCCATTCAAATCCCTTTACACTTTGAAAAGATCTCCATTAAAGATGTGAAGGTAGAACAGAATGTGCTAGAGAAATTTCATCTTCCAGAAATTCCCTTAAGTCTTCTTTCCCACTCGACCTTTTCTTTAAAAGGAATTTTCCATCACGACCCCTCTTTAAATATCTTATCTTCTGTTTTCAATTTGGAAATTCAGGGAGACGGGTCCTTGACTCATCAAATTTCTTTGAATGGAGAGTTAAATACTGATACCCTTGCTATCCATTCCGTGATTCACAATTTAAAAGGGATCGATGACTCTACTGTAGAAGCTCTCTTCGATGGAATTGGACCTATAAGGACGTGGATTGCGCTTCTTACTAATGAAGTCGGAAAAGAACCTATATTGGGAACTATTAATCTTGCCCTCCAATTTAAAGAGCCCTATTTCCAGAAAGTTAAGGAAGTTTCTTTATTAACGCACTATTCCATTCAATCTCCCCAAAGCTTGGAACTTAACAACTTATTATTATCAGACAAAGACTCAAAATTTGAAGGAAAAGCAACTTTGGATCTCAAAGATCACAATGTCAATGCTCACTTAAAAGGACTTATTATTAGAGAGTCACCCCTTCAAATGGGAGAGACACAAATCCGGTTGAAACCAGCAGATATAAAAGGAAAAATCTTCGGGAGTTTAAATGATCCCTCCATAGAATTAGAACTACATACACAAGAGCAGCTTCTTGGTCACTTAAAGATGACAGATCCTCAATTAAAAATTACCCTCCCCTCACTCCATAACCGAATCGGTCACGTTCTGTTTGAAACAGAAATTAATGGTCACCCAAGTCACGCAAGCGGACATGTTGAGTATGCTGCCGACTCTGTGAAAATGACTAATATCCTTTTACAACTCCCTGATATTGCTTTGGACGGAATGTTGACATACTTTCTGCCTTCAAAAACGTGGGATGGTCAGCTTCATGCACAGTGTGATCACTTTGCAACTTATCAATCCCTACTTCCTATTGAACTAGATGGAAATGGTCAAGTTTGGATGACTCTTAGCCCTTCTCCAATGACTCCAAACCATACGCTAATTAAAGGCAAGATCGCTGCATCCAATATTAGACAATCCAACCTATCTGTCAATCAGGCATACGGCGATTTTGAATCGATCTGGGGAGACAATACGCTTAAAAATGTCAAAGCACGCTTTGAAGCCGACGACATTCAGTCTAAGGACATTAATGTAGAATCCCTATTGACTTCTGTTGAGATTCCAGACTTTAATGACATCGCATCTGGAACAGTAGAAGCAATAGCGAGGAATTTAAGAACTCAAGCACTGACTGCGGCCGTTGCTAACTATCAAGGCCATCTTCTCCCCTCAAAAACAGACTCGAATTTTATTTTCACCGCACAGGGTCTCTCTCCAGAAAAATGGAATGCTTTAGTCAAAGGAGTCTGGTCGCAACAATCAGATAAAATCGGCATTACCTTATCTGAAGTGTATGGGCAGTTTGGACCCTATCCTTTTTCTTTGCTAGAGCCTCTGCACTTTTTCCATTCTTCTCAGCAAAATGTACTGGAGTCGTTTTCTGCTAGATGGGGTGAAGCTGAAGTAAAAGCTTCTTGGAAGCAATCTGAGGAATCCGAAAATTTAATAGTTGAATCGAATCAGATGCCTCTAGAGTTGCTCCACTTTTTCTATCCTGAGTTTTTTTTCACAGGTCGTGTTTCAGTGTCAGGTCATTTTGCAACAAACAAAAAAGTATCTTCAGGTGAAGTTAAACTTAACTTACACCACTTACAGATCAATGAGCCTTATTTCAATCGTCCTCCTATAATTGATGGAAGTATCCATCTTTCAGTCACCCCAGATGCTGGAGTGAAAGTGCAAAGCCAACTCAAGGGTGTTGGTCACACGCCCATCACAGCCGAGGGAACACTCCCTCTTATCATTCATCATTCCCCTTTTAGAGTTGAAGTCAGCCGGTCTCTTCCCCTTTCTTTAGCCATTCAAGCTCAAGGTGATCTCGATCCCTATCTCGATTTATTTTATAATGACACTTCCAATTTAGGTGGGAAAATCCGTATTGCTGCAAATATTCAGGGAAATATCAATGAACCTCAAGTGAGTGGGACAATCGATTTATCTGAAGGATTCTATGAAAGCTTGAATACAGGCGCCATTTTCCGCAGCATTCGAGCAAATCTAGAAGGGAATGGGTCTCAAATTCTTGTGAAGGATTTCTCTGCCCTAGATGATAAAGGTGGGGAGATAAAAGCCTCGGGATCCATTTTAATAGACTCCTCAAAGAATTTTCCCTATACATTTCAGATTCACCCACAAAAAATTTCGTTGCTGAATTCTGATTATATTTCGATGACAGCTAGTGGTCCACTCACCTTACAAGGAGATCGACAAAAAGGGGTGATTCAAGGTTCTCTTGTTGTGGATAAAGCGACTATTGATATTGAGCAAGCACTTCCACAACAAATTAAGACTGTAGATTTTCGTTTTACAGAAAAGCAAAAGGATCAATCCCCCCCACTTTATCCTGAAAGCAAACCTCCTATTTTTCCTCTTGAGTTGGATGTCGTAATCAAAGCCCCAGGTCAAGTTTTCATTGGAGGGAACCATTTAGAATCAGAATGGAAGGGATCGCTTGCTCTCACAGGAACATTACAAAATTTATTGTTAAATGGAGATATGCGTATTATCAACGGGGTATATAAATTTAATGGAAAGGAATTTGAGCTTACACAAGGCAACATTCATTTTGCTGGACCTCCGGGAAAAAAATCCACTCTCTATGTGATTGCAAGTAAAGAAATCGATAGGATCCGCGCAGAAATCATTGTCAATGGACCTACAAATAAGCCAGTTGTGACATTGCGTTCGTCACCCCCTCTTTCACAAAGAGAAATCCTATCTTATATCCTATTCAATAGGGGGATTGCAGACATCACTTCTGATCAAGGAGACCAGCTGAGTCAATCTTTTTTAGCGATTAATCAAACAAATCAGAAAAGCGACTCTCAGGATTTCTTGACGCGTTTACGAAATAATATTGGGATCGATCGACTAGACCTCACCTCTACAACCAATGGAGAAAATAAAGATTTTGCTCTTCAAGTGGGTAAATATGTGACGGAGAATATTTTCATCTCTATTAATAAAAGCATTAGTGATATTGGGAATCGCGTGGCTATTGAAGCTAAATTGAGAAAGAATCTTAAAGCTCAAGCAGAAGTGGATATTGGTGGCAATTCCCAAGGAAAAGTTTCGTTAAAATGGAAAAAAGATTATTAACTGAAAAGAATTCAACCTCACTCAAAAAGTTCTTAAGTGAGGTTATTTGAGATAGCCTTATGATGCACTGAGTTTAATATGCTGAGCGATCATTTGCTTCATTTGATTGACTTTGGCTTTAGCTTCGTCGCTGTTAAGCCAATAATGGTAGTTACTTTTGATTAATCACTTTATCAAGTGACTCAAGAGACTGTATGGTGGCATTTTTTCTGATTTCATTAAATTGATCAGATGGAATGGTATTGGGTCTTTTATATAAGGCGTCAATACCATGTGCAAAAACCCAATCAGGTCGTGGCATCCGGCTCGGTTTTAAAATAAACCCTTTAAAAGCTTTATGAGCCAGCTCCCTAAGAGCAGTAAAGTAGATTTGTTGAGTATTATCTATATAAGAGAATACTTCTTCTTCAGAATATCTTTCGCTGATAAGACTTTGAAGACCTTCCATATATTTCATTAGGAGACACATTCCCGCAGCTTTAACACTGGGATCGGACGAACATTCAGCATCGATTTCAACACGTTTAGCGCCGATGTTAATATAAGGAAATGTTCTTGTCTGCAGCGTTTCTAGTACGGGATTCTCAAGATAGGAATCAATTCCTAATTCAAAAAATAAAAGGGAATGCCCTTCTTTAAATTTTTTCTCTAGCCATAGCTTTCTTTTTCTAAGATTTTTTTCTGTCCATAAATGATTAAGCACTTCAATGTAATTTTGTTTTTCAAGCAGGGCATCGATTTTTTTCAGGTCTTTTAATCCGTCATATTTTTTTTTGAGTTGGTCAATAAAATCCGGATTAAATTTATAAGTAGCATAAGTAACTGCATCACTTTTATTATTTATAATAATTATTTGATTATTTACTGACGAACTAATTTCAAAACAAAAAAATTGTAATGAAACTAAAAATAAAAAGACTATAATTTTTCTCATCTAAACACCTAATAGAGTATTTTAATTTCAATTCAAATCCATATACAGATCATAAAAGATACTTCAATCACAAATAAAATACAAAGAAAATGCGACTTAATTACCTCCCTTGCCCTTGCCAATTTTTATAAAAAATGGGCATGAGCATCCAAGATAACAGGTTAAATTTTTATGAAATTTTCAACTTATAGAAACAATATGTTGAATTTTTATGAAATTTTCAACATATTAAGAATACATGTTGAATGTATCAACATAAGGATTTCTACATTATGACCCATTTTGACGCTGCCCTTCCCTACAATTCACTTCCACCGCTTCCTCCAAATATTGATTTGGAAACACCTGTCATTCTAAAAGCCTGCATCAAAGCTAACAAAGAATTAGCAAAATTAAAAATGGCTGAAAAGCTCATACCCAATCATACTGTGCTCATCAACACCATTCCCCTTTTGGAATCTCAAGCGAGCTCTGCTATAGAAAATATCGTGACTACAACTGATGATCTTTTTAAATTTGCTGACAGCGGATCCTCGGCAATTGCTCATGAAATCAAAGAGACTCTTCGCTATCGCGCAGCACTTTATCACGGAACTATTTCTCTAAAAACCCGCCCTCTATGCATCACTACTATTTGCGAAATCTGCAGCATCATTCGCGAAGTGGATGTCAATATCAGAACTCAGTCAGGAACGACCCTAATCAATGACCAAACTAAAGAAAAAATCTATACACCTCCAGAAGGTGAAGAACTTTTACGGAAACTTCTGTCAAATTGGCAAATCTATTTACATCTCAAGGATGATGTCGACCCTCTCATTAAACTCGCCGTGCAGCACTATCAATTTGAAGCAATCCATCCTTTTACAGATGGAAATGGCCGCACAGGACGCATCATCAATCTTCTCTATTTAGTAGATCAAGGTCTTCTAGATTCTCCCATACTTTATTTAAGCAGGTATATCATTCAAAACAAAGCAACCTACTATTCTAATCTTTTACGTGTGACTACTCATCAAGCGTGGGCTGATTGGATACTCTATTTTCTCGAAGCGGTGCGTGAAACAGCAAAATGGACTACAACAAAAATTATTTGTATTCAAAACCTTATCAATGAGACATGCACATTTATCCAAAATAAAGCTTCCACTATCTATAATAAAGACCTTGTAGAATTACTTTTTGTGCAACCTTATATTCGCATTGATAATCTTGTTAAACAAGGGCTGATGGGTCGTTTTACGGCTTCAAAGCATCTCAAAATGCTGTGTGAAATCGGCGTATTGGTAGAAATGAAAGTTGGTAGAGAAAAATTATTTATCAACAAAAAATTTTTAAACCTTCTAAAAGAACAATAGACTGCTTTCTAATAATCGGAGTTATGAGCTAATAACCTCACTCAAGGACTTCTTGAGAAGGTTGGATCCAGTTTAATTTAAGGAATAGATTTTCGATGCAAATATCGAGCGAAGTGGAACGTTGCAAAGCAAGACGCGTTTCATCAACAAAGCCTTGCACTTGGTCTAGCCGAGGAAAATTCCCTTTTTGAATGGTTTGCTCAAGCCCCTCAAGGTAATCACCATTCAACAAAAATTTACGATCTCCTCCATTTAAAAGCAGTTCGATGTCTCGGAACCATGAAAGAAGCTGCACCAGCAAAGAATCGATTTTCTGAATGATCTGTAAACTTACACGACCTGCAATCTCTTTTTCAATTGCCTGGATCTGTGATGCGGATAAGTGATCTTTCGGTAAGGGGTTAACGCTCCCCTGCAATGCTACTTCAATTTCTTTTCTCTGCAATTCAATCGCTTGTATAATCGGCTCTAGAATGGCTTTTAACTCTTTATAGGTTGCCCTAGGCCCTTTGGAAAGCGCATCCAGCAGAAGCGCTCGAAATCGATCTCCTCCTTGCTGAGCAAGATGAGCCGCTCTTCCAATCGAGCCATCAGCCCAGAGAGAAATTTGACTCACCATAGCGCTACCCAAAGAAAAATGATGCTTCAAATAACTTTCAATTTCTTGTCGCGCTACCGCTTGAAAATGAAGGGTTCGACAACGAGACCGAATTGTGGGTAACATTTGCGAAAGATGGGAAGTTAATAAAATAATCAAAGTTCGACAGGGAGGCTCCTCAAATGCCTTAAGAAGTGCATTTGAGCTTGTAGGCAACATCCGATCTGCATCATGAATAATGAAAAACTTCCAAGGCGACTCATAAGATGGGAGGAGGGTTTCATGAGTTAACTCGCGCATCGACTGAATACTGTGAAGACCTAATTTTCCTTCTGGGTAATATTCATGAATATCTGGATGAATTCCTAAACGGATTTTATTAGAGTGAGGTCCAGAAAGATTCACCTCCCCCATCACCATAGCAGCCAAAATCCTGGCAAATATCGCCTTTCCAATGCCATCTGGACCGAAAAAAAGCAGAGAATGTCCAACGATCTCCTTTTCAACGATTCTTCTTAAGTATGTTTTTATGTTTTCATTGCCAAAAAGATCATTGAGAGAAGATGGAATCATTGCGATGTCCTCTCGACATAGGGAGCAAAACCAACTCTTCAACGGCTCGAATTGCTTCCTCGAATACTTTTTTTTGTTCTTTATTGGCGTCTATGCGATAGATTCGGAGAGGCTCTCTTTTTGCTAAAGCCAAGAAAGCCTGACGGACTTTCTCATGAAAAATGAGCTCTTCCGCTTCAATGCGATCGAGTTTACCGGCAGAAGCATTTTCTTTGTCTAATTTTATTGTGCGTTGCAATCCTACTTTAGATTGTACATCTAAAAACAACGTCAGCTCAGGTTCAACTGGTCCACATATCATTTTGCATAACTTACGAACTAACTTTAAATCTAACCCACGTGCAACCGCTTGATAGGCAATCGTGGAGTCATTGAATCGATCGCAAAGAACAACTTTACCGGCAAGCAAGGAAGGCCTAATTAGCTCTTCGATATGTTGAGCACGAGCTGCCAAGAATAGCAGAAGCTCCGAGAGACTTCCAATCCGCACTTCGGGATCATGATTTAAAATGATCCCTCTCAGGAGCTCTCCCAACTTCGACCCACCCGGCTCTCTTGTCATGACAACTTGATAGCCTTTGGAGTGAATATAATCACCTAATCGAGCCATTAAAGTGGACTTACCAGCCCCCTCTCCTCCTTCGATGGTGATGAAGTGGCCTTTAAAAAGAGAGTCTGTCATCTTTTATTTCTCATTCAGTTAGATTTTCTGGGGGATCTTCCTCAAGCTCTTCTTCTTCTGAAATATCCTCTTCCTCTTCTTCTGGAATATCCTCTTCAAAGACGTTATTATCTTCAATGCGGTGATTATTAAGAGTCTTTTCTTGATTTTGAAGCCCTTCTTCGGTCACTTGAATATCGGAATCGTCTGTTGATTCTAATTTTTGGATCGCGATCAAAAAGTCGCCGTCCCGAAGATTGACTAGCTTAACCCCTTGAGTATTGCGTCCCATCACTCGGAGATCTTTCATGCTGATTCTAACAGTTTGTCCTGTGGAGGAAATCATGACCATTCCATCGGTATCCCTCACACACAGAGCTCCCACAACACAACCATTACGCTCGCTAGTGATAATGGACCGAACTCCTACCCCGCCTCTATTCGTTTGTCTAAACTCATCGACTTGTGAACGCTTTCCAAATCCGTTCTCACAGACCACTAAGATAGATTCATCGCCATTGACCGCTTCGCATCCAACAATGTAGTCATTTTCAGATTTTAAAGTAGCTCCTTTAACTCCTCGTGATACACGTCCAGTGGATCGAACCTTTGCTTCATCAAAACGAACAGCCATACCTTGTCGCGTGAACAACATGATTTGTTGTTTTGGCCTTACCAAACGAGCAGCCATTAACTCATCGCCTTCATCGACCACAAGAGCATAAACTCCCTTTCGGCGAGGATTGCTAAACTCGCTTAAATCTGTTTTTTTAACAATCGCCTTTTTAGTTGCCATTAAGATGCAGCCTTCTTCTTCGAACGAAGAGACACGCATTGTGGTGGCAATTTTTTCATTGGGACGCAGATCTTCAAGTAGATTGATGAGTGGTTTTCCTTTTGATTTTCTTCCAGACTCGGGAACCTGCCAAACTTTAAGCCAGTAGCAACGACCAAAATTGGTGAAGATGAGTAAATGGTCATGCGTGGATGCGATATAAAGGTCTTTTATCGCATCTTCCTCACGTTTCATTTGCATTCCCGCAACACCCTGACCGCCTCGTCTTTGTTCTCTGAACGCACTTACTGGCATGCGTTTAATGTAATCGTCTTCAGAAATTGTAATAATCACCTTCTCGTTGGTGATTAAATCCTCCATCTGCACTTCACTTTCCGCAGCGATGATATGGGTTTTTCTTTCAGACTTATGAGATTTCTGAATGTCAGTCAACTCGTCTCGGATAATATCCTTGACCATACTCTCATTTGCTAAAACGGCTCTATAGTGAGAAATCTTCTGAAGTAACTCGTGATACTCGTTATTTATTTTATCGCGTTCGAGCCCTGTCAGTTGATAGAGGCGAAGATCGAGGATTGCATTTGCTTGTAACTCAGTAAACTGAAAGGCCTCAACGAGGTGTCTTCTAGCGTCATCTCTATTTTCGCTCGCACGAATGAGACGCACAACTTCATCGAGAACATCAATAGCTTTTAAATAACCCTCTAAGATATGCGCTCGCGCCTCGGCTTTGTTCAATTCAAAGCGCGTACGTCGTCGTATGACATCCAGGCGGTGATCAATCCAAGCCATAATAAGCTGTTTGACATTCATCGTGCGTGGCAATCCCTTATCCAAAGCAAGCATATTGGAGCCAAAGGTTATTTGAAGATCACTAAACTTGTAGAGTTGATTTAAAATAACCTCTGGGACTTCATTTCTCTTAAGCTCGATCACAATACGCATTCCATCTTTATCTGAATCGTCGCGTAAATCAGCAATGCCCGTAATCGTTTTTTCGCTAATCAACTCAGCAATACGTTCAATTAAACGGGATTTGTTCACATTATAAGGGATTTCATCGATCACAAGGCGCTGACGTTCGGGATTCTCTTCATTCTCTTCTACTCGAATCACCGCGCGCAGAATAATCTTTCCTCTTCCTGTATGAAAAGCCTCTTTTATGCCACGATAACCACAAATGATGCCGCCAGTGGGGAAATCAGGCCCCGGCATGACTTTCATAAGCTCTTCAATAGACGAGGTCGGTTGATCTAAAAGGATCAAAGTCGCTTTTATTAGTTCATTTAGATTATGTGGAGGAATATTTGTAGCCATTCCGACAGCAATACCGGAGGAGCCATTACACAAGAGATTCGGGAACTTAGATGGAAAAACAGTGGGCTCTTTTTTGGTTTCATCATAGTTTGGAACCATATCAACGGTGTCTTTATCCAAATCATCCATAAGTTGCACAGAAGCAGCAGTCAAACGCGCCTCTGTATAACGCATCGCGGCAGGAGGATCTCCGTCGATTGAGCCAAAGTTTCCTTGACCATCGATCAAATTGTAGCGCATCACCCATTTTTGAGCCATCCTCACAAGGGTAGGATAAATCACCATTTCACCATGTGGGTGATAATCACCAGAAGTGTCTCCTGATATTTTAGCACACTTACGATGCTTCCCATTAGGAGCTAAATTTAATTGCCGCATTGCATAAAGAATTCTACGTTGCGATGGCTTTAATCCATCACGTGCATCGGGCAAAGCTCTAGCAATAATAACAGACATGGAATAGCGTACATAGCTTTCCTTCATCTCGTCTTCGACGTTTCTTGTGACGATGACTTCATCTTTCGTATAGGACATAGATACCCCTTTATGCCATCAGACTCGTATTAATTGTGATAACTCTTAAACATCTAAATTTTTTACGGAGAGTGCATGCTGCTCAATAAAAGCGCGTCTGGGAGGCACATCCTCACCCATTAACATAGAAAACATGTGATCGGCTGCAATCACATCCGGCAAGGTGACTCGAACCAATATCCGTTTTTTGGGATCCATTGTTGTCTCCCAAAGCTGATCCGCATTCATCTCACCCAAACCCTTGTACCTTTGGATCTCTATTCCCTTGCGAGCATTTTCTCTTAAATGATCAATTATCGCTCTCAAATTATGGCACAAGGTTACTTTTTTGTTATCTTCAACAACTTCAATCACTTTATGTTGGTCTTTTAGATAGCTGGAGAAGTCGAAATCAAAAGCTTTCAAAGAGTTTAACAAGGATTCCAGCCACTCTTCATCATAGAGCTCGACAAAGTGAATGCGTGAGGGTTTAAATGTACGCATCTCTTCAGTAATTTCGGCCTCAGGAATCGAAGCGAGAGTTTCTTGATGCCGTCGCTGTTGATTTTCTTCTTCTGTTTGTTTTAGAACAACAAACTCATCTTCGGAATAAGCGAATTGGGGACCATCGGCTAAGGCTAACTGGAATCTTGGAAGTCTCCCCTGATCATCTCTTAAGGTCAAGAATTCTCTGAATGTCACCCCTTTACGTTCAAGTCTGCTGATAAAATTCTCAACTTCTAAAATGCAAGCTACCAGCCGTTTGACTTCATCGAGAGGTAAAAATTGCTCTTGAGGAGGAATCCTCAACTGGATATCGCTCATGCCTAACTCAAGGAGATAGTCATCCATTTCCTTCTCAGAGTGAATATAGCGACTAACCTTCTTACGAGTCACCCGATAGAGAGGAGGTTGCGCAATATAAATAAATTCATTTTCAACTAAAGCAAACATATGACGGTAGAAGAAAGTAAGAAGCAGTGTTCTAATGTGTGAACCGTCCACATCAGCATCCGTCATGATAATGACCTTATGATAGCGGAGCTTCTCTAGATTGAAACCATCTTTACCTATACCACAACCTAGCGAAGCGATCATTTTGCCGACTTCGGTGTTCTGCAAAATTTTCTCTAGGCGAGCTTTCTCCACATTTAAAATCTTACCTCGAATGGGAAGAATTGCTTGGAAACGACGGTCTCTACCAGATTTTGCAGAACCTCCCGCAGAGTCTCCTTCCACGATGTAGATTTCGCAGAGGGCCGGATCTTTCTCTTGGCAGTCCGTTAGTTTTCCAGGCAATCGAGCACTATCTAGGGCCGACTTTCTCAAAGTCAGCTCACGAGCTCTTCTTGCCGCCTCTCTAGCTTGAGCCGCTAAAATCGCTTTATCTCCGATCAGTTTAGCAATCGCTGGATTTTCATCTAAAAAAATAGAAATCTCTTCGCCTGTGATTTGCTGGACAACGGATCCTACATCCCCATTTCCTAATCTTTGTTTAGTCTGACCTTCAAATTGAGGATTCGCAACTTTAACGGAAATGACAGCCGTTAACCCCTCTCTCATATCCTCTCCCGAGGTGGCGATCTTTTCATTTTTCAGGAGATTATTGCTCTTGATGTAGTTATTTAAAACTCGCGTAAGAGCGGAAGAAAAACCGCTTAAATGCGTTCCTCCCTGACGTGTAGGAATGTTATTGACATAAGAGAAAATGGTTTCGGTATAGCCATCATTCCACTGCATAGCAACTTCAAATTCGATCGGAGCATCATTTCCAGGACGGGATCCTTTAAAATAGATGGGATTTGGAAATAAAGGTTCTTTATTTTCATTGAGATAGGCAACAAACGAACGCAAACCCCCATCGTAGCAGAAGTTGACATCTTCTTCTTCGAGGTGCTTTTCATCTCTAAAGAAGAGGTTGATTCCACGATTCAAAAAGGCAAGTTCTCTAAAACGTTTTGTCAGGATGTTGTAATCAAAATCAGTGGTTGTCATGATGGTGTCATCAGGCCAAAAGAAGACTTTTGTACCCCTCTTCTTTGTCTCCCCTATCACAGTAACTGGACGAACCACTTTACCTTTACTGAATTCAATTTCGTAAATTTTCCCGTTCTTATAAACTTGAACAATCATCTTTTTAGATAAAGCATTGACGCAGGAAACACCTACACCATGAAGTCCTCCGGAGACCTTATAAGTGTCTTTATCGAATTTCCCCCCCGCATGAAGGATGGTCATGACGACTTCTAAGGCTGTGACTTCGCGACCTTGTTTAATCGATTCCTTTTCATGTCTTTCAATAGGAATCCCTCTACCATTATCTTCAATGCTGATCGAATTGTCCGCATGCAATACAATGTCAATAGTAGAACAGAAACCAGCCATGGCTTCGTCGATACAGTTATCAATAACCTCAAAAACAAGGTGATGTAATCCGCTCACTCCTGTATCACCAATATACATACCAGGACGCTCTCGAACGGCCTGCAGCCCCTCTAAAACAGTAATCGAGCTTGCGTTATATTCCTTTTCAAATTGTTCTTCTGCAATAGTGCTTTGAGGCATAGAAGATCCTTACTTTAGGACTAGGGTTAATTTAATATTGTTCATCCAACGCGAAAGAGAATCGTTTTAATTTCCACTTGAGGAAATCTCTTACGCAGCAAACTTAGCAATCGTGGTTTTTCGTTTTGATTCAGCAAGCTAAATAAGGTGGAGTTTTTAACTTTTACATGCAGAACGCCTTCTTTAAAAGCCACGGCTTGCGTCATTGAGGAGAACATCGATCCAATAATTTCCGGCCAGGACGAGAGGATTAAATCAGGGCGTTGCTGATACACATCACCAATCTTCGCTAGGACAAACGGCAGCAAATGATGAATCTGATGAGTGGTGGTATAGGTCCCATCATACTTATAAGGTGTTCGCTGATACTTCTTCTTAATCACACCAATACCGAGCTAACATGCTTCAGTCTCACTACGAAAGGTCATTTAAAACATCCCAATTCTATCACACTCACCAGCTTAAAACAACATTTATATTAGACTTTCCACTTAACCTGCCCCGTTTTCTATAGAAATGGAGTGTAGACTTTTGGATGCGATCCCGAAACACACAAGAGAAGCATCTTTGGTGTAGTTTGCGTTGAATTCAAACATGATCCATGCAAGCAAAAAAAAAGCACTGCTAGCCTCACGACTAGCAGTGCTGAACTGAAGGTCTCTAAAAAGAGAATTCCCTCTTAGAATGACATTCCTACATCAAAATAAACACCCGCTGATGTCCATTCAACTTTAGACAAAGGATTGGTTACATAGCATCGATTTTTTATGTTACCCAAATTCTCTTCAAAGTAGAGTGCGCGATCGTGTCCTTTATTAGCACGGAAATATTGGAACTCCCCACGAAGAGCAAGTGTCCACTCGCAAAGATCCCACTGAACTCCAATGTCAAGCACATTTCCCCACGCATTTTTTGAATGGTGGTTAAATCCATTTGGAAGGTCTTCGCGTAAATTCCAACGCCCTTTAGCATGGTAAGTTGCCCAATGGTATTCGTAATCGAGGAAAATTGTCCAATCGCAATTCAAGCGATAGTCAAGGTCAAAACCGATAAAGATTCCATCCCAACGTGTATTGTATTTGCTATGGAGTCTATCGCTTCCAGAACTGCTTCCACTAGAATAGCTATCGTAATAGCTGCTATAGGAGCTGCTGAAAGAACGGGAAGATGATGATGCTGAACTAAAGGATGAATCCGAATTGAGGAATTCATCATGAAGATTTTTTAGCTCAAAATGCTGTCCGCGCCATGAGTAACCAATCAAAGGAGAGATAGAGAAACTATCATCACACATTCTGAATTGGTATCCTACAGCGATTTTTGCATCATAAACATGACCTTTAGTATCTGCACGTGTATGAGAAAACTCACGACTTGGAGCATCTTCAAACACAAAGAAATCTCTATCATGAACTTTACCACTTGTAATCCAACCGTAATCGATGGATCCACGCAAGTAGATATTGTCGCAGGTAATATAACGGCCACGACCTTCGATCAACCAAATGCTTAAGTCATCCCACTTTAACTGAGATCTTAAACCGGTCTCTGAAGAGCCATCAGCCCCAAAATAACTACTACTACCGCTACCGCTTCCAAATGGGTTTGCGTTTGTCCCCCACTTAAACGTATCGCTTCTATAACCAGCACCCACTTCTACGTACGATTCAACAGCTTCTGGAAAAAAAGCAAAAGCAGAAGAAAAACTTAGAAGGGACGCCATTATAGCTACAAATGTCTTGCGCATATAAAATGTCCTCTCATTAATAATATTTTTTTGGTTCAGGGATCTAAATCCTCACTTTAGCAATAATGAATAGTATTATGCAATATTAACCTGAGTTTTGAATTTTAATCTTTGAATATCAAGCGTTTTACAGAGGAAGAATTAGGACAGGCACAAGTAAAAACCTGTCAAAGAACCAAAAAACCCAAAACTTAGGTGATTAAACTTCTTGCATACCCAATTGAAACCAAAGAAGCAAAGGCACAAATGCGCAAAGAAGGGAATAAAGTGGTAAAGTGTTATAGTGGACCGCATTAAATGTACAAAATTTATTTTGTTTATTAATGGTTTCAATGCTCTTTTTCTTTTTCAAGCTTCAATTTTTTTCATTCTGGCATTGCCATATTTACTATGAAAGAGATATCTCCCCACCTCTACGTCTCTTCGTTGAAAATTTTGGCGTTTGCATTCGATGTTAGTGTCTAGGCTATTTTATTAATTTAAAACGCAGAGACGGAGAAGCGGAGAGGCGCAGAACTTTTAATAAAAAGTCAGGAATTTAGCGCGAAAGACGTGCGTTTAAAACAGGCTTGGGTAACTGGAAAACGACATCTTCATGCGTATATACAATGTCTTCAACTTCTTTTACACCTAGATCGATGAGTCGCTGAATGCACTTCTGAACAATCTCTTCAGGTGTAGAGGCTCCAGCCGTTAGTCCTATTATTTTCTTCCCCTTCACCCAATCTGGATTGATCTCTCTCTCATCATTGATCAAATAGGCATCCACATTTCTTGTGGAGGCGACTTCTTTCAATCGATTTGAGTTTGAGCTTTGTGGATCACCCACAACGAGGACTAAATCTGTGATCCCAGTAATTTCCCTTAAAGCCATTTGTCGATTTGTCGTCGCATAGCAAATGGATGAGCTGGGTAGTGTTTGAATTTTAGGATAACGTTGAATAAGGGAAGCAGTAATTTCCTTCACATCGTCCAAACTAAGCGTTGTTTGGGTAATGTAGAATAACTTCTCCTCTTGAGAAAAACTTAACTTAGCAACGTCCTCTACACATTCGACAATCGTTGTGACATGAGGGGCTTCTCCGGCGGTTCCGATAATTTCTACATGATTACGGTGCCCGATAAGAATGATTTGATATCCAAGATTTGCAAATCGTTTCACTGCTGAATGGACGCGTGTGACCAAACCACAGGTAGCATCAATTTCGATAAGGTTTCTTTGCTTTGCCTCTTCTCTTACGGCCGGTGAGACACCATGGGCAGAATAAATTAAACGGGCTCCAACAGGCACATCGCTGATCTCTTCAATAAAGACAGCCCCTTTATCTCGCAGCGTTTGAACAACATGGCGGTTATGGACGATTTCATGCTTGACATAAACAGGAGCTCCCCATAGTTCTATTGCTCGTTCTACCGTTTCAATTGCTCTTTCAACCCCAGCACAAAACCCTCTTGGCTTAGAAAGTAGTAACTTCATTTTAAAACCTTTCGTATTAATGGATTCGTAAATCATTTCTTCACGAGGTTACCACAAAGCTGGTTTGATTAAAAGAGAGATGGGGAGCTGCCAATCTATCAATGATTTTTCTTTTTAATAATCCCCATCATGAATAACCCTAAACGATGATACTCGTATACATGCTGATCTATCCATTGATTTTTTCTAAGACTTCTTTTAGGATCTGTTTGGCGTTCTATAAGCAATTCTTTTTGGTCTTGGGTGAGATTTGAATTTGTGTTTATAGCCCTATTGACATACCAAAAGAACTCTGACTCATTATCTTCAATAATCGCATCAAGCTGCTCAGTATAATTTTTCATAAGTCCTAACCGCACACTACTCAATAAATACCAAGTAAATAAGAATATGAAATAATAAGATAGAGAGCTTGCATTATCGTTTTCAGGAATAAATTCATAAAAAAAAAGCTGTGAGCTTATATCAAAAGTATGAATACTTTTATAATAATCTTTAAGTATAGAATCCGAATTCTCCTTAATCATAGAAGAAATAAAGCCTTCTATTAATTTTCGCCTTGCCTGCTCTAAATCCATTTTTAAACGTAATTCATAGCTTTTATCTGTATCGAAATCTTTAGCTTCATTAATATACTCGGGAATAATGGTATCTCGTATGATTTCTTTGGTTGTTCTTTTAACACCACTCAAGCAGTAGTTTCCAGCATCTATCGCTAATTTTAGCATCAAATCTTCAAACTTAAATTGGTCCTTATCCTTTATCTTCTCAATGTAAAATAGGATTTTTTCACAATTTAATTTCACTTCCTTTAATTCTTCTATAAATCCTTTCCCCGATTTTTCT
The DNA here is from genome assembly GCA_041691035.1 of Chlamydiota bacterium. GTDB lineage: Bacteria > Chlamydiota > Chlamydiia > Chlamydiales > Parachlamydiaceae > JBEPVL01. Next base: position 29,558 of record JBEPVL010000015.1, read on the forward strand.
TCTCGGATTACATTGACAAATCCATAAAATTCTTTTTTCAAATAGTTGACTAAATACTCTTCTTTACTTCTTCCATTTAAAAACTGATCAAAACACTCGGTAAAGTTTTTAATTACATATTCATTAGAAGTGGCGCTTATTCCTACACGAATCATTTCTAGAAACTTTTCATCGCTTGCTACTTTTTTCTCAATGAGAATTATATTTTTTTCCCAATTAATTGAGTCAAAAAGGGTTTGAAATTCATTGAAATTCTTGTTAGATTTTAATTGATTTAAATCAAACGCTGGTTTTAAACAATGGGCGTAATTAATTTCAAAATCATCAATATCGGAATCCAAAATTTCAATCATTTGATAATAAGTTAATGCCTTATTTTCAATAAGGGGTTCATGAAGTTCTTTTAAACTTGGTCCTCCTATAGGAAGTAATTTACGAATACCACCGTCGACGAAGTCAATATCCTTCGTTTTGACATTACAAAATGAACCAATTGATACTAGACGCATTAACCAACTATCAAAAAGAAGCGAGCCAATGAGATTACTAACTTTAAAATATTTTTTAGACTCTTCGCTTATTTTCATCGTCATCAAGCCTCTTTTCTTTGCCTCGTAAAGGGCAAGAGGAATCAAAACACTTATTCCATAAGCTTTATCTCCTAAAAGAGTCAAAGCCACGCTTGAGATACAGACTGTTATGTACAAAAAATCGCTGATATGATTCGAGACAAAGTTCAAAAGATCCGTTAGTTTTGGATTAATCACATGGGGGATTTTAATGAAAGAATAAGAAGTAAAGGAGTTTGCAGCAGGTGTGTATCCATTTTGTTTTAAATTAGAGAAAAACATAATGAAAGGCAAAGAAATCAGTGGACTAAGATCACAAATGGTAATAGCTACTTTTCTAAGTGGATGTTCGGGCAAATGCTCCAAAACCCTTTTTACAATTTTTACGGCACCGTTGACTTGTAAAAACTGCATGAGCTGAGCGGTCTCACCTCCGACAGTAACTATATCTTCTTCTGTTTTATATCCATCAAAAGAAAATCCCAAATACAAGCCTTTAAAGCAATTTAAAGCACTATTCATATACATGCGATTCCATAAAAAAAATTATTAAATTAATTCACAAAAGTTAATTGTATCAAATAATTAATTAGTTTTCTACATATTTAATCTTAATTTATAAAAAACTATTAATATTCAAACAACGGGAGTCTTTCTGGTCGCTTCGCTATTGCTATGAGTTTTTAAAATAATCTTATGAATTTAGGCCAGTATATTCTTCCCAAGATTATATAAAAGTTGGTATATAATCTTTTTTTGAATTTTAACGATCTCACAAAAGGAATTTCCTATGTACTTTTACAAATTTGCTTTTCTATTGATTTCATCGATTTTGATTTACACCTCTGTTCATGCACTATCAGACGCTCATCAATACCTCACTTACAGAATACCCATAGGCGATAAGCGCTATCAATCCTTTTTAGAAGCTCTAACACTGATGGATAAAAAAGAAGCTAAAATATTAGTAGAGACAGGTACGGCAAGGAATGGAGATGAAAATTTCATTGGAGATGGAGGATCCACCGTATTATTTGCTGAATGGGCAAGTAAACATCAAGCGCTTTTCTTTTCTGTTGACATCGACCCTATGGCAGTTAAAATCTCCAAAAAAGCCATTGGAAGTTATAGAAAACATGTGCGTGTTATTTGTTCAGATTCCATCTCCTTCTTAGAAAATTTTAATTTTCCCATCGACTTTCTTTATCTCGACAGCTATGACTACGATGAGCACAATCCTGAGCCGTCTCAAAATCATCATCTCAAAGAGATTATCGCCGCTTATCCTAAATTACATAAGAATTCTATTGTTCTAATTGACGACTGCGACCTTCCTAACGGAGGTAAGGGTTTGCTTGTGAAGAGCTTTCTTTTAGGCAAAGGTTGGAAAATCATCTACGAAGGCTATCAGATTCTCTTCGCAAAAAATTGACATTGAAATGATAGACCCATTGGGCCACTGAGACCACTGAAAAGTGGTTCAGTGGTTAAGTTGTTCTCCATATTGAGTGATCAAAATGTTCCCTCATTGCGAATGGCATCTGCGATGAGGCGAGCAACTGAAATGCAGTGTGTATTTTTATAAGAAGTAAAACGATGAGCACTTGGAATCGTGTTTGCAAACACCATATGATTAATTGGACTTGCTGCAATTTCCTCTATCGCCTGAGCTGAGAAAATGGGGTGAGTGAATGCACAGCTTATTTGCTTGGCTCCTTCGTTCTGACAAAGGAGAGCAGCCCGAATGAGCGTATGCCCTGTTGAACACATATCATCCACAATGAGAACATTTCTGTCTTTTACATTTCCAATGAGGCGCATATCAACAAAGGAGGAAGACTTACGCTGTTTTTCAATCACTGCCATTTCCAAGGAAAGAAACCGAGCAAACTTTTCCACAATCTTAATACTTCCAATATCGGGACCTACAATAATGGCTGGCTCGTGGATAAATTGTTTGGATGCAGAAGCAAGAAGTTCTTGGCAATGAATATGAGTGACGGGGATGTCAAAAAAGCCTTCGATCTGAGCAGCATGGAGATCTAGTGTGATAATCTGATTAGCACCAGCCACTTTGAGCAAATCAGCAACTAAGCGCGCTGTAATTGGCTCTCCGCAGCGATCTTTTCGATCTTGCCGACTGTAAGCATAATAAGGAATAATCGGAACAATTTTTTTTGCAGAAGCTCTTTTCAAAGCATCCATAATGATCAATAACTCAATCAAATAGTTATTAATATCGCCTGCTAAAGTTTGCACAATGTAAGTATTGCGTCCTTGAACATTTTCAAGAATTTCTACAGCCACTTCTCCATCGGGAAAGCGACTTAAAGACAACTTTCCGTTGGAGATTCCGAGATCCTGGCATATCTCATTGCCAAGATCCGCATGAGAGGATCCACAAAAAATCAGTGGTTGTGGTTGATGCATAGAGGCCTTTATTTTGATTGGATGGCTTCTTTGATAGTATTTTTTAATTCATTTTCAGCTTTTGGATCAGACAGCTGCCCTTGAGGGGTAAAGGCCTCATAAGCATTAGGGACTTGAATTTGTTTAACTAATACGACTCCTCCAATATTTGAAATGGAATCACGGAGATGACTCAAGACACTTGTTCCCCCACTGGGTCCTGCTGTAGCACTCATAATCACAAACTTCTTATCTTTAAAAGCAGTTCTTGAAGGCTTTCCATCTTCTCTTGAAGCCCAATCAATCGCATTTTTAAAGACACCAGACATGGACCCATTATATTCTGGAGAGGCCATAAAAATGACATCGCTATGGATCATCATGGCTCGTAGCTTCTTCGCATTTTCAGGCATTCCTTGATTGACTTCATGATCAGCATCGTAAAGCGGCATCGGGTAATCTTTTAAATCGATGAAAACAACCTTAGCCCCTGCCTCTTGAGCGAGTTTTGCTGTTTCTTTTGCTAATAGCTTATTATAGGAATCTTTTCGAGTACTTCCGGCAAAAACGAGAACATTGGTTTCAGCAGAAAGGTTAAGGCAATAAGCAGCCAATAAGGGAAGAATCCATTTTCGCATGATCACATCTCCACGATGAATGTTTGATAAAAGAACTGAGTCTATCCCACAGCATTTAAAAAATCATTTCTTTTTCTTCAAATTTTCTGAAACAAATGTATCAGCGTCGTTCACTAACAGTCCGTTTGACCATTCTTTCCTAAGCTTAGAAATGGAAGTTTTTGTTGATTGCTTCTTCACGCTATTTCCTGCTAAGAAAATCATCTCTTCATTTTCAGAGCAGCTTAAACTATACACATAGCCATCAAAATTTATTCGAAAGAAACCAACGACGGGTTTACAGAATAAGCTAAGACCACTTTCAAAATACATCATTTTTTCTTTTGCGTCTATCCGACCTGCTATTTCTTTGTTAAAGGTTAAAACAATTCCCCCTTCCGGATCAGGTTCCTCTTTCTCATTCATCGGTTGGATACCCACTTTATAACAGTCGTTAAGCAAAAGGCTAAATTTGCCATTTTTCTCTAAATTCCATTCTTTAATACAATGGTGTTTCTCTTTTTGACTCTCTAAATTTTTAAATAAAGCTTTCCAAATAGAGCCAAAATCTTTATGTAACTTATCATTAATATCTTTTAGGAAGGCTTCAAGATGGGCATTTTCTACTTCATTTTCAATCAGAGTTTCTTGATGAACCTTTTGTACCAGTTTATCTCGTTGATCTAGATCCAATCCTTGTTGAGCTCTTGTTTCGTTATTCAAAGATGCCATTGGAGAATGTTTACTGAAATTCGATCTAGGGATGGATTGACGAAGAATACTATTTGTTAACGTAGAAGTTTTTCTTACATATGTTTCTTCTGCGTGTTTATAGACTTCTTGATCACTCTCAGAAAAATACTTAAAAATATTTTGAGTGAGAATCTCTAGATATTTAATCTTTTCATTTAATTCTTCACACCGCTTAGCTACTTCATCTATAGCCTGCGTGTCTTTTTTTAGTTTTTCTTCCAGATTCGTTAATTTAGATGTAAGATCCTTATTGAGTTTATCTATATTTGCGATTTCATTATTATTATCCTTTATTGATTCCTGGGCATTAGAAATGTAATTCTCAAGATCCTCTGGAGTACAATCTTCAAAGAGATTACTTTTATTTTCATTATTTGTACCATCTATAGGCCCAAGATCAACTTCATGATTCGCATCGAACGAACTTATTCTTGTTACTTTTTGTCCTTCTGAATTATCCTTAATAACTATTTTTTCATTTCTCTCCTTTTTTGAAAAACCGAGTTTCGATTTGCTGAATGTTGCTTTTATATTTCCTATTTTAAATGGAGCTAACATCTCAGTAAGTTTTTTTTTATTTTCATCATTAGAAGAAGTTGAATCTTCTGAATTTCTTGTGACAATTTGGTTAGAAGGAGAAGACTTAGTTTCAAGGATTGGGGATGCATGATTTTTTAAATTTTGTGCTTTTTCGCTTTCTAAAATTTGACCATCATAAGCATTCTTATTTTTACGGATTTCAGATAAAAGATTTTCCTCCTCTTGTGCTAAATTAGATGTAGTTTGGATTTCTAAAATTTGATTGTCATAATTCTCCTTCTTTTGAAGGAGTTCCTGTTTTTCACTTAAATTTTCTTCTATCTTCCTTGTCAAAGTTACTTTTTCTACTTCAAGACTTTGAAGTTGATGTTTATTCATGTTTATTTTTTCAAATAGTGCTGGATACCCTCCTTTTTCTTCTTTTTCAACAACGAAAATTTTATAAGCACGATAGGCCTTAGTGTAAAAGGTGTCCAAAGCTTTTTTTAAGCTATCTCCTCGATTGAAAATAAGCACTCGTAGGGATAAATCAATTTTAATAAGACACATGGTCAGCTTATTGATACAGTATTGAAAACGTGTATCTTTTTTGTAAAATTTTCTTCCCATCCAAGAAGACATTTCTTTATGGTCTTTTTTGCAAGAAAGATCAGTAGAGAGAACAATTTCTCTAAACACCTGAAAGTCTTCGCCATCCATTCCTTTAAAGGAATTTGTCCAAATAAAACTTAAAGCTTCATAACGATTCATCAGAGAACACCTAGAGTAAAATATTTAAATCAATTACATAATATTTAATATATAATTCATAAAAGAAGAGAAACGCAATATTTTACTAACTTTTTGATTTTTATACACAAAAAATAAAAACCGAACTTAGGAACTAGTGTAGATGAGATCCTTCAAAAATCTTACTGAAAGCGAAAGGAATGAACTAGCTTCTTTCCTTCAATCTCAAGCTGTAGGTGACGTCCATTTTGATGCCATGACATGCGCCTTATATAGTGTGGATGCCTCCCTATTTGAAGTCTCTCCTTTAGGTGTTGTCATCCCTCATTCAATCGAGCAATTAGTGAATCTTGTTAATGTGGTTAAGCGCTATAGAATTCCGTTAATTCCACGAGGAGCTGCTACCGGTATCACAGGAGGATGTCTGGGGCGTGGGCTAGTAGTTGATTTATCTCTTTATCTCAATGCTATTTTAAAGATAGACATCAACCAAAAAAAAGTCACCTGCCAACCCGGTGTTGTCCAAGACGATTTAAATAAAGCGCTTGAACCCTATGGCTATCGGTTGGGCCCGGATACTTCAACAGGTAATCGAGCTACAATAGGAGGGATGCTCAGTAATAATGCTGCAGGATCACGTTCGCTCCGATTTGGGATGATGGCAGATCACACCCAAGAGATTGAACTTCTTCTCTCTTCTGGCGAATTAATCAAATTTGGTCCTATGACAATCGATGAATGGGATCGGAAACGACAAATCAATGGGGTAGAAGGACGCCTATATGAAAGTGCCTGGCGTCTTCGTGAAAAGTATAGAGATGCGATTAGTACACATTTTCCAAAAATCCCTCGACGTGTCACGGGTTATCGTTTAGATAGCCTTATTGATCCCAATATTTTTAATTTTGCACATTTAATTGCAGGTTCAGAGGGAACTCTAGGTATTGCTACAGAGATTACATTAGGCATTGTTCCTAAATTGAAGTCGACAGGTCTTTTTCTCATTGGATTTAATGATATCCATCAAGCTTTTGATGCAGTCCTACAAATCCTTCCATTTTCCCCCGTTGCTTGTGAGCTCCTAGATGAACAAATTATTGAGTCAGGTAAAAAATCCCCTTCCCTAAGAGGCAAGTTAGATTGGTTAAATGAGATCCCCAAAGCTTTGCTCATCATTGAGTTTGAAAGCAATCATCCCCATGAAGTATTAGAAAAGGGTAAAACCTTTCTAGACGCTATGAAAGCATCTTCAATTGGTCAATTTCATCATATCATTTTAGAGTCCTCTAATATGGACAACGTATGGGCACTAAGAAAAGCAGGATTAGGGATTCTTTTATCGAAACGGACCTATAGCCGTGCAGTTGCCTTTATAGAGGACTTATCGATTCCTCCTCAACATCTTGCTCCTTTTATGAAGGAATTCATGGCCTATTTAAGCTCCAAAAACAAAGAAGCAGGAATTTATGGTCATGTGGGAGCCGGATGCATGCATATTCGTCCCTACATGGATTTAAGGGATCAACAAGAAGTCAATCTCATGAAGGAAATGATGCAAGCAATTTCAACGCTTATTTTGCGCTATGGGGGTACTTTGAGCGGAGAACATGGAGATGGACTCATCCGCTCCTGGCTAAATCCTTCCTTTTATGGGCAAACGATTATGCAAGCTTTTATCGAATTAAAAGAAGCTTTTGATCCTGATGGCATCATGAATCCAGGTAAAATTATTCCAACTTCTCGTGATTTAGAAGATCTTCGCTTTGATTTTTCAAAAAATCAGCCTAAAATTGATTCCTTTCAAGACTTTTCAGAAGAAGGTGGCTTTGAGCTGGCTGTAGATCTCTGCAATGGCAATGGACTTTGCCGTAAACAAGAGGGAGTCATGTGCCCTTCCTTTCAGGTAACCGGAGAGGAAAAAGACTCTACGCGGGGTCGTGCTCAGGCTTTAAGGCAAATCATACACGGACGACTTCCCCCAGAGACATTTACAAGCGATTCTTTATTTGAGGTTATGGACCTTTGTCTTTCTTGTAAAGGGTGTAAAACTGAATGTCCTTCCCAGGTTGATATGGCGAAGATGAAATCGGAATTTCTTTATCATTTTCAGGAAAAGCATGGTTACTCATTACGAACACGTCTTTTTGGTGCTATTGGGAGATTGAATGCTATAGCATTTCCTTTTTCGAATATCTATAATTGGTTGTCAAAAAGAATGCTCTTTAAAAAGTTTCAATCTCTCATTGGAATTAGTTCATTCAGAACACTTCCTCCTTTGGGATCTCAACGTTTTTCTGCTTGGCTTTCCTCTTATCAACAACCTAAATATCTCACCGATGATATAGTTCTCTATCCAGATACATTCACAGAGTTTAATGAGCCTTTGATTGGTCAATCTGCAGTAAGACTTCTTAACGAAATGGGTTTTCGGGTGCTTTCGATCCCATGGACTTGTTGTCAAAGGCCTGCCATCTCTAAAGGCATTTTAAAGCAAGCAAAGGAGGGAGCTAGTGAAGTACTCAAACAACTTCTACCTTACGTAGAAAAAGGGTTGCCTATTATAGGTTTAGAGCCAAGTTGTATTTTAACACTCAGAGATGAGTTTAAAGGACTATTGGGACAGGAAGCAGATATCCTCTCCAAACATGTGTTTACACTTGATGAGTTTATTGCCGAGCTCATTAAGATGAATAGAATAACTTTAACATTAAAACAGTGCTATCTCCCCTCTATTGAAATTGCCATTCATGGCCATTGTCATCAAAAGTCCTTATCCGGAATGCAGTCTACAGAAGCTATATTTAATTCGATTGACGGAGTCAATTTTCAAATGATAAAAAGCGGATGTTGTGGCATGGCTGGATCCTTTGGCTACGAAAAAGAGCACTATGACATTTCTATGAAAATGGGCGAACAGCGACTTTTCCCAGCTATTCGCACAACATCTTCTCAAACTTTCCTTGTTGCCAATGGCTTCTCCTGCCGTTGTCAGATTAAAGATGGGACTGCTCGTAATGCCAAGCATCTTGCTGAACTAGTGGATGAAGTTTGTAATATCCATCGGCGTTTTCCCATAAATAAATAAAGAGCAGGACACACACGACGTACACGACAAGAAATGGTCCTATGTGTCGTGTATGTCGTGTGTGTCCTGCTCTTTATTTATTTATGGGAAATGGTATTAATAGCAGCTTCAGTTACCCCCTCATAACCTCTCTGTGATCTCTTATGGGCTCAGTGGTGAATTATGCAAGGCCTCTCAGATAGGAAACCGTAGGTCATATCCTATTATTCTTTGATTATAGATTTTAGAATGATATCCCTGCCATTACTAAGAATAAAATTCGTACTTATATTAAAAAGACGGTTGATTATAATTTGTTGTGCATCTTCTGGAAGTCTTAGGACTATTGTCCAAAATCTACATGTTTTATGAGTGGGATCTTGTTTAAGTGATTTAAAGCCATCATTTAATAAAATTACTGTAGCAAAAAGAGTTGCTGCACTCACTTTATTTTTTAATTTTGAAGATAGTATATCAGAAACAATGGTTTTCCGCTCTCTTTCTAGTTGTAATCCTAAATAAAGAATACCTAGATCTGTCTGTAATTCCCAAGGGATAAAAAAGCTTCCACAATTTTTTAAAATTGTACCAATAATTTCTGGATCGGTTTTGAGATTCAGTGAGGCATAATCCCTTACTAATCTTCCATTATCAATGCATGCGTATGTAAGGATGAATTCTCGATTATTTTTTAACTCAGGATTTTCACTTATTTGTTTTTTAAAATTTTCGGAGATTTGTTCATATTTTTCAGAATAAAAATTATGAACATTAGGTCGAAAACTCCTCAAAAACTCACTATCGGGCTCTACATAGGTGGTTCCTCTGTAAGGAATCAGAGCTCTTTCTTGATTATATAGAACTAGGGCTTTACTTGTTACATCAGCATTAATATTAAATAACATATACATCCTTGTAAATTAATCAAGTTAAAAATTGAAAAAATAAATTGACCAAGTTATAGCATTTTTCATTATTTAATTCAACTCATTCCTTCGCGTCTTTTTTTATTTTATCTTAATAAAAGATAAATAACAATTATTTATAATTAGATAAAAAATTTAAAAAGGGAGTTTTTATTTATGGATCCAATCATTTCTAGTTTTCAAGAACCACCAGATTTTGATTTTTATAAAAAAAAACAGAATTTAAATGAAGATTTTTTTAAAAATGCGAAGATTCCAGGATTATCAGTAGGTCTTATTTATTATCCCAGCCAAAGAGAGTTCCCTCTTCTTGGTCATAGCGAATTACAGGTAGAAGAAAGCTCATGGACCATCCTAGGAAAGTACCCCCATCCTAAATCTTTTCCGAAGATGGTAGACTTTTCTCAAAATGGAGAGGGATCTCCTTTTTATCGTTTATGCATTTCTGTAACCCTCCATCAGCTTAATGAAATCAAAAAGGAGCTAAAAAATTTGGAAGAGACAGGGATAGGGGAATTCGGTACATGTTCTATGGGAACTTTAAGGATTCTTTCAAACCAAGCTAATTATAAAGTTCCCTTCCCAATCACCCTATCTCCTTTTATTTCCTCTATTTATTTGACTAGTGCCAAATTTTTAGGGTCTAAGCGCATTGAAAAAATTGAATTTTATGGAAAACAAAGTCAAATCAAAAATTTCACAAAAGCGATTAGAGGATTGGTTTTAGAACCTGGTTATGCAGTGGGTGCACTTTATCTTGGTTTTAGAACCGCTATTTATATTGAACACTACCTCTCCTCCCTGTTGAATCAGGAAAGCGAGCAATAAAGTTTGCTCTCTTTCACTGAGCACGTGGATCAGTTTTTTTTATGATTTGACTGACATTTTTCTGATTAAAGCCTTTAAAGCCTTCGCGTCTTTGTAAATTCTCTAAATGACTTCCTAGAGCGCCTTCCTTCAAAAACTTTTTACCCTCTTCTTCAGAGATTTTCTTTTCTTTCAATAACTTCTCCACACGAGACAAAGAGACAGACCACATTTCCCCAGCGGTAAAAGCCTGCTTTAAAAAGGGGAAATCACTAAACGGCTGCATCATTTTAACTCCAACGTCAGCTAAATCTAAACTAAGCTCTTCAAACATAAATTGAGCTTCTAGATGATGCATCCCTGATTTCAAGATGGAGTCTCCATGAAGAGCGCACCATAAACCAATGGTACCTAATTTAGACAGCTCAGATAACGGCTGGTGAGCAAAATCTTCGAACAACTCATTAGGTGACAAGTCGACGTCTAAAAAGAGGACTAACCGGCATTTTGAATTTTCCATCACCTGCGCGCCCCAGCCGGCTTCACTCCCTGCATAAAATCTCTCCCTGCAATGAAATCCTAAAATCTCAAAAAGATGAACGAGCTTGTGAAAATTTCTGCGAGAGGATCGAAAAGTATGATGATCATGATTCGCCCATCCCATCCCAACCCTATCCTGGCGATTTTTTTGTAGCTGCGCGGCTCTATTTTTAGATTGCCAATAGCTTCGTTCCACCTCCAAAACCGTCCATGCAGCGCGATCTTTTCCAACCATGTTCACTAATTCTTCAGCGAGTTTAATGCGTTCTTCGATTCCAGAAAGTTCGTCAACTTGATCTCTAGGAAAAGATTTCCATCGCTCAAGTGCATGAAAATACCGTATAATCACATCGGCTTTTTCTTTTGTGGGAATCAGTGTCAGAGCTCCTCTTCGTTCCACAACCCATAAAGCAATGCCTTCATCAAGAGAGAAGCAGCAGCGTCGATAGCTCCCAAAATAGCTTCCTTCAATAGGCTGATTTGTCCCTCCATGAACCATTAGGAAATCGTCAATAGAATCCACAAGGACAGCTACCCCCATAGGCTGATCGCTGTCCTTTTTTAACACGATTCGGGGCAATTGAGCTCCTGGGTGAAAAAAGACAGATAACACTTCTTCATCTGTTAAAGGAACAAACCCAAGCGACCTTAGCTGCATTTTGACCTCAGCATTATCAGGAATGACAATATGGTCAATCCAATCGAAGAGGCGGGTGCTTGTGTGTCGATAAAGATCGTCTTTAAGCGTGTTGAGTGTTTTATTTTTATCAATATACTGATTTAAAAATAAAATGATGAGCCCCTCAGCCTCGGGATGCCTCTGCCATTGAAATTCTTCGTTCATTTCATATTACCATTAAAAGGTTGCTAATCTTTTGTAATGGCAGGAAGGGATTTTTTGAACCAGAAAAAAGTCATTAATTATAAAATGAGCATGGCATCGCCATAAGAAAAAAAGCGGAATCTGTCTTTAACTGCTTTCTTGTAGGCTTCCATTGTAAGTTCATAGCCAGCAAAAGCAGAAACGAGCATCAGAAGAGTTGATCCTGGCAAGTGAAAATTAGTTAAAAGCGAAGGAGTGAATTTGAAGGAATATCCTGGATAAATAAAAATTGAAGTGTCCCTCTTCTCCGCTTTGATTTCTCCGAATGAATCCGCAGCCGATTCCAATACCCGACACGACGTTGTCCCTACACAAATACAACGTTTATTTTTATCCCGATTATTAATTGAAGAAGCCGTCTCTGCAGTGATTTCAAACCATTCAGCATGCATACGGTGCTCTCTGACATCCTCAACGCGTACTGGACGAAAGGTGTCCTTCCCTACGTGGAGTGTCACATAGTCAGAATGAACCCCTTTTTCCTGTATAGTCTCTAGGAGTTGATTTGAGAAATGCAACCCTGCAGTGGGAGCTGCTGCAGCTCCGGAATTTTTAGCGTAAACGGTTTGATACCGCTCTAAATCCTTAGCATCCCTAAATTCTCTTTTAATATAGGGTGGAAGGGGTAGCTGCCCATGTTGACTGAGAACAGAGTCAAAATCACCTTCCCATTCCAATCGGACAATTTTGCTTCCATCTTCTTGGTCGGCCATCACTGTGCAGATAAATGAATCGCTAAAAATGATTTTCTGGCCTGGCGGCAACTTTTTTCCAGGCTTTACAAGCACCTCCCATTCTTGGGTAGCAAGTTGCCTTAACAAGAGAACTTCAGCTTTTCCGCCTGAAACTCTAACGCCATATAGCCTAGCAGGAATGACTCGAGTATCGTTAAAAATCAGACGATCTCCTTTGGAGAGAAGATGCTTAAGCTCTCCAAAGGGCACTTCTTCTAATCTTTCCTTTTGTCGGTCCACAATAAGGAGTCGAGATGAGTCTCTCGGCGTCACGGGGTGTTGAGCTATCAGTTCTTCAGGGAGTTCATAATGGTAACTGGATAACAAAAAGGGGTTCATTATGATTCATAAGGAATGAGCATAATCATCATCCCTGGAAAAGCTTTATTCAATAGTTGAGCAGCATGGTCTCCACCTTTCGCGAGTTGATCTGCTTGCTCCAATGAAATTTTGGCGATGCGGGCATCGCGAGCTAAATCCCCACCAGGTGTTTTAGCATTAAATTGAGCAGCAAAAGGTGTCGCCATACCCTCATAAACACCTGTTTGACTCATGATCATATATTTCGTAACTCTTAGAGCTTCTTCAATGACAGGTGAACTTTGCAACTCGCCATTATATCCTATTTTTTCAGCATTGGTAGCCCAATAAGTATTTTTTGGATTTGCTGCTTGATAATAAGCATTTGTTCTTATCACAATAGCAAGAGCGGAAAGAGTTTCTGGAGCAAGATTTAAATTTTCATATTGGGTAAGAATTTCCTTCACATAATGTTCTATTGGAACATTATTCACTACACTGATTGTTTTTCCAATATCATAGACATATGTTTCGCCTTGATACTCACGTCCATCGACCACGGTGATTGTTTCTGCAGAATCTGGTTTTATCTTAATTTGATAAAGTCCAGGAAAAGCCTCACCCCATTTTAAACCATCGCTTAAAGCCTGAATTTGCCGATTTTTTCCAATAAATCGGGAGCTGATATAGTCATTTGTGTAAGGATCATAAAGGCTATATTTCCCTTTAACTTCAAGATCGACAGCTTCAACATCATGAATGATGAGAACACGAATGGAAGGAGGAACAGGTTTTTCTCTTTGCTGAAATGTATCTGTTATTCGACTCCAAATTCCAGCTTCAACGGGAAAGCAGAAAGGCGCGAAAATAGCTAAACCCACTATTAATTTTAACATTTTACTTTCTCCTATACTAAATTTATTTTTGGATCAGTTCTTTTATTCCTAAATGCTCATACCCCATTTGTGTCACCTCTCGACCTCGAGGGGTTCTTCTAATGAGCCCCAATAGAATTAAATAAGGCTCATAGACTTCTTCAATAGTACCTGGCTCTTCCCCTACAGCGGCAGCAATTGCATTTACCCCGACTGGACCGCCTTTATAATGTTCAACCATGATCTGGAGCACTTTTTTATCCATCTCATCTAGGCCCTTTTCATCGATGCTGAGCATATTCAATGCTTTAATAGCGGTTGTGGGATCAATAATATTATTTGCACGCATCTGAGCAAAATCTCTAACCCACCTTAATAAATGATTAGCTATCCTCGGAGTACCTCGAGAACGTTTTGCAATCTCCATTGCAGCAAGTGGATCGAGATCTAAATTAAGGATTAGTCCAGTTCTCTGAATGATTTTTCGTAATATTTGAGGGTCATAATAATCTAATCGGCACATAAAGGCAAAACGGGAACGTAATGGCTCTGAAAGAAGCCCCAAACGCGTTGTTGCTCCAGCAAGAGTAAATGGGTTGAGCTTAATTTGTACTGTCCGCGCATTGGGTCCTGAGTCAATCATAAGGTCAAGGACATAATCCTCCATAGCTTGATAAAGATACTCCTCTACAACTCGACTAAGACGATGAATTTCGTCAATAAAAAGAACATCACCAACTGAAAGACTTGTGAGAAGGCCTGCCAAATCCCCTACCTTTTCCAATACAGGCCCTGAAGTTACCACAAGATTGGTTCCCATCGCCTTTGCAAGTATCGTAGCCAACGTTGTCTTCCCTAACCCAGGTGGCCCACTAAAAAGACAATGCCCTAAAACCTCCTTTCTTTGTTTTGCAGCACCTATAAGAACTTCTAAGCGGTCACGAATAGAGTCCTGACCAACAAAATCGTCCAAGCATTGGGGACGTAAAGGAACTTCGAAGGGGAGATCTTCTTCTGTAAATGAGGATTCAATAAAATTCTTAGCCATAGCATCCTTGGGGAAATAGAAGAACGTCAGTAGAATACTAAATAAGAACGATTTTTCGCAAACATTCAAAATTCTCGTAATTTAACAGGCTATGATTTAAAAATTAAATTAAAATGAATAAGCCCCTATCAATTTCCTTTAGAGAAACTTATGCCATCTCCTTCATTGCCTTACGGTTGGATTTTTAAACATCTCACCTACCTTCAAACATATGTGATCATCTGCATTTTATTCAGTCTAGCGCAGATTCCCATTGCGTATTTTTGGTTTGATAATCATATGACCCGTTTGCATGAAACCGATGAAAGGATTGTCGCCCTTCAAGATCATGCCATCATCAAAAAAATGACATCTGACCTACAAAAACATCGATCTTTAATCGACTCTAGAAACATTTCCAAAAAGAAGATCGGAGAAGAAAAAGAAAGTTTTCTTACCTCATTAAAGATGGGAATAGATGAGATTTTAGCAAATTCGAATGCATTCTACCAATCTACTTCATTAAATTGGCCAGAAATAGAAATCAAATGGAATCAACTGATTCAGTATTTAAATCGATCCCCATCCGAGGAAAATCAAGTCCTTTACCGTGAAACGATCAATGATTTCCTTTTTAAACTTTCTTACTTAAATCATTCCATTATTAGTAATTACATTCTTCAAGACCCAGATAATTTGATCTTTTATGATGTGCTTCGTAAAATTCCTTTTTTACAAGAACATCTCGCGTTGATTGATATTCTTAGTCAGAAAATTTTTATTGATCTTCAAAATTCTCCAGAAATTTTAAATCAACTTTTTGCCTACTCCCTTCTCATAGAGACAAGTTTAAATAGCTGGAATGCCGAAAATAAAATCCTTGAAAAGAGTAACTCCCTAAAAATTAGAGAAATAGGCAATAGTTTAGAGATTTACATCCAGACATTAAAGATTATTTTAAATGACTTGCAAGTATTTAGGAACCAAACCCCTTCTGTCGAGAGTCTCCAAACATTTTTTGATAATCTTAATCGATCTGAACAACTTAGCTCATCGCTATGGAATCAAAGTCTTAATGAAATTAAAAAGAATTTAAATCGCGAAAGAGTTGCGATCTTGAAAGAGATGTGGATTCCCTTCCTAGCCTCTCTTTTCCTTTCACTTTTCGTATTTGTTATGGGTATTCTGATCACTTACCATGCGACGACAAGACTTGTTCACCTCACCGATGCTACCTCACGCTTCACTAATGGAGAGCTTTCTATCCGCGTTCCTGTTCTCTATGAAGATGAAGTCGGACATCAAACTGCCGCTTTTAATCATATGGCAGAGAAGCTCGAGGGAATCGTCGGACAGCTTTATGAGCTTGTAGAGGCAACGACAGCATTATCCAACTGGGACTTAACAGTGAGAATTCATCCTAAAGAAGGAAATACCGAGTTTAGCCAAGTAGCAAAGTCCTTTAATGCAATGGCTGAAACTTTTGAAGCAATTATTGCAAGGCTGCAACAGATCGGATTTACTCTGACCTCCTCGGCCTCAGAGATTCAAGAAGCATCTAAAGAGCAGGAATCGGCCATTTTAGAGCAAGAACAGACAACCCGTGAGATTGCCAAAGCTGCACGCGATATCTCTTCTTCTGCTAAAGAATTTGCTCACACAATTAATGATATTAGCATGCTTGCAGGTGAAACTTCACACCTTGCTCAGACAGGAAAAGCTTCCCTCAATAATATGGAAGTAATTATGCGACAAATGGTAGATGCCTCTGGTAGCATTGCATCCAAACTCGCAATCTTAAATGAAAAAGCAGGCAATATCACCAATGTCATTACAACGATTACAAAAGTTGCCGATCAAACTAACCTACTCTCCCTCAACGCCTCAATCGAAGCTGAAAAGGCTGGAGAGTATGGAAGAAGTTTTAGAGTGATTGCACGTGAAATCCGTCGTCTTGCTGATCAAAGCGCCTTGGCTACATTAGATATAGAAAAAATTGTCAATGAAATGATGTCAGCGGTTTCTTCAAGTGTTATGGGGGTAGACGATTTTGCTCAAGAAATTCGCACATGGGTAGATCAGGTGCGCACTCTGAGTGAACAGCTTACAAAAATCATCGAACAGGTACAAATTTTTACCTCCCAATTTGAATTAGTTAATCGGGGTATGCAGGCTCAATCGTCAGGTGCCGAACAAATTAATGAAGCCATTTCTCTTTTAAGCCAAATTGCTCAACAAACAAGTCTCTCACTCCTACAATTTCATAAAACGATTCAGGAACTTAATAATGCTGCTAACGAATTGAGAGTCTTGCCCCCTTTCATTGCACGTTCTCGTGCCTTCAGCCAGCCCCATTTTCCTCTCCCCTCCACACACAGTTCAAGTTCCATCTTGAATTTAGAATCTCGCTCCTCGATGAGTCAATTTCATCAAACTTTAAGCGATTTAAGCCAAGCAACCCTCCAGCTGAAGGATATTCAATCACAGTTAAAACCCCCTAAAGAGGAAGCTTAAAAAAAATATATACATAAAATAACTGTTCTCTTACCTTCCAGATTATAGTCAGAGTCCAGCGAAGGTCTCTAGTATTCACTCAGTAGTTTTTTTTAATCATCAAAAAGGATTTTAATATGAAAAAAAATCAAGACTTGTACACACTCTTTACTGATGAGCTAGCTGACATGCTTAGCTCAGAAAATCAGATCATTCATTCCCTACCAAAGCTCATTAAGCTAGCTTCCTTACCAGATTTAAAAAAGGCTTTGACCAATCATCTAGAGGAAACAAAAAACCAAGTTAAGCGTATTGAAAACATCTGTAAGATTTTAAATCTTCACCTTTCCAAAATAACCTGTGAAGCAATGCAAGGTCTTGTCAAAGAGGCCGAAGAATTAGTTGGAGATAAATCAGCCTCATCCACACTCGATGCTGCCATCATCACCGCATGCCAAAAAATTGAACATTATGAAATCGCCTCTTACGGAACACTTTGTAGTTTTGCTAAACATTTAGGATTCGACAGCGAAGTGATCGAACAATTGAAAGAGACACTTGACGAAGAAGAAAATGCAGATTCGAAACTTACAGATATTGCTGATGGCACGTTTCTTGCTACAGGTGTTAATGCCGAAGCAGCCAAAGGTTATAAATAATAAGCTTTTTTCTTCAGGATAAAAAAAGCCATTTTATCTTGAAAGAAATCATGCGAAAAGGAGGGATCTATGACGAAATATGGACCAAAAGCACAAGACTCTGTGAAACAAGCGATGCATAAAATGAAAGCTGGGGAATTAGAATCAGGTAAAAGTCATCAAAAAGTGACCAATAGAAAACAAGCGATTGCTATTGGATTATCTGAAGCCAGAAAGAAAGGGGCTAAAGTACCCAGTAAAACCCAATAATTAAGAGGACGCTATCATGTTAGGAACAATACTTATTATTCTTTTAATATTACTTTTAATTGGTGCAATTCCTTCCTGGCCTTACAGCGTTGGATGGGGATATGGACCAACTGGCCTTTTAGGAACTATTTTAATCATCATTATTATTTTAGTTCTCCTAGGACGAATTTAGAAATAGAAATAGTGAGTGAGGATTCCCTCACTCACTACATCAATTTTTTAGATCACTCCAAAGATTTTTAAAAGAATAATAATACCAATTGGAATTCCTAAAATCCATAATGCAAGTGCTTTCCCCATTCCCTTCTCCTTATATGATTTGGGGCTGATTCACAGCCCCAAATCAATGTTATCGCTTATGAAAAGTAGTTTCTTGCTTTTCTTTAAAATTCTTCTCAAAACTAGTTAACTCTTGCTCTGCTTTATCTTTAGCATAGCCATAACGTGACTGGAGCTTCCCTAAAAGTTCTTCTCTCTTGCCATTAATTTGAGTAAGATCATCATCTGTCAGTTTGCCCCATTGTTCTTTAACTTTACCCTTGAACTCATGCCATTTTCCACCTAAAAAATCTTTATTAACCATAATACCTCACATAAATTGTTTTTATAAAAAACTCAGACCATCCCTTAAAAGGAATGGTCTTTTATCATTATCTCATTTGATTTGGGACAGAGATTTGACTATTTACGTTTCTAACCCCTTTGATATTACGCACTTCTTTTTCTACTTTTTCTTTCTCTTCCAAAGTTTTAACTGTACCAGCCAAAGTCACATTTCCATCATTCACTTTAACATCTACCTGATCATATCCTTTGCTAAACCAGCCGGAACTAATTTTATCGCGAACTTTACTTAACAATTCTTGATCGGAAATTCTTTCATTTTGATTGCTGTTATAATTTCCATACGTATCTGTCGTTACTGGGCTGTAATCATTTTGATTATAACTTGATGAAGAACGTTGATCGGAAGAGTAATTTCTAGATGCATTTGGATCTTGAAAGTTTTCCGAGTACGTTCTATTAGCAGAGGAAAAATTGCCTTGATTTTGATCGCTGTATCCATAATTTTGTGGAGGATAATTGTTTGTATAGCCAGAATTATTTTGTGAATAATAGTTAGCATGAGCTAAAGAAATAAAGCTTAGACCAATAGCTAGTGAAAGTTTACTTATTGAACTTCTCTTAATCCAATGAATATTTGTAAGCATATTCCCCCCTTAAAAATTTTTTGAACTTAAAATTAGACAAAACAAACCTCTCCATACTAGTATGAAGAGTTAAATGCGCCAGATAAATCCGAAATAGCAAACGTAGACTAAAATTTACGCCGTATACTTAACGAATCTCCAATTTCAATGATTAACACATCACCTCCTTTTTGTAAAATTATTTAAACAACTGAGAAGGGCTTTATACTTTTACGCTTAAGTTTTTATTAAATTTCTGCTTAACCCATTGAAACGCAAAGAGAAAAGAAGAGAAACCGAAATTTCACAGAAGATTATTGGAGCTGCAATTGTATAGAGTGGACCCCAAAACTGGACAGGATTTTAGCGAGCACTTTGCGTGAATTAGACCTAACAATAAATTAATTACATATTATTTCTTATCTGGAATTTCTATGACTCCGATATCCCCTTCCCCATTCTCCATTTTTTTCTTTACTTCCGAAGCAAGGACGGCATAGGATTTATATAGATGTTCTAGTTCTTCATCAGAAAGCTGTTCTATCTTTAACAGAGCATTGTGCGTCGTTGACATGGCTCTTATGATTTCATCAAGTTTTAAATGCAAAGCAATTGTATCTCGATTTTGCGTATTTTGCAGCAAGAACACCATTAAAAAGGTAATGATTGTGGTGGTGGTATTGATCACAAGCTGCCAAGCATCGCTAAACTTGAAAACTGGACCTAACATAAACCATATTATAATCATAAGCACCGCAAAGAAAAAAACGATGGGGCTTCCCAAAATTTTTGACATCGCTTTTGAAAACTTGGAAAACATAAAATTATAAAAACCTTTTTAATTTTTTCAGGGCTAGATTTAAATCAATACTTGAGGTGAAAACCTCTTTTAAAAGGTCTCCTTTTGCTTTTAGCCTTTTCTCTACTGTTTTAATTGTAAATTGAGCAGGATTTAACTTTATATTCACCTCATCCCACTCGAGAGGGGTGGAAATTAAAATTCCCGGACGGGGTCTAATAGAATAAGGAGCCACTATAGTCTGTCCCCTCCTATTTTGAAGATAATCTAAATAGATTTTATTCGGCCGCTTTTGTGGAGATCTTTCTAAAGAAGTACTTTCTGGCATCTCTCTATGTATAAGCTGGCAAATTAATTCAGCAAACTGCTGTGATTGCGTGTAAGTATACTTCGCTTGGAAAGGAATAAGAATATGCAATCCCTTTCCTCCAGAAGTTTTACAAAAATGTTCAACTTCAATTTTTTCGAGAAGTTGATGAACGCGTTGGGCTACCTCCACAACGAAGCTAAAATTGATATCGTGAGGGTCTATATCCACAACACAATAGTCGGGTTTATCTAACGATTGAACTCTCGAAAGAAAAGGATGAAAATCGATACAACCTAAATTTACAGCATATAGTAAGCTGTCTTTATCATTAATTAGTAGATAGTGATCGATTTTCCTCTGCTCATCCCTTATAGGAAAGGTCTGAATCCATTCAGGGTGGTTTTGCAAATTCTTTTGGTAAAACCCCTTATTTTCAATCCCATTAGGAAAACGATAAAGTGTAATAGGCCGATCCTTAAGATAGGGTAAAATAAAATCAGTGATGTCCTGATAATAGCTTAGGAGCTCCCCTTTAGTAAATTTCTCTTTGGGCCAAAAGATTTTATCCAAATGCGTAAGAAGTAATTTGTCTTGTACGTTTAGCTCATTTAGATTTCTAACTTCTGTGGGAATTTCCTTCTTTATAGTTTTAGGTTGCTTATCAGCACGCAAGCCTTGAAATATCGGATGTCGTAATAAATTTTCATTTGTCCATTCCGAAAACGAAACTTCACAAATCTGCTTCGGAGATACCCAAGTGACTGCTGCATTTTCCTTCGGTCTCACTTTAAATGGACATTTTTTTTGTACTAGTGGGCTAAGTTGATCAAAAATAAAGTTTAAGGCCATTTCTGAAAATCCACTACCTACATGACCGGAATAAATGAGCTCTTTATTTTCATCGTAAAGGCCAATCAACAATGCTCCAAATTTTTTTCTAGAACCTCTTGGTGCAGTGAAGCCGCCTATTATGAATTCCTGTCTTAAAGATGTCTTTATCTTTACCCAGTCTTTGCTACGTTTAGATACATAGACGCTTTCCTTTCTTTTTCCAATAATTCCTTCTAAACTAGCTTTTGACGCGGCATTAAAGAAATCGATACCTTTTCCAATAATATGATCACTGATTCCAATTGAAGAAAATGAATATTCCACTAAAATTCTTTTTAAGTTTTCTTTACGTTCAAGTAAAGGCAACGATCTTAAGTCTTGGCCATCTTTATAAAGAAGGTCAAAAACATAATAAAAAAGGGTTCCTTTCTGATTAAGTTGATAATTTTGCATTAATTGAAAATCAGATCTCCCCTTCTCATCCAAAACTACAAGTTCCCCATCTAAAATTAGCGATGATTTAACCGTCATTAATTCTTTAACAATAGAAGGGAACTGATCATTTAAAATATGATCGTTTCTCGATTTGAGTTGAATACTCCTTGGAGTAATAAATGCTAGAGCTCTAAATCCATCCCATTTTATTTCAAACAACCAATCTTCGTTATCGAAGGATTCTTTGATCAGTGTAGCCAACATGGGAGAAAAAAAATTAGGAAAGGGGGATTTTGATTTGGTTTTAGAATGGTTTTGAACATTCTCTATGAGGGGATGATCGGACGCCTCTTTGTCTTCCTTTTTGATGAGAAGCCATGAGTTGTCTTCGACTTCCTTGCTTTTAAGTTTTAAAAGAGTAAACCCTCCATTTAATTGTTCTCCATGTAGCACAAAAGAAAAATGTCCTTCTTTTAACCCTTTTCTAACTTCTTTTTCTACTGCATTGCGGTCCATGCTTTTTGGTATTCCATAGATTCCATGATCCCATATCTCTACAGTCCCAGCCCCATAATTGCCTTTAGGAATGACTCCTTCAAAATATTGATAATCTAAAGGATGATCCTCTACCTTAATTGCCAAGCGTTTTTCATGAGGATTCAATGAAGGTCCCTTTGGAACAGCCCAGCTTAAAAGTACTCCTTCAAATTCCAAACGAAAGTCATAATGAAGATGGCTTGCTGCATGCTTTTGAACGCAAAAATGCAAAGCTGGAAAGTCTTGTGCATACGAATCTTTTGGTTCAGGAGTGTCTTTAAAATTTCTTTTCGAACGATAAGTTTTCAAACTCATAAAATAAGCTAGGCTCTTTTACGTGTCTTTTTCTGAGATTTTTTAGTACTCTCTAAGCTTGCTTGAAGAAGAGACATCATATCATGAATTTTTTTGCTCGGAGCTTTTTCAGTTTTAGGATGCACAGGACTTTTTTGCCCCTTTTCCTTTTGCTTAATAATCTCTTTGATTTCTTGACTATATTCATCTTTATAGTCTTTAGGCTCAAAAGAAACTGTAAGTTGATCTATTAGCTGGATAGCAATATCAAGCTCTTTCCCCGTCCCCTTTTGGAATGCAGGTATTTTTAAATCTTGGGGAATGATCAATTCATTTTGATAGCGGAGTTCATTCAAAATGATCATGTTTTCATGAATTTTTATCACACCAATATGTTCACGATTTCTTAAAACAAATTTGGCTATCCCTACTTTTTTTGATTTTTTTAATACGTCTCTTAGAAGAGCATAAGCACTGTCAGATTTATCGGGCTCCAAAAAATAAGGTTTAACATAGTACATCGTATCAATTTCATCCTCCTTAACAAAATTGACAATCTCAATTGTCTTCGTCTTTTTTAATTGAGCTTTCTCAAAGTCCTCTTCGTTAAAAATAACAAAGTCCCCTTTTTCATATTCATAGCCTTTGACAATTTCATTCCAGGGAACTTCTTTTTCTTCGGCTTTACATATACGCGCATAGCGAATTTCAGAAAGATCTTTTTTATGAAGCATAACGAAAGAAATTTCCTTTTCCCGACTTGCAGTATACATATGAACAGGGATATTGACTAAGCCAAAACTTAAGGCTCCTTTCCAGATTGAACGCATACAGACTTCCTCCACTCAAAATTTCAACCTAGTAAATGGATAGTATGGCTGTCAAGAAGAAAATAAAAAAGGAAGGGGTGGATTAGTGGACTAAAGGGAAATCAATTGTATTGATTTCCTCCCATCGTCCATAAAGTTCTCCATGCCATCCTTTTGTGTCACGCATGAATTTGGGGCGTAAGTCGATTTGAATAGCCTACTCAGTCAGATTTACCGGCATGACATTAACTAGTGTCTTGCGAAGTTGAGACACTTGATATTCAAGATCCTTCGGGTAATAGCAGCCTGAGGTAGTCATATCATCTATTTTTTTTAAATAGTCTTCTATACTTTTGGGACAGAAATGAAAAGGACAGAATAGACTTAGTAGACATAATGTCGGATAAATCCGACAAAAACAAGCGCAGACTGAAGTCTACGCTACATAAACGTATCCAAATGTAGCGTACACTTTAGTGTGCGCTTGTTTTCTCCTGATTTATCCGGAGCTACATAGGACAAAAAAAAAGCCCTAACAAATTCATGTTAGGGCGAAAAAAAAGCTTGGCGGCGAC
>JBEPVL010000016.1:0-48437 GCA_041691035.1 Chlamydiota bacterium
ATTTTTTTTATGCTTTTCTCTCTAGTTGAGTCCTACAAAACCGGATGAACCAGAAGAGGGAGATTTAAAAGAAACATATATCAAAGAGTGTTGTATTTGTTTTGATAATTTAGAAAAAATAGACGTAAAAGCGAGAGAAACATTGGAGTGTGGACACACTTTTTGTACAATCTGTATTAGTACTTGGATTAAAGAGGTTTATGAATTGAACAAAACAATACTGAAGCCCAAGCAACCTGATTGTCCAAGTTGCCGTTTTCCGATAGAATCAAGCATATCCGAAACATCATTTAGTCAACAAGAATCATCATCCAATCCGGATCTATTTTCAGGAGGCCTTACTATAGACGAATTTTATAGAAACTCGCGTTTTATGAACGATCGGGTCAATACACGACGTGCACACAATCCTGAATATTTAGCCATCAGAGCATCATTAATAGTTAATTTGAGGAATATCATCAATACCTTCGATCCAACTGATATTCGAAGGGATGTAGCTATTGATAGCTCTAATCGAATTATGCGTAGAACTGATGGATGGCTTGGTTTTTCTCAACATAACGACAATAACTGGACTCAGAATAGCGATAGCATAGAAGAACAGGGAGAATTATCCAATCAACAACCTTCTTACATGGAAGAGGTGGATTAAAGGATTGAAATCAAACTTTAGAGGTAATTCCGTAATTCCATTTTTGTCCATATTTGTCCTTTTGGCGCCGGATTCGAGTTTCTCGCAAATCGCCTATAGCCAAAAGGATATGTCGATTTACGAGAAATCGAACCGACATCAAAATCATCAAATCTGGCCTAAAAAGCGAATTACGGAATCACCTCTTTAGTCTTGCATAGATTTGTATAAATAAAAACGATTAGATTTAGAATTCATTACCAAGAAATTGGGCTCAAACAGTGGTGTAAGAGCCCTAGTTATCAAAGCTTGGATTTAGGAGGAGGCCAAAAAATACTAGGTGAGGTTTCTCTCTCCCAGTCCTTAGGTGAGTTTGGTGTTTGTTTTGGAGGCTTTTCTTCTTTAGGTGGCTTCTCTGGTTTAGGTGGCTTTAACGACAAAGCAGCATTATGGTTGTGCATTTCTTGATTGAATTGCGTGTTTAATAGCGTGTCTTCTTTATTTCTAATAAACGATTCTATCTTTGCTTCTAGCTCCTGTACTTTGGAGATCTTTTTGGGAGTTAAATATTGTTTGTCTACGTTGTATAAGTTCCAGAGTTCTAATGTAGTATAGCCACTTTCAGTAGGACCCATAAATTTCTTCCTTAAGGTTAAGTTTTTAATTTGCTAAGCAAAAATACTATTTTTTTTGAAATGATGTCAATAGCAAATAAGCAATTAACTCTAAATCCTACGCTTGCTTTTTCGGATTTATCCGGAAATTACATAGCTGTCACTCCAAAAAACCAAAACTCAGATTAATAGTCCACTTGGTAATTGACGATACAACTTCGCGTCTGTATAATCTTTTTTTATTACCTATTTTATAGAATCCCTTTGCAATGAAAAATATTAATCTTATTTTTAAACCCTAAGGCTTAAGCTAATGACAGAAAATCAAATCGCCATTCTTATTTTGACGTTTCTCGTTGGGGGTGGGCTTGGTTCAATATTATTTTGGATTTACCATAAAATTTCCTTAGGGGGATTTTCAAAACTTGCTACAGGAATAATAGCTGAGGCAGAAATTGAAGCTCAGGAAATTAAAAAGGCTTCAGAAAATGCCAATAAGCAAAAGCAGTTTGACCAACAACGAGAATTGGATCAAATTTGGCAGCAAGAAAGAAAGAAAATTCAAAGAGAGGAAGAACGTCTAAAGCAACGAGAGGATAAGCTCGAAGGGCGTATGAATCTCGTAGAAAAGAAGTTGTCCGATATTGAAAAACGCGAAGCCATTATCCTCGCCCGTAAAGCACAGCTAGATGACGAAAAAAAACAAGTTTCTGAGCTTCAAACGCGATTGCTTGAAGAGCTTGAAAGATCTTCTGGCTTAACTTCTAACGAAGCAAAAGAGCTCCTTCTTTCTAAGCTAACAAATGAGGTTAAAACGGATGCAGCTAATCTGATTAGAAGATCCCAAAAGGAGGCTGAGGAAGAGGCTGATAAGCTGGCATCAACAATTATTGCCACAGCAATTAACCGCCTAGCTGTTCCTTGTACATCTGAGACGACCGTATGTACTGTTTCTATTCCTAATGATGAGATGAAGGGTCGAATCATTGGGAGAGAAGGAAGGAATATCCGCGCGCTCGAAAGGGAAACAGGGGTTAACTTCATCATTGACGATACCCCAGGCGCTGTGGTTCTTTCAGGTTTTGATCCAATACGGAAACAGATTGCTAAAACTGCACTTACTGAACTCGTTCAAGATGGTCGTATCCATCCCACTCGCATTGAAGAAGTTGTTCAAAAAGCAACGCTCAGTGTTCACAAGCAAATTAAGCAATTTGGTGAAGATGCTGCCTTACGTGCGGGTGCAATGAATTTACATCCTGAAATTATCAATCTTCTTGGTAAGTTGAAGTTTCGTTTTAGTTACGGCCAGAATGTATTGGATCACTCTATCGAAGTTTCTCATATCTTGGGATTAATGGCTGCAGAGCTGGGTCTTGATATTCGTATGGCTAAAAGAATTGGCTTGCTCCACGACATGGGAAAAGCAGTGACGCATGAGATGGAAGGATCTCATGCCATTATTGGACACGATCTCGCTTTAAAATTTGGCGAATCTAAAGAAATCGCAAATGGAATTGGGTGTCATCATAATGAAATGCCCCCCATCACTGTTGAGGGTTCATTATGCAGCTCAGCTGATGCGATTTCAGCTTCTCGTGAAGGTGCCCGTATCGAGGCAGTCGAGGAATACATGAAGCGTTTAAAGCAGCTAGAAACCATTGCAATGGATTTCCCAGGTGTAGAGAAAGCTTACGCTATGCAAGCAGGACGGGAAATACGAGTTGTTGTTCTTCCAGAAGCTATCGACGATGTAGGGGTGATTAACTTGGCCAGAGATATTACCAGAAGGATAGAACAAGAGCTCAGTTATCCGGGAAAAATAAAAGTAACTGTCATTAGAGAATTGCGTGCCGTTGAATTTGCTTTATAATAGAGATGTGAACTTGAAATCTTAACTCAAGGAAATAGCTATGGGATCGAAATCAAAAACCTTTGTTATCGATACTAACGTTTTGTTACATGACCCTGAATCAATGGTTAAGTTTCCACGAAATCAGGTTGTCATTCCTATCGCAGTCTTAGAAGAGCTCGATAAATTGAAACGCTTTCCTGATTTAGGAAAGAATTCAAGGGAAGTCATCCGTCAGTTAGACTCTCTAAAGAAAATTGGAACCGGAAATTTGCATACAGGCGTAAAATTAGAAAACGGAGCGACCATTCGCATCCTTTTGGAAATGAAAACTGATTTTAAATACAATTTTTCACTTACTATTAATGATAATAGAATCTTGATGGCAGCTTATCAACTGCAGGAGCAAGGAGAAAAAGTTGTCTTTGTTTCAAAGGATTTTGCTGCAAGAGTAAAGGCAGAGGCTCTTGGTATAGAGGCAGAGGATTATGAAAATCTCAAGTATTCCTATGAAAACTTATATAAGGGGATTAACTATCTAGAAGTTCCTAAACACGATATTGACCTATTCTATAAAGATGGATCCATGGCTCTTCCAAATAAGCGTTTCCATCCCAACGAATATTTTGTGATGACTTCTCCAGAACATTCTTCAGCCGTAGGAAAATACGACAGCTTCAATCAAAGAGTTGAGCCATTATTAAAAAGTGTCAATATTTGGGGGATAAAACCAAGAAATGTTGAGCAAAAATGTGCTGTGGATTTGTTATTGCGTGATGATATCAAGTTAGTGACGCTAATTGGTCCTGCAGGTACTGGAAAAACCCTTTTAGCTTTGGCATGCGGATTAAGGAAAGTCTTCGATGAGGGCTTATATACGCGCATACTAGTCAGTCGACCTATTGTCCCTCTTGGAAGAGACATTGGCTATTTACCCGGAACAAAAGAAGAAAAGCTCTTTCATTGGATGCAACCCATCTACGATAATCTAGAGTTTCTTTGTGCTTCCACAGGTTCCGATTCTACAGAGACACTTCAATGGGTTATGGAAAGCAAGAGAATTGAAATGGAAGCTGTGACATATATTAGAGGGCGTTCCTTGCCAAAAATATATATGATCATCGATGAAGCTCAGAATCTTACACCGCATGAAATCAAAACTATCATCTCTCGAGCTGGTGAAGGAACCAAAGTCATATTGGCTGGAGATCCCACCCAGATTGATAACCCATATCTTGATAAAGATTCTAATGGCCTTACCTTTGCTGTAGGAAAATTTATCGATCACAAAATTTATGGTCATATTTACTTGGACAAAACGGAACGCTCCGAACTGGCTGCGCTAGCTGCTGAAGTATTGTAGAGTTCCATTATTCAGTATCTATGGAGAGACAGTCAGAACTTTAAGAGTGATTTTGCATTAACATCGGCTCAAATAAAACGGAAGAATGAATATGAAGCGCAGGTTATAGCCTGCGCATCATATTCACGATGGACGATTTTATTAGTTTAAAGCTGCTTTGGATATTAATTTAATCTCTTTTGCCTTGTCAATTAGCTCTTTAGAGTCGTCTAGATGGCGTTCAAAAGTTTCCAATGCTCTACCAACTATAACGATAGCTTCATCATATTTACCTTGACCTATCTTAATCTCCGCTTTTCTTGTGTCATAGATTCCAAAATACTGATGATCATGTGTGGAATCAAGAAGGACGCCTGTGGATGGATTTCTTTCGCCTCGACAAACTGTTGCATATTCTAAAGCTTTATCAATCGCTTCATTGGCTTCTTCAAATTTCTTTTCTTTTAAGAGGAAACCTGCTTTTCTACAATTTAAATTCGCAACCAAAAATGGATCTTGACTATCTTTTGGAAAGGATTCGCGAATTTTAATTGCTTCATTCAATAACTCAATTGCTTTTTCAAAATTGCCTACACTTGAAAAGTCAACTGATTTTATATTAGTAACACGAGCAGCAAATTCTAGAGAAGTATTGAGTTCCATCGCAAGGTCAAGCCAATGATGGGCGGATTCTAAATTTTTGGGATCTTTTCTCAGTTCAACCCCACGAAGTCCATTATAATACATTTCAGCACGTTCAAGTTTTGCTGGATTTGTATTTGATAATGTTAGGATTTTATCGCAAAGAGAATAGATTATGTCAAATCTTCTGTGATTAATGAATGTTAAGTCCTCACTTTCTTCGGCATTTCTATAACCTTTAGTGTGATGAAGACTATTTGCCAACCAAGATAAGGTAAAGCCTAAATTGAATAGGCTTTCAGGCGACAAGTTTTGATAATTAATCAAATCAGCTAATGTATTTGGATCGGTTCGAATCATGAAAATATCTAAAAACAAAAAATCCTTATGGTTAAAAAGACGTGTTTCTAATTCATTTAAGTTACCTGAAACCTCAAAATGCAAGTTATTATATAAACCCAGTGAGGTTAATTGAGCGTTAAAGGAGGCGCGCATTAAAACCATGCAGGAAGGATAATTTTCTTCATACCGGATCCTTCCAAATTTAGTTAACACTTCTCCAAGAAGGTTTAGATATTGACTGTGTTCTGCACCTGTTGATTGCGGTAATTCGGATACAATGATTGTGTAGACTTCATTCAAACAGGCTTTGTGCTCTGAGATAAGCTTTTTAGCGTCTTCAACTGAAGTTTTTATTATAGGGACATTTACAGTATTTAACTTTTGAGCTAAATGTGTTATAGTATTAGCTGTTTGATTAAGATTTAGATGATAAAGTTTCTCAAAACGAATAAAACTGATATCTTTTGGTTCCATGGATTCTCCCCTGTTTAATAACTTGAGTTTTAGGTTTTTTCTGCGCTTTCACATAGTTTAAAGGGCAGAATACCAAAAACTCAGGATAATATAAATGTATAGTTTGTATTTAGAAAATTACTAATGATTGTAACGGAAATTCATAAAGATCTGATAAACAAATGTCAGAAATTTAAATTTAACGCTTGTTAATGGAGATGTTTTAATGAATTTTAGATAAATTTGACTTACCCTAAACTCTGTGATCGTCCGATTTAGAATTCTTGTACCGGATTGAGGGCGCGGAGCTAGCTATGTCAACTTTTGTAAAGAAAAAGAGCAGATGAAAATCAGTAATTTCATTATAAAACCTTTTGCTTTTACAGCTTTTATTTTAAGGAAGTCTAAGCAAAAGAAATATATATATAACAATTTTTAATTTTTAATTTCGTATTAAATCCTTTTTGTAAAAATATACGTGGAATTGAAAGTAAAATATCAATTTATGCGTTGGCCCAAGTCGGGTTTAAATTATAAGAACAGGCAGCTGAACAACATTTTGCAATCATCCTTTCCTCTTGAG
Organism: Chlamydiota bacterium; assembly: GCA_041691035.1. Taxonomy (GTDB): domain Bacteria; phylum Chlamydiota; class Chlamydiia; order Chlamydiales; family Parachlamydiaceae; genus JBEPVL01. Next base: position 6,463 of record JBEPVL010000016.1, read on the forward strand.
TTTTGATGACTAGAACTCTCACCTTTGAAGTAGCACTGCTGATTTCTTGATCGGGAATGCATTCACGATTTAAATTCGAATCGACATCGATTCCGAAATATGCAAGATCTTGACAAACCTTTCCTCTAATTAAATGAGCATTTTCTCCAATTCCTCCTGTAAAGTTAAGGACGTCTATCCTTCCTAAAACAGCGGCCATTGCTCCAATAAACATCTTTAATCGATAAATAAACATATTGACAGCAAGAATGGATAAATCGTCTGTGCGGTATAAAATTTCACGCATATCGGAAACCCCAGTGATTGCTTTGAGTCCTGACTCCTCATTTAATATGCGATAAATTTCATCTGTTGAGTAGTGTTGCTCTCTCATTAAATAAAGTAAAATTCCTGGATCGATGCTGCCTGCACGTGTGCCCATCATAAGTCCATCAAGGGGGGTAAATCCCATCGTAGTCTCATAACTTATTCCATCATTTATAGCGCAGAGAGAGCAACCATTACCTAAATGGCAATTAACAATATGGAGGTTACGAGAGGGATGCCCCACCAACAAAGGAATTCTTTCAGCACAATAGTGATGACTAATCCCGTGAAAGCCATATTTTTGGATTCCTAATTCCTTGAAATGAAGTGGAAGAGGATATGTGCGTGATTCAATAGGTATTGTTGAATGAAAGGCTGTGTCAAATACCGCAACTTGTAAAATATTTGGGAAATGGGATTTCATAATCTCAATCCCTTCTAAATTGGCGGGATTATGCAAAGGAGCAAGAGGAATGAGTTTTTTGATGTATTGGATGACGTCTGGGGTGATCACTGTGGGTTCGGTAAAGTATATTCCACCATGGACGACTCGATGCCCAATGCAGTGAATCTCCTCGGGGCCCTCTAATACTTGCGTGGGGCCTCTCCAAATTGAATTCACAAGTCTCCATAATCCCTCTTTTTTATCGAAAGAATCGAGGGATTCATAGTAAGGAGATTCTGATTGCTTTTGAAAGGAAATTTGAGGAGCTATATCTTCCCTACCCCATTGAATATCACCTTTCCATAAAGGTTCAAGTAAAGGAGAAGAAGACATGTCATAAAGAGAGAGTTTGTGGGAGCTTGATCCTGCGTTAATCACTAAGATACATGGGCTTTTCATAGTATTCCTTATCCATTTGTCAAAATTCACTATATAGCTTACAAGGAGATTAATGCCAATCTCCGTCATGGAGTGACACTTGGTTAAAAAAGGAATCAAAATTGATTCCTGTCCTAATATAAGCTTATTTATATTTCATAAGTTCTCATTATAGATTTAAAAATATGGAGGTAAGAAGATGCTACCTATAAGTGAAAAGGCCAATGAGCTCGATACAATAGACTATCGAAAAAAATCCATTTCCTTTTTTAATTCCAGTCAAAGTAATACTGAAATAAAAAAAATATCAAGTAATGAATTCTTAACATCAAAAGGAAATTCCACAGTTCAACAAGGAGTTCAATCAGGAAGGTATTATCAAAACCATAGCTCATCCGCAATTAAACAGAAAATTGGATCCCCCTTTGATGAAAATGGAGTCAAAACACTGCCATGGGGACCAGATAATCATACTAGCTCCTCAAAAGACCCAGGAGAATTCGCATTAAGTTATCCTCCCTCTCATAATCCAGAGAAAGAACGTAACAAATCTTTAATTGGAAATTTTTTTAAGAGCGCAGACCAAAAAAAGAAATTAACAAAATCAAAATCAGCTGAAGCTGGACTAAGTATGCTCTATCGTCCCGAATTCGATAAAAGCGATCCTTTTTTTAGTCAGATTAGAGGGTTTAAATTTGATTTTGAAAAAATCAAACAGCATGGATCACTTAAGCCACAAGAACTCAAAGGAAGAGCTCAAAATCTCATCAAAGAGATTCGCGCCTTTGAGCACGATCTAGCGACTACATTAGACATCATATTGAGTAGGGAATACCAAGCTGATCGCGCTTATGACTCCGAGACCAAAACTAAAAGGGAAAGTGTCACGATTACAGCGCTTCTAAACGATATTCTTAGGTTTATTGAAGATTCAGATGATGCTTCCATGTTCAAAAAAAACTCTGAATCGGATGAATCCAATTCTGGAATAGTGATTCAAAAATTAAGGGATTATCTAAATTCTTCAAATCAAGATCTCTTGGTTTATCAGAGTGGGGAATTTCTCTCCATTTCAAGAAGTCGAGCCAATTCCAGCATGGACTGTGTAGAAAAAACTGAAGCGCAAAACCTATTAAGTCAGCTCAATGAAATGAATCTTAATGGGCATAAAGAAGATGAAATGATGAATGCAATTGGTCGACAAATACAACGATCTGGGGTGCGTAAAACAACCAATTCTTTTATTCAAACGGATGATGAGTTTGAGGTTCAATTAAAAAATCAAGCAGATATAGGATTAATAAAACAGATTGAAGAAGATTTTCTAAAAACAAAAGCCTTGTATCATCACCCTTTTTTTTACGCATTAAGAGATAGAACGCCAGTAACTACAAAAATTAATTTATCTTCAGGTAAGCATGTTCAAATAGGAATTTTAATTGTGGGATTTGATGTCGGAACAAAACAAATGGATTCTTTATTCTCGCATATGAAAAAAGTAAATGAGACTAGTCAAGATTTTCATGACGCTTCAGAATCATTTACACATTATTATACGCATCAATTTAGAGCGCTAAAGAGTCAGCTCATTGATGTGGGATTGCATTTGCTACGGAACTATGTACTCCTATTTCAGGATGAGGTGAAGAAGTTGTTACCAGATGTGGAGGATCAGATCAAAGAAATACATAGCAATGGGAATATGGATCAGCTGAACAAGCTATTTGAAAAGCTCTATTTTGCTCCAGTCCATACTCAAGTGTTAAGTGATGGAGAAAATCTAGATATAGACATTTAAACTCGACTTGAACTCTAAATCGGCATGAATTTAGTCGGGTTTTAAAGGTCATCTTGGAGTCAGTGTTTCAATCTGATATTCATGAAGCTTTTCTCTTAAGGCTTTGACACTGATTCCAAGTTTCTCCGCTGCATCGGTCTTATTCTCATGTTCTCTAATGGCATTAATAATCAGTTGTTTTTCAAGTTCTGGTAGTGTTTTAAATTCGATGGATTGAGAAGGGCAAGGCGAGAGATTGAGGCTTTCTGATCGAATAACTTTACCTGACTCCATGACCAAAGCGCGTTCAATAATATTTGCGAGTTCACGCACATTTCCAGGCCAATTATAGGAAGTTAATATTTTTTTTGCGTCCTCGCTGAGGTCTTTTCTTTCCCAATGATTGTCTTTACATTTTTGGGTAACAAATGCTTCAGCCAGAGGAAGAATATCTTCCTTTCGTTCTCTCAAAGGAGGGATATAGATAGGAACTACGTTTAATCGATAAAAGAGATCCTCGCGCAAAACACGATTTAACACTGCTTCTTGAATATTTCGATTTGATGTGGAGATCAGACGTACATCGACTTTTATGGGTTTCGTTCCACCTACACGCTCAAATTCAAGTTCTTGAGTCACTCTTAATAAGGAAGCTTGCAGGCTTTCTGGCACTTCAGTGACTTCGTCAAGGAGTAGAGTTCCTCGATCTGCTAATTCAAACCTGCCTACTCTTTTATTCGATGCACCTGTAAAAGCACCCTTTTCATGACCAAAAAATTCAGATTCCACTAATGTGCTAGGGATGGCTGCGCAGTTAACTCTTATAAATGGGCAATTGGCTCGAGTGGAGTGGTAGTGGATATAGTGAGCGATAACTTCTTTTCCTGTGCCTGTTTCACCAGTGATAAAAACACTGGCATTCGTTTTAGCTATTCGCTCACAATCTTTAAAGATCTGTTTCATCTGAGGGCTTTCAGCGATAACATTTGCTGTATATCTTGATGCTTTAATTTCTTGTCGCAGGTAGTTATTTTCAACTAAAAGAGCGCGGTGCTGATTTGCTTTCTCTAGAGTAGCCAACAAGGTTTCTATTGCAAAAGGCTTAAGTAGATAATAAAACGCTCCTGCTTTCATTGCCTCTACAGCATTTTCTATAGTTCCAAAGGCAGTGATGACGATCACTTGTGTTGATGGTGAATTGATTTTAACAAAACTAAGCAACTCCATCCCACTAATTCCAGACATCTTCATATCTGTGATGACGATGTCAACTTCATGTTCCCTAAGATAATGAAGGGCTTTTTCTCCACTTTCTAATCCGATGACATCAAAGCCCTTCCTCTTTAACGCTTCAATGAGAAAATTACGCATAATTGATTCATCATCTACAACTAAAATTTTATCGATATTCATGGTTGCTTCTCACAGATATTTTAAAGGTAGTCTAATATAAAATATGGTTCCTTGATTGGGAATGGAATTCATATGAATAGTTCCTTGATGGGCTTGAACAATTTTTTGAACTTCGGCCAATCCCAGCCCAGAACCTTCTGCTTTTGTCGTAAAAAAAGGAGTAAATAGTTTGGGTAGATATTCATCAGGAATTCCCTCTCCGGTGTCTCTCACTTCAATCAAAACTTCTTGATCATCTTCTCTAAGTTTGATTTCAATTTCTCCACCTTGCGGCATCGCTTGAATAGCGTTTCTGCTTAAATTTAAAATAGCGATCTTTAAAAGAAGGGGGTCAATAGTGGCGAAGATCGAGTTTTTATCATAGAAAAGAGAAAAGTGAATAGTGGAACGCCAGCAAGGATCGGCTTGCATCAGTGACTTTATTTCCTCCAAAAAAGGAACAAGATCCACATTTTGAAAATGTGTTTGGAAGGGACGGGTGTAATCCAATACTTGTGTGACAAAGGTGTTCAGTTCATCAGAACCTTGCTCAATTGATTCTGCCATCCTATATAAATCGGGTTTATCCTTGAGTTCCTCTCTTAAAATAGATGCAAAACCTTTTATTCCTCCTAATGGATTACGGAGTTCGTGCGCTAGATGGGCTGCCATTTCCCCAAGTTCCTTAAGGCGATCTGATCTGTGCACAACCTGCTCAAGATGGCGAATAGGGGTCAGATCATGTATGAGGATCAATAGTCCTTGTATGGGGGAGAGAATTAACTTTGAAGTTTGACTTTGTCTTTCAACTGAAATCAATGGAGAAGGGTGAAATGCTGCAGAAAAGGAATTCTCATTTCTGCATATAAAGGTGAACTCAACTGCCCATTCTACTTTTTCCATTTTTTTAAAAAAAGGAGAGAGAGTGATGTTTTTTGGACATTTCTTAGACAGGAGCGCTTGTTTTAAAGAAAATCCAAAAAACGTATCTTCAAAGAATTCAGTGAAGGCATGGAAGAGAAGGTCTTTTTCTGGAATTCCTAGAAGACGTTGTGCAGCTTCATTATAAGTGGTTACGATGCAGTTGAGATCGATAAATAAAATCCCCTGAGAGATATGATGAAGAATCGTTCCCAGGTAACGCGAAGTAAAATCTAACTCTGCCAGTTTTCCACCCCATTTAGTGTGAGAATCATGAAGAGTGCGCTGCAATGATTTGAACTGCTCCTGTAAGCTTTCATAGGCCATCACTAGTCGATCTGTCTCCAAAGCAAATAGTTTTAAGGAGTCAGGGTTTTGTATAGAAAAGGGTGGTGCTTGCTTGGAATTCTCAGGAGAACTCATTCAATACCTCCTCATCATGAAGTGTGTTTTTATCTCTTTCACGCTAGCGGAAAGCGATAAAAATTTATAGCCTTTTCTTGGTTAGAGAGGTCCTAAGCCAAGAATATTATTTTATTTCTTTCGTTTAGTATTTGTCATTGCAAATAATCAAACGCTTTGCGATAATCCGCTCTTGCGATCAGTAAATTTTGCTCGCACTCGAAATCTTTAGGAGATCAAATGGCTCGTTACACAGGAAAAAAGAATCGCATTGCACGTCGGTTCGGAGTGAACATTTTTGGACGCACGCGCAATCCTTTGCTACATAAATCAAACCCCCCAGGGGTTCACGGAGCACGCCGCCGTAAAAAATCAGATTATGGCTTGCAGCTCGAAGAAAAGCAAAAATTGAAAGCAATCTACGGGATGCTAAGCGAAAAGCAGCTCGTAAGATACTACAAAGAAGCTTTGAAACAAGAAGGCAATACTGCTGATCTATTCGCGAGTATGCTCGAGTGTCGATTGGATAATATCGTCTATCGCTTAAAGCTAGCTCCCACAATTTTTGCTGCTCACCAGCTCGTTTCGCACGGCCACATTTTAGTGGATGGAAAAAAAGTTGACCGCCGCTCATTCCAGGTAAAACCCGGAATGGTGATATCAATAAAAGATAAATCCCGTGGAATCAAAATCGTTGGCGAGGCAGTCAATAGCCCCATTCGCAATGTTCCTGACTATCTCTCTTTAGACCCTACTTCGTACTCAGGACAACTTCTCGCAAAGCCATCTACAGATCAGATGCCATGGCCAATTGAAGTTAGCTTGCCCGTAGTTTGTGACTTTCTCGCTCACTCCACCTAGTGGAAGTTGATGAGTGACTCTCAAAATGAAAAACGACCGCTTCGTAAGATCGGTCGTTTTTTTTTGTTATTGATTTCTTCTTTTTTTCAAAACACTTTACTTCTACTAATTCGTGTGTATCAATACACGATTAGTCCACTTTTGGGAACAACCTGTCGCTTTTACCCATCCTGTTCCACCTATTCTTATGAAGCTATTTGTAAGCATGGTTTAGGGAAGGGATTGATTTTATGTATTCAACGATTGCTAAAATGTCATCCATGGAATGATGGTGGACATGACCCAGTGCCTTGACAGAGGAAAAATGGTAAAAGCGATGACAATAGCTGATCGAATCAGTGTAATCGTTCCAGTGTATAATCAAGAAAAATTTCTGACGGAAACCATAGAAAGTGCGCTTCATCAAACATACAAAAATTTAGAAATTATTTTAATCAATGACGGTTCAAATGATCGTTCTGCGAGGATTTGCGACAATCTCTCTAAAAAAGATGAAAGAATTCGTTATTACTCTCAAGATAATAGAGGGGTGTCTTTCACTCGTAATCGAGCGATTCAATTGTCACAAGGAGCATACATTGCTCCTTTAGATGCAGATGACCTTTGGGAACCCGATTATTTAATCAGGCATCTCGAGGTTTTTCAGAAAAAACCTCTTATTGGGATTGTGTATTGCTGTCAAAAAATTATCGATGAAGAGGGTAATGAAGTAGGAGAGACGCGGCCTAAAGCCTACCTCCCTAATGAATTTTTGGCACGCATGCTCTTTAGAAATGATTTAGGGTGTCCAAGCACTCTCTTAATAAGACGAGAGTGCTTCAATAAGCATCAGTATAATGAGGACATGTGTCATGGAGAAGATTATGATTTAAATTTAAGATTGGCTGAAGATTATATCTTTGAGTACCTGGATTTGCCCTTAACTTACTATAGGAGGCATGAAGGTAACGTTTCTAATAATCTCCTTGCACATCGAAAAGCAGAGTCGATCTATTTGTCCAGATATACTAGCGAAATGATTAGAACTATTGTAGAAAAGACAAGACTTGGTTTAGAAGAAAAAAAAATGTTAGAAGGGAAAATTCTATTGAATCAAGAAAAATTCCAAGAGGCTATTGTGCTTTTTAAAAAGAGTCAACACCCCTTAGCTTATTTTTATCTTGGGAATTGTTATTTAGCTCGAGGCTTTCAGGAAGAAGCAATTTCAATATACGAACAGGCCCTCAAAATAAATCCCGAAGACGCCGCTTCATTGAATAATTTGGGCGTTTTGTTAGCGTACCAGGGGTGCTATCAAGAGGCAAGGGACTGTTTTCAAAAGGCTTTGGCTATGCGCCCAGAGCTTATAAATGTTAAGTTTAATCTGGATCACTTAAAAGATTCTATTGAGCTAAAAGTCTTTTTAAGAGAGCTAAGGTCGACTTTTTTGCCATATAAATCACCCCTTTTCTGACTTAGGTCTTAAATCGAGAATGAGGGGTTTTGAATTTTCTTGGTGAATCGATTCACCGAATGGACCTTGATTTTTCTTTGCAATTTTATAGATCCCCCAGGACCAAAGGTGGAGAATGTGATAAGCCCATTTTGCAGGATAACGCTCTAGCTGAAACCAAGTGACTTCTCTTTCAGCGCCGTTACTATCTTTAATTATTTTCTTTGAGAATAAGCATTCAGATACAATGGACCCTCTGATGGCATACTGCGTAGCACTCGCTCGATGTGAAGAAAGACGGTGATGCTTCTGTATACAATTATTTACCCAATCCCCATACGTTTTTCCGCCATCGTCTATCATGACGTAGGCGCCTTTTAAAATTTCTTCAAGTAGCTTTGCCTTTTCCTCATGAGAAAAATTCAATCGGCTATTGACGTAATTGGTGATATAGATTTCTTCAGCAGTTATTCCTTTAGCACGTTTATAAATACTTGCTCTTACTGTTTCTGATAACTTTGAAATAACTTTTCTTTTTTTAGTTGAAAGTTTGCTAAGGGCTGACTTTTGTGTGCCTGTGCCATAAAGAAAATTAATAAATTGAGTAAAAATATTCATTAATTTTTCTGAAATATTTGTTTTTGTTATATTATTTAAATGAAATAAGGCTAGGTTCTGGGGTGCATTTTGATTGTGGTTCTTAAACAAACTACCGATAGCTTCATTATGAATTCTTAAACTTCTATGTTGATAACCAAATTTTGTTTTGTCTTTTTGTTTGTAATTAATAGAAATTATATTTTTTGAATTAATTTCCATACTAAGGTTTAGTATTTTTCCCTCGTTTAAGTCTAGATCTTCCGTGAAAAGTTTATTAAGAAAGCCGGATACTTCTATTAGATTATGATTAAATGATTCACAATATTCGCCGCCCAAACGATTAATTTTAAAGACTTGGTCGTTAATAAAAAGGGATGCTCCCCCCTTATTGCCATTGAGATCAATCCAAAGGAGACTATTTGATACTTGGGCAGTTTTATTCATCGTAATATCTTTTTTAATTATATAATATATAGATCAAATTGTATCACATCAACGAATTATATAAAATAAAATTAATATGTATTAAAAAATACACTAATATTAAAATTAGGCTTTTGTTGGGAGTGAGGAAATAACTTCAGGTTCACTAATAGGAATAGGGATGACGATAGAATCAAAACTTTTAATTTCAAGCAGCTCATGTGCCCGATTCAATGCCTTTTGTGTCGAAAGAAGAGGGAGACGTTCATCAAAAATGAATAGATTTGCTTTTCCGATAGTATCAACAATACCAGAATCGCTTAAAACATCCCAAATCTGATGGGTTAAGCCACAAAAAATTAAATGGCGACCTGAATTTTTTAGAAAGTCGTGGAGGTGTTGCAAAGCTAAGCAGGTGGTGGCATCAATATCACGTGCATTTTTAAGTTGTAAAATCAATACACGTGTAGTGGTATCATCTTCAGCAAATGATTTTAGCGCTGACTGAAAGATATCTGCTGCTCCAAAAAACAGCTCTCCCTCTACTTTGATAAAACGGATTTTTCTTGAAATCTGAAGGCTGTGTGAATCTATATTATGAAGAATCCCTCCCTCATCAACGGTAAATTCAACCACTTGAGGAATAGCAGCTTTTTTAAGATGAAGAGAAATCGACATGACAACCCCCATATAAAAGGCAATGTCCAAACTGAAGAAAATACAGGAAAGAATTGTTAACACTAAAACAGAGGCGTCTGAGCGGGTCGCCTTAAAACAAAGAAGGAGCTGTTTGAAATTAATAATACTTCCTGCTGAGACAATTAATAAAGCAGAAAAAGCGGCTACAGGAATATGACGGATAAGAAAACCAAAAGATAGGAGGATAAGAGCCACAAAAGCGGAGTTGAAAACAGCTGAGAGTCTAGTTTTAGCTCCACTATCATAATTGAGCGCAGTTCGTGCTGCACTGCCAGAAACAGGAAATGCCGTAATAAAACTTGAACATAAGTTGCCTAAACCCAAACCAAAAATCTCCTGATTGATAGATAGACGCTGTCCAGAACTTGCAGCAACTGCTTTAGATGCTGATAGTGCTTCCATAACACTTAAAAGGGCTATAGCAAATGCAACAGGAAGGATATGGTTCATAAGTCCTGTATTAAAAAAAGGCCAATCCCATTGAGGAATTAACCCATCTCCACGAGTATCTCCAACTACATTGATAGGGTCAAAAATCTTGCTAATGTATTCCCAGTTAATAAAAGTACTATCGGGCGAAAAATAGCGATAGGTGTAATCGCAAAAATAAGCCCCTATAGCTACTATACCCAGCATAATGGCTCCAGCGGGAATCCGACTATCTATACGCTTTATAGCCAGTAAGATGCCAATACAGCTCACACCAATAATTGCGGTAGGCCAATGTGCATGCTGTAGCTGTGTAATGATATAATACCCTCTTTCAAAAAGAGAACTCGCTGTTTGAGGGACAGAAATGCCCAAAAGAGGAAATGATTGATTAATCACTAGTGCAAGGGCAATCCCTGTAACATAGGCTACTATGACAGTATGACTGACAAAGTGAGTGAGACGTCCTAGCTTAAAAAATGCAGCAAAAAGTTGCATTGCTCCAACAACTAACAGAATTTGAGTAAGAATATGAAGAGACAATTCCTTTTTGTCAGGCTCTAAAACATCTCGATAATAGGTAAAGAGGATTTCCATAATTCCGGCTTGAATCAGAATCGCGATTGCATTACTAGGGCCTACAATGAGATGGCGGGATGAGCCAAAAAAAGCAACCACCAAGGCGGAAAAAATTGAACAAAGTAAACCTGTTGAAATAGGGAGTCCTGCAACCAAAGAGTAGGCCATAGCCTGGGGTACTGTTAACATTGCAACTGAAAGACCCGCAATGAGATCCGATTTTAAGAGGTCCCAGCTGTATCTTTCAAAATCTTTTTTGAATGGGATAAAAGAAACTTCGTCTTGAGGATGATTCATAGAATTGCCGCTTTAGGAAGAGTGTAAGATCACTCATGCAAGGGAGATCTTACATATCTTTATCAATTTTGTCAATCCTAATTAAATAAAATTGTGCTTATTAGTTAGTTGCTTTAGTTTTTTGTAATAGACTTCTTTCAAAACTCGCTTTGATTGGAAAAATTGAGTATTTTTGTGGGTGAACAGTCTAAGGGAGCAAAATCTTGATTATTTTAGTTGTTTCTGGTACGAAAAAGAAAGAGTTTAATAATAGGGGGTGTTATGAAAAAAAAGAAAAATTTCGATGAGCCAAGACCACTTAATTTCGATCAAGATGAAAAAAAGGGGCCAAGTGATCATCTTAAAGAGCCGTTTCTAACCGAGGAAGATGAACGAGGTGATGCAGAAGACGATCAGTACTACGAGGAGGAAGAGGCTCTCAGTCCCGAGGAAGTGCGTAAACGCAAAATCGAAGGGTCAATCTAATCGACTTTAAATGGATAAGATGCTACGCTGCCTTCTCCTGAGCCGAACCCTCCCTCACCGACTATTCTTTTTGTTCTTAACTTACAAGTCAGCTTAAAAGTCATTGTCATGTTTAAATGGTTACTTCCCTTCATTTTTCTTGTTTCGGGCTTCCTTGATGCTCAAGCCCCTTTCGATCATCCACTTACTATTAGCGAATGTGTGGACTTTGGATTGAAAAATCAACCCGAAACCAAACAAGCCTGGTGGGTTGCTAATCGCGCTGCCTCGTCTTTAGGAAGCGCGAAAAGCGATTATTACCCTCAAATTGATCTTAATCTAAATGCCTCAAATGGAAAAGCCTTTGTATTTGGTTCTGGTGCAAACCCTTTTTTTTCGACACTAGGGGCTGATCTTACTCTTTCTTGGCTTCTTTTTGATTTTGGAGGGCGTGAATCTGCTGTAGAGTCGGCTAAAAGTGCGTTGATTGCAGCAAATTGGCAAACCAACTGGAGCTTTCAAAAGGTTATGTTGACGGTTTTAGAGAATGTTTATAGTACGCTTCATGCATATGAAGTGCTTCAAGCAGCTCTTATTTCTAGTGACGATGCACGGCTCCTCTTAGACACCGCTATTCAGCTCAATCGCGCCGGTTTAGTTTCTATTACAGATGTGTATACTGGGGAAGCAACATTGTCACACATGCAGATGGATGTGGCCATGCAACAAGCTATCATTGACATACAGAAAGGAAAGTTAGCTGTGAGTATGGGACTACCAGCTGATGCAAAGTTTGAGTTGTCTTCTCTAGGGATTCCTCCCTCTCACAAAATTCCTGAACTCTCTAAATTAATTGAAATTGCAGAAGAGATGCGAGCCGATTTAATGGCAAAACGAACGCGGGTATCCGAAACGATTGCGAGACAAGGTCAGATAAAAGCAAACTTTGCTCCTCAAGTTTCATTGATCGGAGCTGGGGGAATGAACACAAATTTGGGTAAAAAAAATAGTGGGGGACATTATTTAATCTCTCTTAATGTAGACTTCCCCTTATTTACTGGTTTTGATGCCCTCTATCAAAATCAAATGTCTCTTGCAGATACCAATATTTCATTAGCTGAGCTTGCTGAATTGCAACTTAATATTTCTTTAGAAGTACTCACTCAAAGCCGTACTCTATTAGCTACTCAGGAGATGATTGTATTTGCTGAAAATAGTTTGAAAAACTCATCATTTGCTTATGAAGGGGTTTTAGAAAAATATAGAGCTGGGAAAGAAAGAATTGCAGAAGTCTCTAATGCACAGCGTCAACTTGCTCAAGCCCGTGTGAGGTATAGTGATGTAAAAACACGCATGCTCACCTCTATGGCTAATTTAGCTTTCTCGATAGGGACTTTATTACCACATATGAGGGATTCATGCACAAAATAATTCTATTAGGGTTTGTTTTAATCATTTCCACGATGTGCAACAAGGCACCTAAAGAAACGGTAACGAAGCAACAACTCGTTCCTGTACTTGCCAAAAACCCAAAAATGAAAGATATTCCAGTTTTTGTAGAGACAGTAGGGACTTTAAAACCGATGGTATTAGTTGAAATACGTCCTCAATTAGGCGGCATCATAGAGGAAATCTTTATTAAAGAGGGTGATTGGGTTAAGGAAAATCAACTGCTTCTTAAAATAGATCCTAGCATGCATCAGGTGAAGTTAGATGAGGCTAATGCACAGTTGAATATGGACCGGGTTGGCGTAAATACTGCTCAAAGGAAACTTGAGAGATATCGTAAACTTGCTCAAAAAGATCTCGTCGCTCAAACAGAATGGGATGATATTGAAGCTCAGGTGGGGAAATCTTTAGCGATGATAGACTTGGATAACGCCCGTTTTCAAGCGGCAAGTTTAGACTTAGCACACTGCTCGTTATATTCTCCCATAGCAGGCAGAGTCGGGAAGTTGGATATTCATCGAGGCATGTTAGTTTCTTCTGGTGACATCTTAGCAAAGATTTCTCAATTTAAAACACTTAGTTTAGAATTTTTCTTAAGTGAATCTGAGTTTTCAGATATTTTTGGGCAAGATGTAGTGGTGGAAATTACATCGCTTTGCCAAAAAAGCAAATCTGAAACATGTAAAAAAGGTTTAGTTGTTTTTCATGACCATCATTTTGATGCTAAAACGGGTCAAATTTTTTTCAAAGCTCAGATCCCTAATGAGGACTTGAAACTTCATCCTGGACAGGTTGTCAGTATCCATATTCCCATTGGGATCAATCACAATGCCCTCACGATACAACAAAAATCTGTGAAATATAATGATCAAGGTCCTTTTGTCTATGTCGTATTGCCAGATCAAACTAGTGCGCAGCGTCAGATAGTTTTAGGAGAAGAATTTGGAAATGAAGTTATTGTTCTGCAAGGTTTGGAAGAGGTCGATTTAGTGGTTACAGATGGGCATCTAAGGCTTTCTCCTGGTACGAAGGTTGAAGTGAAATCATGAATCTCTCTTCTCCCTTTATCCACAGACCTGTGATGACAACATTTATAATGCTGACGTTGATTATCGCTGGTTATTTAGCATTTTTAAAACTTCCTGTTAGCGATTTACCCACAATTGAACATCCCAAAATCAATATTTCAGCAGGCTATGTTGGAGCAAATGCTGAGACTGTGATGAATCTCGTCACCATCCCCCTTGAAAAGGAGCTCGTTCATGTAAAAGGGGTAAAAGAAATTGCCTCAACGAGTTCTCCAGGTCATTCTTCAATTGGGCTGTCTTTTGATTTGGACCAAAATATGGATCAGGCTATTCGAGATGTTCAGTCTGCTTTAAATCGAGCAGATCATCATCTACCCACCGGAATAGATCCCCGGCCGAGCTTTAAATTGCAAGAGGATAACCAGGATCCGATCATCTATCTCATTCTTACTGGAGAACGAGCCAAAATCAGCGAGTTGCGTGGTTATGCAGATGCCTATATTCTTCCTCGATTTAATCGTATTCCTGGGGTTTCTAATGTAAAAATTTTTGGCCTCCGAAAAGAATTATGGTTAAAGTTAAATCCTGAATTGATGGCGATGCGTCAAATTGCCTTTGATCAGGTTGTGGATACAATTAAAGAATTTACAGAGCAAGCTCCTTTAGGCTCTATTCAAACAGGAAATAAATCTCTTTCTATAGAGCTATCTGGAACGGTTAAGGAGGCGAGTCGTCTTGAGAATCTTAAAATTGGGTCTACATCTGTTCGAATCAAAGAAATTGGGATGTTTACGGATAAATCCGATGAAGAGTTTCGGTTTAACTTCGTCACTCAAGAGTTAACCACACCGGCTTTAATTTTGGCTATTCAGAAAGTCAATGATGCCAATACTGTTGCGATTTCCGATGCGGTCCGGGAGTCATTGCAATCTTTAGAAAAAGAGTTGCCAAGTTCTGTTCATCTGAAGCTATGGTTAGATAAAGCAGTTTGGATTAAAGAATCGATTTTAGATGTCGAGTGGTCTCTACTCATCGCATTTATTTTGGTTATTTTAGTGATTTTTTTAAGCCTAGGCCGTATTTTAGAAGCGCTTATTGTAAGTGCAGCTCTTCCTCTTTCTTTAATAGGCACATTTACAATCATGTATCTGTGTCACTTCACACTAGATTTGCTTTCATTATTGGCCTTGACTCTATCAGTTGGATTTGTTGTCGACGATGCCATCGTTGTATTGGAAAATATTGTGAGACATCAAGAGGAAGGTTCTCCCCCATTGAAAGCTAGTTTAGAGGGATCCAAACAGATTGGATTTACGATTCTTTCCATGACTGTATCCTTGGTTGCTGTGTTTATTCCCATTTTGTTTATGGAGGGAATGAATGGACGACTCTTTAGGGAGTTCAGCATTACTTTAGCAGTCGCAATTTTGATGTCTGGATTCATCTCTCTTACGCTTACGCCTATGCTTTGTAGTCGATTCCTCTCACTTCATAAAAAGAATTCAAGCCTTCAAAATGGGGTGAAAAGAGCAAATCAATGGTTCGTTCAAAAATACTCCATGACATTAAAATGGTGTCTGCGTTTTCGTAAAACGGTTTTGTTCTGTGCTCTTCTCATTATGGGGATAGCAATTCCACTTTTTAATCAGTTGACTGTTCAACTTATTCCTTCGGAGGACAGAGGATTCTTATTCACTTCGGTCAGTCTTCCTTCAGGATTATCAAAGAGTGAATCTAAGTCCTTTCAAGAGAAATTAGAGAGTCTTATTAAAGAGAATCCTTCTGTAGATAATTTTTTGGCTGTGACTTTCGATCAAAACCTTCTTTTCGTCATTCGCTTGCACCCTCTTGATCAACGAAAACCCCAGGCAGAAGTCATCAAAGAGCTGCAAGCGGTCTTAGATTCTGTTCCTGGAATAAGAACTCATATCCAGGGATATCAGTTGCTTAACTTAGATTTAAACTTTGGGAGTTCGGGTCAATACCGTTACCTCATTCGAGGATTAGATTTCAATGATGTGGAAAAGGCAGCTCAAGAACTTACAGAAGCTTTTAAAGCTTTGCCTATTGTTTCTTTTGCTGAACATTCCCTTAAAAGCGATGCACCTAAATTAGTGGTACATTTTAACCATGAATTAGCTCATGTATTAGGGATTAGTAAAAAACAGGTAGAAAAACTTCTTCAGCAGGCCTATGGTCAGGGCAAGATTGGCTCCATCCAAAAAGCTGTTGATCAAGAAGATATTTACATGGAGCTGGAAGCTGAATATCAAGACCACGCTGGAGCGTTGTCAAAACTTTACCTCACATCAAAAAATGGAGAGCTCGTTCCGCTAAAATCCCTTGTTCATTGGGAAGAGGTGGTGGCTTCACCAAACTTAAAGCGCCGAGAACAATTACCTGCAGCAGTCATTCGATTTTCTCTTGAGGATTCTGTAAAACCTAACGAAGGATTGCTTGCAATAGAAAATATGGCTAATAACATGCTTTCAGGTCAAGTGAGCGGTCAGTTTGACGGATCGGCTAAGGCAATCGTTTCAGCTCTAAACAGTACACTTTTGTTACTTTTAGCTGCAGCCGTTGTCATGTATATTGTGCTTGGAATATTATATGAGAGCTTTATTCATCCTCTTACAATTTTATCTTCCCTGCCTTTTGCTAGCTTAGGAGGAATTTTGACGCTTTATATTTTTGATGAACCGATTTCTATTTTTAGTTCTGTTGGATTTCTTCTTTTAATCGGAATTGTTAAGAAGAATGGGATTATGATGATCGACTACGCCCTAGAGGCTCAAAAAAGGGGTCTTTCATCGGAAGAAGGAATTTTTGAGGGGTGTATCGCCCGTTTTCGTCCCATTATGATGACAACGGTTACTGCAATTATGGGCGCTATTCCGATTGCCATTGGCTTCGGGGAGGGTGCAGAAATGAGAAAGGGATTAGGGCTGGTTATAGTGGGCGGATTACTCTTTTCGCAACTCCTCACTTTGTATGTCACACCTGTTCTCTATCTCATCTTTGATAAGCTGCGTTCATTCAAATTCACAACCCAAGAGATTGTTGACACTCCAAAGACCTCCGGTCTACCAATTTATTAAAACAAAAGATCCTTTCCTTTGCTTATCGAGCAAACTTTATCATTTAACAAAACCAGTTTTAAAGAAGCCCTAAAAGAATACGGTCGGAAAGAAAGAAATTTCCCTACAGAATTAACTGTTGGTTCATCTGGATCACATTTTTCACCCCAGAGTCACTAAGACACCCCATCTTCGTGACTTGAGGATCTGTAAATACAAACACGATATTTTTATTTAGGCTAATAATACTAATTAATGCTAATGACGTTATATAATAAGATTAATAAAAATAATATATAATCAAAGTATTGATAATATAAGGAAAAACTATGAATGAAAATTATGACCCCATTAAAAACGGTCTTTTTATATTTAAAGAATGGTGTAATAATTTAGATAATGAGTCATATATATATTTAAATTCGGATAAAACCTTTGGATTAAGAGAGAGTAAATTTTCAATATTAGAAACTATATTTGACATCTATTATCAGAGATCTTATAAACAGGAAGAAATAGCTAATCAATTTCAATACTTATTCTCAATTATAGAATTATAGAAAAAAGTTCTGTTCAAGAGTTGCTAAAAGCTAGTCCTAGTTTTTTCTTTCCAAATTTTGAAAATAAACATTTTCAAAAAGGACCATGCAATCTCCAGCTTTTGGGAACTAATGGTAATCATTCAATTTATTTTTCCTTTAATCCTCCATCTTTCTGTGATCTATCTGATACAAATGGAATTAACCTTTTTCCAATAATGAGACAATTTGATTCTTTAAATAAAATGATTGATAATTTAGAACGTCATTTAAATTTTAAATACCCCTACAAATACTCAGAGTTTTCTCTTCTTCAATATGAAAGAATGAATTTGATAAAAAAGTTGCCCATTGGGATGAAGCTACGTAAACCCTTTATGCCTTCTAATATAAATGATTTAAGAATATTGCGAATTTGTCTAATTGTAATATTTAAGATTCAGCCGCCTTCCTTTGGCTCATCTTTTTATCAACCACTTTTTTTATAATAATGTAGCGATCTAATTCCCTTTGATACATTTGTACCACCTCCTCCATAGAAAACCCTCCTTATTAAGGATTTTCTTATCAAAAAGAGGAAATTTCTATCTTGGAGAAAAGTGGAAATTTCTCATTTGTTCCTACATTAATTTTTTATTTTTATATCACTTTATTTAAATATTTGTTATGATGCACAATATAAAAATAAAAAACTACATGCTATGAAAGGTTAATGATGAATAATGAAAATATAAATAATTATTTTACAATTCCTTCAATTTTTTATTCTAACCCATCAACAACTTCAAATATAGATGAGAAAGAAAATTTTACAGTTATTTTGACTATTTCAGCAGTCGCAGTCACTTGTTTAATTTTAATGCGAAAAATTTATTATGAGGGAAATTTTTATCAACAAAGAAAGTTTACAACAGAAATAGAGACTGAACTTGCTAAAAAGGGATTTTTTAAAGCTGATTTTCTCGGAAAATCTTGGATTTTCATAAATCCGAAACAGCCAAATCTTTTAATTAAATGTCCAAATCCACACTTTCCTGACTTCGATTTACTGAATCGTCGTTTGAATCTTGCAATAATAGGAAGAGCATTTTTGGAAAAATATCAATTTCAAAGTCTAACTATTCCCAATGTAAGGGTCGAAGGAATTTATCTCGTAGAAGAAAGGCTTCCTATAAAAAACGATGGATATCAGAGTCAAATGGAATTGTATTATAAACATAGAGAATTATTCACCAATGCAATTGAAGAATTCACTACATTTTTATGTTTTTGGAGTTATAGCGACTTATTGAATAAACTAAGTTCATGGGCTTATCTATCAGAAATCGAAGTTCCTCGATATGATAACACTCCTTTATTTTTGCAAAATGGTAAAGGAGAAATGGGCTTAGTTGATATGGAGCATTTTAGTTTAGGGATTAATTATGAAAAACGACTGGAAGATCCTGAAATTATTTTTCATGCGTGTCGAACTGCACTTATTTTCTTTCCTTTTCATTTTGATTCCATTTTTAAAATGGGATACTCTCACAATTCTGAAATAATAAATAGGAAACAAGATTTGGAAGAGATCCAAAAAAAATCCCTTGCTTATTTTGAAAAAATCGTTGGCAATCACAACAGGTTTTTGGTTGAAAAGGGAATTTCTTTAGTGAATTGCTCAAAGATCGTTGAACCTGATAATCAAACAAAGCTTGAAATAATTGCTGAATTGCAAAACGATCTTTTAGAATTTAATTTTTCAAAAACTTATTCAAATGATGAAAAATGGATTTCAGATTTAAAACATGCATTTGAAGCTATTGATATCCGTAGTCAGACCAATTTATTAAAACAAAAGATTTTTCCCTTGTTAATTGAGCAAACTTTAGCATTTAATAAAACCTGGTTTAAAAAGGCCCTTGAAGAAAACAGTCAGAAAGAAAAAAATTTCCCTACAGAATTATTAGAACTAAGAACCGTATATCTTAGGATGTATGAACTGAAACCTCTTATCAATAAAAAACTCAGTCAGTTTGAATTTTTTAAAAAAAACTCTCATGATCATTTCACCGAGTGGTGTATCGATTCCATCTATAGATTACTCATAGAAAAAAAAATCATCTCCAGTCGGTTTGAATCTTTTTATGGTGGTAAAGATCTAGTCCTTTTTTGAATCACGCCCAATAAAAACTCGATTTGCCCCCTAAATTCATGCGTGATTTAAGGGCGCAAGTAGGGTTTAAGCAATCACAAAAAAATTATACCTTAAATCAACAATGACCTAAGACCAATTTTCTCAGAGGACTCGCGTTGGAATTTAAACCAATCGATTATTATATCTTGAAGTTCTTGTTTAAAATCGTCAGCTCTGGTTTGATAGATGTTTTTGAACTCTGCATTAACATTATTCAATGAGAAATCCCCTAATAAAAAAACATTCCGAGCAACCAAAGAACCTTTTTCTAATGAATTTTCCATATTTGTTGATTTAACAATGAACTTCCCTAATATGACTATATCCCTGAATTGAATTGTTTTTCCATTTGTAATATCCAAACTGGCTTTTATATTTGAACCTACATAAAAATCTTCATCAGTTCTCATAGGCGTGGTTTTTTGATTTTCCTTAATCAAATAAAAATTTATGCACTGAGTAATACTTACATTTGTTAGATTAAACATCGGAACTCTCCTTTGATTTTTTTTATTTAAGCAGTAGATTAACAAGCTATCAGATCGAATCATTTACCGCAATTTAAAGTAATGCAAATACTTTTTAACCCTTGCTTTTTTATTTTTAAATAGTTTATATTATTGATAATATTTATTTTATTTATGGATTAATATGAATGAATTAAGCTTTAATTATAATAAAGCAGTTTCTCAAGTTTCTAAAGGGGTAGGCTTTGTCGCCGAAGAAATAGAATTTGTCTGTCAAACGGCTAAGAATTTTCCACAGTATAAATATTTAACTCGACCTCTTTATAAAGTATGCGTTGGAAAAGTCGGTCCCATCATCGCCACAGCTATTAGCTTTCTTTCCGCCGATTTACTCCTCCATCAATTGTTTCCCCAAACCGCCCGTTGTTTAACTAAATACGTTTTGAGTCCAATTGAATCAGATTTTAAAGAAGAATGTGAATTTTCATGGAACCCGACGAAAACGGCCATGTGGATGTGTGTAGCAGTTCCCGTGATGTATGCTAAATACAAAAAAAATTCTACACAGTAGTCGAAGGAATAAGCATCTTTGTAAAGTTGCCTAGATATCTTATCCAAACATAAGCCTCCTTAACCATCTCCTCCATCAATAACTCCCAACCGAAGAAAACGATTGCCAAAGCTAGGAGTGATTTTAAAGGCATCCCCAAAAATGTGATTTGAACTTGGGGAGCCAGACGATTTGCTATCCCTAAAAAAAAGTCTGTCATTAAAATAATAATCAAAGCCGGCGCAGCAAGCCGTGTGCTGATAATCATCATTTGTCCCATAATCTTGAACACTTCCTGAGGGAAAGGGGAGTCTGTTTTAAAAAATTCACTGCTAAGAAATCGATCGGGTGGTAATGCCTCAAAAGACTGGCCGAGGACGTCAAGAACAAGAAATGGGCCGTCGATTCTAAAAAATAAGACAATCAACATAAAGTTAAACATTGTTCCTAGAGGGGAAGACTGTGTTTGTACAGTAGGGTCGTTAACCATTAAACTTGCTCCCCCCCTCTGATGGTCAATCAGAATACCAGCGTTCTGGACAATCATAAAAGGAAGACTGATCAGAAAGCCCATCAGCGTCCCAATAAAAAGTTCTTTTATCATCAAATTAACAAGAGTGATATCGAAGGTCAGTGGAGTTTTTGTGACAAAAAGCAATTGGGGCAAGAATAAAGCAAAAAAACAAATCCCTAATGCGACTTTAACGGGATGGGGAAGGATTTTAGATCCAAAAAATGGGGAAAGGGCAATAATAGGAAACATGCGTCCAAGGAAAAGAAAAAATAAAGAGAGAAGGACATTTGGATCAGCAGTCGCAAATGCGCTTTGAAGATAAAGTGAGACATAGTTGTCTATCATAGGGACCTTGATTTTTATCTCTTAGAGGAACACCGTTTTCACTTCATGCTCCGAACACTCCATTCAGGAAAATTGAGGAAAATATCACTTGCAAATGACATGATTTGAGCTCCCAGCCATCCTCCAAGGAACATAAGTGTAAGTGTTACAGCAACAAGTTTAATTGTAAAAGATAAAGTTTGTTCCTGAATTTGCGTAGCAGCCTGAAAGATCGCGACAATAATCCCAAAAAACATGCTTACGAGGATAGGAGGAGCAGACAAAATCAGGATTAAAAGCATGCCCTGGTATGCCAGCTGTACAACTTGAGTTTGAAACATTCTTCTTCTCCTGATTTCTTTATATAAACGTTTTGACAAGACCTTCAATTAATATTGTCCAGCCATCAAGCATCACAAGCAGAAAAAGTTTTAGGGGCATTGATATCGTCACCGGTGATAGCATCATCATCCCCATTGCAAGTAGGATATTTGAAGTCACCAAATCGATAACAAAAAATGGGATATAAATGAGAACGCCTATCTCAAAAGCATCTTTAAGCTGACCTGTAATATAAGAAGGGACTAAAATAATAACGTCGGTTGGTTTTAGCGTCTCTCTATACTTTTCAGGTAGGCCTCGATAAACGAGTCTATAAAATAAAGTTTGGTGGCGTGAGGAACTATTACGTTGTAAAAAATCTTTAAGGGGTTGAGCAGCAGCATCAGCAGCTGCGATAACATAATTTGCTGAACCCGGAGCAAACATAGATTCAGGCGTAGTTGTTTCATGAACAGCCGATTGTGCAGCATCATACATTTTAATGGCTGTGGGATACATAATAAATAAACTGATTAGAAAAGCAACTCCGTTAATGATTTGGTTGGGAGGGGCTTGTTGAACTCCCAAAGCTGTTCTCAATAGTGAAAGAACGACAACTACCTTCAAAAAGGAAGTCAGGATCATAATAATAAAAGGCAGAAGAGAAAGAAGCGCAAGAAGAATCCCTTGGTTAATAAGCGATGGTCTCTGAATCTTGTTAAAGGCTTCTTCTGCTGCTTGATGCTGTTTTTGTTCCTCAGTCATCAAAGGAGCTTTTTTTGCTGATGTAGAGACAGATCGAGGGGCATAGGCTGGAGTAATCGGTGAATGTTGAGGGGGTGGAACAGGATTGACAAACGTAGGTTCGCTGCTTTCTTGAATCTGCTTTGGAGTTGTTGTTGCTGGTGGGACAGGATTTGTTTGTGAATAAAGATTTTCGGGAAGAAAATTTGAAATAAAAAGAAGGAATCCCAGTGCAATCAGACTTTTAATAGGGAGTCGTATTTTTTGCTTCATAAATTTAATCCCCCATAATTGCTGCAGGATTTGTTTTTAATAGCCTTTCGAAGGCTTTTTCTAAGATAGTCCATCGGTGATCCATTTGAGCGTTAATAATGCCTACTTCTGTTTCTATGATGCATCCGCCTGGTGCAACATCAGCTCTTTCTCGTAAGCTTAAACTTTCAAGATTTTCAAAGATATCTTTAAGACGATTTTTATTTTTTTCTAAAGCTTCGAGCTCTCGCTTATTCACGTAAACTGTAATTTTTTTATGCTGTGAGACAGCTTTAAGATTAGCTAAAACGATGTCGGTAATAATTTCTTCGTTAAGTTCAATTTCTTTACCCACAATTTTTTTTGCTGCCTTTAACGCAACTGGGATGACAAGTTTTTGAAGTTCCTGATGGACGTTGTTAATTTCAATTTCTAGATTAATGATGTGTTCTGCCCACTTGCTAAAGCCATTTTCATATCCCTCCTTATAAGCAATTTCCTTTATCTCCTCAGCTTCTTTAGAGACCTGAAGGCGGTAAGTATCAGCATCCTGTGTAATATTTTTTAAAACTTCATCAGCAGATAATAAAGTTGAGAATTCTTTTGCAGGTATAATTTTGGAATTTGGAGCTTCAACAATTTGATCCCCTTTCATAAGGGTAAAATATTTTTTCTTGGTCACAGACTACTCATCCTTTAAATAATTAATCAGATTTACAACTTGAGCTTTTAAGTATTCAGTTACCTTCCCTTGTGGTTCTGGGGTATAGGTATTCAAGAGCTGTTTACCACGTACACTATCTAGGACATGAGCTAAATACCAAACAAAATCGGGATGTTCACCACAAATGGCTTTTCCAAGACGGGCTAGTCCTCTTTGATGAAGAATGAGCTTAAGTTTCTGACAGTCTTGTTTGCTCGGGTCGAAAGGGAGTTTTGGTACACTAACCCTTTCTTTTTTTTGAAGACAGGTTTTCAGAAAGTTAAATTGCTTAGGGGTTAAGCAGGAATAGATATTTTTTAGGTGAGTTTTATTAACAATGGTCTTCACTTCACTTGCTAAATCATGCAACCCTAAGAAATCACCGAGTTGAACAAGTTTTTCCTTATTCCAATCCAGCAGTGGTTTTAACGGTGTATTGGGTAAATAGTCAATGGGTAAATGATCTGTGTCTTCAAAAAGCGAATAAAAGTGATCTATAAAAAACGTTTTAACAGGATCTGAAAGGGAAGCAGGTGAAACTTTGGGTTGTAATCCTTGAAGCTGCTCTTGTGTGAGGATCCCATATATATAAGGAAGGAAATCGGGAGAAGCCTTTTCTAAGATAGGATTCAGCCATGAGTGATGGAGTTTTTTAATGTAGGCATAAGGCTGGTTAAGAATAGGGTTTAAATCCGAACTGTCGATAGGAAAATTTTCAATTTCATTAGCATTCTCTTGAGGCAGAAACTTGAGTAATGAAAAACCCGCCTTGGGATTATACTGATTGATGAGCACTTTTAGCATCATCAAGCCCTTCTTATCCATTTTTAACCTTAATTAACAAATAAAAGACGAATTAAGTTTCATCAATCCCTTTTTCCTGAGGAGGAGGGGGCTCATTTTTATCCTTATCTTCTTTGACTTCTTTGCTTTTAAGTTCTTCGGATTTGGGTGAAGCATCTGTGGATAGAGGGTGAAAAGAAAATAATGACTTGATGCCTCCATGAGAGCGAACAAGGGGGATGCATTTCCAAAGAAGCCAAGATAGGGCTAAAAGTAAAAGGAGGAGGGCGATAACAAATGAAAAGAAAATGATTTGAAACCTAGAAAGAGATTCTTTGGCGATAACCAAAGACCAAATGTGTACATATTGCTTGTCAACTTCACCTAGTAACCCCGATGAAGAGCCAATAGTTGATTCTCCATAACGTGCACGGTCTCCAATGACAGTGACGTTATCGTAATCCAATCCATTGATGCTTCCTGCTACGAGCCGTTTAATTCGTGTATTTAAGTGGGAATTGGGATCATCTAAAATTCCATTATGTTTCACGTAGACAGAAGCTGTAATTTTTTGTTTTGTGGCATTAGGGTTTAAGGGATCTTCGTCTGGAAAAGAAATCTGTACATCGGAATCTAACACCCCATCAATTTTTCGAATTGTGCTTGCAATCTGAGCAGCGAGACCTGCTTGATAGCGCACTTTTTCTTGTAGGTTTGAAGGCACTAGGCTGGAACTTGAAAATATCCCTAAAAGGTTCTGCTCTCTGCGTCGGGGGAGTCCAACCTGATTTAAGAGCCCCATGGCTTCTATAGATTGGTCTTGATTAACATTTATATTCCATAGGATCGTTTTGGTGCCTCCGGCCCCTTCACTGGCTGGAGCTGGGACTTTATTTGAATCAATTCCTTTGGATGCAAGATAAACTAAGATTTCATTAGCATCTTTTTCTTCTAAGGAATTAACGATTGTTTTTTGTGAAGAACAGCCGATAAGAATTGTTGATAAGAAAAATAAAATGAAGAATTTATAAAATTTTGTGAGAGTTTTGCATGGAGCATTAATATTTAACATGTTTAAAACTCGGTTACAATTGAAAAGAGATTCTATCATTCAATAAACTCGATGCTATCATAATGGTTGATTTTATCAATAGCTAAAACCCTAATAGCGGTAATAGTTTTTAAATGCTTGATCCCAGGAGTACTGTACTCTCTCCTTCTTGTCAAAATCGTATCTGACTTGTATAGAAAGGTAGGGGAATGAATGGCTATTATCAAAATCTCGGCCTTCATTTTTTCTGAAAATGCGAACGAAAACTTCTTTATTCATCCAAGGTTGTAAAGAAGTCCCTTGGTCTTTCTCGTAGCGTGTAAAGTTTTCGTAATCTTTAAGCCCGTTGTATTTTGAGTTTTCTCGATAAAAGTTGAAAATCAATTCCAAGATTTTTTTAGGTTCATTTTCCAAAGTTTCAACGTAGAAATCAACCTCAGCGCCTATAGTGTGCTTGGAAGTATGTTGAGGCTTGGATGGATCAAGGTATACGACATGGTCAGGACAGGAATGACCTGAAGTAATAATAACCTTTTTTTGGGTTTTATTTTGGATATAGTTGAGGAGGTCAATGAGAATGGGATAGATAAATTCCCTCCCATCGCGAAGAGGGAGACTGTGTTTTTGATAGCCTCCACAATCATGAAATCTTAAAGTTTCTTTATCATTTTGTATCATTTTTGAAGGATGGAGAACATCTCCCTTACATCTAAAAAAGTCTTTTGTGATGATAGGATGAGGAGAGCTTAGTGGCTTTTCCCATGGGTATTGCGGGCGCTTTTCGGCTTTTATCTCGTGAATTGCAAAAAAGGAATCGTCATGGTTACGGTAAATAAACTCCCCTTTGACCCCTTTTTGATGCGGTTGAGCGTTTTCCTGAGAACGACAGCTTGTAAAAAGAAGAAGCATCAAAAACATGTGTATAAAGTTCATAATTTTTTATGTTGTAGATGCATTAGGATAGGTGACGTTAGCTAAAAACAGTCCTTGCGCAGGAGCTGCAGGACTAGCAAGTCGTCGATCTTTTGAGGAGAAAATCAAAGAGATATCTTCAATAGGTCTTTTTAAAGAGGCAACTGAAACAAGAGTTCCGACAATATTTCTGACCATCCCATAAAGAAAGCCATCTCCTTCAAATTCTAGTCTCAATCCCTCACTCATTTCACGGATATCTAAACGATGAATGGTGCGGATGGGATTCTTTGCTGCGCTCCCTTTATGAGCTTCATTTGCAAAAGCCGTAAAATCATGAGTGCCAATAAAATGTTTAGAAGCAGAAACAAGGATATCTAGGTTCATTTTTGCACGCACATGCCAACAATAGAGCCTAGAGAAAGGATTGATCACCGGTTCCAAAAAAAGGACGTAATGGTATTCCTTGCTGATGGCATCGTGTTGAGCATGAAAACCTTCATAAGCAAATTCAATTTTTTTTATCCTGATATCCTTAGGCAGCATCCCATTTAGAGCTTTTTGAAGGAGATATAAGTCAATTTGAAGTGGCCACTTAAAATGGGCGACTTGATTCAGTGCATGGACACCTGCATCGGTTCGCCCAGAACCAATGACTGTCATGGAAGTCGCACTCAAAAATCGTTTTAAGACGTTTTGGATATGCTCTTGAATAGATGGCGCATTGGGTTGTATTTGCCATCCACTATAATTAGTGCCATCATAGGAAAGCGTGAGCTTATAAAAAAACATAGTGATTCAAAAAGTGATCTGCCATGGTGAGATCGTCTGCAGTTGTGATTTTAATATTTGTATAACTTCCTTCCACAATCTTCACAGGTCGGCCAAGAGCCTCGACTAAGGAGACATCATCCGTTACGGTGAGATGATTATCTTCGGCGTATTTAAATCCCATTTTGAGGAGATCGCAGCGAATAACTTGTGGCGTCTGGATTTCCCAGAGTGAGGATCGAGGGGGTGTATGCGCCACGCAGTCGTTTTCATCACACATTTTTATTGTAGACTTTACTTTTACTCCAAGAGCAGCGGCTTCATAGTGGCTTGCAGCTAGAATCACTTTTCGGACGAGTTCGGTTTCTATGAAGGGGCGTGCACCATCATGTACACAGACTAGAGGATTTCCTTCAATAACCTTAAGGGCATTAAAAAGAGAGTCTTGTCTTCTTTCACCAGGCAAAGCAAATTTAAGAGAAGTTGTTTTGGGAATGCGATTAAAAAAATGCCGAAACTCTGGCTGGCATACGATGATTAATTGTTCCAATTCCTGCATAGAGCAAAGAAGGTCCAAGCAATAGGTTATGATAGGTTTTTCCTTTAGGGGAAGGTATTGCTTTGGTGTGAGGTGACCTAAGCGAGTCCCAATGCCACCAGCTAATACCACAGCAGTGAATGGAATCATATTCATTTTATGCCCTATTTGAATATTAAAAAGGTAAGTTCTGGCGGTGCAAACCAACGAAACTTCATGACGCTTCCAATTCCTCTGTTGATAGAGATCCATTTTTCACCTTCACGTCGAAGACCTCGCTTGAATTGAGGATTTTCGATTTGAGTGAATCTACTCCAAATCCAGGGGAGGTTAATTTGTCCTCCATGAGTATGTCCCGCCAATAAGATGTCCCAAGGAAAATTTTTAATGGAAGGGAAGGCGTCTGGGTTATGGGACATCACGATGCCGAAAAATTCATTTTTAAAATCCATGAAAGCTTGATGGGGATGACTTCTTCCCGCCATATACTCTCCAAGACCAGTTAAGTTAATCCCAGAATTTTTATAAGGAATAAATACAGTCTTGTTTTCAATAATATGAAAAGGCGTTTTTTTCAAAATAGTGATCAGAGCATTATGAGGAACTGTTTGAGAAGCTCTCTTTGTGACTTTTTTTGTCAAAGACACAGAGTGAAAGAGTCTTTTAAACCCCTGTCCAATATTAGAATCTGGCGAAGGAACCTTAACGTCATAGTCTCCTTCTTCATTAACGCTGATGAAGTCTTGATAATCATGATTTCCCAAAACGGCATAACATCCTAAGGCCGCATCAAATTGATTAAGAAAGTCAATAAGGCCTTCTGGATCACTCACCTCAGAGCGACAAATGAAGTCACCGGTGAATAAAATAAGATCTGGTTTTGCGTGTTGAATTTTTTTTAAAAGACGCTGAGCTAAACGAGCAGACGACTCCGTGGACCAATGGAGATCGCTAAAATGGGCAATTTTTAAACCGGAAAGATGTTGGTATTGTGTGTTTAATTCGATATGCCTATGGCTGACGCTGAGGATTTTCGGTTCGATAAATCTGGGCCAAATACCGATGATCGAGCTAACACACCACATATCCCAAAGGAAATCAGTAAATCTGCGCAATTAGGTTCACATGTTTTATAAGTTAGAGACTTTATGGAGTATAACTTTTTTTGATAAATAAAGATAGATTAAACCGAAAGAGGTTGACGTGTCTGAATGCATTGGATATGCAAGGAAAACCCTTCCTTAGAAAAAAAGAAAGGGTTTTCAATTCCAATTGATTTTAACGACGAGCAGAACCAGCTAAAGTTGGCTCTGAGAGGTGTTTTGCAATAGCTCTTGTCATTTGAAACATATCTATTGGTTGATTTGATCCCAGAACTTTAGCAAATTTTGCATCTGGATTAATCATACGTTTGTTTTTTGCATCTTGAAGATGATTCTTTTTAATGTAATCCCAAACTTTTTTTGTGACTTCTGTTCTGGGCATAGGCCCTGGACCTACGATGTGCGCTAGCTCTTCGCTTACATTCACAGGTCTCATAAAAGCTGAATTTTTTGGGTCTTTTTCTTTTGACATTCTCCAACTCCTTAAAATAGTTAAAAGGTGAAATAACAGCAGTCGTTTTGTACCCCTAAGGGTAACATTTATAGGATACTAACAGTATTGTATCCGTAATCTCAAAGAAATTCTTTTATCCCCAGATTCTTTAAGTGTCAAAAGAAATATCCAATTTTTTCGATTTCTTCAGAAATTAGAAAAAAAAATCTCTGATGACGAAATTACGAAACTATTTTATGATCCAATTTTTAAAACAGTAAAGATAGGGTATGTGAGTTCAAATGGATATCCCCCCAGTAGATCAGGTCAAAGAACTGAAGCCTATTTGCAATCACCTCAAACAAGCTTCTACGAAAAAAGAACGCCTTGATGTGTTAAACCAACTTAAATGGGTTCAAGAACACGATTCCGACTATAAAAGACTGATTCCCTTCCTAAAAAAGAATTCTCTGGAATCCGAACTAGTGTTCAAGTCTCTTCTTGCCATTCGTCAAAATTTTGTAATAAAGTCTGATAAAGTCGATTCAAAAATAGTCCAAGAAAAATTAGAAAAACTTAATGAACACCTCTGTGAAGTGGATCGTTTTTTTTGGGATCAAGGCGGAATAATTGGGTACCATTTGTTAGTTCTCGAGCTACTTATGGAGAAGAGTAGTCATGGAGTCGACACCACTAAAAATAATTATTTAATCCCAATAGGCTTAAATCTAACAGAGCAGAGTAGTGAAGCAAATGAGGCTATCCAAGCAGGGATCATGAATCTTGACTGTATAGGAGAGATTTACCCGATAGGAGGGGCTGGTGATCGACTTGATCTTTTGGAAGAAAAAACAGGAACACATTTGCCAGCTGCATGCCTCCCCTTTTTAGGGAGATCACTTCTCTATGGGTTGGTACGAGACGTTCAAACCAAGGAATATCTTTATTATAAGTTAACAGGTCAAAAAATCGTTATACCTATTGCGATGATGACCTCTAATGAAAAAGATAACCACCATCGAATTATGTCCATCTGTCAAGAAAACAATTGGTTTAATCGCTCTGAAGATGATTTTTATTTCTTTATGCAACCTTTAGTTCCCGTGATATCTGAGTCGGGACAGTGGGCTTTAGCAGAATCACTATCTCCTGTTTTTAAACCAGGTGGTCATGGTGTAATTTGGAAGCTAGCTGAGGAAAAAGGGGTTTTTGACTGGTTTGAAAATAAGGGATGTAAAGATGTCATCATCCGCCAAATTAATAACCCCATTGCAGGCATTGATTCAACACTGCTAGCTTTTATTGGGCAAGGGATGAGACTCCGTAAAGCCTTTGGATTTGTCATATGCGAGCGTGTTCTTGGCAGCGCGGAAGGGATAGATGTTCTTGTAGAAAAACCTGAAAGCAAAGATTATGCTTACCATATTACTAACATTGAATATACCCATTTTGGTCAAACAGGGATAGGGGACATTCCTTCTAGTTCCGATCCTAGATATTCTCATTTCCCTGCTAATACAAATATTTTGTTTGCTAATCTCTCTTCTATTCGTTCTGCCATCACATTAAGTCCGATTCCAGGCATGCTGATTAATATGAAATCAAAGGTACAGGTGATAAATAGAAATGGAGATCCTGAAGAGGTTACAGGTGGTCGTTTAGAATCGACAATGCAAAATATCGCCGATGTTCTGATCGATCGTTTTCCTTCTAGAATCTCAGAAAATGAGATTCATTCCTGCTTAAGAACCTTTGTTGTTTACAACCAAAGATTGAAAACGATATCTACAACTAAACAATCATATAAGTCAACTCAAACAGAAATTGGAACTCCAGAAAGAGCTTTCTATGACCTCCTTGCTAATAATTACGAGCTTTTTTCAAACTTTTGTGGTATTAGACTTCCTGCTCAAGAGACGTTTAAAGAATATCTGAGCAATGGGCCTTCTGTGCTCATTCTTTACCACCCAGCTTTGGGACCATTATACAAAATTATTGCTAAAAAAATTCAAGGAGGATCTTTTGCATTGAGATCTGAGCTTCAAATTGACATTCCAGAGTTGAAATTAGTTAACCTAACACTTGATGGGAGCTTATTATTACAGTCGGAAGACCCTCTTGGAATTCAACTTTATCAACAATTGCCAAGGTGTCGTTTAGAAAATGTGGTGATTAACAATAAGGGGATCGATCGTTCGATCGATAACAAATATTGGAAAAATCAGATTACACGGCAAGAATGCGTAAGAATTAAGCTTGGAATAGGCTCAGAATTTGACGCGTCTAATGTTCATTTTGATGGGAATTACGAATGGATTGTGCCAGATCATTATCGTTTAAAAATCACTCAAACTCAGTTAGGGGAAATAAAAGAAAACTGGGACCATCTAGAAACCCCTACTTGGGAATGGAAATATTCCTGGGATAATGCCAATCAGGTGCATTTGCAAGAAGTATAACCACTCTTTTTATGTATGATTTAAGTACAAGGTCTATTGTGCATATCTGAATAGCGGCTGACAAACGGGCATCCTTCACAGCTAGCTTCAAAGTGAATACAGAAATCTTTATGGATTTGAAACCCTCCTTGTTCCATATAGGAATTTTTAAGCATTTCTTCTGTTTTCTTGCTACCAAAAAAGCGATGATGCAGGTAACGTGTTTTAGAGGATTTTTCTGAGCGCATTTTCGAAAAAAGGAGGTCAAATTTAGCACTATTTTCAGAGGTAGGATCTCTTCTTATTTCGTGATAAAGCATAGGTAAGATGGTATTGAGTACGATCTTTTTTTTAAGATTTTCTCCTATCATAGATAAAAATATAGAGCTAGAGGATTTTTTTTCTTCAAAAGTATAGTGAGTATTCCAGTAGGGATCTAAGTACGAAGGAATAGAATCCAAGAGTTGTTGCAGGAATTGCCTAGACGTTTTTTGATCCAGTTCTAAAGAAATATAGTGGCTCCAAAGATTAAAAATATTTTCCCACATACATTTTGTAGAGTCCTGTAGAAGATAAACAAGAAAAGCAAGCCGTCTGATGGGATGGTTTAATGGTCGAATGTGATCCAATCTTAAATTGGCCTGATGTGTCATTTCAAACTGGTATTCTCCCCACATCATAGATAACTCATTATAGAAATTAGATTTTGACCAAGCTTGTTTCTTCTCTTTTTCAAAAAAACCACAAATTCCCAGTGCAATTGACAACAAACAAGAGTGGGGCATGTCTTTGAGTGGATTTAAGAATCGAAAAACATCTAAAAATTGATTAGAATTGTGTTTATAGCCAAGAGCAATTGCGATCCCTGCTTTTATTTGATCTGACGGGTTAGGAAATTGAGAGGAGAGAAATTCATATTTCTTTTCCAGCCTCCAATAAGCTGCTGATTTGAAAAGCGTCCGTGTTTCTTTTTCAGAAATATGGTTAAAGAGTTCTTCAGAGCATCTTCCTGTACCTACAAAGCGAGTGTGAGGGTAAAGATCAAGGTCAATAAGTCGGAGAAGAGTAGCAGGAGGTTGATTGAATAATTGAAGTAGGCAGAGACGGTAAAGGGGATGATGATTTTGAGTTTTAAGATTAGGGGTTGATGAGGAAGGCCAAAGGGCGACGTGTAGGATCACTTGATTATAGCGTTCATCAATCTGATGTTTATGTAAGTTCCAACCCTCCTCCCTAAGATGCAATTCAATATCACCTCTCAACTCCTGATTGCCAATGAAGAGATGAGCATTTTTAAAGTCTGGACCTGCCTCATTATTCCATATCCCAGGGGAGATGATTTTAATGGGTCTATTATCTACGGTATGGAGAGGGTGAAAGTATTTTTGTTCCAGCCAGAGCGCTTGAAGATGCTTTTCTGTAAACAGAGAAAATGGATTCGCCGATTCTTTCTCAGGTCGGTGGTTAGAAGCGCAAAGTAGGGGGTATTTCAAAAGAGGAATCATGAAATTTCTGAGCTTTGGTTGACAAATCAAAATACCAGTCCTTTGTTTTTTAAGTCTATTCATTTTATTTAGTTTATTTTTTAATTTTTGATAAACTAATTATAAATAAAAAATACACTTTTTATTTATTTAATTATGAATATGTTATAATAAAGAAATATAGACTTAAAAAGCTGTTATAAAATAATAAATAGAGTTTAAAGGAGGGGATATGGCAATCGGCAAAATAAGTGGTGGCGGCGGCGGAGTGCCTATTGATCCCGGCAGCGGTGGCGTAAATTCAACAAGTTTTACAAAAACTCAACTGGCATTAATGAAAGACGTAAAACACGATCTAGATGCAAAACAGGCAGCCCTTGAAGCAGAATCAAAAAAGCCAATAAATACTAAGAAGGGTCTCAAGACGATGAGCCAAATCAATTCAACCCATGCGATGTTGATTCAACAGCAACTCAAAAAGAGTAAGCCTTAAAAAAACGCAAAGCATTAATTTTTATAAGGACTCCAATTCTGTTTCTGCAGAGTCGGAGTCTTTTTTTCTGAAGATTTTTCGGGGTTTTGCCCCCTCGGCTGGACCGACAATCCCTTCATGTTCAAGTT
This sequence comes from Chlamydiota bacterium, assembly GCA_041691035.1. Lineage (GTDB taxonomy): Bacteria > Chlamydiota > Chlamydiia > Chlamydiales > Parachlamydiaceae > JBEPVL01. Next base: position 40,126 of record JBEPVL010000016.1, read on the forward strand.
GATCCATTAGACTCGCCGCTCGCGCGTATCCGACTTTTAGTTTTCTTTGGAGGAAGGTTGTTGAAGCATTCCCAGTACTTAAAATAACATCTCTAGCTTGATCAAATAACGTATCTCGCGAGCGCACATCTTCTCGAAAATCATTGATATTCGTGACACCCATCATTTGATCAAACGATTGGATCACATAGTGCGGTGTCGCTTGGTCACAAATATATTTAATGATCGCTAGAATATCATTGTCTCGTATAAAAGCACCTTGGGCGCGGATGAGATGCGAAGTACCGGGGGGTAAAAAAAGCATGTCTCCATTGCCAAGTAAGGATTCAGCTCCAATCTCATCGAGTACAATCTGACTATTGACACGGCTTGCAACTTTAAAGGATATACGGGTGGGGAAGTTAGCTTTAATTAATCCTGTGATCACTTCTCTTGATGGGCGTTGGGTGGCTAAAATGAGATGAATTCCCACCGCTCGTGCCATCTGGGCGATTCTCGCAATGGGTGTTTCAATGTCTTGACTTGCAACCATCATGAGATCAGCCAATTCATCTATAATGGCGACTATATAGGGAAGTTTTTCGGGGATCTCCCGTTCCGGGTTGTCCTCGATCTCAGGTTTTATGGTTCTCTGATTGAAAGACTCTATATTCCTTACCCCTACGATTTTTAAAATTTCGTAACGTCCTTCCATCTCCTTAACAAGCCACTGTAAAGCTGCAGCTGCCCCTTGTGGTTCAGTGATCACAGGAGCCAACATATGAGGAAGTTTGGAATAGGGGGTTAACTCTACTTTTTTTGGATCCACCATTAAAAGTTTAATTTCATCGGGTTTCGCATTCAAAATGATTGACATGATGATGGTATTGATACAGACTGATTTACCTGAACCTGTAGCTCCCGCAATGATACAGTGAGGCATTTTAGCAAGGTCACTCATGACATAGTCGCCATTGACAGCTTTTCCAAGTAGAATGGGAATATGGAATTTCTGGCTTCCCTGTTGATAATGCAAAAGCATGTCTTTAAAGCCCACTTCTTGAGGGTGAGCATTTGGTACTTCTATCCCCACAGCCGCTTTCCCTGGTATGGGGGCAATAATACGGATAGACGTAGCCTCCATATTTAAAGCAATGTCGTTATCCAAAGTCTTTATTTTTTGAACTTTTACTCCAATAGCAGGGTGGACTTCAAATGAAGTAATCGTAGGTCCGCAATTAATCTGCCCCACTTTAGCTTCAATTCCAAAGCTTGCTAGGGTTTCTTCGAGGACTTCAGCTTGTTTTTTTAAATCCTTTTTAAGAGAGGATTGGTCGACTTTCTTCGCATTCGTAATCATTGACAAAGGTGGTAAAGTATAGCTGAGAAAATCGCCATTGGGGATCGATAGCTTCGATTCTTGTCGTTTGGGCTTGGATTCAGATTTTGTTTCAGATGCTGAACGTTTAAAAGCTTCTTTTTCATTATTTTCAACAGGAGCATCGAATTGTTTTATTGCTTCGATGGGTTGGCTCTGTTCTTTACGAGAAAGAGAAGGCCTCTCCTTTAAACTCATGTCAGGCTGTATAGCCAACAACTCAGAATTATGAGAATTTTGAGTGTTGTTTTCTTTATTAGTCGTCTCATGATTAGAGGAGTTAGGGATGCGTAATTTTACAAAACGTAAAAAATCGCTGTCTTTGGACTCTTCAGCAATCTTCACTGTGGATTTTTCCCTAACAACCAAATTTTGATCAAGACTCGCTGCTTCCGCTGCGAGAATTCCTTTAAACTTAAAAAGGGATGCCAATTTTTGGAATAAAGGGTAAAGGCTCACTTCAAAAATACACAAAAGGCTTGTAAGGAATAATGTCGAAAAAATTAAACCCACACCTATCGAGTTGAGAATAAAACGAAGATTGAGTTGAGGAAGATCTTTATATAAATAATAAAATAAAGCTCCCCCGAGATGATATCTTTGTTTTTTAAACCATAAGTTAGGATAAAAAACCGTTCCTATTTGATCGGCGAGATACGGAAACTCATATTCTATCAAACTCAATAAAATAGAAAGCGAGATCACGGCAATGAAAATATAAAAAACTTTAGTTTTTATGGTCGCTAGCGAGTACTTAAGGATGGTTGATATCCCAATCCATCCTAAAAATAATACGATCAAATAACTACTCATTCCAAATAGTGCATGAAGTGCCCAGCCTATAGTGTATCCTAAAAAACCGAGCAAGTTTTTAGATTCTGAGTGAAAACCGAAGCTGATGAGGCTTAGGAATAGTATGAGTGCCAAGGAAAAAATTAAAAAGCCCTTTGTCTCTTCTGTCATTAAGGGCGGAGTTCTAGATTCCGTCTTTGGACTTTTTTTTTGTTGATTTTTATTTTTTTTCGTCATTTTCAATTGAGAGTAAGTGTAAGTGTTAATATAACTCCTAGACCTAAACAATACCACCCGAAATAAACCCATCGATCATTTTTAAAACATTTTAATAGTAAGCGTAAAGCGATATATCCAGTCAAAAAAGAGGTAAGAAAGGCAATCAGATAGGTAAAAAAAGGGATTGTCAAGGGGAGATCTTCACTGTAATTCCAAAGCTGAACCCCTTCTAGTACAGAGGCTCCGAAGATTGCAGGTATGGCCAAAATAAATGAAAAGGGGATTGCTTCAATCGATGTCCATCCCAAGAATTTAGCAGCAGAAATCGTTGCTCCGCTCCTTGATATCCCTGGTAGTACTGCTAAAGCTTGAAAAAAACCAATAAACAAACTATCAAACCAGGGTTTTATCTTTTTAGGAAGGTTCAGATGAGGAGACGGTAATAAACTGAGGAAAATAAGAAGTGAAGAGATAAGAAAAAAAGGACCCAAATAGTGGGGTTGATTGAAAATAGCTTTTAAAGGTTTTAAAATTAAAACAAGAGGGATTAGAGGAAGGGTGGCCAAGATGATCTGAAAAAAACGTTGAGGTGATTCTGTAAAAGAATTTCTGATTTGGGAGAAGAAAACAAGGAAGATGGCCAGTAAGGTTCCAAGATGGCAGATAAGGTTAAAGAGGACATAGTTGTCGAGATGTTCAAATCCTAGTAAAATCTGGACAATTTCAAGATGTCCGGAGGAACTAACAGGTAAAAACTCTGTTACGCCCTGAACTAAGCCTAGTAAAATTGCTTCCCAGTGATTCATAAAGCTCCAAATAGATTACCTTCATGCTGCCAATTTAAAAGGAATCTTTCAAGGATCAAGTGAAGATAAACGTAGAGAGAAATTGGGCGACCAACGGGGCTCGAACCCGCGACATTTGGATCCACAATCCAACGCTCTAACCAACTGAGCTATGGCCGCCAAGATGAGAAGGTCATTCTCTCCTATTGATTCATTTTTCGTCAAATAAAATCACGAATCCACCGATAAATCACTTAACTCTAAGCTTAAACAAGGTCTGATATCAAATGGAATGCTTAGTTAGTTTATTTGATATAAATATCGATTTTTAATTTACGGATCGACTAGTTAAAGATAATTGATAAAAATAAAAATATTCTTTAATTATTGATCTTTAATCATTTAAATTAAAACTAATGTTTTGATTAGTATATTAAATTAAAAACTATAGTATTATTGTTATTGAAATGTATTGAGGAGAATTATGGACGAAGAGGCCGAAACTCACGCATCACTCATCGAACTCAATGGGGTCATCGATAAAGAAAAGGGAGACTTGCTCGAGGATGAGCTTATTTTATTATTTAAAAAGGGTGACAAAGAATTTACTCTAGATTTAGAAAAAGTAGACTTCGTAACGGTAAGTGGGTTGAAATCAATTTTAAGGATATTTGAAGAAGCAATTGAATTAGGATTTAAAATAAACTTAATCAATATCCCGCCACATTTAAAAAAAATAGCTTTAATTTTTGGAGTTCGAATAGATGTCACATTAATGAGCGAATTAGATTTTTTAAATTAGGTGTCTATGAGATTGCAGATCAATGACGACTACAAAACTAGATGGACCCGTATGGCTATTTTTATAGCCATGTTATTTCTTGCAAATTTGGGATTTACAATTGGTTGGGTTGCTTTACACACTATTTTAGTAAAGCGGATTGGAATTGAATATCTCCCCTACTCCTATATTGGTTTAAGTCTATCGGGAATCGCCACAACTTTCTTTTATCTCCTTTACGCAGATAGGAAAAAAAGGCATCATCTTTTAATGGCCTCTCTAGTTATACTCTCCGCATTACTCATCCTTTCTAGATTTTTTGTATCTAATCATTTTGAAGGTGAATCGGGGTTAACCTCAGATCTTGTTATCTTCGCTATCCTTATTATTTTTGCAGAAGCAGGATGTGGGGTCTCACTCAACATGCAAATATGGACCATGATTGGGGATATCTTCACCCCTCATGAAGGAAAAACATTTTATCCCATTTTTGGAGCTTCCACCCTGCTCTCAGGTATTGCTGGAGGAGTGCTTGTCCCGATCATTATTGAGTATGTCGGTGTCGGAAATCTCCTTTTAATCTGGGCCTTCATCCTCATTCTCATGATACCGTTAGCCCTAACGTATCCTAAAATTCAAAGGCACACACCCCTCTACTTTGTAAAACCGGAAGAAAATGTGAGTTCAGTAATTAATAACCTAAAAGATGGGTTAAATCATGCTATGGAAAGCCGTGTTTTCCGGCTAATCTTTGGAGTAGCCCTCTCCTTCTGTATATTGAATGCTTGGCAAGATTTCCAATACACTCAGATTATGAATCATCATTTTCCATCGGAAGTGGAATTAGGAAAATTCTATGGATACTATTGGATTGCCTTCAATGCCACAGCCCTTCTATTACAGCTTCTCGCTTCAGGACGTATTATCCGAAGAATAGGTGTCTTGAAAAGTTTGACAATCCTTCCGTTGGTATTATTGATTAACTTTATTCTCCTTTCTTTTCATTATGGTTTTTTAGAAGGGTTGTGGATGAGATTTAGTTGGGATACAGTCGGGATGACTATTCAGGGAACGGCTTACCAACTTGCTTTTAGTGCAGTCCCTGTGGATTATAGGGGAAGGATTAGAGGGTTGATTGAAGGGGTGGTCAATCCCACAGGAACAGCAATAGCGGGATTTCTTCTTCTTAGCATTCAGTTTTTCATAGGATCTTCCCCTCAATCCTTGTGGGATCATGCTCATATTTTCACAATCTTGGGAATCTTTTTTGCGGTCATTTGGATTTTTTGGGTCTACTGGAATAAGAGCGATTATTTTAAGAGTATACATCAAAATATTAGGTCTGAAGCTATTCAAACTCAGCTGGATGGAATAGAATCTCTCGAGGAAAAAGACGAAAAAATATGCCTAGGGATTCTATTAGAAATTTTAAAACAAAAAAAGGAAGACGACAAACAAATTAAATCCAAAGCTTTGCAGGTTTTAGGGAGACTAGGGAATCCTAAAATGATCCCAGCCATCCTTCCTTTTCTTAAATCTCCTAGCGCATCTCTTAGATTGGAAGCTATACGTTCGATAAGCTCTTTCAATTCAGTCATCAATTATCCATTTGTCTACGAATATTTAAGGGATAGGCTATCTCAATTATTTGTCAGCGATCCAAATAATTTAGTAAGGATCGAATCGGGAAAGTTTCTTATTAAGCATAACTCTCAACAAAATATGCTTAAATTTGTTGAAAACGTGTTTAATGGATCTCCTCAAGAAAAAATCTTAATTATTCGTATTCTCTCTCATATCTCCCTCTCATTTTACGAAGTCATCCTATTAAGGTTGACTCAAGATGAAGACTTGGCTGTACGCGAAGAAGCTTTGGTGAACTTGTGGAATGAAAACGAATGTAGGGGGTATGTTGAGGCTTGTTTAGAAGATCTCTATTCAATGCCAGATACAGAATCTAAAGGAGTAGCCATAACGGCTTCTATTCGAATTGGATCCCCCTACAACCTTGTTTCAAGACTAAATGAGATTAACGGGGGTGAATTGCATTTAAGCTGCCTGAAGTCGATCTTATTTCTTTCATCTATAGATGAGAAAAATGAGGAATGGGAGGAGCATTTAGATCATATTTTTGCAATTTTGTCCAATAAGGCCTACTCCTATGAGGATAGAATTAAATTTATAAGAATATTCTCCATTATCAATGAATCCATAAGTAATGCGATTATTAGAAGACTAATCAGTATTCCAATAGACCGTCTCAGTGTCATTATCCAAGGAATGGATCAATTTAGATCGAACATTTTTGCATATGAGAAGGAGGCTTTAAAATGAGTCGACATCTAATCATGCATGGACATTTCTATCAACCTCCTAGAGATAATCCTTGGACCAATAGACATGATAAATTGGATACACCCTTATCAAGAATGATCGAAAGCTATAATCGTCAAATTGACATTCAATGTTATACAGCCAACGCTATGGCTCCTATTATTAAACGAGGTCATATTGATATTGAGAATAACTATGCCGCTATTTCTTTTAATTTTGGACCCACTATCCTTGAGTGGTTAAAGGAACATCATCGGGATACTTACCTAAAAATTATTAAGGGAGATAAAGAAAGCAGACTTCTCAATAATGGACATGGGAATGCTCTAGCGCAGATATATAATCATATCATCATGCCCTTAGCTAATAAAGAAGATAAAATGGTGCAAATCAAATGGGGAGTTTGGTCTTTTCAACAAACTTTTGAAAGAAATCCCGAAGGAATATGGCTCTCTGAAGCAGCTATAGATAAGGAGACAATAGAGTGTTTGATGGATGCGGGATTAAAATTTGCTGTGGCTCATCCTAGAGCAATTGCATCAATAGAAGGGGTAAGTCATGAACAACTTTTGAAAATGAAAATCAGAAGTCCTTATCTATGCACAATTGACGATGGACGTGAATTTCCAATTTTCTTTATGGATCCCTATTATTATGACCATGTAGGGGGGATGCTAAAAAATGGAGAGGTTTTTCTAAATGATATCGAAGAGCGCTATAGTCATTCAAATGAGCCTGAACTTATTGTGATCTGCACCGATGGGGAATTGTATGGTCATTGGGAGCAGTATGGAGAACGGTTCTTAGCTTATGTTCTAAAAGAAGGATGTCAGAAGCATGATATTCGTGTAACTAATTTTGGAGCTTATCTTGAGGAATTTTACCCAAGCAGACATTGTGTTCTAACCCCTTCCAGTAGTTGGAGTTGTATTCATGGTGTCGAACGATGGAAATCCAATTGTGGATGTAGTGATAAAGATCCAGGGACGCAATACTATCGCAAATATTTACGGGATGCGCTAAACCAGCTCAGAGATGATCTTTTTGAAATTTATATCCAAGAAACGTCTCCATTTTTCAATGATCCTCTAGAAGCTCGATATGATATTATTGAAATCGATTTTACTTCAGATGAGTCAATTAATTTATTTCTTGAAAAACACCTAAGGCATGATGTCAAGCCAATAGACACAGGCTTGAAAAAAGGGCTGGTCAGTTTATTGGAATCACAAAAATATGCTCAACTCATGTTTACATCCTGTGGTTGGTTTTTCTCCTTTCCTTATCGCGTTGAAACGAGACAGATTTTACAATATGCTGCAAAAGCTATGGAAACGTTGATGCTGCCCAGTTTAATCTCTACTGTCCAAGAACGCTTTTTGGGACAACTCGAAAAAATTGATGTTAATATACCAATCACAAGCAGCCGCAGTATCCAAAATGGTCGCGAAATTTATATTATGGAAACTTTAGTAAGAGCTCATAAAAACACAGATCGTATCGAAACAGTCGTTCAAGGAGATCTTGTCCTCTTAAAAATTCCCTTTGACCTGGAAGAAAATAGGTTTGAAGAATTTAAAAACACATTTAATTCTATAGACAAAATTTACGAGCCTAGCATCATGGTCATTGATTTAAATGAAACTAACCAAATTGCTAATGACGCACTTTCCTTTCTACTACAAAAGGCGATCGATTTTAAGAACATGAAAAGAAAGCTTAAAATTTACTGCATACGCAAAAACATTTTGGAAATGCTTCACATCAGTCATCTTGAAGAATTTATAGAAATCATTAGCCCAAAAATTCTGTAATCACCCGAATTTCTGATTTGTTCCTTCTTTTTACAAAAATGGCAATTTTAGCAACCAAATAGAGTTTTGAAAGAAGTTCTAATAAAGACCAGGACACACACGACATACACGACACATAGGACCATGTGAATTAAAAAGCTTTTTTTTCTTAATTTTTTTACAAAAAAATTATTGAGGTTCATCCGGTTTTATAGGACTCACTATCCAACCAACGATGTTTCTTGTTTATG
>JBEPVL010000017.1:0-47797 GCA_041691035.1 Chlamydiota bacterium
CACATAAGATTATTGGAGCTGCAATTGAGGTTCACAGGGTTCTAGGAGGACCTGGATTTCTTCTTCTTCGTCGTTTAGACGAAAAAGATGCTGAAATGATTCATTCTGTTGTGTTGCTTAGCCTGGAAAATTCTCCATTCGTGGAAGTCCTATACAGCCCACAGAGCAAACGAAATATTAGGGCTCACAGGGGCTTTTTGGCAGCGAGATGCTTATAATCACATTATTCGCAGCAGAAAAGAATATCATTTTCAAATTCAGTGTACATGGGAGAATCCAGAAAAAAACTGGGTTGCAAAACTGGCAATGGCGATGGAAAGGTACGGGGCAGGAGACCGAAGTCTTCATCACGATATGTCTACTATTTCCAGAAAATAATTTAAAAAAAATTGACAAGGAAGTAATACCGTATTACTATAAGAGTATAGGAGTTTTCATATGGACGTATTAATCACCCGGTTAACCTCAAAACATCAAACAACAATTCCAAAAAAAATTCGTGAATATTTACATATAAGACCTAAAGATAGAATTATTTACGAAATTGGAGAGGATTGTACTGTTACAATTCGCAAAGCAACAGCTTTCGATGTAGAGTATTTGAGCTCTTTGCCACACACCTTGAATGAATGGGAATCAGACAATGATGAAAAAGCCTATGGAAGCTTATGAGGCATTTGAGGTCGTTTTAGTACCATTTCCTTTCATTGATACACAAGAATGTAAACGCAGGCCCGCATTAATCGTTTCTTCAGCAAAATTTTTCAATAAAAAATCAAAAGCCTGTGTGATGACAATGATCACTACAGCATCGCACAATCCTTGGCCTTTGGATGTTAAAATCACTAATCTTAATACTGGAGGACTTCCAGTGCCATCCATTATTAGAATGAAATTTTTCACCCTTGATGAAAGATTGATTTTAAAAAAGCTAGGTTATTTGGATCCACAAGACCGTGAATCTTTTTTAAATAATGTGCAAAAGCTGCTAAACCTCGCATTATAAATCAGCGCAATTCGGGGGACCCTTCAATATAGGTGATTTTTTGAATGTAGTGTCCGCTAGGATCAAAAATTGTTACTGTTCCTTTTCCTTGAATGACTTGTGAACAAGCACTTCTCTCCCCTTTTTGGAAATACTCCCCCTTAATCAATTTGTTATTTTGATACTCTTCGATGAGCATTAAATTGCCATCTCGATACCAAGCTGTAGCAATTCCATTTTTCGTATTATTGGAGATTTCTCTTTGACTTTCAAGCGCTCCATTGGGATACCACGTTTTGACGTTACCTTGGATTTTTCCATCTACCCAATAAAAAGCGAGATGAGGTTGTGGGGTTTGTTGACAGGAAGTCTCGAAATATTCAATTTCTTCCCCATTTTTTATGCCACTTTTAATACGATAAAGCCTTTTGAGAGAGCCTGAGGGATGAAATAACTTTACTTCACCTTCATTTTCACCATTTTGGTATTCATGCAGTTCATTGACGCCATCTTTACTGAAGATGACTCGAAATCCATTTCCGCTTTTGACTTCGCTGATCACTTCTCCTTCAGAGGAATAATACTGAGCATTTTGAAGTTTCCCATTGCGGTATTCTTCTTGGCTGGCAAGCTGCTGGGGACTCCAATAACGGTAAGCTACGCCTTGCTGTACACCGTCAACAAAGGCTAATTGTTGGAGAAGAGTTCCATCCTTTAAATAAATTTCGACAGATCCATTTACTTGATTTTTTTGATAAGGGATTTTTTTCCATAACTGTCCCGAAGCGTGGTAGTAGAGAGCTGTTCCTTCTAAAGAGCCTTGAGAGTAGTTTATTTCGGCGATTAGTTTGCTATCTTCGTTCCACGCACGGCTGACTCCATCAAAAAGCCAACTATGTTCTGCTTTTGTGCCCACATCAGCAATACCCCCAATAACCTGTGCGGAAATACGTAGATTTCCATTCTCATGCCATTCACGATAGATTCCATTTGCACGCGCATTCAAAATTTCTAAAAATTGTTTAATATTCCCATTTTCGTGATAAGTCGTGACAATTGATCTAAGATCGCCTTTTAAGTCTCTTTGGTAGATTCTCAGGACTTTCTGATACGGTTGTGATTTTAAAAAGTCAACGTTTTGAAACTGACTTAAACGATCTTTTGCGCTGATAGTTTCTGCAAAACCATTTCTATCAATAATATGTATGCTGGAAAGAGGGATAGGTTTTTTATTAGAAGCACGTTTAGCACTTGTTAAAGTGAAAAAGAAAACGAGGCATAGGATGGGAAGAAGATAACGATTTAACTGATTAAAATTTATCATAAAAACTCTCTTTTAAGAACATTCAAATGAAGATGAAAAACTTCATGATTATCCATCACTTCTTTTTTGTCTAATTTACATTCTGTAATCAATAATTGAGGTCGATTAGGTCCTGATGAATGAGAACCAATAGATAACCCCTCAATTCTTGCTAAAATACGCTTGAGATCGTTCGAATTGATTTCCACAGGGTGTGTTTGAGTTTCCATTGTTTCCTGAAAAAGAGGAAAGGAATGGACAACTCCTTCAGAAAAGCTCATTGTATTGGTACTCGTCAAAAATTCAAGACGCCGTTTAATTTTATCATCTCCAGCAAAGTTAGGATCTTCAGATAATTTTTGGAGCATTTCAATTTCATTTTCCAAAAAAACTAAGGATTCGAGATGTTTATCGATATAAAAATGATCTGCATCCTTATATAATTGCTTAATTGCTAAATTTGAAGATTGCTTATGGTCTTTAATCGTCCTCGTTTCTTCAATTTGAGCGATTGTATGTCCTAATTCATCTAACTTACTTTTATTTGCTAAAAAATGAAAAAAGACAATGACAATCGGAATCACGCCAATCAATAACAAGTAGGAAATCACTCTTTCAACGGGAATTTTATTTATCATGTCGATAGTCCCGGATAGGTAGTTTTATCTTTTAAGAAAAAAGTTGTACGGTACTTGCCTCGATTTGAATTCCATTTCACTTCACTTTTTGGGTCTACCCACTCATTGGGGGCAAGAAGCGCATCATGGAATTCCCTGGCCCATTTTGGAGTCGTCGAGCTGATTTCTAAATCAATTTTTATCTGGTATCGATCTTGCTTTTTTCCTTGCATTGGTCTTTTGACCATTGTGTAATTAAAACTTTCCAATTTAATTCTTGGAGTGATGCCCCCATCTACATCAGTGAAGACGATGGCGGGGTGATGGCTGAGCCAAGCTAAGACATCGCTTACACGTGGAACATTAGGAAACAGAGGGAATGACTCAGGTGTTGCCTGAATTTCTTTTTGGAGGAAGTGGAGGCGATCGTCTAGTTCCTCATAAGTGAGCCATTTTTTCTCATCAAAATAAGTGGATTGCTTTGTCTTTGTAAGAAAAGTCTGTTCGAATTTATCGTAAGATTTTTCCATTTTGGAGAGGAGATCAATGAAAGATTGTTGATGCAAGGATGCTTGGTAACTGAGATAACTGTTGCTTAAGAAATAGCTCCCAAATGTAAAGGCGCAAACCAGTAAAAGATAGAGCGCTAAAGGTTTGGCATAGTGTTTCCACGGGTGAGGATAGGAAAATTGTTCCTGTCTGAAGTCGATAGGCTGGCTTGCTTTTGGCGAAGCTCCTAAAGCTAGGCCTATTGGAACAGCATATTGATGTAATGTTTCAATAGAAAAGTCCTCAAGAGGCTCTACGTGCATGGAGGGGATAGATAAGTTGTTTACAATAAGGGGAGTTAGATCGTGTAGTTTACTTAATTCACCCGTAAGAATAAATCCCTGGATAGTTCCTGTCTTGGACTCTCGCGTTAGAGAAAGTGCTATTTTGGATATGTTTTGAACTAAATTTTCACTATCATAACCCTCTTTAGATAGCTGACAAACCACCGAAAAAGAAGATTTCACTTGCTTATTTTCAATAAAAACCCCAGTGAGACATTGATTACTCAAATGAAAAGCAAGCAGAGGCTTCTCGTCAGTAAGATAGCGCAGAACAAAATCACAAAGAGCTACAGGGACAACGCCAATTTTTTCGGGGACGATTTTAAATGGTGCCCAACGTTCTAGGTGGGTTTGCATGGAGGATTCGTGAGCAGCAAAAAGGAGGATGACGCTTCCTTCCTCATCGGATTCAATGATACGATGCGCTAAGATTGCCTGGTCGATGGGGTAAGGAAGAAGTGGCTCAACCTGAAAAGGAAGGGCTTCCCGGATATCTTTTTCTTTAAGAAGAGGAAGATAGACCGGCCTTACAAGGGCTTGATTTCCTTCAATGGCTGTTACAATGATGGCTTGTGTATTTGGAAGCGGTTGATCCGGCTGATAAGTAAATAATTTTTTTAGTTTTGGATGACGCCCGGAACAGGCAAATTCAGCTCCAATGATTTCCTCAGATTGAAACTCTAAGCCGATGATGTGGGAATTAAAAATATTTTCAAACATGATGAATTTTTATTACTGTTTTAAATTAAGAAGTTTATTAAAATTCCAAGAAAAATACAACCATATTAAATTCAGTTGAACCTGAACGTAATTTTTTTACCTCTATAATTTTAGATCAAAAAAAGGCACCTATTGTGATTGTTCTTATCCAAATGATTAACATTGTTTTTCAAGTGTATACCCTTATGTTGTTTGCGCGCATAATCGCTTCATGGATTCCACAGATACACGAATACAAAATTATGCAATTCATTGTCTATTATACTGAGCCTTACTTAAATATTTTCCGTCGGTTAATTCCCCCTTTTGGAATGATCGACTTCAGTCCCATCATTGCTTTTTTATTCCTTAGCTTTATTCAAAACATCCTCATTCACTTCCTTGTAGGCTTTTCTCGATGACTCATTTTGCACAAACTTCGATAGAATTGGGGAAGCTACAATTAAAAAATAGAATTTTCTATGCCCCTTTAGCGGGCTGTTCCGACTACCCCTTTCGTAAAATGTCTTCTAAATATGATCCCGGTCTTATTTGCACCGAAATGGTTAAAATGGATGCATTAGTTCGCTATGATGCACATACCCTTCATATTCTTGACTATTCTTCTGATATGCATCCCATTGCTGCTCAGATTTGCGGAAGCAAACCTGTTTTTGCTGGGAAGGCTGCGCGCATTATTGAAGAATTAGGTTTTGATGTTGTCGATCTAAATTGTGGTTGTCCTGTTGATAAAGTAACAAAAGATGGAAGTGGTTCTGGTCTTCTTAAAACCCCAAAACTCATTGGTGACATCGTAGCAAATATGGTAGCTTCTGTAAAAATTCCTGTAACGGTTAAAATACGGGCTGGTGATAACGAAAATGATATCCGCGTAATTGAAATTGTTAAAATCATCGAAGAGGCAGGTGCTGAGGCTGTTTGTATCCATGGAAGAACGCGTCAACAAGGTTATAGGGGACCTGCGAATTGGGATTATATTAAAATGGGAAAACAGGCGGCCAATCGTATAAAAATTATCGGTAATGGGGATGTTGTGGATGGACCTTCAGCTGAACGGATGTTTCGAGAAACGGGGTGCGATGCTGTTCTTGTGGCTAGAGGTACAATGGGACAACCTTGGATTGCTCAAGAAATACTGCAATTTTTAGCAGGATTGCCACTCTATCAAAAATCAACTGAAGATTATAGAAAAGCTTTATTAGAGCATTTTTCATATTGCAAACACTATCATAACGATCATCGGGTCTGTGTAGATATGCGTCGTGTTGGTTGCTGGTATTTTAAAAAATCTTTAGGGACGAAACGTTTTCGTGATCTCATCAGTCGAGCTAACGATATGACTTTTGTTGAAGACTTGATAAAAAACTTCACTATTGGGGAAGAAGAAGGTAATGAACCAGAGAGTTCAGAGATAGAAGATGGGTGTTAAAATCATTTCTGTAAACGGGATAAATTCGAAGAAAGGGTTATTTTGATGTTGCCTCTAGATATTTGTCTATTACATGCAGTTGTAAAAGGAAATGTTCAAGGAGTTGGCTTTCGTTCACTCACCCGTTTCTGTGCTGTCAACCTTCATTTAACAGGAACTGTACGCAACCTTCCAGATGGGTCCGTTGAAATCTTTGCCCAAGGAGAAAAAACTACCTTGGAAAAGTTAATAAAAAAATTAAAAGAAGAAGCACCTCGACATATCGAGGAGATCCTCATCGAATTTTCCTTTCCCAAAAATACTTTTGAAGATTTCCGTATCATCCACTTTGATTAAAAAAATGCTTCCGGTAAAGTAAAATTGATCCCTTTTGAACATCCAAATAAGAGGCTAGAAATTGAGTGTTTGAGAAAAAACCAGATCGCCATCACTGTGATCGTCCCCTGGAATGTGGAGAATGTAAAAAGCCGATAGCTGTCCGTTATACGGAAATTATTGGCAACAACATCGTCCATATCTGTATGTGCTCGGATTGTCCTGAGTTACAAAGAAGACTCTATGGGACCAGCTTGAAGGATTATATCCAGAGTCAGGCAGGTGTTGGGGCGGCACTCGAATGTGGTAACTGCGGAACGACTTTAGAAGAAGTTAAACGCGGTAATCTCCTTGGCTGTTCAGAGTGTTATAGTGTGTTTGGAGATTTGTTACTCAATGAACTCCAAGCTTCGGGGCGCCTCTCCTCTAAAATTTCTGCAACAAGAAAGGGATTGCCTGCCCATATTGGAAGAGCCCCTGGTGAAAGCGTGATTTTAAGCCCTTCTTCACGTCTTCTTGCCTTAGATGAAGCGTTAAACGAAACAATCAAAAGAGAGGATTATGAACAAGCTGCTTGGCTACGCGATCAAATCAAAGCTTTAACAGAAAAAAACGAAAATTCTGATCAACAGCCACCCGAAGATACAGGAGAAGGTGACAATGACACAAAATGAGAACAACTGCTACTCATACCTGTCTGTAAATAATCCTTGGGAACATAATACCAATACTATATGGATTGGATCAACTTTAACTCTAAATAGAAATTTGGAAAAATTCAACTTTCCAGGAAAATTATCCAGCGAAAAAAAAAAGCAGATCGTTTCCCTCCTTTCGTCTCATCTTACTCAAAAATCCGGTTTGAAGGGGCCCGTTATTTTTAAAGGGGAAAACCTTTCTCCTTTACAGAAAGAGTTTCTAGTGGAACATTTTCTCTCCCACCATAGCTTTCATCAAGCTCATATAGGAGAGGCTTTTATTTTAGAAGAGTCTGGGGAGTTTTTGGCTGAAATTAATATGAAAGATCACCTAAACTTTTCCTATATTGATTTAAAAGAAGATTTGGAAAATGTATTGACTCGTTTAATCAGCCTTGAATCCTCATTAAACCAATATATTAACTATGCCTTTTCACCTCAATTTGGGTTTTTAACAGCAGACCCAACTGAATCAGGAACGGGTCTTTTAGTGACAGTTTATTTGCATTTATTGGGCTTAAAAGTGACCCATCGTTTAGAGGATGTCTTTAAAAAATATCAAGATGAGGGGGTCGCACATAGTGGTTTGCAAGGTGATCCTCATGAAATGATAGGCGATATCATCGCCTTTAGAAATTTGTATACCCTAGGTATGACTGAAGAGAACATCCTAACTTCTATGAGGACATTGGCTACAAAGCTTATTGTAGAAGAAAAAATAGCCAGAAATCAACTCAAACAAGAACATGAGCATGAAGTTTCTGAGCTTAAAGATCGAGTCAGCCGCGCTTATGGGATTCTTTTGCACTCCTACCAAATTGAAACGATAGAAGCACTTAACGCGCTTAGCCTTCTCAAATTTGGTTTAGATATTGGTTGGTTAGAAGGAGTGACTCAACAAACTTTAAACTATTTATTATTTGCATGTAGGCGTGCTAATTTACTTTGTCATTTTGAAGAAAAAATTCCAGCGGAAAATTTAAGCCATAAGAGGGCAGAGTACATTCACCAAATATTAAAACCTTCAATTCTACTTATATAACACCCGAGACTGTATGCCTGATTCTCTTAGAATTGCTGTATTAAATCCTGCTGGTCAAATACATTTTTCCGATCATTTATGCCCTATCGCTGTGATTATGGACGTGCCGTATGTTGTGACAAATGAAGATTTTGCTAGGGAAGTAGAGTCACTCTATCCTGGATTGAGAACACTTACAGTGCCTTGGATTGGCTTCACGATGCCTTTTATTTTTGAAAATTTCGACATGATTATAGAAACAGACACTTGGGAACGAAAACGCTTTTACACAACCTTTAAGCCATTGGAAGAGCAATATGGGAGACAGATAAGGAACGTATTCTGCCCGCACGGGTTCTCAGATAAAATCTTCTGGTTTAAGGAAGGAGCTAGAGAAGATATTTTGTTGTATTATGGGCAAAACATGATTGATATCTATGAAGCAACGGGTCTAAAAGATTCCTTAAATACACTTGTAAGAGTTGGAAATTATCGTTTGCACTATTATCGACAACATCAAGAAATGTATGATAAGATCATTCAGGAGAGGGTTTTTAGTCAGTTTAAGCGCCAGCAAAAGACAATACTCTATGCTCCAACTTGGAATGATGCCGAGAAAAATACCTCTATGTTTAATTCAGAACCTATTCTTAAAAATCTTCCTCCTGAATATAATTTAATTGTTAAGCTCCACCCCTCAATCAGATGCACTGAAGAGGTAGCTCTCGAACAGATATTTGATAAATATCAAAATCAGGAAAATATTCTCTTCATTAAAAATTGGCCTCTCATTTATCCTTTATTGTCAAAAGTAGATATTTATGTTGGCGATATGTCCTCTATCGGTTACGACTTTTTAGCGTTCGATCGCCCTATGTTTTTTCTCAATCAATGGTCAAGAGATCACCAAACCGATAGAAATGCTTACTTATTTTCATGCGGAAAAACGATAGACCCAAAAGATTATGAACATCTTTATCGCATTATAGAAGAAGAAATCCCTCATGATCGAGAGCGCTACCAACATCATCGAAAGGAGATGTTTTATTATACATTTGGAGAAACCGTTCCATTCACAACCATCAAAGAAGAAATCACAAAAGCTTACTATTCTCCAAAAAAGTGGGAATACTAATCTCCTTTTGAAAAGCAATGATCACCCCTAATTTCAACCTTTTACAATCCAATCTCATCGAAATTTACGCCTCCTTGAAAGACAGTGAAGAGAGCCAAGATTTGCCCTTGGAGCCTTTTTTGGATGATCGAGTATTCTATAAAAAAACCCCTTTGGGTTTTGGGGCAGTGTGGATAAACTCAGCGCTTAATAGCTTACCCTCTCGTGTGACCGATTCCCTTCCTAAAATTCCCTTTCTTTTGCATGTCATTCTTATCAATCAGTTTTCTTCAGCCGTTCAGCATGCCTATCATCTAAGGACACTTCAAATTATTCATTCCTGTAAGATGGTTAAAGAAAGCTTAGGGATTCGTATAAATAAACCATGGGATCGTCTAAAGTCTGCTTTTAAGAAATATGAGGGTGATCATCCCCTCATTATTAACTATGCAACATACTCTGGCTTTGATAAGAAATCCCCTCTTCCACTATGGAAGCAAAGAGTTATCCGGGAACAGACTCTTCTCTTTCAGTCATCAACATTTACTTTCTGGAGAATTTTTTTCGATGTTCGCTATGGTTCATTAAAAAATCGTTTTATGCAGTGCATTGAGGTTTCCTCGGATACAGTGTTGAAAAATCGAACACTATTCTCTGTATTAAGACAGGAATTTTATCGTGTTGAGATAGAAGGAATTTTAGAAAAACCTATCCCAATCATCCCTCTAGCAAAACTTTTGAATCAAAAAGATTTACTTCAAACGGAAATCACTGAACTTAGAGCTTGGGTAACAGATTTAAAACTCAAAGAGAAGGAAATTTCCCTCATTTCACTTGAGAATATCCTCAGATATAGTGCGCAAATCCTTGAACCTTTTGTTCAAAGAGACGATCTATTGGAACTTCTTATCCTCCTTTTTGATCTCGAAACGACTATTTTATCTAGAGATGATCCTCTTCATTTAGATTGGAGAGATCGCCTAAAGCCAGGTGATCAAATTGAGTGTAATGGAATGAGCTTTGAATTAGATGCTCAACTAAGCCCAGAAAAACTGGGTCGCGATACTTATAAAGTCTTTGCGATTAAAAATAATAACAAATGGGTTGTCAAAATTGCGAATAATTCGTTTCGTCTTAAGATTGATTCCGCTTCATTCAGTAATCCAATTATCCATTGGGGAATACCACCTGAAAGACTCATTACCGATATAGGTGCCGATTCGAATCAGAAATCTGTATCTGGATTAGATCGTGAGGGAAAAGTTGCAATTGTAGAAAGAATGGAGATTTCTTTAGATAATTTTCGATGGCAGTCGCAGACCATACAACTTAAAGAAGTAGAAGAAATACGCGCTCTTGTACTTGCGAATAGCATCTATTGCCAAATGGGTTGGGGGAATAGTGCTACTCCTTTTAATCTCACACATCTTTGTTGGACCTCTGATCATCATCTCCGCTCTATTAGGGTTCTTCATAAAGAAAAATCAAATTATGATAAATGGGAAAAAATTTGCTTTGACATCTCCCATGGTAACTTTTTTGTTTTAAATTATCTCATGCATGTTTCCAAGCTCAACGCTCATCCCATCGCTGTCTTTTACCGTGAAATGGTATCCTGTACTCTAAAAACAGGTCAGACTTCCTTTCTCAGTACAAGAAGACCCGAAAGGATCTGGAATGAGACTTATGAAGCTACACTGGAACGATTATGTTCTGAGGCAAAATTAATTCGCGAGACTTGCCGTTATGAAGTGGTCAAAGAACTGCGAAAATGGAATGCTTATAGGGTTGAACAAGAAAAGGAGATAGAGAAACTTGTCTATGAAACCCTAGAAACTTGTTATGTCAATCATCCTCTTTCAGGGAGGATATCTGAAGACCTGATCAATCAAGTCATTGACGGAATAGTTCATAAAAAAAATGTTCATTTTCCAATAGAGAGTGCGCAGTACTATCAAAATCAATTCAATAAGCTTACAAAATTAAATGGAGTAGAGGCTTCCTCATCTCAATCTCTTTTTGGTCATATTCTTAATTTCCTTAATCTTGAATCTCTATTTAAGTAAACAAGTCGGGTTTGAACGTTTTCTTAAGTTCTTTTCAATAAATAATGAACAATGTAGTGTCGTGAAAGGAAGGTGACGATGAACAGATAAGGATCGGTTTTTTTGAAAAGACTTATGGTCTTTTTTGAACAAAGGACGAGTTATGATTAGAAAAGGCTTTGGAATTGAAGGTATGAACTGCGTGACTTGTGCTTCAAGCATTGAGCAGTCGCTGCAACATGTAAAGGGTGTTAGGGAAGTTTCTGTCCAGTTCTCTACCTCAAAAGCCTATGTCACCTATGACCCCTCCCTCACCTCTATTCAAGAGCTTTTTCTTGCTGTGAAGCAAGCTGGATTTCGTGCGTATCCATTGGAAAGATCTTTCGAAAAGGGTCGAACGGTATACTATTATGAAGCTAGAAGAGCCTTTTATTATTTTATTATCAGCGCTGCTTTAACACTTCCCTTTCTATTTACAATGGCCGGAAATTTATTTGGTTACCCCATTGCGCTTTATGCTAGCTTTCAATTTATCCTTGCTACACTTGTGCAATTCGGGTGTGGATGGAGATTTTATCGTTCATCCTATTTTGCTCTTAAGCGCATGCATGGCAATATGGATCTTCTCATCACTCTTGGCACAACGGCAGCTTATCTATTTAGTGTTGTGACGTATTTCTTTAAGTTACCCTATCCTCTTTATTTTGAAAGTAGTGCTATGATCATTACTCTTGTTTTACTGGGACGTTGGATTGAGTCAGAAGCACGTGGAAAAACGACATCAGCCATTGAAAGTTTACTCCTTCTTCAACCTCAAACAGCCTTAGTAGAGAAAGATGGACAACTGTTAGAGGTAGATATTGAAACCATCAATAAAGGTGAAATTGTTATCGTTAAGCCCACAGAACGGATCCCCATTGATGGAACCATTATAGAGGGAGAATCTTATATCGATGAGGCGATGCTAACGGGGGAAAGTTTACCCATTTTTAAACAAGCAGGCTCTCATGTGTTTACTGGAACCTTTAACCAAAGCAGCGCCTTAAAAGTAAAAGCTTTAAAAACAGGGGGAAATACAGTACTGTCCCATATTGTGAAAATGGTCGAGAATGCACAAGCTTCGAGAGCTCCTATGCAAAAGTTAGCTGACCGAGTTTCCGCTTATTTTGTACCGATTATTATCATGGCAAGTATTTTAACGTTCATTTCGTGGATAATACTTAAAGGTGATTTTGTTTCCGGACTCATTAACGCGATCAGTGTCATTGTCATTGCTTGCCCATGCGCTTTAGGACTGGCAACACCTACCGTGATTATGGTAGCCAGTGGAGTAGGTGCAAAGCATGGAATACTGTTTAAGCGAGCTTCAGCAATTGAGTTAGCTGAAAAATTAAAAATATTATTTTTAGATAAGACTGGAACCATTAGTCAAGGGAATCCGATTGTCCAGGATCTCTTTCCCTCCCAGCCTTTCACACCCTATCAACTTCTTCAATATGCGGCTTCTCTTGAGATTTTCGCTCCTCATCCTCTAGCCAAAGCTATTGTAGAGAAGGCAAAAAAAGAAGGTGTTATGTTTTTACCAGCGAAAAACATTGAAGTCTTTCCTGGAAAAGGAATTAAAGGGGTGATTAGTAATAAGACATATCATGTAGGTTCTGTGACTTTTGCTAATGAATTAGGTGTAAGGACAGATCCACTTCTTGGAATGTTAGAAAAACAGGGAGGAACTTTAACCGTAGCTTGGCAAGACTCTCATTTTATTGGCATTATTAGCATTGTGGACCAAATCAGACCTTCAAGTGCAAGAGCGATCAGTGAACTTAATCAACGCGGGATTAAAACAATTCTGCTTACAGGTGATAGAAAGGGAACTGCAGAAGCTGTAGCACAGCAAGTTGGCATCCAAGAATATAAATATAATCTCAGCCCACAAAATAAGCTTGAAATCGTTCGACACACTAAACAGCTTATCCATCATACAGGAAAGGTTGGAATGGTCGGTGACGGTATAAATGATGCTCCAGCCTTAGCTGAGGCTGATTTAAGCTTTACACTTGGAGCTTCAAGCGAAGTGGCAATGGAAGCGGCTGATGTTGCCCTGATGAGAAATGATCTTCTAAGCATTGTAGATACTCTCGACCTCTCCAAAGTCACAATGACAAAAATTCGGCAGAATTTATTCTTTGCTTTCGCATATAATATCTTAACCATACCTTTGGCTGCTATTGGTTTATTGAATCCAATGATTGCTGCAGGCACCATGGCAATGAGCTCACTCTCTGTAATAGCGAATGCACTGCTTCTTCGTTACTGGAAGCCTAAACGCAAATAAACATTATTTATAATCATGTCTAAACGTATTTTTGTTACTGGAGCAGCAGGCTTCATTGGCTTTCATCTTTGCCAAGCTATCGCTAAACGAGGGGATTCAGTTATCGGTTTGGATAACTTTAATTCATACTATTCCCCACAGCTCAAAAGAGATCGTGCCCTTATCCTAAAAAATCAGGGAATCGAACTCATAGAAGGCGACATCCTTAATCAAGATTTTTTGAATCAGGCCATCCTAAATCACCAGACGACTCATCTTGTTCACCTAGCAGCTCAAGCAGGGGTGAGATATTCTCTTGAGGCTCCTCAGGAATATATTAAATCAAATATCGATGGCTTTTTGAATATCCTGGAATTCTGTCGTCATCATACGTCGGTTCCCCTTATTTATGCGTCCTCTTCTTCTGTCTATGGACTTAATCAAGACATTCCATTTAGCACCTCTTCTCGAACCGATCATCAAGCAAGTTTATATGGAGTCACAAAAAAAGCAAATGAATTGATGGCGCAAACGTACCACCATCTTTTTGGTGTCAGCTCAACAGGACTTCGTTTTTTTACTGTTTATGGACCCTGGGGACGACCTGATATGGCCTATTTTTCTTTTGCTAAAGCCATCCTTGAGGGTAGGCCTATTCAGCTGTATAATCATGGAGAAATGCAAAGAGACTTTACCTATATCGATGACATCGTTGAGGGTATTATTTCGTCAATTAATCTAAGCCCCTCTCTAGCTTTGTATAATCTCGGAAATAATAAACCAGAAACTTTAAGACAGTTTGTTTCTGTCTTGGAAAGGGAGTTGGGTTTCACGGCTAAAATCGAGCTTCTGCCTATGCAAAAAGGAGATGTGACTGCAACATGGGCCGATATTGAAGATAGCAAACGCGACTTAGATTATGCTCCAAGAACTTCTTTAGATGTTGGCTTAAAGAGGTTTGTACAATGGTATAAAGAATATACGAAATAAATCACAACTCAGCCACTGGTCGCAGTGGCTGAGTTGTGATGGTGAATTCTCATGACTTATTGAAGTTTTTGGCGCTCTCTTGCGATGCGAGAGATTTTATTCCAGCCTCCAGATAGTCCCATAGCGCTACGTACATCTTTAATGGTATTTTCAGCAATCGCTTGAGTTTTGAGTGTGCCTTCGTAAATAATCTGTTCAACTAAACCATCCTCTCCTTCAAAATGTCGTCTTCTTTCTCTTATAGGTTCTAAAAATTCATTTAGAGCAAGTGTAAGCTTTGCCTTGACCTCTACGTCTCCAACTTTTCCTTCACGATAACGTTCTTTTAAGTCAGCAACCTCATCTTTATTGGGGTTAAAAATAGCGTGGTAAATAAAAACGGGGTTGTTTTCAACATTGCCTGGTGTATGAGCATGAACTCGATTTGGGTCAGTATACATCCCCTTCACCTTCTTTTCGATAACTTTTGGATCATCCGATAAGAATATTGCATTATCAGCCGACTTGCTCATCTTACCTTTTCCATCAGTTCCGATCAGAGTTGGGGTGTTGCCAAGAAGGACTTCTGGAAGGGGGAAAACTTCGCCATAATAGGAATTAAATCTTCGAGCAATATCCCTTGCTAGCTCAATATGAGCTTCGTTATCTTTACCGACAGGCACCAAATGAGCTTTCGGCATGAGAATATCGGCTGTTTGTAGAACAGGGTATCCAAAAAGACCAAACGGGATGTTTTCGGTATCCAAGTGAGCATTTTTGGCCATTTCTTTAATGCTCGGCAACCCTGCAAGTCGATTAAAAGAAATGAGCATTTCGAAAAGTAAATTCAATTCATAAAGTGCAGGGATAGCTGACTGGAGAAAAATCGTCGCTTTTTGTGGATCGATTCCGCATGCAAGATAATCCAAAACCATAAGGCGTGTGTTATCGCGCACTTTAAGGATATGTTCTTTTTGTGGTTTAGTTGTAAGAGTATGCAGGTCAGCAATAATAAAATAGCAGTCATAACTATCTTGCAAGGCGATTCGATTTAAAAGCGATCCGACATAATGCCCTAAATGAAGGAGCCCTGTTGGCCTATCCCCGGTTAATAAGCGTTTTTTTTCTTCCATTTTCATTCCCTATTATTTTATTTTGAGTGGAGAATTTGAAGGCCGATGATAAGTAGTGAACAAGCAAGTATAAATAATAGAGAGGCTTTCCCACCAGGAAGAATGATTGAATCGAGGCGGTTTTGAAAATAACGCCCCTTCCACACAATTAAAGCGGGAAGAATGCCAAATAAAATAATAGCGCCATATCCTCCTGCATAGTTTAAAGCCACCAAAAATACATCGGGATAAATGATAGCAAATAAAAGAGGGGGGACAAGGGCTAGGGTGACAAGAAGCAGTTTTCCTAAAGTCGATTTCTTAATATTTAGTCCATCAGATAGAAAATCAACAAAACTTAAAGAAACACTTAGAAAAGAGGTTGTAATCGCAAAAAAAGCAAAGGATTGGGCAAACTGTAAAATCAAAGAAGACCCAACAGCTCCTTTTAAAGCGTGTGTGGCGATTTCTCCATGATTGAGTGCAGTTTGAAAACTACTCATATCGACTAAGCCTAGTATTAACCATTCCCATACTAAATAGATCAGCAGAGGCAACGCACTTCCAAAGGTGAGGACTTTGATCAGAGTTGAAGATGATCCTTTAAAATAGTGTGTAAGCGTGGGGATAAGATTGTGGAATCCAAATGAAACGATGACCACAGGAATGACCAGTGTTGCTGCTGACCAATCATGCCTCGCCAAAAGTTCAGGTTTAACATGAGAGGCTCCCATTGTCACTAAAATGACGTAGGAGACGACTAATCCCAGCATGAGTAAACGATTAAACCAATCCACTGCTGCAATGCCGAGGTAAATGAGAATGCCAAAAAATAATGCAACAAAAATGCTGCCAAAGTACGGGGGAAAGGAGATCCCTAGCACTTCGAAACCAAAATCTGTCATTAACGTTCCGCTGGCAGCGATATAGGCGACCATGAGGGAGTAGAAGAGGAATAGGAAAACAAACCAACTGACTCCTTTTCCAAAGGTTCCAAGGGTTCTTTCAGCAATTGTGACGATGCTAGCGGAACCGCCAAACCAGAGATTAGCCTCAAGAAGAAGTAACCCTGTAGATAGCATAAAAATCCAACAAAGAAAAAAGATAAAAAGACTGGGGATAAAGCCCGCTTCAGCGCTCAATACGGGAAGTCCAAGCATTCCGGCACCAATACAACATCCTGCAACGAGGAGGATGCCCCCCAAGAGACTACTTTTTTTTAGAGGAGATTCTTCCATGATTATTCCTTGCAAAACGCATTATCCTATTTCTGTCGGCTCATTCTAACAAGTTTCTTGGAATATTACCAGGTCCTTGACTTAAAATAAATTTTAACCATCCTGAAAGAAAGCCCTTTTCTCGCTTCGATGATGAGAGCTTACATATCTACAGCATATAGGAGGATCTTATGACTTGCTTTTCGTTTCCAACACTTAGCTCTCTTTTAATTTTTGGGGTTTCTTGTTTTTCCATAGGAGAAGCTTATTACGACAGCGCGTATGCCCCTCATAACTATACGAACAGCCAAACTCAAAATTATACTTCTCAAAATAACCCCAACGCTTCCTATTCTACAAATTATCAAAACCAAAGCAGACAATTAAATTCTTCACAATATGCACAGAAACAACCTGAAAATCCGATTAATTATAATTCTAATTCCCCAAAATATTTAGTTGCGGATGAGGATCGAAATGATCCGGGTTTTAAAAATAATCCCAACTATTCTTTTCGTCAATATAGACGAGGTAATTGGGATAGCAATGAAAACTGGCGCTACTATCGATATGCTTATCTGAGCGGAGAGACTCAGCCTGAGTATTATAAGAACACACATTTACAAAATCGTGGCGGAATAGGCTATGATCCTGATGTCACTGAGGTAGATCCCCGTTCTGCATTTGCTATTCCTGATCGCCAAGCTGCTGAATCTTATTACTACAGAGCTCGTAGAGGTCAGGCGCCCAATGAAGATAGATATCAGGCTCGGCAAGACCAATATTATCAAGATAACTATGCTCCCTCTTCAAATTACAATAACTCAAATAATGGCCGTTATAATGGTCGTTTAGATCGTTATTAAGTATATTGGGGCTGATTTGTTCTCACATTGAATAGACCAGAGGTCTCTGGCACTCCAAAGACCTCTGGTCTAAGTATGTGAATGGATTAATCTACAATATAATATTTCCAGTCAATTCGATCGATACTCATACTCCTTGAATTAGTTCTCCAAAACATTCCCTTCTCCTCCTGCTTAAATGAAGCTCTTCCAGCTTTTCTGCAGTAAGCGTAGGACCAAAATCATGATAACGCTCATGAATAAGCGCAATAACACTGAATACCGGAAATTTCTATTTTGTCCCTACATACAAAGAGTTTTTAATAGAGTTGATTTTATTTTTATGTTATACTATAATAAATAATTATTAATTTATATAAAAATGGAATTATATTATGCAAACTACCATCGTTCAAAATTCACGTTCTTTGTATAGAAACTTAATAGAAAATGAAGACGTCATCTTACAAACAGTGGGGGGAGGTTTACTTGGCTATGGTTTAAATCAATATACTGATGCATTAAGCTTGATCTCTATTGCGAATATTTGTGGCTTAGCATTATTTGCTTCAGGAAGAGCCGTTGCAGAGAAAAAACTTACACTTGCGCAGAAACAAGCTGAAAACGAAATAAAAGAGTATGCGGAGTATAAAAAATCTAAATACTCCTACACAAAGAGTAACAAACCAGTCATTCTTATAATCTCATCAACTTATGATTTTAATGGGGCTTTAAAAATCAGCCAAAAAAAACAATTTGAAGAATTAGAAAAGAATGGTTACGACATCGTTTTTCGAGAGGCATCAAGCTTAAATGAAGTTTTGGATGAGGTTAAATCCATTGGATGTAAAATCAATATTTTATTCATCAACATTCACGGCTCTCCTCAGTCTCTTGGCACTTCTGAAACCAGTAAGATTGTCTACAGTGTTTCAGAAAACTATGACGAAAATCTTATAGACACTCTCAAAAGCGTAGGTGCCAACCTTAAAAAAAAGGGGACAATTATTTTGCAAGCATGTAGTAGCGGTAAAGAAAGTGAGGGTCAACCTTGTATAGCAAGAAGAATTCAGGAAATCACTCAAAGAAGAGTGATAGCTCCAGTTGCCAGTGTAGATCCTCGTTGGTTAACTTTTCGAGACGGAACTATAGGATGGGAAGCAAAAAGAAGCCAATTTCTAGATTCTTTTATTACACCAACCACTCCATTTCTGAAAAAAAACCTAATGAAACTGTCAAATTTAGCTCTGAATACTTTCTGTTATCTTAGGGGTAATGGGGATCCCATCCTCAACTTCACTACTTCCTACTTACCACAAAAGACCTCTTGAGTTATTCATTAGACATCTTGCATAATTCATTTCCTTGCCCGTGCCCTTGCCCAAAAAAAACAAAAAGGCTCTTTTTCTTAATTCAATTTTTTAGTAAAAAGCTTCATTTTTCAAAACCCTTGGTCATTTATGAAAAAATACGAAGCTGTCAGCAAACTTTCATCCATAGAATTTAGGAGATTAACAGGCTGCGGCTTATAGAAGAGAATCGATACATAAAAGGGCGAGAATTATTGATTTTGGTATAGTCTCTATGTTGATTAAGATTGTCCAGAAACAGCGTTAATCGGGCACGGGCACGGGCAAGAAAATGAATGATGTAAGAAGTCTATTTTAATTCTTGAGAGGTCGGCTCTATATGTTCTTCATCTGTTGATGAGGTTGCTTTTTTCTCTTGATTCTTTAATTCAGCAATTTTTTTTGATAGAACAGGCTCGAGCCCTTTTGAAAAAAGAGGGGTTGAACCTTGGATCTCTTCAGCAGCAATTTTCTTTATCTCTAAAATAATATAGCGAATAGGTTCAGGAAGCTCTTTTAAATCCAATTCGTCAAATGCATTAGCGGATAACATCTCCAAAGCGAGGAGTTTTGATCGGTATTCGTTGTTTCCAATAACTTTATTGACATTATTTTTAAAATCTTCATGAGTTTTAAGTCGTTCCATAGACTCAAGAGTCTTCGCTTGAAAGAAATTAGCGATTTTAGGATCGCGAAGGATCTGGGGTTGTCCAATTACCATCCGTAAAATCACTCTAAATGCGAGGTAATAGTAGCTACTAGTATCACAATCTAAAAGCTCCTCCTCGAACCTAGGAGAGGACTTATTAATGATATTTTCAATGAATAAGTCTTCATAGATGCGATTAATAAAAAACTCCATTGGTCCCTTAGAACTAAAGATAAAAGATACGAATTTGGGATTTTTGCATTCACGTGTTTCAATTTGATATTGAGATGAAATCCCTAACTGAGCTCTATAGATAGGATGAATGTTAGCAAAAAGTTGCTCGATGACTTTGTATTTTATTTTGTTATTGGGACAGCTCTTGAAGCATTCCTTTTGAAAATAACTAAAAATCAATTTTCGGTTGGGTTCAATCATCAACCGAGTCTTTTTTTCTTCGATAAGGCTCTGGATGAGTGATTTCATAAAACAAACTTTATCTTTAAGGGTTTGCTCTAATTCGATAGAAAAGGGTTTTTTAGAACATAAAACAAATGAATCTTTTGTTAACTGATAAGTCATTGGTTCGGAGTGAATGATTGCGATATCTTCTTCGAAAGGTAAAGAAATGTAAGACAATAAATAATCAAAAATTTCCTTTTTTGTTGGGTTTTCTTTCATATTCTTCAAATAATCTGCAACTATTCCAGACAGCTGACTGCTTTTGATTTTAAGTTGATATTCCTCGCTCCCTTCTCTTAGGGTGTTGATTTTTATGCTTTTTTTAAGGATTAGCATTTGACGAAAAAAGTGTAGGGATTTGAACTGAAAGAGGGAGTGGAGTTCTAGTGTTAATGGGGATGTTGAAGTGTAGACAAGATGATCAGGAGGTTTTTTGGTAATGGTATGGTCAGCATCGGATGTGGTTAATAGAGAAAGGAGGTTTCCCGTATAATTTTTTTTTTGGAGTAAAGAAGAGAATCCTTGGATGAATGCTTCTCGTGATATATCTTTAATAGTGTCAAGTTCAGTAGAATCATCCGAAATATTTTCAATAATGAGGCTTTGATTTTTCTCTAAGACAAATTTAGGGATATCGCACAGAACCATCAGTCTGAATAAATCACTGATAGATGTGTGAATTGGACCTAACTGAAGTTTTAAAGTGATCGGAAAAAGACTGGCAAGATGTAGTTTATTATCGTCGATATGGCAAAAATAACTTTCAGGAAATTTAAAATAATCATTCTCTAAAATAATTTTTTTTCCGAGACAAGAGACAAGTCGATTTAGAGTCCAGAGCATTCTTGGAAAAAATGGTTCGGAGGAACTTAGAGGATGTTCATTGGCAATGAGAGGGTCATGGATTGGAGAGAGCTGATGAATTTCGAACGATTGATTGGGTGGGATAGTGAGTTCATCATGTTCTTTGAAATAATGAACAAATTTAGGTATTGAGGAAAAAATACAGTTAACGGATAGAGTCATGACAATTCCTAAAAAAAATAAAGTTTGATTCTAAAATATTAAATATTAAAAATCAAGTATAATTAAAAACTCAAACTATTAACTGTTTTTGAAAAATAAACAATTATAGTAAATGAAATTGCGAAAATCACCTAGAAATCAACCTCATTTAGATTAGAGGGCCGCTAATGATGTAAGACTGTCTTACATCTCTTATGTGTCAAACATATTCATATTTTCGTTATAATTGAAGTTAATGACAACCATTTTTTAACCCTGATAGAAATTTAGGTATTTTTGTGGGTAAAGATAAATTGAATCCCGCCACTCCCCATTTAAATGTTCAGGTTTGCAATTCTGAATTCCATTTTCAGGTTTTCTCTTGGGTTTATAAACATCAAAAGTCATCCCTGAACAAAAATGGCGCAGATCTGTTGTTTGCCAGCACCAACGAGTATCTTGAATTCTCTAGGCGTTTAGACCTCTCCAAACTACAAGATAGCTGTTCCGTAAGAAATATACTAAGGGCCAGAGAGCTTGCCCTTCACCTCATTGACGAAAAGGGTGAACTTAAAACCCAAGCGCTTGCTGAACTCATATCCCATCTCAGTCAGAATCTCTATTCATTGGGTCCAAATCGGTATGAAGATTCAAAAAGACAAGAGCATGTTGTTCATGTATTGCGCCTTCTTGCCTCCACTAAAGAGCTTTATCGAATTGTAAAAAAGGCAACACGCCCTTTATCTAATAAGATTGCAGAGGAAGTGATTCGCGACACCTTAAATTTACCAGCAACGACTATAGTGACTGATATATATACCCGGCAAGCTATTCTCGCCGCATGGCTTTCCACTCTTCGACAAAATGTAGGCTCCTGTTTTGCAACAGCTCCTGCGATTCTCGTTCACGATGAGCAACCCGAGTTGTTTCTTCAAGATTTAGTTGATTTAATTGCTACAGGAAGGTTAAAGCGCACTTTTGGAGGAATTGAACATTCAGTTCCCATTAGCTCTAGCTGGGGAAATGGAGATTTACGCCGCCCGATAATCATGCAGAAAACAAACCAGGGGATGACCCCAGAAGTATGGTTATCCCCCGGTTTATTGTATGCTCTTGAAGAGAGCGGTGTTTTAGATAAAAAAGAAGAAAAAAGGCACAGCACAGAATTTATAAGAAACTCTATATTTTCCTTCATTGCCCCAAAAGAAAAGACCGCCCCCTATATATTAACGAATGCTGAGGAAATTCTTCGTTATATCTTATTAAAAGAAAACCAGATTACAGAAAATCAGCTTCAAGAGTATCAAAACCGACCACGTCCCATGATTCAGAATAATCTCATGATACAAGTGCCTCGTCAGTTGAAAACAAAGACTACTGCGGTGGGTGATCGTTGTTCCCGGTTTCAAGTTCAATTTGAAATAGCTAAAAATACATTCAAAGGAATTGCAGATAATGCCCTCTTAAAGACGTGGGAGTTTACGCTCGCTTCTTTTGCGGAAACAAAATTTGAATTTGCGAAGTGGAATTTATATGCCAGTTTGGGAATGAAAACAGATGAACCTGGAGGGATTGGTCAGTGCATCTATCAAACAGTTCAAGGAAAGCTGGATGAGGCCCAAAGAAAAACAGAGGAGCTGAAACCAGAATATGACATGCTTTATACTCAACTGAAGATGATTGAATCACGAGTGAGACATGCTTCCACTGAAAAGGAACTTAACTGGCTCAGAATGGAGTATCAAACCCATTTGAGTGAGTTTCGTATGATTGAAGAAGTGTGGGAAGACGCAAAAGAACGTTCACAAAATTTAGTTAATTTATACGAGACACTCTATAAGCTCTATATTGATCTTTTTAAAGAGTACTTCCAGGAAGTTTATGATGCAGACATGCAGGAAGTTACAACAGGGCCCTTTGATGACAGCCCAGCTGGATTTCGGCTCCTATATAAACATGGGAGAAGCAATACCTCCCATTGGACACGAGTAAGAAATCTAGCGGACTACGTAGAGTCCTTAGCTGCTTTTTTTACAGCTACTGAGCCTCAAATTTCTTCAGCTCTCCGTGACAAGAAAATGGAAAAGGATTTAGGTGAAATTGTAACTGGTATTATCGTACACGTAAAAACCACAGAATTTTTAGAGAGTGCTCTCTACCGGATGGCTAAAGCTCATCAATCCTATCTTCCAAAAAATCCTTTAGAACATTTGGATAAAGTTGAGAAGAAGCCCTGGGCTTATACCTCAGGGGGAACAATGGATTCATTGGTGAGTAGCTACTTTCGTATAGAGGGTAAGCCTCAAGAAGTAACAAAGTGGATAGAAAATGAAACAGAGCTTCTGGTGTTTATTTCCGATGTGCTAAAGCAAATCCCAGCTAATCAAATGGATGTTTTTTTGAAGAAAAAGAAATCTTCCATTCTCATGCAATCTCCTACGCACGCCTTTATTCTTAAGCCTGTTGCAGATCCATTTATCCATGCATGGATGGAGGATCAATTTACCTACACGCATGTGAGGGATACTTTTATTATACCTGCTGAGACCTTCATTCGAACTCTTTACCTATCTAGTGAAGAGATCGCTTTTCTGATAAGAAAGTTGAGTGAAAAAATCCCACTCAACTACCAACCTCGATTTAAAACCGTTTTTTCCTTGCTCAAGGGACCTTTAAATCCTATTAACTTCAAAGAAGTGTTAGTTGACTGGACGGAAAGGGATGCTGGGTTGACACATGGAACTCGATCTGTCCTCGCCTATGATGAGGTTGACGCTCTCCTCTATCGCCTGCTTCCTCTTTTTAGGGCTTCAGAATTAAAAAATCGTCTCAGTCAACTTTTCATATTGATTCCAGGATTTCACACAGATCATATCCAAGAAATGCTTACTCTGCTGGATCAATTTCCTTCGACTGATCCTGATGAAATTCTTTCCTCTATTCAGTTACAAGAAATAGCAGAAGCCCTCCTTTGTTTATCCCTAAGGACTACCACGACATCTGTGAATTATTCTTTATTAATCACTCGGACAGCTCAAGAATTGGGTTTTGCTTTAAAAGCACCAATTATTTTTGCAGACACCAATTGGGTAAAAGATATGTTTGGTTTTGTAGTTAACCCCGGAACGGGACAATATGAATTATGGCGATTAGATGATCTTGGTCGCAAAGGGTATCCTATGACAGAATGGAAAAAATGGGTGGATGGAAGTCAGCCACAAGCAAGATGGGGGGTATATACAAAACCTTTTGAATTCGGTCAGATATGAAGATACTAAGGGATGATCCTATCCTTTTGTATTAACAGCATAGTCATAACGAACCCGATCCAGTAGCTCTCTATTAATCGGACATTTTTGAATATTCCAGATCAAATCAGCATACTTATCTACGGAACGATCTATTGAAAATTCGCCCATCCCTGCAATGTTGTGAAGGGAAATTTCAGCCCATCGACGTGGATTTTTAAATAAATCTTCTGCTTTAAGTTGAGTTTCATAGAAGCTTTGAAGGTCTAGAATTGAGAAATAGCGATCTGGAACTCCCCCATAGTGTCCTTCAATGAGCTTATGATAAAGATCGCTTAATATAAGATGCTCTTCTTCATTTTGGGTAAATGTCCGATTTCTTAAAGAGTCAACAGCTTGTTTGATTTTGGGATTAGCTTCATATAGTGTTCTCGAGC
Organism: Chlamydiota bacterium; assembly: GCA_041691035.1. GTDB lineage: Bacteria > Chlamydiota > Chlamydiia > Chlamydiales > Parachlamydiaceae > JBEPVL01. The sequence goes on from JBEPVL010000017.1 coordinate 24,685, forward strand.
AATATTGATTACTGTCTCTTAAAGCTGTGATTTCCTCAGTGGATGCGCCAAATACTAGGGGAAACCATTTTGAAGTGATTTGCTTTTCCATTTCGATGTTTGCACCATCTCTAGTGCCTATTGTAAGGGCTCCATTGATGGCTAGTTTCATATTGCCTGTTCCCGAAGCCTCAGTTCCTGCTGTTGAAATCTGCTCAGATAAATCTGCTGCAGGAATCACAATCTCAGCTCGTGTGACATTATAATTTTCAACATAGACTATTCTCAGCAGACCCATGACAGCGGGATCATGATTAATTTTTCGAGCTATGCAGTAGAATAATTTGATAATGTCTTTGGCTGTTTCATAACTAGATGCTGCCTTCCCTCCAATAATTGCTGTTCTTGGAACACGTGTCGTTTCTTTATTTTGGATAATGTCATAATAAACCATGATGAGATGAAGAGCATTCATCAGTTGGCGTTTGTATTCATGGATTCTCTTCACCTGAACATCGAAAAGAGACTTTGAATTAATAAGGGATAGTGTGTCAACAATGGCACCTGAGGAATTTCGAATGGGATTATGTTGAGAAAGAAACTCGATAAGCCTGTTTTTGTTTTTTTCCTTTATGACTAAAAATTCATCTTGAACTTCAGGTGTACTTGCAAATTGAGCGAGACCTTTGATTTTTGAGAAATCTGTAATCCAAGCATCACCGATGCATTTTGTTATGAATTTCGCAAGGTCTGGATTACATTCGAGAAGCCATCTTCGTTGGGTGATTCCATTGGTCACATTGACAAATTTATCCGGGGTTAGTTCATAAAAATCTTTAAAGACGACGCTCTTTAAAATTTCAGAATGGAGCTGAGCAACCCCATTGACCTTATGAGACCCTATAATAGCCAAATGAGCCATGCGCACTTTCCCATCTTGAAGAATGGACATTCTTCGGACCCGTTCTTCATCTTTTGGAAAACGAGTGCGAATGGTGTTACAAAAATCCTGATTAATGCGTTCAATAATGCGGTATTGACGAGGAAGAAGGTAGAAAAAGAGGTGCTGATCCCATTGTTCAAGTGCTTCGTTTAATATGGTGTGGTTGGTATAACTTGTCACTGTTTGCGTCATTTCAAAAGCCGTTTTCCAAGGAAGATCATAGTCTTTAATGAGTATGCGCATCAATTCTGCAATGACAAGAGAGGGGTGGGTGTCGTTGATTTGAATCCTTATTTTATCGGCAAATTGTCTAAAATTGGAATGATGCCCAAGATAGTGTCTGATGATGTCTTGTAGTGAGGCAGAAACGAGTAGAAATTCCTGTTTTAACCTAACTCGCTTTCCCACTTCAGTATTGTCATTGGGATATAGAACATCTGTTAAAGTAGTGTTTTCAGCGGCTTGATCGAGTCTTCCGGCATTATAACGCTGTAACTGAAAGTTGCGTGGAGAGTCTTTTGTGGACCATAATCTTAATGTCACAACAGAAAAGTCATTTGTTTTGCTATAGCCGACGATAGGGTAATCATAGGGAAGTGCTCCCACTTCTTCCGGATCTTTTAACTCCATGATTTCGTCACCATGGATGTTTAAAGAGGGTTGAGGGGTGCCACAAAATTTTACATGAACACGTCTCGAATCGCGTCTAAATTCCCATGGATTTTCACTTAACAACCAGCAATCGGGTACTTCAACTTGGGTCCCCTCCCAAAGTTGTTGTTCGAAAATTCCATATTGATAGCGAAGACCATATCCTTGAGCGGGATAATGCTGAGTAGCCATAGAGTCTAAAAGGCACGATGCCAATCGTCCAAGACCGCCGTTCCCTAGTCCCGGATCAGCTTCGCGGTTGACAATATCTAAAAAATTTCGATTCATCCGCTGCATAATTAAACGGATGACCTCACTAGACCCTAAATTCGTGATGTTGTTGGTGAGTAATCTCCCAGGCAGATATTCCATTGATAGGTAATAAATCATGCGTACATTCTGTTTTGCAAACGTACGTGCTGTGGCAAGCCAGTTTATCATAGTTTCTTCTCTGACAGCAAAACAGAGGGCATGGTAGAACTCATCGGAGTTGGATTCTTCTGCTGTGCGGCCGATATTAGAAATGAGGAATCCTTTTATCTTTCTAATCAAACGCTCAGCTGCTAACTCTATCTCGTTAGGATTCATAAACGCGACTCCAAATTACAAGGGATTTTGGATTTCAGTATGCAAAATTTTAATTTTACATGTAGGATAATCTGTTTATTGGACAACTATTGGAATGGGATACCTATGCGGCGCAGCTTAAGATTTTATTGTATTTCTATGGGAATCCTGTTTTTGTTCGTGGGAATCATAGGATACGTGACCTTCATTGCATTTACTCGTCGTTCGGGTACGACAGGAATGGATATTGCAGAAATACAAAAGGTGCGTCATGAGCATACTTTAAAATTTTCCAACAAAATCCTATTTTGGCCTAGACAAAAATGACGCTATTTTTCTCTTTACTACCCATTTATATTTTTGGAAATTTTCATTGTCTAGGCATGTGTGGACCTTTAGTGATGCTCATTGGAAAACATCGTTTTAGAGTGTATTATTTGCTTGGTCGTCTTTTTTCTTTCACCTTAGCAGGATTTATTGCGGGTGAATTAGGAGCTGTCCTGCATGTCTATATGAAAAAAGTTTATTTTGCTGAGACATTGAGTTTAATTTTGGGCGTGGGATTTGTTTCCTGGGGGATTTTAGTCATCAATAAAATTTCGTTACCCATAAAATTTCCATTTTCTAAGTTATTACATAAAATGAATCAGCCACTTTCCATGCTCATTTTGAAAGATTCGAGGTTGTCTACATTTCTTTTTGGATTTTTTACCGTTTTCCTCCCGTGTGGACAAACACTCATTGTATTTTCAGCTTGTGCTTTGGCTGGAGATGCTCTCATTGGATTACTCAACGGCTTTGCTTTGGCATTGCTGACCTCCCCTTCTCTACTCTTAGCAATGAGTGCCCAGCGTTTGTTTCCGTATTTTAAAGCTCGTTCAGACTTATTTGTAGGGATAAGTGCAATCTTTGTAGGGGTTTTAGCTGTATGTAGAGGGATGGCTGAGATAGGATGGATTTCTCACTGGACATTAAACGAACAATCAGCCCCATTTTATCATATCATTTTGTTTTAACAAGGAGGGTCGTACGTAATGCCAAGAAATTCCTCTGGATTTTCGCTCATGAGTTTTATTTTTGGGTGCATTTTGTGTGCTGTTTTAGCGATGGTTTATTGGTCTTCACTGCTTGTGGAAGAGCAACTGATTGCATTGAGAGAGGAAGTCGATCAGTTGAAATCAGTAATTTTTCAACTTCACCAGCCCGTACAGCAGATCAGTAAAACTATCAACAGAACCTCTCAGGAGGTTTCTGAAAGTGAAAAGATGAAGAGAGGTAATCTTTTGCATGAAGATCCCTTTATGGAAAAGACCCTCCCTAAATTATTAGGTCCGCAATTTCATCCAAACTCCATTTATAAGCTAGCAACAATTGGACGTCCTCATCATTTACATCCTTTTAGCGATTGGAATCAAATAGCCACGTGGAATGCGATGTGTACTGTGGCTCTGGCTGGTCAGGAGGTTGGGAAATATGAAACCTATACCCCTGATATGGCTACTTCAATGGAGTTGCGGACGAATACGAATGGGGATTCAGAGTATTTGATCACTTTAAGGAGAGATGTCTACTGGGAGCCGCTCAATCCTGCCTTCCTCTCGGGGATTGATTCACTGGGATCCATTTTTCTTGAAAGACATCCTGTCACTGCTCACGATTTTGTTTTTTATGTCGATTCGATTATGAATCCGCATGTGGAAGAAGGGATGGCAGTCATCTTGAGGGAATATTTAAACGATATAGTGGAATGTCGTGCCATCGATGACTACACCCTTCTTGTTCGATGGAAAGCCGATAGTGTTAAGGGTGAGAATGGTAAAGAGATCAAGCGTATGAAGTACTTGGCACAATCCTCCACAGCCTCATTGCGGCCCCTGGCTCGTTTTGTTTTCCAGAGATTTTCCGATGGCTCCTTAATTATTTCTGATGAGACGACTCCTTCTATTTATCGAAAAAGCCCCATATGGGCGCAGAATTTTACCCATCATTGGGCAAAAAATTATATTGTTAGCTGTGGACCATGGCTTTTTAATGGCTTTTCCGAGAGACAGATCTCTTTTAAAAGGAATCCCAATTTTTATGAGCCTTTAGCAGCTCTTTCCTCAACTTTTGAAGTTGATTTTAAAAATGCTCCTGATTCGATTTGGGAGCAATTTAAAGATGGACAGCTTGATGTCTTCGAAATTCCACCCAATTTACTTTCCGAACTCGACTCCTTCTTAAAAAGTGCACCCTATCTTGAGCAAAAGAAAAAAGGATTGGGGATTAAAACCATCAGTTATCTCGCGCGTAGTTATAATTACATCGGATGGAATCAAGCGAAGCCTTTGTTTCAGAGCAAAAAAGTGAGGCAGGCTTTAACGCTTGCTATTGATCGAGAAAGAATCATTCAATCTTATCTTAATGGGATGGGCATGCAGACGACAGGAACTTTTTTTCCCTTTTCGCCTTCCTATGACAAGACGATTAAACCATATCCCTTTTCTTCACAAGAAGCCTTATATCTCCTGAATCAGGAAGGTTGGTATGATATTACCGGAGAAGGGATCTTAAGCAAGGAAATTAATGGAGAAATTATCCCATTTAAATTTACCCTCACTTATTTTGTAAAAAACTCCTTAACCAAATCGATATGCGAATATATTGCCATGACATTAAAGAAAATTGGCATCCAATGTCTCTTGAATGGGGTGGATTTAAGCGATCTATCACGAACCTTTGAAGAAAAAAGTTTTGACGCACTATACATGGGATGGGCTTTGGGATCACCTCCTGAGGATCCAAAACAAATTTGGGATAGTTCTGGAGCTAAAGAACCAGGATCTTCAAATGCGATAGGCTTCTCGAATCCCGAAGTCGACGCAATTATTCAAGAACTTGAATATGAAAGTAATCCGGATACACGGATCAAGCTTTATCATAGCTTCGATGCAATCATTCACGAAGAAGCCCCCTACACATTTCTCTATACTCCTATGGCTACTTTACTTTATAGAGAGCATGTAAAAAATGTATTCATTCCCGCTGAAAACCAAGAGCTGATACCAGGAGCTAATGTTGGTGAACCTATACCTAGTATTTTTTGGATCAATACAAAACACCGCTAAGCAAAGAGGCTGATTTCCATGTGGAATTATGTTTTGCGCCGCCTGCTTCTTCTTCCTATTACTCTTTTTTGTATTATCATTGTTAATTTTATGATTATTAATCTCGCGCCTGGTGAACCCACAAATAGCGCAGAAATCTCTGCACAAGGAACTGCTAGTCGAAAGGCCAATCGATCGATGGCTTTTGGTGCTGATGAGCGGTATCTTCAATTTCGTGAATTTTATGGACTCACCCTTCCTGTCATCTTAAATACTTGGTATTTCATCCCTTTGGATCAGGTAAGAACAGAGTTACTCCTCCTCTTGCATGAAAAACAGAAGATTGGCACCCCTGAAGGACTTTCGATCACGCAATATAACGATGCAAAAAGACGTTTAGGAGACCAGTCGAAATTTATCATGCCTCATCTACTCACTATCATCAATGACTCAGATTCCCCCCTCTCTTTAAAACAAATAGCGGTACATTTTTTTATTCGAGGAGGTTCGCGACAAGGGTTCCTTGGTTCAAATTTAAGCGAAAATGAAAAGGCTTGGAATAAGAAAATTGAAAAAGACGATCAAATTTTAAGAACTTTTTCTTGGAATGAAAAGGGCACAGACGAGGAAATTAATATAAAAGTGAAGACCCTGAATGAGTGGTATGTAGAAAATGAAGCCGATTATCAATTGAATCCAACATTATCACAAAAAATCTTCAAAATGTTTACAGAAACGCGGCTCATGCGCTATCTAAGTCGTGTGCTGACTCTTGATTTTGGAACGCTTCGAGACGATAATAATAAAACGGTGATCAGTGAGGTCACACGCAGGTTTAAATACTCTCTGACTTTAGCGGTCTTACCTATGATCATCACTTTTTTTCTCTGCCAAATCTTTGGCTTTATTATGGCACTCAATCGTGGAAAATGGCCAGACTATATCTTCAACTTCTTTTTCCTTGTTTTGTATGGAATCCCTATTTTTGTGGCTGCGCCTTTTTTAATCGAAAAGGTGGCTCTCCACCATTACTTCCCTTTTACAAATTTGCCATTTCCTATTAGTGGGTTTACCTCTCCTGACCGCATTTACAATCATGAGACCTCATTACAACGCTTAGGTGATATTCTGATGCATATCACGTTGCCTGTATTAGCAATTATGTATGGGAGTTTAGCGGCTGAGTCGCGCCTCTCGCGAACAGCAATTTTGGAAGTGCTCGACCAAGATTATATTCGCACAGCACGAGCCAAAGGACTTCCTTCTTGGATCATTTGGATCAAACACGTGGGAAGAAATGCAGGCATTACAATTGTGACTTCCACAGCTGGATCACTGGGTGTGATTCTTGGTGGCGCTCTCATCGTTGAAACTCTATTTGATATTAATGGTTTTGGGAAATTTTTTTATGAAGCAGTCATCAATAGAGACTATAATGTCATCATGTTTTCTGCACTTGCAGGTTCATTCCTATCCTTATTAGGCTATCTTCTAGCAGATATGGCCTACATGTGGTTGGATCCCCGAATCACGTTAGATTAGTTCCGTTAATCAAAATTAAATTATAAACCTTATAAAATGTAGAATCACTATCTATTAATTAAATTTATTATTGAATTTACATTTTATTTTATAAGCTTTATAATTTAATTTTGAGAATAGTAATTCGCTTTTGAACTTAAAGAAGTGGTGGTAAAAATGGATTTTAATCCGGTGGGGAGAATTGATCAAAACCAAAACAGTCAAACTATAAATAATAAAAATGAGCGTAAAAAGAATAAAATAGAAGGTAAAATAGATACCGTCGGATCCCCTTTGTTTAAAGAAGAAGCCGATAAGTTGAATTCACAGAATCCTAACTTTTTATCAAATTCGAGTTTATCCTCTCCCAAAAGTGAAACAGTAAAAGAGGTCATTCAAAGTAGCCCGGTTTTTGGAAACATAAAAACGCTTTCAAAACAAGAGGATATTGAGAAAAAATGTGGTCAAATGTGGAAGTGTGTGGATCGGATCGTGGATACAGAAACACGAGAATACTCCTATCTATTTGAAATTGAAGATCCCTATAATTTTTTGCTTACAAAAGAGGCTCAGAGAAATCGTGAAAAAAAAATTCCAGAAATATATCCAGCTTTAGAGCCTGAAAATTTTAACCTTTTATACTTAGACCCTGAATATTCCATAGATGACTTTATTCAACTAATTTACAAAATTAATTTAGAAAATAAATTGATTAGTTCTGACCTTAAAGAATTAGAAGAAATTCGAAATACTACCGAAAGACGACAAGGCGGTTACTACGAAAATGGAAACAAATTAAATAAATTAGGTTTTGAATCAGGAATTAATAAAGATGGAATTTTTCAACTTAAATTGCCAAGCAGAGATAATTTGTTAGTAAGATGGTCAAACTTACAGAAGGAAATTCCCACGTTACCCAATATCTCTATTTTGGAAAGTGGAGATATTGCAGAAGATGAAGAGTTTATTAATGCCTTTCTAAAATATGATATGATTCTGTCCGATGGGAAAGAATTTCTGCATGACCATACAGTGCACCTCATTCCCACTCTTATTGAATTAATAAGGAATCCAAAAATATATCAAGAAACAAGAAATAGGATCGCAACCCAAGTCGAGCAAGTTTTACAAGATATTGAGAAAGTGGAGAGAATCATACAAAGTGGAGGTGCTGTACCAGTACATGTGAAGGAGCACTTGTTGAAAGTGAAGGAGGCAGTAAGCGCTGCTGTGGATATATGGACAGCAAGACCTAAACCATGGGAAAGTTTCGCCCCTGATGATGATTATATTAAAAATTTTGTAAACTTTAATGCGTGGGATGGGGAATTAGGACAACAATACTGGAAAAATAAATATCCTAAAGAAAATCTCGATTTTAAAATCTTAGCTTCCATTGGGAGGGAGATCCTTGAGGTGATCAAAAAGTTCGAAAATGAAGATAGAGAGAATAAATTGCAGGTGATTTCTAATAAAATAGATAGTCTAAAAAAAGAGACGATGACACTATCTAGGATGCTTGAATTGCAAAACCTAATAAACGAGCAGTTGAGACTGATGGAAATGTAGGATATGGAATAAGACTCAAATGATTTCTTAAAAAAAGAAATAGAAAAATTTGCATTCGTTTGGTATAGATTGTCGTTCGGATAAAATCAATTCTAAAATAATTCGAAATATAAAATCCGAAGTAAACTTTAAAATGACCTGCAGAGGTGGAGTACAATTTTGTGTGATCAGATATTTTCAAGTATCGAATATTTTAAAATATTTAATATCTGCTGAATTAATGCGCGCTTCATCTCAATTACGGGAAATTGCTTAATTTAAGAGACTATGCACCGAAATTTGCACCATCTGACATTTTGGCACTCTGTTTGGCATCGCTATTGCCAACATCCTCTCGGATTAGTTGCACTAAGTGTTGTCGCTTTCTTTCTTCTTATAGCCATCTATGCCCCTTTTTTAGCTTCGAGCAAACCCCTTTTTGTGGAATATGAAAATCAGTTCTATTTTCCCCTTTTTCGCTATCTTTTTTATAAAGGCTTTTACACTAAGCCTCTAGATCTCTTTTATAATTTACTCATCTTTACCTTTCCATTTTTCATACTCTGCTTTGGGATTTTAAAGGGAAAAATGAGAAATTTTGCCATTGCAACTTTGTTTGTGGTTCAGATTGGCGGCTTTCTTTACTTAAATTTTCATGCTTCGCGTGATCCCACGTCTAGTCCTGAAGTCAATCGAATAATGCTTGAGAATTTAAAGAGACAACACGAAGAAGAAGAACTTGCTCCTTTATCAACGAGTCCACTCATACCTACATGGAAACAAACTCTTCAAGAAATGATTTCGTATGCTAAACTCAACCTTCTCCTCCACCATAAACAAATACTTAACCAACAAGAAGCTTTAAAAATTAAGTTTTCAGAGGGGCCTCAAGGCTTACTTCTTGATTTTCATTCACTTCATTCTTTTCCTACGCTTTGGAATCTTGAACAACACGAATTTGATTCAGAAATTCACCAACAAGAGACTGTAATTCAATCAAAACAAGAAGGATATCATCAAGCTTATCAGATGATTGGAGGGATTCAGACGTTTTGTCAGAGCATGCACGACTCTTCTATCTATAATTGGATCCGATGCGCATTCCTTTTTTCCTTACCCCAAAAGGAAATCGACCAGCTTCTTTCCGAAAAAAAAATAGTAGATACTTTTTTAATTGCTCAAGGGCGATTACAGTGGCTTCAAGACAGACATGTTTGGATTGAGCAGGAAAGCAAAAAACTAAACCATTTGTGGATGCCATTAATCAGACCTTTTCATTGGGAAGAAGATGCAGGGGGTGGGGGAAAGTTAAATCAACAAGTAGACTGGAAAGACCTAACACGTCTCAATAGAAAAGATCTGACGGCTGCCTTGATTTTTGGGACACGCGTTTCCCTTTCTGTAGGGATTTTAGCTATTGGTTTGGCTTTACTTATTGGCATTCCGATAGGCGCTGTGGCTGGATTTTATGGAGGCAAAATAGATTTATTGATCTATCGATTGATTGAAATATGGGAATCAATGCCCACCTTCTTTATGCTTTTGATGGTGGTTGCTTTTTTACAAAGCAAATCTATTTTTCTTGTGATTTTGGTGATAGGACTTTTTGGATGGACAGGATTTAGTCGATTTATTCGTGGCGAGTATTTTCGTCAAAAACAACTTCCTTATGTTGAGGCGTGTCACGCCATGGGGTATAGAGATGCTCACATTATGTTTTCTCACCTCCTCCCAAATGCAATCCCCCCCGTTCTGACGCTTGTGCCTTTTGCGATTATGGGGGCGATGACGAGTGAAGCGGGTTTATCTTTTTTGGGGTTGGGAGAGGAGGGATCGAGTTCTTGGGGGGTTTTGATGGATGAGGGGCGATCTGCCTTTCCTGAGGAAAGTTATCTTTTGTGGCCGCCAGCAATTATGCTTACAGTCCTTCTTGTTGCCATAGCCTTGGTAGGCGATTCTTTAAGGGATGCCTTGGATCCGAAGCTCCGTCGTTAAAAATGATGGTAAAACTTTTAAAAATATGGTAGATTGCGTGATTATTTGCTTGATATAGCTTCTACCACAATGAAAAAAAATGATGGAATCGTTATGACAAAACAAACTGCAGCACCCAATACAGATAATACTCAAAAGTGGCTCGAACATCCAGCTATAGAATGGATGGTCGACAACAAATGGTCTATGCTTGGCCTTATAGGGATCTTATTCATTGGTCTTATAGTCACCTACAGGTATGTCTCTCTCAGTACTATAAGAGCTGAGGAAGACTATCTCCGCGCACAAAATACCTTCGTGCTTTTTCAGAATAGTTCGTTAAATCAGGTTGCAGATAACGGATCTCAATTTCTTTTGCCTTTAAACCAGATCATCACTAAACATCCCGAATTGCAGGCTGATTACGATGGCGCTATTGCACAGACGTTGATTCTGACCCAGCAGATTTCTGAAGCGGAGCCATTTGTACAAAGGACTTTTACTCGAACATCTAGTGAGGATCTTAATTTTTACCATCAGTACTCTCAGGTTTCTTTATTGATTTCAAAAGGAAATTATGACGAAGCGCTAAATCATGCTATGGCTCTTAAAAATTCTTTAGAGGAAAGTGAGCAAGGGCCTGATCAAATATTATATGGAATGAATCTCCTCCGCATTGCGCTGCTTAATCAACAACTCAATCAGATTCGTGCTGAAAACGAGGTTTGGACTACTATTGCAAACTATCTCAGCAAACATCCAAAAGAAACAACAAAGATAGAAAAGACATTTGCGCTTGGCTGGCCTTCTATTGATGAATACAGGGCTAATCGGGTAAAAATTTTAGCAAATGCATTGAAAGAAAAGAACTAACACCTTCCTAAGTCATTATTTTCTCATTTTCTTGTAAAGAGGAATGATTTTTTTTTAACTTTAATGTATTATCGTTTAAAAGAAAATCAAGGTTGGTTTATTTTGCTATGTGGGAATTTGTGCTAAATTGTTATAAAATTTATTTATTATTCCCCAGGTAAGTTTGAACCAATTTCCTTTATTATCTTGTTAGATAGTAAAGGTAAATAACATCCCAAAAAGTGGAGCAAAAGAGCAAATAAGGAGGTGACACCAGGCTAGTTACACGCTCAAAACCACATAAAAGGGATTTGGAAAGTCGATATAAGAATAAACCTATTTCTCAAAGGAATAGGATTGAAATGAATCAGAGAGGATGACGGATGGATCGTTTGTCTCTTTGAGCTCACTTAATGAGTGAAGTATTAAAACTCATTCATTGACCTGTTTTAAGTCGTGTGATCTAAAAAATAATCTGATGAATAGTCAGAGTTGCATGTAATTAATTCAGAAAAGGAGTCACAGGAGGCTAATGATACTCTTCCCCATCTTCCACTAACTACCAGATATTGGTAGATGGAGAACTAACGTGAGCCATTACAATAGCTCCCTTGCTGTTGAGGAACTCGAGACAGAGGTACGCCTCGATCTAGTCCCTTTAGAGCACGGATTGAAGTTTGGATATAGCGTCGTTGTCCCTTTAAAACTTCCAGAAGTTGTTAAGGTCAGTGGCGTTATTTCTGTGTCATTTTAACTTCATGGCGGTCGCTCAATGCGACCGTCATTTTCTTGCGAGAATCCCTTAGACCTCTTTCAAAAATCCTCAATTTCCCCCAATCAAAGCGAGTTTCGAATGAAGTCTTTTAAAATTACCTTGATTCGTTTAAAAAAAAGAGGCACAGTGGTGCCTGTTTTTTGAAGAAAGGAGAATGAGATGGAAGAAATCGAAGCTCTTGTTGCTCTGACAAGTATTCCATTATTGGGATCTATAAAAATACGCTTATTGGTTCATCACTTTGGATCCGCTTTAAACGCTATAAAAGCTAAGCCTAACGAATGGGCTGATCTCCCTGGATTTGGACCTAAAATTTTAATGTTTCGCGAGGAATCCTTAAAAAAGGGTGACTGGAGAAGAAATTTAGAGCTTGTTTATCAGCACGATGTTGCAATTATTCCCTATAATAGTGCTTGTTATCCAAGTAGACTTTTAGAAATCGTCGATCACCCTATTTTGCTTTACTGTAAAGGAGAAATGAGACCAAGCGATTCGCGCTGTTTAGCAATTGTTGGAACTCGTGATGCAACGCACTATGGTTTAAGTATGGGAAGACAGCTAGCGCGTTCGTTGGCTTCTTTAGGTTTTACCATTGTCAGCGGTTTAGCAAGAGGGATAGACACTGCTGTGCATGAAGGAGCTTTGGAGTCTGGACGAACTTTTGCAGTCCTTGGTTCAGGGTTAGCTTGCCTTTACCCTCGGGAAAATGCTAGACTTGCAGAAATAATCTACGGAAAAGGGGCTCTACTTAGCGAATTTTCTATGTTCACTCCACCGGATCGGACACATTTCCCCCAGAGAAATCGAATTGTAAGTGGAATGGCCATGGGCGTAGTATTGATTGAGGCTCCTTTTGAAAGCGGTGCGATGTTGACAGTAGGAAATGCTCGAGATCAGGGGCGACCTGTATTTGTTTTACCCGGAAGGGCCGATCAAGAAAGTTTTAAAGGAAATCATGCTCTGATTAAGCAAGGAAGAGGCCTTTTAGTAGAAAATGCAGAAGACATCGCAAGCCATTTTGAATCCTTATTTTTGCCGATAATGCAAAAAGGAAAGGAACCTTCTGAATTTCAAGTTCCCTTAGAGAAAGAAGAAGCTAGTCTCCTTAAGCACCTTTTGTGTGAGGAGCTATCCATAGAAGACATCATTTTACGCTCGGGTTTATCGGCTTCTAAAACAAGTGTTTTGTTAATGAGTTTAGTGCTAAAAAAAGTCATTAGAGAATATCCTGGTAAAATTTACAAAAAACATTAACATAAAATTATACAAGTTTATCAAATACGGACTGTCAACGGAGTGAAGGTAAATGAAGAAATCTCTAATCATTGTAGAATCCCCAGCCAAAGTTAAGACGCTGAAGAAATTTTTGGGAGACGACTACATCATCGAATCCTCTGTTGGTCATGTACGAGATCTTCCTGAAAAAGAATTTGGCATCGACATTGAAAATGATTTTGAACCCAAATATGTCGTCATGCCGAATAAGCAAGAGGTCATTAACAAACTAAAGAGTGCTGCTCAAAAAAGTGACGTCGTTTACCTCGCATTGGACCCCGACCGCGAAGGTGAGGCGATTGCTTGGCAGATTGCTGAGATTTTACCACCGGATACTAATAAAAAACGGGTGGCCTTTAATGAAATTAGAAAAGAAGCTGTTTTAAAAGCTTTAGAAAATCCAAGAAATATCGATATCTCTCTCGTGAATGCTCAGCAGGCAAGGCGTCTTTTGGACCGCATTGTAGGATATAAAATTTCACCCCTACTTAACAGACGGATACAACGCGGGCGTGATAATGCTGTTTCTGCAGGTCGTGTTCAATCGGTTGCACTTAAACTCGTTGTTCTTAGAGAAAAGGAAATTGCAGCCTTTAAGCCCGTTGAATACTGGAATCTAGGAGCCATATTCAAAACGCAGCCCAATGAAAAAGCATTTAAATCGACATTATTTTCAATCGACGGAAAAAAGGTTGAGAAAGAGGCTGCTGATGGAAAGGACTATGCTTTGATCTCAGATAAGGAGACAGCCGATAAAATCATTCAGAGAATGAAGGCCGGTCCTTACGTAGTTGAGAGAGTGGAAAGAAAAGAAAAAAAACGAAATCCTGTTCCTCCTTTTATTACTTCAACACTTCAACAGGAAGCAAGCCGACACTATGGATTTTCCTCTTCCAGAACAATGGCAATCGCTCAGGGTTTGTATGAAGGGGTGGATATGGGTTCCGAAGGGACAGAAGGGTTGATTACCTACATGCGTACCGATTCTGTGCGCATTTCTCCCGATGCTATTCAAGAAGCAAGGCAGTATATTAATCAGTTGTATGGCAAAGACTACATTCCTGAAAGTGCAAAAGTCTATGCTTCACAAAAAAGTGCTCAGGATGCTCACGAAGCTATACGCCCTACCAACTTAGCTCACTCCCCTGAAAATATTAAAGACCATCTCTCACGTGAGCAATTTTTGCTTTATCAGCTCATCTGGAGGCGTTACTTAGCATCACAGATGACCCCTGCTATCTATGATACCGTTTCTGTTGATATTGAAGCAGAAAAGGGAATTCTGTTAAGAGCTACAGGATCGATTATTAAGTTTCCAGGATTCCTAGCCATCTATGAAGAGAAGGAAGATGATAATGATGGGAATGATGAGGGAAAGGTGCTTCCTCATATAGAGATAAATCAACACCTGTTGTTGCAAGAATTACTCCAAGAACAAACGTTTACTCGACCTCCTCCGCGCTATACAGAAGCTTCCTTGGTTAAGGAACTTGAAAAGTCGGGTATTGGTCGTCCGTCGACTTATGCGACGATAATGAATAAAATTCAAAGTCGTGAATATACTGTCAAAGAAAATGGAAGACTAAAACCCACAGAAGTGGGGCAGGTGATTGCAGAATTACTAGAGGCTAACTTTGAACAAATTATGGATGTGGGTTTCACCGCTTCCATGGAAGATGATCTTGAGCGAGTTGCCGAAAGTAAAAAAGATTGGAAGGAGCTAATCAAAGAGTTCTGGGATCAATTTAATCCGACTTTAGAGAAAGCGCTTAAAGAGGCATTCGTTCCTAAAATCATGACGGAGATTGAATGTCCAAAATGTCACGAAGGAAAACTTCAGAAAATCTGGTCAAAAAGCAAATACTTTTATGGGTGTGCACGTTATCCTGAGTGTGATTACTCTGCACCTATCGAAGAGGTTGTCTTTAATAAAGAGGATTATGATCCTGATTTTGATTGGGATCAGGTTTGTCTAAAATGTCAGTCTCCTATGAAGGTACGTCACGGACGATTTGGGAGTTTCTTAGGATGTACTCGCTATCCTGAGTGTAAGGGTATTGTCAATATCCCCAAGAAGGGAGAGTCGATTCCTTCTCAAGATAACTTACCGAGTTGCCCGGCTATAGGTTGCTCTGGATCTATTGTAGCGCGCAAATCCCGTTTTGGGAAAATTTTCTATTCCTGTTCAACATTTCCGGATTGTGATGTCATCGTCAACCAGTTGGACGATTTGGAATCCAAATACAAAACCCATCCTAAAACTGCTTATCAGAAGAAAGAAAAGGCCTCAAGAAAGGGCGTTAAAGCTAAAAAAGCAGAGACGAGTGCAACTCCTAAAAAGACAGCTAAGAAGACATCCACGAAAGTATCCACGAAGACCCCTAAAGAAAAAGTTGCTAAGGTCGAGAGGAAAATGCCAAGCTATCTTCCCTCAACAGAGTTGGGAGCTGTCATCGGTAAAGAGCCAGTGACTCGAGGGGGGATGATGAAGAAAATTTGGGATTATATTAAATCCAAAGACCTTCAAGATTCAAAAAATAAGCGTTTAATTGTGCCAGATCAAGCTTTAACTAAATTGTTTGGATCAAACGAACCTATGGATATGTTTAAAATGACAAAAGTATTGAGTGGACATTTAAACAAGAACGAAGAAAATGGAGCGTAACGGAATCGAACCGTTCGCCTCAACAATGCCATTGTTGCGCTCTACCAACTGAGCTAACGCCCCATTAAAGCGAAAAAGAAATCACAATATTAGATTTTATAAGAATTTGCAGCAATAAAGAAATGGAAAACCAAAAAATTTTACAGTCTACGATGATTCCAACGCCAATTGGAGAGATGCTTGCCATCGCCAATGAAGGAGGTATTTATCTATTAGAATTTACTCAGCATCCCCACATAGAAAAGAAGGTAGAACGCTTGCTCAAACAGTTGAAGTCTAAGGTTATTTCTGGAAGGAATAGCGTTTTAGATAGACTAGAAATGCAACTATCAAGTTATTTTGACGGCCAGTTAATCCAATTCAAAATCCCTATCATTTTTACAGGTACTCCATTTCAACATTTCGCTTGGGACGCTTTAAAAGAAATTCCTTACGCTCAAACCAAAAGCTATGCAGAGCAAGCGGAATCTGTAGGTAATCCTTCCGCTTACCGTGCGATCGCGAATGCGAATGGAGCAAATCGTCTTGCAATCATCGTTCCCTGTCATCGAGTCATTAATAGCAATGGTTGTTTAGGAGGTTATGGCGGTGGTGTAGAAAAAAAACAATGGCTTCTTGATCACGAAAAAAAGTCAACTTCTCGAAGGCTGCATAGGAGGGATGGCTGATAGGAGAGCCTGTGTATACGGGTTTTCTGGATTTTTAAACAATTCTTTTGTTGGCTTGTTTTCTACTATTTTTCCTTGATGCATCACTAAAACACGATCTGCAAGGTAGTGTATCACTGCTAGATCATGAGAAATGAACAAATAACTGAATCCCATCCTTGCTTTTAAGTCGATCAAGAGATTTAAAATCTGTGCTTGAATGGATACATCCAATGCAGAAACAGCCTCATCGCAAATAATCAAACGAGGGTTCATTGCAATCGCCCTGCCAATACAGATTCTTTGTTGTTGCCCACCTGAAAATTCGTGTGGATAGCGGGAAAGAATATGAGAGGAAAGTCCTACCTGATCCAAAACATACTTGACTTGCGCTAGTTGCTCAGAGCGATTTTCTACAATTTTGTGATAAAGTAAACCCTCTCCTATATTGTCTAATATTGTTTTTCTTGGATTTAAAGAAGCATAGGGATCTTGAAAGATCATTTGAATTTTTTTGCGTAGCTCCATCATTTGCGCTGGAGAATAATGTAAAATAGACTGACCTAAAAATTGGATATCTCCTGCTGTTGGCTCTATTAGACGCAATGTGGCACGAGCTACAGTGCTTTTCCCAGATCCAGACTCTCCAACTAAACCAATAATTTCTCCATTTTTGATAGAAAAATCAATTCCATCTACCGCTTTGACTACGCCGACTTGACGTCTCCAAATGCCTTCAAAGCGGGGGAAATATTTTTTTAATCCTGTTACAAGCAATAAAGGAGCCTTCATTCGAAATCCCTAAGTTTTAGTTGACTTTCAGGTGAATGGTCGTGGAGCACACAACGCGCGTAGTGAGGTAGGGGAGAGACTTCAAAAAGAGGGATTGGGCCATGACAACATTTTTCCATTACGTAGGGACACCGAGGATGGAATCGACACCCTTTTGGAATGTCTCTGAATGAGGGAACGGATCCTGGAATAGGTTTTAATTTTTCTTTCGTTTCAAGAGAGGGTCTTGAGTGAAATAGCCCTTTTGTATAGGGATGAGCAGGATTTTCAAAAAGTTCTACAACATGACATTCTTCTATAGATTGAGCAAGATACATGACTGTGACTGTATCGGCCATTTTAGCAACGACGCCCATGTCATGGGTAATGAGTAAGACTGCCATCGCATTTTGTTTTTGCAATTCTTGGATAAGCTCAAGCACTTGTGCTTGTACAGTGACATCTAAGGCTGTTGTAGGCTCATCGGCAATCAGGATATCAGGTTCGCACATCAATGCCATAGCAATCATCACCCTTTGTCTAAGTCCTCCTGAAAGTTGGTGAGGGTAGTTTCCCATTCTTTCTTCGGATTTTGTGATTCCTACGCGGTCGAGCAGTTGACAAGATCGTGACCAAGATTCTTCTTCCGACATCCCTAGATGAAGCTTGGCTACTTCCATAAGCTGATCTCCAATTGTATATACCGGATTAAGCGCACTCATGGGATCCTGAAAGATCATTGAGATTTTTGAGCCGCGGATAGTTCGCATTTTTTTTTCTGAAAGTGTTAGTAAGTTTTCTCCCCGATAAATCACTTCGCCTGTAGGTTGTGTGGCTTGGTTTGGAAGAACTCTAAGAATGGAAAGGGCTGTAAGGGACTTCCCACACCCCGACTCTCCAACAAGTGCTAATGTTTTCCCTGCGTAGAGTTCGAATGAGAGTTTGTCAACAACAGTGATATAGGCCTGTTCGGATATAATTCTCGTTGTTAAATCTCGTACTTTTAATAGAGGTGATAGGGAAAGTTTTTCAGGAAGATAAGTCATTATTGGTTGTATATTTTACCTCAAACATTTTTCCTATTTTAAGCTTGATCTCTTTGCTTCATTGCATCTTTACTTCTTTGCGTTTAATTTTCTATTATTTTCGATCCTATCTAGGAGTAAGTCAGTCATTGCTTGGTGAATTCAACGCAAAGGCGCAGAAGAGGGCCACCTGAAAAAGTAGTGTTCGTGATTATGGCATTTTTGATAATGTGAAAAAATGTCAAACTTAACCATTACAGAAGCAACCCTAGAGGATATGGATTTTTTTCTTTCTCACGCTAGAGAGGAGGAATGGAATCCTGGCATTTACGATGCCATCCCCTTTTATGAAACGGATCCCCATGGCTTCTTTGTTGGTCGACTTGGAGAAGAGAAAATAGGATGTATTTCTGCTGTAGCTTACAATAATATTTTTGGATTTATTGGATTTTACATAGTGATTCACTCTTATCGCAATCGTGGGTATGGACATCAGTTATGGGCACATGCAATGAACTATCTTGGGAGCCGATCCATCGGATTAGACGGAGTATTATTGCAACAAAAGAACTATGAACAATCAGATTTTAAACTCTATTACAATAATAGACGTTTTGAGCATGTGAGTGGAAGCAGTCATCATTCCACAGAATTAATTGAATTAAAAGATGTCCCCTTCGACGTTTTACTGCAATATGACACACCCATATTTGGCATGGACAGAGCTCGTTTTTTAAAGAAATGGATCAAAATGCCAGAATCCTACTCTTTGGGAAAAATAAAAAATGGCACTCTCACTGGCTATGGAGTATTGAGACCCTGTTATAATGGATTTAAAATCGGTCCCCTATTTGCAGACCATGTTGATATTGCCTTAGAAATTTTTAATTCGCTTTGCATAAGAGCTGGGGCCTCTTCTGTATTTCTAGATGTTCCAGAAGTTAATCTGGAAGCTTCAAAAATGATTCAAGAATTGAACTTAAAGTCAAGTTTTGAAACTGTGAGAATGTATAGAAAAATCCCTCCAAATCAAATCCTGGATAAAGTTTTTGGAATCACAACATTTGAGCTTGGATAGGATGAGAAATAAAAATAAAGGTTTAAGTAATGAATGATCATTCACAGAATAAAATTTTCCGCTTTAATTTCAGTAAAAGTTGCATCATGTCCTGTTTTGCATTGATATGTAATTTCTTTGGAAATGACATCCTTGCTAAGGATTGCACTCCACGGGCTATTCTTGGTGGGCAGAGAGCGGCTCCCTATGCTGCTTTTCTTCAGGATGATGGATCTGTGGTTAAATTAGAAGGCCTTCCCCCAATAGGACTCACCTACAGAGTAGCAATGAATCCATCTGGTCACAGCATCATTGGTGGAACAAGTGGTCTGGATGCTTATGCTGCTCTTGTTTCCCCTCATGGAGATGTCAAGCCTATTTCTGGATTAATTGCTCCTGGTGAAATCTATACAGTAGGGATTAATAAAACAGGTGATGGAATTATTGGAGGCGGGCATCTAAATACAAATGTTCCTTTTGCTGCCCTTGTCGCTAAGAATACGACAGCGACTCCATTGAATTTACCTTCAAATGGGCTTATTTATAGCGTTGCAATTAACGACTCTGGAGAAGGAATAGTGGGAGGGATAGGTCCTGTAAATTCAGCTTACGCAAGCCTCATCTCCTCAAATGGCGCTGTAGCACCCATACTAGATTTGCCCGCAACAGGAGCTATTTACTGGGTTGCCGTAAATAATTCAAAGACAAGATTCATTGGTGGGCAAGAAAACGCCTCCGTCTATGCTGCTTATATTAGTCCTAATGGTGTTTTACAACCTATTTCTGGACTACCCTTAGGGCTTAACTATAGTGTTGCTCTCAATGCTTCAGGAAAAGCGATTATGGGAGGATCCTCATTGATGCTCCCCTATGCTGCGCTTGTTGCTCGTGATGGGTCTGTAAAAACCCTCAATGGTTTGCCGAACACTGCAGGAAAAATTTATACTGTCGCAATCAATGAGTCAGGCACGGGTCTTATCACAGGCTTTTCAACGTCAGGACCCTATGGAAGTTTAGTAGCTCCCAATGGCACACTGACTCCGTTAATCGGGTTGCCAACAGGCGATGGTTTCCTCGATGGTGGGGCCTTGCATTCTTCTGGAGTGGCAATAGTAGGAGGGACGCTTTCAAATGTACCATTTGCCGCTTTAGTTGCACCTAATGGAAATTTAACCTATCTGACTGGTCTTCCAAGTAGCGGGGAGATTAACACGATTTCTATTGCGATGTTGGACAACCTTGTACCCAAAAGCATCGGTTCTTTTGATAGTTGGGCTAATACGCAATTCGCCTTTACAGATACTTTAACGCAGCATTGGATGTTTAATCAACTCCCCTCGCTGTGTTGTAAAGAGAATTACTCTTTGTGGTTTTCTCTATTCGGAAATTATGTGCATGAAAAAGCAAGGCATTCGATTCCTGGTTTTTCAAATAAAATTACTGGAGGCCTTCTTGGCTTAGATTACACAGGGATTCAGGATGTTGTGATGGGAGGAGGATTAGCTTATGCTTATAATTCTGTCCACTATTTCCATAATCGGGGTCGCTCTTCTGTGAATCAAGAATCTGCTGTCCTCTATGCAATCTGGAATCAACCTAGGTTTTATCTGAATGCAGCTTTATGGGGCGGTATTTTCCAGTCTACGAATGAGCGACGTAGCTTTTCAGTGATCACTTCAAAGGGAAAACCTCATGGATGGAATCTATCCCCGCATCTAGAATTAGGGACTTCTCTTCTGTTTGCCTCGAATCAACAGTTTGTAGTTAATCCCTTTTTAGCTCTTGATTGGACCCAAAATAGACAGTCGCATTTTCGCGAACGAGGTTCATCTGGTTTTAATATTCAATTAAACGACCTTACAGCCTCCCTATTTCGTGGTGAATTGGGATTTCGTTTCTATGAAACGTTTCAGTTTCAATGCGGGTGTCTGATGCTTGAAGAAAAGATCAGTTACATCAATAGGACTCCAACGCAGAAAGGAAAGGGAACAGCCTCTTTTATTGGATCCGTCTCTTCTTTTTCAGTGGAGACTTTAGATTCCACCGCGCAGAATTATGCTAATGTACAGATCCATGTTGAATACCTTCCAAAATATATCAATACTATGTATGCCTCTTTCGACTATCAGGGAGGATTTGGATCCTCATTTCAGTCGCACATGCTTACGCTCTCGCTTGGAAAAAACTTTTAAAAGAGTAGTCTTCGGATGCAAAGACGAAAGGAAATTATCATTGCATATGGAGCAAATCTTATTCAGGGATTTGCTTTAAATGTCTATCCTGCCATCAGCTTGATTTTGACCGATTCTGATTCTTATGGATTTTCTTATCAAGAATATGGAAACATTTATATCCCCCTATCTTTAGCAGCCATCTTATTTTGCTTTTTAAATCCCTTATTGATCAGGATTGGGGGATTGAAAGGTGTTTTCATCTCTGGATTAATTCTAGATATCTGTGGGATAGGGTTACTTCCCCTTTCTTCTTACTTGCACCCCCATTATCCCTTGGATCATATAGTGGTGTTTATTTCGGCTTTGTTGGTTGGAGTGGGTTTTGGGTTATTGGTTCCTGCTGTAAATATTATGGCAATGAATTTATTTCCCGATCACATCAATAAGGCTATATTAGCTCTCAATGGATCCTCAGGATTAGGGACAGCTCTTTCCCCTCTTCTCCTTTCATTTTTTCTCCATTATGGAAGTTGGGAGTTCTTTCCAACGATAATTACACTCAGTTTTACCATTTTTTTACTCTTTTCAAAAGCAATAGAATTTACAAGCTCTTCTGAAAAAGAGCGTTTTAAAATGCATCACGGTCCGATTCCCTCAAAATGGTGGTTATTTGCAGCGTTTACATTAATTTATGGGATCCTTGAAACGATTATAGGCAATTGGGGAGGAATCTATTTTCAAAAAGAACTTGGAATCTCTATGAGTCTTGCAGTTTTAGGGCTAACACTATTTTGGACATGCATCACAGCAGGTCGTCTCTTAATGAGTGGATTTCTGAAACCCGAATGGACTGAAGCGATCTATTACCTGCTGCCCCTCTTCATCGCATTTTCATGCGGCATATTTTGGTTTGCATTTTTTGGGAGCCAAACGATAGGATACCTTTCATTTTGTTTAGCGGGAATTGGATGTTCCGCACTGCTGCCTCTGACAATTAGTTTAAGCTCCTCCCAGCTTCCTAGTATCAGAACTTCTATTCCTGGATGGATTTTCGGTCTTTATCTCACCGGATACGGAATCGGAGGGTTTGGTGTTGGATCCCTTATCCAGCATTTTTATTTTTCCTTTCCTAAAATCTTCTTTATCGCTTTAATCCTCTCTTTATTACTCATGATTCTTTCCTTCTTATCTAGAAAGCCTCAAAAAAGAGAATCTTGAGTTATAGTGGCATTTGATAAGATGAAATGCTCATTATTACTGTCATACATGTGTACTTCACATGCTCGTCTATCCATAATTTCATCAAAATATTCTTTGCCAAAACGTAGCGTACACTTTAGAGGTGATTCCGTAATTAAATCACGCAAGAGGTCTATTGATCCCACATTCCGCGGGTTAAGCTGCGCTTGCATATATTTTTTCAAACGGCGGACCAAGAATCTGTAAAATATGTCGCCTAATTGGATTGACATTAAGAATAATCTCTTTGGTCCCATCCAAGGTGCGATGTATTAGGACATGCACTCCTTCAAAAAAGACAGAAATTCTTTCCCCAGTCAAGTATGGGAAGCATACTGAATCATTAGATGTAGCGTACACTTTA
>JBEPVL010000018.1:0-47022 GCA_041691035.1 Chlamydiota bacterium
TTCTATCACTCTTCTCTGTTATGAGTAGATTTGTATAGATAAAAAGTAGCGGTTTCGATACAGAGGTATTCTAGGCAATTGAATAAATTTTTGCATGCAATACTCGAAAATGATAAGGAACTTTTATTTAAACTTCTTCCTGAAATAGATGATAAATATAAAATTAGAGAACTCCTCGATTTTTGTATCGTAACCAATAATCCGATTATTTTCCATTTTTTCCTTGAGGAATTGCATGGAAAAATAGACCAGAAAGATGTTGAAGCTCAGGTTTTTTCTGCAATACAAATGAATCGAAATGAAATCTTAGAAGGATTTTATGAATTTAATAGCCGCCTTTATTTGACGTTTGCATCAAAAAGAGCTGATCTAGCAACATTTAAAGTGGTTTGGAATAAATCAAAAAAAGAAGATGTAAGTGAGTTGATTGAAATAGCAACCAAAGCTAAAAATAGTGAGATCGTTAAATTTTTAAGGTCTATTCACCAAAGTTAGAGTTTTGTGTTGAAATAATCGAGTTAGGAAGCAAAGCCTCTGCATCTGATCGTTTTCTATTGTAATTGCCCATTAATTCTGGCAGTCTAATTTACAACTTCCTTTTAACGAAGTTAAAGACATCCCTTTTTGTCTGTTTTTTTGACGAGAATCATGTATTGAGGAATCATATGTTAACGGATGACTATGAAGAATTTACCGATCAGCAATCTACTATTCTGAGACGTTATGTTACCAACGTAACAAGTCATATTTTTGTTCTAAAAAACCTCCCTGAGGTAATTAAAGGGGCTCTTTTTTCTAGATATTCACGATCGGGATTAGGTTTAAGATCATTACTACTTAAAGAATTTATTCAAAATAATGATGATGCCGCTTTTGACACAATTACAGGAAAAAACGAACTTGAAGAAGCAGAGACACAAAGTCTAAAACAAACAGAGGCTATTCAAAAAGCTCAAGCTTTTTACGATCGTATTTTAGATGGATATGGAGACGATTCAATTGGCGAATTAGGCGGTTCCCATCTAGCGATTGAGAATATTTCCATGATTGCTGCTAAAGTTATTGAAGATCATCGAATTGGTGGCTCTCCTCTTGAAAAATCGACCCGTTATATTTATTTTGATCAGAAAGTTAAAGGGGAATATCTCTTCTATCGAGAACCTGTTCTCATGACATCAGCCTATCGTGATGCGTATATCGATACGTGTAATATGCTTTTTGAAACCTATAGCCGCCTTATCCCTCCCGTCACAGCGATGATGGAGCAGTTATTTCCCTGGGATCCTTCTTCATCAAAAGCTGCCTACAGCGCAGCTCTACGCGCTAAAGTACTCGACTGCTTAAGAGGACTTCTTCCAGCAGGAACTCTGACAAATATGGGGATTTATGGTAACGGAAGATTCTATGAGCAACTTTTACACGATCTTCAATCACAGAATCTTTCTGAGCTTCAAGAAATTGGAAAAAGAGGCTTTGAAGAGCTATCAAAAGTCATCCCCTCTTTTATAAGACGCGCAAGCCCTACTCATCGCACACATGAAAGCTATTGTCGATTTCATGAAACTCTTGAAGGCGAAATTAAATTCATTACTAGCCAATATATGCCCCTTTGTGAAAGTTACTATCAACCGGGCGTCCGTCTCGTTTCGGCTGATCCCGATGCAGTCAATAAGGTTGCAGCTGCACTTCTTTTTGCGCACAGCGACAAAGGTCTTTATGAGCTTTTAGAGCTCGTTCGACTGCTCCCTGAAGAGGACATCGCCCGCATTCTCGACTCAGCAGCAAACGCAAGAGAAAATCGCCGCCAAAAATCGCCTCGTGCCCTTGAACATGCTGAGTTCACCTTTGAAATCGTTGGTGATTTTGGCGCTTACAGAGACCTACAAAGACACCGCATGTTAACTCAAGAAAGAGAGTTACTGACCTGCAATTACGGATTTTATACTCCTTCAGATTTAATCAACTCCCCCTATGCTGAAGACTATACTTCTGCTTTAAATGAAGCCAAACAGGTATATGATAGAATCGCGTCAGAACTTCCTGAAGAAGCTCAATATATCGTTCCCATGGCTTTTAATATTAGATGGTATTTTCGAGTTAATTTAAGAGCGCTCCAATGGCTATGTGAGCTACGGACAGCTCCTGCGGGTCACCCGAGCTACAGATACATCGCTCAGAGACTTGCGAAACTTGTCTGCCAGCAAGAACCTGCTTTTGAAAGATTCTTTAAGTTTGTAGATTATGAAGGATATGAGCTAGGACGCCTACAGCAAGAACAAAGAAAATTCGACAAAATGCATGCAGCCCCTCACAAGCACTAGTACTAGGGATATCAAAGAACTGCTCTCAATAAAACCATAAAGTCACAGGCCAGAAAGTGAAATAAAAAAACATAATACTTTCACTTAAATCTTAACAATACTATATTAATTGCTATGAATTACCATCTAATTTTGTTAATTTTAAAATTCACAATTAATTAAAAAGGAGTCTAGAATGAAAATTGTTAATAACTTTATTTCTTATGTACCAAGAGAAGCGTTGACTGCTACATTTGGGGTTACTCTTGCAGCTGCTTCTAGTGTGGCAGTACAGATCATTGTCTCATCTTCTGAATCTTCCGATTCCACTCTTATGCGAAATTTTACAATTTACAGTTGTGGTGCTGGAGGTATAATCGGAATTGTAATGTCTATTTATTCCATGGTTCGTCTTTGCAAAAAAGTTGTTTCAGATAAAGATTCGATCTCTACGTCAATCGCTGTTACAGCTTTAGGAGGCCTGAGCTCGGCATTGATTCAAACGATAGGGGAACACTTTTGGAAATTAGCCCCCTCTTTTTATTGGTTAGACGAACACTCAATGGGGTATGCCATCGCAACAAATTTTGCTTGGAAAGCTTCTGCGATTGCAGGAGTAAGTGGCCTTGTATTCACAGCTTATGGAGCCTACCGTACAGGTGTAGCTATTCTTAATCAAACAAAAGATGAAGCCAATGCTTGAAAATGAAAGTCCATTCGTAGCATTTTCTAAATAATCTAAGTTTAGGCAAATAGACGAGCCTTTCTTTTGAAAAGAAAAGGTTTGAATATCTTGCCTAACTTACTTACTAACCTGAGTTTTGGGTTTTTCTATAGAGAATACTTACAAATTGATTCCTGAAGCACATCATCAATAAATCGTTCGGTTGCTTCCCAAAAATCGTCTGGATTTTCCCAAGGAACCCGGTGCCCACCCTGTTTGATCACTTCAAACCTCGATAAAGGGTGCTGCAGAGTCATTCCCACAGTTAATTGACGAAAACGCATATCAGATTCGCCATTGATCCAGAGTAGCGGAATGGATAAAGCAGCAACAGCCTCTCTTAAGTCCTTTTGGAGTCCAAGACTGCCTCTCTGAAGCAAACGACTCAATTTCTTTCGGTCGTAATCCATCTCTCGACGTGTAAAGGAAAACGTATCATTAACAAAAACCTCCTGATCGTCCCATTCGCTCATCACCTTTTTCCAAGGCTCAATTTCAAAGCGTTTTGCCCATTCTTCATCGCGTTGTAACCTTTGATAGCGTGCCTCGGCATCTTTGATCCCGGGATGGGTTGAAACTAAAATGGCTCCAGCCCATAATTGTGGATTTTCTAATAAAGCATGGATAGCAAAACGCGCTCCCAGGGAATACCCCAAAAGGAAAGAAGGCGATGGCCCTCTTTTTTCAGAGACATATTTATTGAAGTGACGCGCCCATGTGGGGATCGGGCCTTCTTTGCTTTCAATCCAGCCTAAATGATCAACCCAAGCTGCGGAACACATATCAATTGCTTCAATCTTCTCAAAAGGAGAGCCATCCCAATCCCTCGCAGTTCCTAAAAAACCGGGGAGTGCGTGGATATCAAAACACCGATTTTCACTTGTCATATACGTCCTAACTTGATATTGAAACGTTGTGTAGCAGCATTATCAGGAACTAACTCCATTAAACGATTATGTTCAGATAGGCAATTTTTACAAGGGACTTTTTCCCAATATTCATAATCCCATTTCCAAAAAGATGCAAATGATTTGAAACTTAGCTGGTGTTGATTAAGAAACGCTTCATTCCCAAAAATTGGACTAAAAATTTGTCCTCCTCCGTTATTAATAATGACCAAGTTCGCTTGAGTCTGTAGCAATTGCGAAGAAATCCAAGGGGCAACGAGATCATAGAGAGCAGTTAAATCACCTACGATTCCCCAATTAGAGGAGGAAGGAGAGCAGTAACCTAGGAAGGTTGAAATCTGACCATCTATCCCATTTACCCCTCGACTTCCAGACACTTGAAAAGCTTTTTTTTCCCATGTTGCGGCCAAATCCCATTCTCTAATAGGCAAGCTATTTCCTAAATATACCCTTGAACTCACAGGAATGATTTTGGAGAGAGAGTGAACCATGCTGGGTTCAGCCCTAGGTTCTTCAGCAAAAAGTTCCTGAATTCGATTTTGCCAACATTGATCAGCTGATTTCAAAGCAAAAAAATCAGAAGGAGCAGAAAATTGTTCACTGATGGCCCACTTAAAGAATGCATTTAAGTCAACAGGCTCTATCTTGGTCCAGCTTAACCCTGAAAAAGGAAGGTCTGACAAATTGAAAACTTGATACTTGCCTTCCCCATCTTCAAGATCTCTCCAAAAGCGGAGTGTGGGAACCCCACCTATTCTAAGGATTGAATCGATAGAATAGCCATGCGACGCAGCAAAATCATAAAGATGATTCACATGTGTGATCTTTAAGGCAGAAAGGCGGTCATCTTCACGAATACCAGAAGTAGCCTCTAAATAAACAGGTGCACCAATCGCACATAAGCACTCAACAGCTAGCTCTCTATACTTCTCGGGCAATGCACTTACAATAATAAATGGAAAACGGGAATCCATCCAAAACTGACGAAATCTTTCTCCTACCATGCTTGGATTAAACTGAGGCGATCTTTGTCTATGGGAACTGGATGAGGAAATATCAATTTGAAAGGCACTAGCCTGCTTTTTAGGCTCCTCAAAACAAACATTTAGGTGAGCTGGAGCCAATAAATCCCACTTCTGTTGACACACTCTATCGTCAGCTTCTAAATCTTGTGAAAATGGAGTGTAACAACCAAATAACCCCACCTGTTCCGCACTCTGGGGAGCTCCACTTCCTCGATAACGACGAGGGCGATCTGCCGTAATGAGTAAAAGCGGCAATCCAGAGTAATACCCCTCCATAGTGGCTGGCAGCAACTCAGCCGCAGCAGTCCCCGAAGTTGTGATGACAGCAACAGGAGCTGCTGTTGCTTTTATTCTGCCCAAAGCAAAAAAAGCAGCTGATCGTTCTTCTGGCCAAAAATAGAGTTTAAATTCTTTGCATTGGGTCAATGCGAACACAAAAGGAGCGTTTCTTGCTCCTGGGGCAATGCAACACTCTTTTACACCCCAAAACTTCATCACCTCTAGCACATGTTGAGCGAGGGCATCATTCATGATGTTTTATGACTTCCATTCTTTAACAACACATTCCATATCTTTTTTCAAAAGTGAGCGTTCCGACAATTGGGAAGCATAATTTTCAAATTCCTGTCTAAGATCAGGAAGATTTAAACCTGCACAAATGGAAATTAAGTAAGTGGGCAAGCAAGGATCTTTTTGAACTTCGGGATCACAAAATAATCGAAAGCACGATTCAGCAACTTCGGGATCGTCTTTGAATTCAATTAGAGCAATAGCAGCCCGTTCATTATCTTCGTTGATCATTTTACCATAGAGGACTCGAAGTAAGAAGTGTTTTGCTGGCTCACCTATGGATTTAAGAGCTTTTATCATCTGCTCATCTCCAAAAAAATCTCCCTTACCTATAGCCTCAAATAATGCCACTATTGCACGCTTATCACCGACTTTTTCTAGGCATTTAACCGCTAAAAAAGGAGCTGTCCCATATCCTGGAAAGAGCGGATCATAAAATTGTTCACTTCGAATGAGATCGATAAGAAAAGGGACAATTTTTTCTTTATGAGCAATGATGGCTGCTATTTCAGCTTCGGGCTCTTCTTCTTCAGAAAAAATTAAATCAGCAATAAGAGTGGGATAAGGGGTCTTTGGATTCTTGCTTTCATAAAGAAGGCGCAATTTCCGATACGCATCTCTAGCCTCAGCAACTTTCTCAGCCTCAAATCCACCTAATAAAAGTCCTGCAAGATTTTGGTTGGACTCTTTCTCCAATTCCATCAAACGTTCTATGCGCTCAATAGAAAATTCTTGCTGGACACCTTTGTGATTTTCGCGATAGTAATCCAACATGATAGGGAAAAGTCCGCTAAAATGAGCATCTCGATGCATAAGAATTGCGCAGTCTATCTCATCTACAATGGGATTGTGGTCAATAAAAAATTCAGGGGAATCATCCATATTATCTTTACTCACTTTTCTTCTTCATTCAAACGGGATAAAACGAGATCTGCATTATAACTCGACCTAACAAAAGGGCCAGCATAAACATATCTAATCCCAATCGAGTGACCATAGGTCTCATATTTTTTAAATTGTTCGGGGGGAATAAACGCCTTCACTAACAGCTTATTTCGGTTGGGTTGCAAATATTGTCCCAAAGTCACCACATCGCAACCTGCATTTTTAAGATCTCTTAATGTTGCCTGAACTTCTTCCTCTTCTTCTCCTAATCCAAGCATTAAACCGGATTTGACTTTCATCTGAGGATGATAGCGGTGACTAGAAGCGTAATTCAACACTTCAAGAGTGCGTTGGTAGGTGGCTTTATGGCGCACACGTGGAGATAACCGACTCACCGTCTCAATGTTGTGATTAAAAATTTCTGGCTTCACATTTAATATTGAATCTAAAGCATCCCTATTACCGTCAAAATCTGAGGTAAGGAGTTCGATTGTTGATGTGGGTTTTAGTTTACGAATTTGCCCAACAATAGCAACAAGATGGGCTGCCCCGCCATCAGACAAATCATCTCTTGCGACCATTGTAATCACTACATGCTTTAATCCTAAAATCACAACAGACTGTGCAATTCTTTCTGGTTCATCCTGATCGAGTGCTTGAGGGCTTTTGCTGAAATCGATATCACAAAACCCACAATTCCGTGTACACGCCTTCCCCATCACAAGAAAAGTCGCTGTTTTTCTCGTCCAACAGTCCAGCAAATTGGGACATCTGGCCTCTTCACAAACTGTATGGAGATGATGTTGACCAAGAACCTGTTCTGTTTGACATAAACCGCCCCCCTTTGGCAGGCGACGATGCAGCCATGAAGGAAAACGCCCTAAACCAACAGGTCGGTCAGTGGCAGCTTGATCGGTATGATCAGGTAAAACATTCAGACGGCGGGTTGGCAAAGGGTGGATGTGAACATCGCTTTTAATTGACGGATCATCTTTTCCCATGATTCACTCGTTTCTTGGAAGGGTAGTGTAGGGGAAATCCTTCAGCCAATAAAGCTGCCTCGTGCCAGGCTTCTGAAATTGTAGGATGCGCGTGTATGGTTTCAGTAATGCATTCAACAGTCAGTTCATTTTCAATAGCCAGAACCATTTCGGCTATCAAAGTCGAAGCCTCATAGCCTACAACCTGTGCTCCCAAAAGTTGACCTGTTTTTTCGTCGACAACAATTTGTGCAAAACCTTCGGGATGCAAAGTTGCCTGTGATTTGCCCAATGCTTGAAAAGGAAACGAACCCAGTATTGCTTTATACCCCCGTTTTTTTGCTTCCGCCAAAGAAAGACCAACGCTTCCAACTTCGGGATGGGTAAAAATCACCGATGGAATAGCATCATAACGCATCCTAGCCTTGCGACCACAAGCAGTTTCAGCAGCTACAATCCCTTGATGAGAAGCGACATGTGCTAGCCAGATCGTTGAAGCAATATCGCCTACAGCATAAATCCCTTCAACGCTCGTTTTCATCTGTTCATCCACAACAACGATGCCTTGTTCATTCACGACGACTCCGGTGCGATCCAATCCAATCGACTTGGTATTTAAAGAGCGCCCTACTGCAACTAAACAAATTTCCGCTTCATGGACTTGATCTCCAGCTAGGATGCGTATGGAAGATCCTTTTTTCTCTACTTTTTCGACTTTTACGCCGGTTTCAACTTTAATTCCCTTTTTTCGAAAAGCCTGTGTGATCGCCTGCGAAACCTCTTCTGTTTCGGTTGATAATATGCGAGGCAAAAGTTCTAGAATTAAAACCTGAACACCTAAATTTGCATAAAGAGAGGCGAACTCACATCCAATTACCCCACCGCCAATAATCGCTATGGATTCTGGAAGCGTTGTCCTTTTGAGTAAAGAAGTAGAGTCAAGAATAGTTTCACCATCAAAAGGGAAAGCAGGAATAGTGCGAGGCTCTGAACCGGTTGCAATGATGACTTGATCTGCAATCACTAAACATTCATCCTCACCCATCACCTTAATCTGATTGGGATCTACAAATGTTCCATATCCACGTACAAGTTGAATCTGATTCGATGCAATCAGTCCTTCGAGTCCTTTTCTCATCTTGTCGACAACTTGATCTTTATGTTGAGCCAAACGTGAAAAATTAAAAGACCAGTTTTCCAATTCAACGCCAAATATTTCTGCATTTTTAACCGTTTCAACAACTTCAGAACCTGCAATAAGTGCTTTTGAAGGAATACAACCACGATTTAAACAGGTTCCGCCTAATTCTTTAGCTTCAATTAAAGCGACACTTTTACCTCTTTGGGCAGCACGGATTGCTGCTGGATAGCCACCAGGGCCTCCGCCCAAAACTGCAATATCTACAATCACTTTCTTCATGTTTGCCCTATTTTCGTTCATTTGAAATTAAGCATACCTATTTTTGGATTGAAAATCTAGAGAGTTAAAACCAAAAAATAGCGACAATGGATTTAAAATTGAATTTATAGTTGAATTTTTTTTCAAAAACAGACTAGAAGGCTTGCGTTTTGATTAAGAAAAAGATAACATGATGACATAGAGAGTTGGCATACGCTGAGAGAATACTACAAACAGATCATACTCATCCAGAATAGCACTTCGATCTACCTGATTCATGTAATAATAATTATAAAATACTCCTCAAACTGCTGAGGAACTAATTTGATGGTTTAACAACCACTCAAGGCTTTCATAGATGAGTGCGATACCAAAGAAAAAACTCTGCTGGAACTGCGAAGGAAATGTTTCGAGACAAATCGACAACTGCCCCTTCTGTGGGGTTTACCTACATGCTGCAGAAGACGAATCCGAAGAACGTTGGAACCCGTCCTTTCAATCAAGACCTCAAATCGATGAAGAAAATAGCAATCATCCTATTCCTTTTTCCCCACTTCAAGACCCAATAGATCAACCGGATACATCCCTAAACGACTTTTCTCCACCATCAATCTATTCACAAATACGACATGAAATCCTACCCATCCTCCTTCTTATGTCCGGATCAGTCTTTTTTCTTTTTGGAGTCATCCTCCTTTTGTTTTCTCAAAATGGAACCCTTGTCCTTCAATGGAACGGCAATCACTGGCCCTACTTTCTTATAGCAAGCATTCCAAGCCTTATTGTGGGGTGGAAATACTTCCAAGACATCCCCACTTCCGATTCTGACAATAGCTAGATTATAGGTGGTTTTTGGTTTTAGTCTTCAGAGTGTCAGAACTTTAACTCTGTTTTTCTCCGCCGACACTTTAGTGTCGATCGTTAATCTATCAAATATCAAATCGACAATAAAGTTTCGATAGGAAAAACAGAGCTAAAGCTCTGAAAATCCAAAGACAGACGGTCTCTTCTAATCACGTCTATGCTACATCGATGGATCATGTTGCTGAATTAAAGGGAGGGACTGGAAACGCATTTTCTGGATTTCCCATTAATAGTCGATTTGACTCCATTTTTAATCCAGCGTTCAATAAATGCTGTAAAGACTGTTGAGGGGATATGATTTCGAATCTGAAAAGCGCCCGCGCCATTTCAACTCTTAGATATCGGCTCAGTTCATCAAATAATGCAAACGCTTCATGTTTAAACTCAGTCAAAGGATCTCTCTGCCCAACCGATCTTAATGAAACATCGGCACGTAGATGGTCCATCTGGAGAAGATGTTCTTGCCACAGCTGATCAATTTTGCGCGTCATTAAACTCCTGACAGCTCCATGAGCAGGTTTTGGAGGTTCTCCATGTGGAATGAGTTGAACCGGAACTTTTGAATTTTCTCTTGCGAGTTTTTCTTTAAAAGCCTTCACAACCTTTTGACTTGCTAACTCCGCAATTAGATCCACTTCAATGAAATCTTGATTGAAGGCATCCTCTTCAAAAGTCACAGGAAAAAGATGCATCAGCCAATCTCTATATCCTTCTGGATTCCATTGCTGTTCTTCAGAATGACCCTCAAAAAGCTTTTCGGCACCAATCAAACAAACATCTTCGATCAGTTCGACTGCTAGCTTTTCAATATCATCTGCCTGCAAAATATCATTGCGGTAGGCATAGATCTCTCGTCTTTGCTTATTCATGACATCATCGTACTCAAGCGTCATTTTTCGAATGAGGTAATTGCGCTGTTCAACTCGCTTCTGTGCTGTCTCAATTGACTTATTGAGCATTCCTGCAGAAATCGCCTCGCCCTCTTCGGGGCGGAACCTTTGAAGAATAGCCGTAATCCGTGGTGAAGCAAATAACCGCAAAAGTGAATCTTCAAAAGAGATATAGAATTTAGAATTTCCTGGATCGCCCTGACGTGCACTACGCCCCCGAAGCTGTCGATCAATCCGTCGAGATTGATGACGTGTTGTCCCTAATACATACAGACCACCAAGTTTTGCTACCCCTGGTTCCAGTTTGATATCAGTACCGCGTCCTGCCATATTTGTTGAAATTGTGATGGCTCCACGGCGACCGGCTTGAGCAACTATTTCTGCTTCTTTATCATTTTGTCTCGCATTCAGCACTGTATGTTCTAGGCCATTCTGTTTAAAGATTCGAGAAAGTTTTTCAGAAACTTCAACAGACTCAGTCCCCATGAGAATCGGCCTACCTTGTTCGTGAATAGTTCTCACTTCTTTTAAGATAGCATTATACTTCTCTCTTTCGGTCATATAAATTTCATCGTTAGCATCTACACGTTGGCAAACGCGATGACTAGGGATTTCAATGACATCTAAACGGTAGATTTC
The DNA here is from genome assembly GCA_041691035.1 of Chlamydiota bacterium. GTDB lineage: Bacteria > Chlamydiota > Chlamydiia > Chlamydiales > Parachlamydiaceae > JBEPVL01. The sequence continues at coordinate 11,185 of JBEPVL010000018.1, forward strand.
CTTAAACTCATGAGCTTCCGTAGACGCAGTTCCAGTCATACCCGATATCTTTTCATACATTCTAAAGTAATTTTGCAATGTAATTGTCGCATAAGTTTGAGTCTCTTTTTGGATTTCGACCCCTTCTTTAGCTTCGATCGCTTGATGTAATCCATCGGAAAAACGACGTCCAGGCTGAGAACGGCCTGTATTTTCATCGATAATAATGACTTTATTATCTTGAACGATATAGTCGACATCCTTCTCCATAAGGAGATGCCCTCTTAAAAGCTGCCGTAAATTATGAGCACGCTCTTTTCTACGTGCATCTTCTTCCCTAATGGCCACTTTTTTTGCCATTTTGGCTTCATCGTCCAAAGTTTGGTCTTCATCAATTGAGATGTATTCATGGCTGATATCCATCATTGTAAAGTCAGCAGTATGCCCAATACCATCTGTAGATGTATCCCAAGCACTAATTCCACGATCTGTTAGCTCAAACTCATTACTTTTTTCATCTACAATCATGTAGAGTTCGGAAAGAGCAGCTAATCGTTCTTCTTTATTTTGATCGCCATGATAGTAAAGATCCCATTTATCTATAGAAGCCCGTATAGAGGGATCTTCCTTCATTCGTTTTAGAATTTTATTTTGAGGAGTGCCTTTTCCCACTAACCACAATTTTCTGTAGGCTTCTAGTTCCGCTTCTTCCTGCTTCTTATCTAGTTTAACTGTTTCATCTTTTGGCATCTGCTCAAGTGCCTTACGTGCTTCTGTTGCTAATCGACTACATAGGTCTCTTTGCCTCTTTACAAGCTCAAAAACACCGCTTTTAAGCTCATCATACATTTGACGACTATTTGGAACAGGTCCAGAAATGATTAAAGGAGTACGAGCTTCATCAATAAGAATAGAATCCACCTCATCAATGATCGCAAAATAAAACCCTCTTTGCACCTGTTCATACATTGTCATAGCTACAGAGTTATCTCTTAGATAATCAAATCCAAATTCAGAAGCGGTTCCGTAAACGACATCCGCTCCATAAACTTTTTTACGCTGATCCATCGGAACGCTATTAGTTAAGGCCGCTGTTGTCAAACCAAGCCAGCGCAAAATTGTTCCAACCCATTGGCAATCTCTCTGAGCTAAATAATCATTCACTGTAATCAAATGAACGGGCTTTCCTGTGATGGCATTGAGGTAAAGAGGAAGCACAGCCGTAAGGGTTTTCCCTTCACCCGTCTGCATTTCAGCAATGGATCCATGATGCATGGCGATTGCGCCGATGAGCTGAACATCATAGGGGATCATATCCCATTTCTGATCATATCCCGACACATGAATTTCTAAACCTGAGAGACGACGACACGCATTTTTTACAACACCATATGCTTCAGGTAGAATTTTATCTAGACTCTCACCTGCCTGATAGCGACGGCGGAATTCTTGAGTTTTCTCCTTAAGCTGATCATCAGGGAGGGAGGTGTATTGTTCATCCCAGCGATTCACTTCTTCAACGATTTTGCGATAACGCTTGAGCAATCGATCGTGCGCACTGCCAAATATTTTTTTCAGAAATCCTAACATAATATCGTCTCTCTTAAAGGTATTTCGCGACAAACAATAAAAATTTTTAGCACTTCACTGTTTGTACAAGAGGAGTCATTTTACCAAATTCATAGATTTCATCCTAGAGGTAATTCCAAAAAAAAGAGTGCTTATTTATTTCCTACCTTATTTTAATTATTTATAATTCATTTGAAAAAAACACTCTATTGGTGTTATAATGAGGCTTTTCGTTGTTTTTTAAGAAGGAGATTCATCTATGCGCTCATCTAATCCAGCTCTATTATCAAATCCATTCTCAGGCTATAGCCTCGCAACTCAGACAGAAGGAATGACTGTCAGAGGAACCGTCAATAAAACACTAGTGTTGCTCTTTCTTGTTCTTCTCCCCGCTGCTTGGGTTTGGAAAGTTTTCTATCAATCGGGATCTAATCCTGCGAGCGTTCAAGGTTGGATGATGGCGGGTCTTTTTGGAGGACTTATCCTCTCTCTTGTGACTGTCTTTAAAAAAGAATGGGCTCCCATTTCGGCCCCACTTTATGCTGTTGCAGAAGGTCTATTCCTTGGTGGAATTTCAGGTATTTTTGAACACACCTACCCTGGTATCGTCTTCCAAGCGGTTACCTTAACGATCACTACTCTACTTGTCATGCTTGTTGCTTATCAATCGGGTTGGATCAAAGCCTCTGAGAATTTTCGATTAGGCGTCGTTGCAGCTACGGGTGGCATTGCACTGACTTACTTTGCTTCTATGATTCTTGGGTTTTTCGGGATCAATTTATCTTTTATTAATGGTAGCGGATTATTTAGCATTCTCTTCAGCGTCTTTGTTGTCGTCATTGCAGCTTTAAATTTTATTATCGACTTTGAATTTATCGCTGAAGGCGCTAGAAACCGCGTACCAAAATATATGGAATGGTATGGAGCTTTCGCTTTAATGGTCACTTTAATATGGCTTTACATCGAAATCTTAAGACTACTGAGTAAAATCAACGAGCGGAAGTAGAGCCTGGTGTACGCTCACTCGGTGGGTGGACTGAAAATGTGACGGTAACAGGCATCCCTTGTTTGAGTTGAAGATCTTCATTAGAAGTGATCACTCGCACTCGGTAGACTAATTCCGTCCTCAACTTAGCCGTCTCAACAGATTTAGGGGTAAATTCCGGTATAGGCGAGATGAAACCAATTTGTCCACGATGGGATTTACCTTCGCTTATATTTGGAATGACTTCTACTGGCATTCCAGGATAGATAAGCCCTAATTGAGGTTCTCTGATAAAAACTCTTACCCAAACAGGAGAAACTAATGAAAGCGTATAAACGGGGTCTCCCTCTTTCATAATCGTTCCTGGCTCTCGAATGCGCGTCAAAACAATCCCATCATCTGGAGCAAATAACTCAGTATCTTTTAAATTAGTCTTAGCTGCCTCTAAGGATGCCTGTGCCTGATCTAGATCCGCAGCTAATTCATCGCGTTTAGTGCGTGCGTTATCATAATCTTCCTTTGAAATTCCTAATCCTCCTAGAAGTTCCTCTCGACGCTTAAGGAGATCCAATGCATTTTTAAGAGAAAACTCTATAGAGCTCATATGTGCTTGAGCTTCGTTGACCTTATCAAGATAAGGTTGCTTGTCCAAAGCTGCCATCAACTCACCTTTTTTCACCCAATCCCCTTCTTTAAATCTCATCAACATTAATTTACCCATTGCTCTAAAACCTAAATCAACTTGCCTGACATCCACATTACCAGAAAGGTCCAGTTGGTTTGAGTGAGGCATCCATTGATTTCGATTGAAAAAGATTCCGAGAATTAGGATACAAACGATTGCAATGAGGAGGAATTTAATTTGACGCATGCTTTTAATTGAGGGGTTTACGTTCTGTTAAAAAGTCATAAAAATCAGCCTCATTAGTAATGAGGATGCTTCTATATTGCTCACAAACCGGTGTAATTGCTGCTAAAATTTCTTGATTCCCTACGCCGGGTATGCATATCGCATGAATCTGCCGAATCAGTTGTTGATGAATCAGTAAATTTAATCCATATAAATAATCTTGTTGGCTGAACCCTTCTTCTCCCACTCTAAAAAAAATTAGATTTCTTTTAAAAAGTAGTGCCTGAACGCCATAAAAAAGGCCCTGACTACCCTGAGGTGGATTTCCTAAATACTCATCAAGCTGGGCAAGATCTTGACAAAAATACGCTGTTTTAAAGTTTCCTTTTTCCGCTTCCCCAAAAAGTGCAATCGTATACACCTTATCCATGACTAATCACCTATTTGCTAAATAACCCTTGATGACGATTGCTATCGTGGTACATACCCATATGTTCCATTTCATGATCGATGACTAGAAGGCGATTATATTTTGCAATGCGATCCGATCTCGAAAGCGAGCCTGTTTTAATTTGGCCTGAATTTACAGCCACAGCAAGATCTGCAATGAAACTATCCTCCGTCTCTCCAGAACGGTGTGAGATCACCGTAGCGTATCCATGACTTTGCGCAAGACGTATGGTTTCAAGAGTTTCTGTGAGTGTGCCAATTTGATTGACTTTGATTAGAATTGCATTTGCTACCTTTTTTTCGAATCCTTTTTTAAGGAATTTCGGGTTAGTCACAAAGATATCGTCGCCAACGATTTGTATAGAAGATCCTAATAGCTCTGTGAGTTGAGCCCATCCCTCCCAATCCCACTCCGCTAATCCATCTTCAATAGAATCTATAGGATAGGATGCGCAAAGTGATTTAAGATACTCAATCTGTTCTTGGGTGCTCCTCTCTATATATTTCTCCGAGCCTCGTTTTCTCTTTTTTTCAGTATAGACCTTTCCTGCTCGATCATAAAATTCAGAAGCTGCACAATCTAAAGCTAAAGTGACCTGTGAACCTGGTCTATAACCTGCCAATTCAATTGCTTGAAGGATGAGGTCTAGAGTCTGTTCATTTGATTCTAACCGAGGAGCAAACCCTCCCTCATCGCCAACAGCAGTGATGTGACCATCTTTTTTCAAAAGGCTTTTTAATGAGTGAAAGATCTCCACGCCGCATCTTAAGGCATCTGAAAAGTTAGAAAAACCTTTTGGCCGGATCATGAATTCCTGGAAATCAAGGAGATTATCTGCATGGGCGCCACCATTGATGATATTCATCATCGGACAGGGGAGAATATGAGCATGGGTTCCTCCTATATATTTATAGAGGGGGAGGTGTGCTGTGAGCGCTCCAGCTCGTGCAATAGCAAGAGAAGCCCCTAAAATAGCATTGGCCCCAATTTTGCTTTTATTTGGAGTCCCGTCAGCTTCAATCATTACACGATCAAGTCTTTCTTGGTCGTAAACAGGTTCTCCCACTAATAATTGCGCAATGATCCCGTTCACATGGGCAACAGCTTGTGTGACGCCTTTACCGAGATAATAGCTTGCTACTCCATCACGCAATTCAATGGCTTCGTTTTCTCCTGTTGAAGCACCTGATGGCACCGCAGCCTTGGCACTGATATTTTGGTCAGTCGTAATCTCAACTTCTACTGTGGGATTCCCTCTCGAGTCGAGGATTTCCCTTCCTTTCACTGTTCTAATATAGGACATATCACCTCAAAAATGGATAGAGCATTACGTTAAAAGATCACGATGATTCTTCTCAAACTTTTTATTTAAAATTGGAATTTACATGAGAAATAAAAAAATGATTGCAACCTTCCTCCTCACTGGATATAAAAGAGTCTAGGTAAAAAAGAAAAATTTATCAGAAATCAGCGTAATCAGTTCTCAAATGAATGACTACACACATTTAGGAGGATAAAGATGAATAGTAACGACCCAAAGAATAAAGAGAATAAGTCTCCTTTATTTAATCAGACGAAATCTTCAAATACATCTCCCAATGACGATGAGATAAGAAATGATAGAGAAGATAGTTATAAAGAAAGACTTCAAGACAAGCTTAAACTGAATGAAATTTATAGTTGGGCTGGAAGCAATAAAGAGCAGACCATTTGTTATATTTTGCTGGCGCTTGGTCTCCTCACCTATCTCTTTTTAGACATGTTTGTGGGTGGGCTGATTTTAGGAGTTCTAGCTGGCTACTATTTCTCGTTTGAAATCATGAACTACTTACGCTCCTTACCTCAAGTGGCAGGCGGCCCAAAACAGATTTCTATCATCATCTTAACAGCAGTGTTATTTTGTCTACTGATGGGATCGCCCGGTATCTTCATAGGAGCTTCCATTGCTGCGGCATTTAAGCAAGCTGTGGGAGGGAATCCGAATTGATTTGCTCAATATGGGCAATGACAGCTGGAGTATACCGTTCGATAATAGTGTTTAAGAAAGTTTGGGAATGATCTAAAACCCCCGCTCTAAACTCATTGCATAAAAACGAACCCAAAATTACCCTGAAACTTCTTGCAATTCTCTCTTCGTCTATAATAAAATCTGGAGTTTTTGTCGTATAACCACCAAAATCGAATCCAAAATATCTTAACTGCGGATAGAGCGCCTCAGGTTTTTTAATAATTGCGAGGCAAGAGGAATCTCCTCCAAGTGGAATCGAATAGACATTGACTAAGGCGAGATCTTTAGTAAGCGATTCCATCATCGCATCCCATACTTCAAAACGTGTTTCGCATGCTATTCTTGAATCAAAAACAAAATCTTTATCAAATTTCCAGGTAGCGGCCCCATCTACTTTACAAGCACAAATATAAATATGCTGAGTCTTTGCAAGATTTTCAAAAGATTGGCACAGATATACATGTAATTTTATTTCTGGAAACTTAGAAAAAACAACAGCAATTTCCCTAAGATGAGGAGTGAGTAGACCACAACCTGAAATAGCTTTAGCTGCAGCCATTTCAGATGCAACCACATATTTCCAATCTCCACCATATCGCCTGGTAGGGTCACAAGGATTTACATTAGGCAATAAAATGGCTTCTTTATCATTGAGTTTATAAGCTATCTTACTTCCTCCTCTCCCAAATTCTTCGTCAAGAACGACCGTATAGAATCTTTCGCCATCTTTAATTGTCATCAATTTATTATGAGAAAGAATTTCTTTCAGTTCTACGTAAATACTCTTGTCAACAACTTCATTAATTTCTTTTATCACTTTATTATATTTATTATCTAAGTAACAAAAAAGACGGCTTCCGTAAGATTGAGGCGTGATATTTTGAGTTTCAAAAATTTTGTGGGTTTGAAAATAAACCATAAAATCGTGATAAGCTTCTAAATTCATAAAACCCTCTTTAAAAAAATATATTTAGCAAGAAAAAGATATTATATATTTTTTAAACTTAAATAGCAATAATAATTTATCTCTGAATATACAAACTTCTTTTGATATAAAAATACGAAACCGATTATAATAAGTATAATTTTAAAAATGTTAAGCATATTTAAGGTATTTATGAATGATGTAAATAAAAATCCAGAATTAATTCAGTTAAGACAAGATTATCATAACGGTCAAAATTTAATAAATTTTGGAATAAAAACGCTAAGTTATTTTTCTGGAATAGTAGAAATTATTCGATCAGGATCTAATCCAACAACAACTTTAGTATCAAATATCATTTTTACTGCATTTAATACATTACACTCTCAAATTTTTATAAATGGCTATACACAAAATGGAAAAATATCCGATAGAAATTTTATAACCAGTCCAGGTAATAGTAATCAAGAGCTTATAGACTTTCTCTCTTCAAATGCTAAAGAAATGGGAATTAAAGGAAGAGTATCGATCGCTACCCCCAATTCAACAGCGATCACTCAGGTGCAAATAATGGCATCTAGCAGTTTTTCTTTTTGCCCGGAAATTTCTTTTTCATGCCATCCTGCTCTATTCTATTCTAAAGAAACTCTTAAAGAAGCAAAAAAACTTTGTGAAAATCCTGAAGAAATAGAACTATTGGAAACAATTGGTTCCAACCAAGAATACCAGGAATTTATTGGGGCTTGCATGCTATCACTAATTAAAATGGATTCGCACCTCTATACTCAAATTGCAAAATTTTCTGCTACCTTTTTATTTAAGTCCCTTATCGATGCCGGTTGTAAAAAAACAAATATTACAACAACAGGATTTAGTTACACCATTGCTAGCGGAATTGCTGTGTCTTTGATTTCAAATTTAGTAGAAACTTTTATACAAAACTATTTTATAGCTAAAGCTGACAAACATGCTGTTGAAATCACAAAAAATCCTAAAGCAGCTATTGCTTGCTTGAATATTTTTAATAAACTTCCTTCGATTAATCGATTAGGGTTTTTAAACATATCCTTTAATCAAAGAATGAAGCTCATTGATTCTGATTCCCCTGTTTCTTTAGATCTGAAATCGGAAGAAGAAAAACCACCTTTAAATGATCTAGTCAAACAAGAGATAGTCGAACAAAAAATTAAACTTTATCAATCCTTATTTCCTGTAAAATTGATTCGAGAAATTAAAGGAAGTTCGCTTAAAGCCGCAAATTTGGCACTATTACTTGGACGGGGATTATTTTCGGCTTGGATTTTTAGAAAAGTAGATTCCAAGTATACATTACCATTTCTTATAGCAACTCAAATTATATTTCCAAGCCACATTGAAGAATTAAATAGTCAATTTTGGAACCAAAGTAAGCAAAATCTGATTGCGCAACAACGGATATCTATTCTTGCCAAAGAAATGGGAATTGAAAAACCCATCATTGCACGATCAGCCAAAAACGGTATTGATAGTGACTATAGAGCAATCGGGACAGCATATGGACCCGGTAATGCTATTGTATATGTTCCATCTGAATCGGAATCTAATGAATTTGCATTAAGGCATGAACTAGCTCATGTTGTCAATAATGACTCTTTGACTATAAATACTATATCAATACTGACAGCTTTTACTATAAAAAGTTTTATGAACGACCAGGGTTCTTATTTGTTACAAGGAATATTTATAAAAACATGTCAATATGCTGTTAATCTTGGTGTCTCACGATTAATAGAAGCAAGAGCTGATAAAAAGGCGATAGAGGGCGCTTCAGATAAAAAATTAATTGCCAATTTAGGAATTGAGTTCTTTAAATCTCATTTGGAAGATAATATTTCTTTACGTAATGATCCAAATCAACCTATTTTAGAACGATTAATGAGGAAAATTTTTATTAATGCGGAAGGGGAAGTTCGAATTAGTGACCATCCTTCCTCACAATCAAGAATCAAAGCCTTGGAAGAAGTTAATTAAAAAACTTATCTTACAGTGGCCTATTTTTTGTAACAGTTCAGATACGCCTTTTTAGATATCCATCAGGTCGATACGACCTGACTACCTTTAAGCAAAACATTCGGTGGCGTAGCGTCTAATGGCTTTGCTCATGATCTCGATCATTTCCATCTTGGATTGACACACAAAAGTAGGCAGGGCAAAGTCCTCGGGGATAACTTCCAATAAACCTAGCTCGACAGCTAAATCAAAATCTTCTGCCATCACTGCTTTAACCAAATTTATGGTCGAAATATTCATCGGCATGACTTGATCATACAAGACCCCATCGATAAAAGGACGATGTTCACCATGTTGATTCGTCGTAAAAGTATACTCTCTTTCTTCATTATTTAAATGGCCCGATAGATAGGCTTTACTAAAAGAATATTTATTCATCCCGGCACCAAAAAAGTGCATGAACTCTCTTTTTGTATTTTCTATAATAGCTGAAAAAGCCACATCGTTAATTCCTAAAAAGTCCTGGGCATCAACTTGTCGACCTGTCAATGGATCACCTGAGATCAATCGAACAGGTCCTTTTTTCACGCGATTTGAAATCAATTCGGAAATAGGACATCCTTCACGCACCCTAAAATAGCCAGTACGCCCTTCTATAAACCCCTCGCCTCCAATGCCGATGACACGTTGAATGAAATAACGACCCTGCATTATTAAGTAACCTAATGACACGACTGCTAAAGCATCGAGAGTCCAAACGACATCGCTAGTCGATAAAATCGGATCAATTTCTTGAATGTGTAGAGAAGGACTGGATACAGGATGAGGCCCCTCGACAGTGTGTTTTTCTACACCCTCAGCTCCATAGAAAGCTCGACTTGTGGTCCCTGCATGAAAAACGAGATGTACTGTACCTGTTGTCAAATGACATAATGCTTCTATTCCTTTCTGAAATTCCTTCTCATAACCTAAAACTTGCATCTCTGCGGGTGTACGGAAAGGAGCAGACTCGACTGCTTTGATAAAGATAGAGCGTGGGATTTGATCTGGTTGAGCTAAAAATCCAAAAGGACGCTGATAAATTTTTGCAAATAAGCCTGCTTTCTTAAGGTAATCAACGAGTTGTTCACGACTGGTATGGCGCAAATCAATGATCTCATGTTGAACGACGGCCTCTTCGGGATCGATAAGAACCGAAATATCAATCAGACGTCTTTTTAATCCCCTTCGTATTTCTCGAACGATTCCCCCACCAGGAGAAACAAAATTTTTTCCAGGATAGCTCTTATCCTCAGCTAGAGGTTGTCCTAGTTTAACTCTATCCCCAGCCTGAACAAGCAATCTAAATTTTGTTTCCTCAAAAGGAAGCAAGTCTAAAGCAACGACTTCAGGATGTTTTGATTCACTTTCAGCAATTAAGAATTGGGGATGTCCTTCAGGTTTTCCTTTCAAAGGAATATCTAATCCCTTTTTTATTTGAATGTGTCCCATCGCTTTCAAACTCTCCAAGCTTTTTTTTAAAATTTACTCCCTAACATAGGGGTTGTCAACATAAAATGTTTAAAATTAAACTTAATTCCACTCAAAATTTTTCAATTAAAAAATATCTGAATCCTATTTTTAAAAATTAGATAGAAAATATTATCTAACTTATTGATTTATTTCACTAAATCACTTAGAATTAAATATCTAAAAAAAACAAAGTAGAACACCTTTTATGATAAATGCTATTTCCACTATTCTTGTCCAGTCAGATCTTTTTTTTGAAAGAATTCCCTTGATAAGTTTCGCTGTAAACATGACTGATCTGTTTTTAAAACATGTCTTTATCCCTTTTTTAAGCGATAAAACAATCACATCTAATAAGTATCTATCGTATCTTGATGCTAAAGAAAATTGGGAGTGTGTGGTCCTATCAATTCCTGGTTTGGGATTGCTTATTTCTGATGAGCAGCGGTCTCATCGAAATAACATCAATGTAGTTAAATACAAATCTCAAATACTTGAATTTATTAAAAAAGATAGTATAGCCCCTCGTCGTAATGCACATAGTGACCTCAACTATATTGATGTAGGATTTATTAATACTCACGTTCTTTCCTCACCCTATATGAGAGATCCCGATATTGCTTTTGCAGTCGTTAAAAAATATGGATATTTATTAGCTAATGCAAGCAAAACGCTGAGGAATAATTCTGAAATTGTCAAAGCCGCTATTCAAAATAGTGTGGGGGCGTTTCAATTTGCGAGCAACAATCTTCAACAAGATTCAGAGATAATTTCTTTACATAATGAACTACATCCCTACAAAAAAATATAACATCTAGCTTGGACTCATTTACATCACTGCCGAGAATGAAAACATTTTAAGCAATTTTAAAAAAAACTGATGTTGACATTTTCCATCTGGATGCTATAATTGGAAATATTTTTCACAATTTATTTCCAATATGAAAAAAATTTCAATTTTAGGTTCTACTGGGTCTATAGGCCAAAGCACCCTTAGAGTTGTCAGGCATCTAGGTCATCAAATACAAGTCAAAGCGCTAGCTGCACGCGATAATATTGAATTACTTGAAAAGCAAATTTTAGAATTCCAGCCAGAAATTGTGGCCGTCTATAACCCTGAAAAAGCAAAAATTCTCCAAAAAAGATTACCCGACTATACAATTATTCCAGGGGAAGAGGGCTTAAATGCTGTCGCTACGCACTCAGAGGTTAACTTTGTTGTTGCAGCGATTGCAGGAACACAAGGTTTAATCCCGACTGTTGCTGCAATTCGAGCTGGAAAAAATATTGGATTAGCCAATAAAGAAACTCTTGTCTCCGGGGGTGAATGGATTCTCTCCCTCATAGATCGTCATCAAGTGCAATTAATCCCTATTGACAGTGAACATAGTGCTATTTTTCAATGCTTAAACGGAGACCGTCATTCTCAAATAAGACGTCTTATTTTAACTGCCTCGGGCGGGCCCATGCGGCAAATGAGTGATGCACAGCTACAAACGATCACTCCTGAGCAGGCACTGAATCATCCCAACTGGAAAATGGGACCTAAAGTCACTATTGATTGCTCGACCTTAATGAACAAAGGGCTAGAAGTCATTGAAGCCTTTTGGCTATTTAATGTTCCTCTTGATCAAATTGAAGTTGTCATTCATCCCCAAAGCATTATCCATAGCATGGTCGAATTTGAGGACCTCTCCATTCTTGCCCAACTTGGAGAACCTTCGATGATCACCCCTATCCAATATGCCTTGACCTATCCGGAAAGAAAACCTGGGCTTTTGGCTCCCTTTGATTTTGTTAAAAATAACACCCTTCAATTTTATGCACCTGATCTTAAACGCTTTCGCTGCCTCGCGCTCGCCTATGAATCATTACGAAAAAAGGGTAGCTTACCTGCTTATATGAATGCTGCCAACGAGGTTTTAGTCGACAGGTTTTTAAAAAATGAGCTTCCTTGGCATCAAATTTCAATTCAATTAGAACAGCTAATGGACAAACATCACCCATTTCAGGTAAACTCACTGGAAGCTATCCTGCATGCTGATGGTCTTGCACGAGAGGAAGCAGCCAATTGTACCATTATGAGTTAAGTAAAGGTTTTTACTATGATAAGTCTTCTGTACGTGATTTTAGCTATATTAGGCCTTAGTTTTCTTATCTTCATCCATGAACTTGGACACTACTATGTAGCCAGAAAGACTGGGATGAGAGTAGAGACATTTTCCATAGGCTTTGGAAAACCTATTTATTCCTGGACGAGAGATGGCGTGCGTTGGCAGATTGGTTGGCTACTCTTCGGAGGCTATGTAAAAATCGCAGGTATGGAGGGTGATGCACAGACAAACGTTTTTAAAATGGACGATGGTTTTTTTGAAAAGCCACCAACCGATAGGATGAAGGTTGCTTTTGCAGGCCCTCTTGTTAACATTCTTTTCGCACTATTAATGTTTGCATTTCTATGGTCAGTCGGTGGAAGACAGAAGAATTTCAGTGAATTTACTCATAAAATCGGGTGGTTGGATCCACATTCTGAACTCTATAAAAAGGGCATTAGACCAGGCGATGAAATCGTATCTTACAATGACGTTGCCTACCAAAGTTCCAAGGACAACATTACCGCAGCGATGATGTCGCCCAGTGAAGTCGAACTTAAAGGAAATCACATCGACTTCAATACAAAAGAAAAAGCTCCTTTTGAATACACCATTAAACCTTACCCTCATCCTTCTGCAATTGAAAAAGACATTCTCACAACAGGGGTTTTGGATTCTTCTAGTTATGTGATCTATGATCGGTTCCCCAATGGAAATGATAATCCTCTTCCACAGGGTTCTCCTATGATAGACAGCGGAATCCAATATGGAGATCGTATTGTGTGGGCCGATGGAGAGCCAGTCTATTCAGCAAAACAGCTTTCTCATATTCTTAATGACTCTCGTGCTTTGTTAACTATTCAAAGGGGGGATGAAGTCTTCCTAAAAAGAGTTCCGAGAATCATGGCTGAGGAGTTGCGTATCGATCCAAAATTTAAGGAAGAACTGATTGACTGGCAATTCGAAGCCCAGTTGAAAGGAATAAAAATTCAAAAACTCTACACAATTCCTTATTCCATTAATAATGAATGTGTCATTGAAAGGGGAATCAAGTTTATTGATAAGGAGAATGAAGAAGAGGCCTTCCCCAATACTCCATTCTCTATTCAAGAAATCCTCTTACAGAAAGGTGATAAAGTCATCGCTGTAGACGGAATACCCGTGACATTCTCATATGAAATTCTTTCGCATCTGCAGCAACATCATGTCAACATTGTTGTTGAAAGATTGAAACATTTTTCTCAACTTATCTCCTGGCAAGAAGCTGATGCTGTCTTTGATAAGCAATTTAAACCAATTGATTTAGAGCACATTATTAAAACAATTGGACTTTCCAAATCGGTGACAAATGCTGGAAACCTTTTTCTACTTGAATCAGTGGTTCCGAAAATGAGAAAGGACTTTGATCTCACACCAGAAAATCAAGCAGCTTTCGCGCATGAGCTGATTGCTCAACAAAAAGAAATTGACAGTATCGATGATCCTGAGAAAAGGGCTAAGGCTCGTCAACTTTTTGATAATCGTGAAAAACAATACGTCCTCGGCCTTCCAGCAATACAGGATCAACCTGTGCGATTTAACCCAAATCCACTTTCTATGTTTTCCCAAGTCTTTGAAGAGATTTGGCATACTCTAAAAGCTCTTTTCACAGGGTCACTCAATCCAAAGTGGATGAGCGGGCCTATAGGGATTGTACAAGTTGTCCACGACAACTCAATGTCGAATTGGAAAGAAGGGCTTTATTGGTTAGGTGCGATTAGTTTAAATCTAGGAGTCCTTAATTTACTTCCTCTTCCCGTTTTAGATGGGGGGACGATTTGTTTTTCATTTTACGAGTGGATAACGGGACGCAAACTTAAACAAAAAACGATGGAGCGATTTGTGATCCCCTTTGCGCTTCTTCTGATTGGATTCTTTATTTTTCTAACTTATCACGATCTTGCCCGACTCTTAAAAGAGTTTTTTCCATAATTTCCAATTCGGCTTATCAACAATCAATTTATTCTTGATTTTTGATAAGCCGATGCTCATGATGAGATTTTTCTAATTGGTTTCCAAAGAACTTTCATGAGCAGACCTATTTCTAAAAGACCGAGAGATGTAGGGATTTCCCAATCAGCAGCCATTCTGTATGGCGACTGGGGAACAAGTAAAGCGTACGTAATCGGACTCGCTTTTGCTATAGCTGGCTATCATTCCTTTTGGTTAATAGCTGCTGTCTGTGTGTTAATGGCAGTTGTGGCATTAAATTATGTGACAATATGCAAATATAGTCCTACGGGAGGCGGCGTTTATGCTTCTGCCCGAAAGAAATCCCAGACATTAGCGTTAGTAGGCGCATTTTTTCTTGTTGCAGACTACCTTATCACCGCTGCTTTGAGTGCTCTCTCTTGTTTTGACTATCTTGGTGTTCAGGACCCAGCGATTTGGGCTTTCTTATCGATACTTTTCATTGGATTGTTGAACTATTTTGGTCCTAGGCATACTGGAAATATAGCCTCCGTGCTAGCCCTATCAACATTTGCCGTTGTCATCCTTTTAGGTCTTATTTCCATCCCATTTATCACACCGGCTATAAAAGCTTTGAAGCCTCTTTCAGGTGGATTTTGGGACAATTGGGGTAAATTTGTAGGCATCATTGTTGCGTTATCGGGCATTGAATCCATTGCAAATACAACTGGTGTAATGAAACTTGACCCTGGCTCTACTGATGATTCTCCTTCTGTGCATCAGACTTCTAAGAAAGCCATTATTATGGTCATGTTTGAAGTCTGTTTTTTCACTGCATTTTTTGGCTTGGTGATCAATGCAATTCCTAATCTGACTCTACATAACGGCCAGGTCGATGCCCCAAACCAACCTGAAATACGCGATGCGATGTTGAAATATATGGGGGAGTATTTCGTTTCTAGTTATTGGGGTTCAGAAGCCCTTGGAGTGCTTTTTGGACATCTTATCAGTATTGCTTTTGCTTTATTACTGCTTTCAGCTGTTAATACAGCCATACTTGCTTTAATTTCTCTTTTGTTCGTCATGTCTCGCGATGGTGAAATGCCAGCGATTTTTCAAAAACTTACGCCCTATGGGGTTCCAAAAGTGCCATTAATCATGGCCTCTGTCCTTCCCGCGATTGTTCTTATTTTTGTGCATGATTTGGCATCTTTAGCAGAACTGTATGCTGTAGGATTTGTAGGGGCTATTGCAACGAATCTAGGTGTCAATGCTTATGACATCACCATCCCCATGTCTAAAAAAGAACGTTGGTTCATGTGGACAATTTTTGTTGTGATGGCAGCGATAGAAATTACACTGTTCATTGATAAACCCGGTGCCCGTCGTTTTGCCATTTCTATTTTAAGTATTGGACTGATCTTAAGAGCACTTGTGATTGAACATCGACAAAAACAATGGGCAGTAAAAAAGGTAAAACTTAAACATTCTTCTCTTTACACGGATGATGCACGTATCCCTCTCCATGAAGGCTCTTATTTGGTAGCGGTACGTTCTATTGGAAAAACCCTTGATTTTGCCTTACAAGAAGCTAAAAAATCCAATCAAACCCTCTATATTCTTTTTGTGAGAGAACAAAAAGTCATCACTGAAGAGGATAAGAATCGAACCTGGCTGGATGATGATGCTGCTTGTCAGATTTTCGATTATGCCAAAGACAGTTCTCATGAAATCTTGATGAAATTCTTTTACACAATTAGCGATTCCCCTGCTCACTCTATCGTCAACTTTGCTAAAGTGTTAAAAGTCTCTCGATTGATTCTAGGAAGGCCAAGACATAGCGCCATGCTTCAGTTAATTCGGGGTAGCATTGTTCAAGA
This sequence comes from Chlamydiota bacterium, assembly GCA_041691035.1. Lineage (GTDB taxonomy): Bacteria > Chlamydiota > Chlamydiia > Chlamydiales > Parachlamydiaceae > JBEPVL01. Next base: position 27,373 of record JBEPVL010000018.1, read on the forward strand.
AGTCTCAGATATTCTTCCATCGGAAATCGACTATGTCGTTATTTCCTAACGGTGGGCTCCGTGGTAGTTTTAATAGTTGAGGTGTAACGCCACTAAAATTTTTAGGCAAAGAAAATGTGAGAGCGACTATCCAATAAAAAGATTCTGAATAGGTTCTAAATAATTCAGAGCCTACTGAGAAATAAGCATCAGGCTAAGTCTTTGTGATGACCATCTGATGATGATAGCAAGAAAAAAGAAAACAAGGATAAGGGTGACAACCATAGCTCCTGTTGATAGTGCAATGCCGTAAACAGATAAAATATGCCTTGTTAGGGCCACACCAACAAAAGCAGCACATACTCCAATTGCTGCAGATAAAATCAGCAACCATCCAAATCTATGAGTGAAAAACCGAGCAATCAGACAAGGACCTACTAAAAATGCTAGGACCAAAATCACCCCCACCGCTCGAAAGGCTCCGATGGTAGAAGCAGAAACTTGAGCCATTAAGAGATAATTAAAAAACAAAGGGGAGATACCCAATGCCTTTGCCAAACTAGGATCAAATGTCGTCAATAAGTATTCTTTGTAGAACAGAAAGATTAGCACGACATTCCCAACAAGGAAAGCAGAGACCCACCCCAAATCGTCAATATGTAAGGCATCCGCATTCCCCATTATCACTTCCAATCCAAGATGCATATTTCGTGTTAAAATCGTGATTAAAATAATTCCGATGGCAAAAAGACTTGTGAAGACTAACCCAATGCTCGCATCTTCCTGAAGGCGCATCATTTTAGAAAACACTTCAGTAATCAATGTTGTGAGCAAGCCAGTGAAGACGGCAGCTATTAAGAGTGCTTTCATGGAGGGTAGATGTGTCACTCCTAGCTTTAAATCAGTTGAAAAATAGGAAAGGACAAAATAGGCTCCTAAAATACCTAAAAGAATGGTATGCGAAAGTGCATTGGCAAGCATTGCCATTTTCCTGAGCACTAAAAAAACACCTAAAAACGCACAGGAAGCAGCTATACTGGCGAGTACAAATATCTGAATTTCATCGGAAACAAGATCTGTTCTATTGAGCTGACCTGAAAGAAATAAAAAAAGACGCTGGAGAAAGACCCAAATAAACTCAAAGAAAGTTTTTCCTTGATACGGATTTAACCTCATTAAAATCACAAGTTCCTCCTAGGAGGGATCGGCTGATCGTGGGGATCAATTTGAGGATCCTTCAATAGAAGCGTCAGCTCATTTTCAATTTCAGGAGTGAGTATGTGTTCCATCTCTTCAGCATTTCGATGCACCCGCTCACTTCCAGCTCCAAGATAGCTCACTAAATATAGCTCCCAAAGACGGTGTAGACGGATGATTTTTTCAGCTCGAGCCTTTCCTTCATTTGTTAAAATATAGTGGTTTTCCGAAGTCAGCGTTATCCACCCATTTCTTATCATTCCTCTTAGAATTAATTTTAATCTCATCCACGATATTGTCTGTTCTTCTTTAAGCGTTCCAAAGGAGATTGGTTTATCCACCCCTCTACGCCAAATAGATTTTAATAGATTATCAACAATGCAGTCGTATTGAAAATGTAGAGCTCGAAAAAAACGGACGATGACGCCCCTTTCAGGGGAAAACAGAAGTGAGAGCACGCAAAGAAGAGAGGCAACAAGGACAATCATGGGACCTGTGGCTAAAATGATACGTGAAGAGCTATCATAAAAAACACTCCACTCTGCAATTTTGACTGAAAAGTAGTTGCCAAGGAATCCGGATATAACTCCAAAAACACCAGCAAGAACAAAAAAAGTTTTGAGGTTATTTGTAAACTGTCGTGCGGTAACAACAGGAGCCACTAACATAGCAGACATCAGAACGACACCAACGGAACGAATGCCAATCACCACAGCTAGTGTGGATAAAAGGATGATGATAAAGTCAATTCCTCTTACAGAATATCCCAAACTATGGGCATAGCTTGCATCAAAAGAAACAATCTGAATTTCCTTATATAGTAATACTGTCGTGATCACAACAATCAAACAAAGAATCCCATATATCCAAATGTGCACAGTTGTCATAGTGGCAGCTTGGCCATAAAGATAAATTAAAGCTTTTTTATAGAGCTGTGTAAAAGAAAACTGAACTTCGCTTGCAATTAATAATCCGACGCCAAAAAAAGTGGATAAAATAAAACAAAGAGCTGAATCACTCTTAATTCTTAAATGACCGACCATCCAATTTACAATTAATAAGCCTATTAAAGCAGATAAAAAGGCTCCGGATAAAGTGATAATTGTCTGTAATCCATCATTACTGGTAATAAAACCTGATAAAACAGATCCTAAAAGAATTCCAGGATAGGCCGAATGAGAAAGTGTTTCACCAATCAACACTTGCTTACGTAAATAGACCATGACCCCTACAAGACTTGCTACCAAACACATTAACATACAGCCAATCGTAGGAGCCATCAAAACAGGGTCTATGAAAAATGAAACGAAACTCGATCCTGCCATGAGTTATAGATGGATTCCCGCTTGTTTTTGTTTTGATAATCGGATGGCCTCATCAAAGAGAGCATAACTTTTTCCATATGCCATATTTAAATAATCTGGTGTAAAAGATTCCTTTGTAGGGCCACATTTAATCAAACGTACATTGAGGATTAGAGTCCAATCAAAATATCTATCAATCGAACCAAGGTCATGATGAACAACGAGAACCGTTTTTCCTTTCGATCTGAGATCTTGCAGAAGTTGCAGGAGAACTGTTTCGGTAGCAAGATCTACACCAGCAAAAGGCTCATCCATAAAATAGATATCGGCTTCTTGGAGTAGTGCTCGTGCAAGAAAAACCCTTTGCTGTTGCCCTCCTGAGAGTTGACTAATTTGTCGATCTGCATAGGCCAGCATTCCCACAACATCGAGATAGTTGTCAACAGCAGCATAGTCAGCTTCTCTGGGACGGCGAAACAGTCCCAGACGTCCATACCTTCCCATAAGAACAAGATCTCTGACGGTTACAGGGAAATCCCAGTCAACTGACTCTCTCTGAGGAACGTAGGCAATACGTTGTCTAACCTCTTTTAAAGGCTTTCCAAAAAACTGAACTTTACCAGATAATGGTTTAATCAAACCTAAAACTGCTTTAATCAGCGTACTTTTCCCAGCACCATTTGGACCAATGATTCCAACCAAAACACCCGCCATTATCGAACAAGAAACATCCCATAATGCAGGAGTCTTACCGTAATTAACGGTAAGGTTATTGATCTCTAAAATAGGGTGTTGCTCTTGTGAAGCCATAAGTCAAGCTATTTTGAAGGGTTACTCTCTGTGTTCATTTCTAAGATTTCTAAACTCCCTATATTAAGCTTTCGAACAGGATGTGGAGCATCCAACATATGATCAGCTAATGTTTGAGCATTATATCTTTGCATTTTTATATAGGTGTCTCCCTCGGATCCTTCAGGACCCATCGCATCTCCATAAAGGGGGCAGCATGCAATAGCAACATCTAAGCCCTGATCTTGAGCTGCTTGAACAATTTTCTTTATAGAATCGCGACTCACATTACTTTCTGGAAACAAAAGATGGATGTCATATTCTTTTAGATAGTCAATAATTTGACGAATATGGGTAGCACTAAGCTGGCTATCAGGGGATAATCCCTCGGGAGCAGCAAAGCGTTGACTCCATTTTCCATTTGCAATTTCTTTAGGAGTTGCTAGATATGCACGAGAAAAGTAATTAAAGGCATCATGGCTAGTGACTAGATAGCGTTTATTATCAGGGACTTGAAGAAGTATGTCTTTCAATTCTTCATGAAGCTTGGCAAGGTTCTGTTGAAGTTGCTGTCCATTAACCTTAAACTCCTCTGAATACTGAGGAAGTTTCTTGCTTAACTCATCTATAATAAAAGGAATGGTTTGAGACCAAGCTGAAACATCAGTCCAAATATGAGGATCGAGATTTCCATCCACTAGAATGGCAAGATTAGGATTTTTTTGAACAATGAGATCTCCAAGAGGCACCGCTTTGGGATTGTAACTAAGATGATGATGCAGGCTTGCACCATGTTCTAAACCCAATCCATTATACAAAATGAGATCTGCAAACCCTAATTTTTCATCATCCCCTTTAACAAGCTGATAAGAATGAGGATCTAAATCTCCTTGAATGAGGACTAGTGTGTCGATTTTATCACCACCAACAGTTTTCACTAAATCATTAATCATGGAGGTTGTGCTTAGAATTTTAAGCTTCCCGTTATGCTCTTGCCATTTTCTGAATTCTGCGTGTCTTTTCTGGCTGGACTGAGAACATCCTAAAAGAATCAAAATGCACATCAAGGATAGCAAATAATTGAATTGCTTTTCCATAATTCCCTATTTCATATTTTTCAAAAAATCAAAACTATAAATTCCTAATGAACACCCTGAGTTGAATTGAATGCGTATAGCATAACGTCCCACATTATGAATTTTAATAGCTCTTACATTATCGTTAATCATTCCAGTATGAACTAAAGAGGTGCCTGTAAATTCATCATGGCATTGAGCACAGGGACATCTTCGTTGCAATTCACTCAGTTCAAAAATTTGTTCGCAATCATCACTCCAGAGAATACTAAATGAATGATTACTCACTTGGCGAATCGTTCTAATGCTGACTATTTTTGTCATGAGACATTTCCTCCCAATTCAAAACGAAATCAGTCAGACACTCAGCATTTTGTTGATTGAGTGATTGACAATGAGCAATTACTGAGTGGGCGAGGGAAATAAAGGCTTGAGTACATTGTTTTTGATAAGAAGGATCAAGACTAAAAATAGATTTCCCCTCATCTCCACAACGGCAAAGCAGCTCATCTAGTGGAATAGACCCTAAAAAAGGGACCCCATTTGAAGAAGCAAGTTTTTCTCCTCCGCCTTTACCAAAGGGATATATAGGCTCACTACAACCAGGAGGGATGAAGCCACTCATATTTTCAATGACACCTAAAATAGGAACGTGGACTTGATCAAACATCTTCATGGCCTTACGAACATCGAGTAATGCAACTTCTTGAGGAGTCGTCACCATTAAAGCACCAGTCAACTTTGCTTGTTGACAAAGTGTCAATTGAATATCTCCTGTTCCAGGAGGGAAATCAAAAAGAAGGAAGTCTAGTGTTCCCCAATCAATATTTTTTATGAACTGAGAGATTAGCCCGTTGGCAATGGGTGCGCGAACAATCGTTGCTTCTTCTGCCCGTCTAAAGTAGGCCATTGATAACATTTTAATTCCTGCGCAGATAGCAGGTTGAATAATTTCACCTTTTTGTGTGGGGAGCCTATCCTCAGGAAGCATTTGTCTGACAGAAGGTCCATAAATGTCCGTATCTAAAACCCCGACCTGATATCCCATTGAACGCAAAGCCAGTGCGAGATTTACAGTGACGGTAGATTTTCCAACACCTCCCTTCCCTGCAGCAATGGCAATCATGTTTTCGATGATAACAGGCTTAGGTTTATCTTGGGAATAGATTGGCAAAGGCATATAAAAACTCTTTAAGTTGTATCTAAGTAAAAACTTAATTAATACGGGTGATATCGACATCAAACCATTTTATAACCACACCAACAATATTGTCGAAATCACTTTATCAAAATTCTCTATTTCATCCTAGTACTAAGAAAAGATCTAGCAAGAAAAGAATTTACTTCGAAAAGGTAGAGTGAAGGGATAAAATAAAATTTAAGTTATTTCCTTTACTATTGAATAAAAGAGAGACAGAAATGGTTCAAATTCTTCCATTTATTAGGGAAATAGAACGAACCTAACAAGAATAAAAAATATAAAAATTTATCTTGCAAAAATACATATAATTTCTTAAAGTTATCTTAATAAATATAAGAGCCTGGTGAAATATCACTTTTGGAATGTTATAAAATCGCTTCCTATTTCTAGAACTACTCACTCTAGAAATGAAAGAAAATAGATAGGCTTAATTCCACAATCTAATTGTAGGGTTAGCATAAAAGAAAAAATGGCTGAATATTCAGCTTAGTGTATGACTTAAGAATGATGTATTTTTTAATAACTGAAGTAGAGATCCATATAATGAAATATATGAATTTCAGTTATTAAAACTAAGTTGTTCAGGCATTGATGAAGTGAGGTGCCTTTAGCAAATCGATGTTAGATGGCAGCTCGACAAATGGAATTCCATTTGTAGTTACAAAATGTTTTCAAAAAACCCTTATAGAAAATTGAGGATCACAATGGAAAAATCACATGAAGCGGTTCTTAAACAACTAGAAACCCTTATTCATGCAGCTGTCAAGAAAATCGGCGGCAATAAAGAGAATGATATTTGTCATTATTTACCATCATCTACAGGTGGATATATTCACCACTTTACTATGCGTAAAATGAAGTCAGAAGATCCACACCAACTGATCGAATGGATTAACCAATATATCATCCAAACTAATAAGCCAAATGAAGTGGATCCAAAGCCACGTGCAGCTCGCGGATCACGCAAGCGTAGAGATCTTTTTACATTCTCTAAGCATGATTTAGAGCGCATGCTCAATATGGCAAGAATGGCAGATGATAAAGAAATGATTAGAAAACTCACTCCGAAAAAAGATCTCAAAACTTTGAAAAGAGAACTCATTTCTTCAATTCGTCATGGACGTATAGAATCAGATCTCTGGAATCTTTATGTAGAAACCATGTCTTCTTCTACAGCCCACATTTTAGCGACAAACTAAGATTTTCTTTATTTCTGTTTCTCTAGAAACTATGTTGCGTACCAAAAAAGTGCACGCAGCATAGTTTTTTTTTTAGCCCTTAGATAAAATTACCTGCTCAATAAGAAATTTTTTAAACATAATGAAAGAGAGAACGTACGACTTTCTCAATTATCTATTGTTTTCTCCAATAGATAGGTCAAAAGTATTGGGCTTTAATAGCCTATAAAGAAAGCCAATTTTATAGATTTAGCACATTTTTAAACGTTTGGCTTTGAGCTTATAATAAATGTAATGTAAAAGCTATGTCTTTATTCAGGTGTAGTGAAGGTCTATTTCGCTCCTAGTGTGTCATCGAGTTATTAACATGATGGGTAGGATTGACTTCGTCGGGTAGGATAATTTAACAGTGTAAATGTCATATTTCTATCCCATTCTTTAAGTAACAGCAACGAACTTTCTTTTGGTCTTAGTTTTTTCAATCACACTGTGAATTGTGTTCAAAAACTGTGCCGTATACACAAAAAAAAGCCGAGATGTTCTCTCGGCTTTTAAATTGATTAGATTGTTGAGGCGACGGAAGAGCCATTCTTCTGATCGACTTCCCGGTTATGGAAGTAAAGCATGATGGGCGACGCAATAAATAATGAAGATAGGGTACCTACTATCACTCCAACAGTCATGACGAGAGAGAAGGAGAATATGGATTGGCCACCTAATAAGACAAGTGCGAGGAGAACTAATAAAGTTGTTCCTGAAGTCATAATAGTGCGGCTTAAAGTCACATTTAAAGCATGATTAATGATGTCTTTAAACGACATTCTCTTCATCAACTTCAAATCTTCACGAATCCTATCAAACACAATGATCGTATCATTTAAAGAGTATCCTATGATTGTCATAATTGCCCCCACAACCTGTAGGTCAATTTGAACAGGAAATTTCAATGCATGAAAGAGTGCTAGGACTCCTATTGTAATAATCACATCATGCGCCAACCCTGCCACGGCTCCTATTGCATACTTAAACTCGAACCTCAAGGTGATGTAGAGTAGTATTGATAGAAGCGCAACAATCAAGGCAATCACTGCATTATTTCGCATTGCATCAGAAAACTGCCCACTCATAATAGTCCAATTCTTTTCCAGCTGGCTCAACTGAGATGCTTGAACAGGCACATCATGATTTTGCAACGTATTCACAACCCAATTCAAGCGCGGGTCCTGCTGATAAGAATAGGTATAGCGTTCCTCATCACTTACTTCAGGCATCGTGTAAAAAGGGTGACCCTTTTCATCCATGCTTGTTCCAAATTGAATTCTTAATTGATTTGGACGACTCAGCTCACGGATTTCAAAATCACGTCGGGAAGCTCCCCCATCTAATAAAGCATTGGTGGCTTCTAGACGATAATTTGGATTCCTTGGCTGCTCTTCTAAATTAACAGTTAAAGAATAGCCGCCTGTGAAGTCCATACCAAAAATTGTTTTTCTTTCGCTAAATAGTAATCCCATTCCTAAGATCATTAATATGGCCGATACTGCGAATGCCTTTTTTGTTTGACCTAAGAAATTGTAATGCGTTTCTTTAAGGAATTGAGCCATATCCAAGCGTTTGTTTGCTGGATTACGTACCCACCCTGCAAAGAAGTAACGAGTCATAAATAGTGAAGTAAACATGGACGAAAGAATACCAATGATCAACGTCACTGCAAAACCTTTAATTGGACCCGAGTCAAATTGAATTAAGATGACCGCTGCAATAATAGTGGTGATATTGGAATCAACAATAGCGCTAAATGCTTTGCGATATCCTGTCTGAATTGCTGAAGCGATGCGACCAGAATTTTTAAACTCCTCTCGAATCCGTTCAAAGACAAGGACGTTGGCATCTACAGCCATACCAATTGTAAGGACAATACCAGCAATTCCAGGTAATGTTAAGGCAGCGCCGATATTCTGCAATACCCCCCACATAATGAAAATATTGAGAAGGACTGCGCAAGAAGCGACAAGCCCAGCAAATCGGTAATAGCCAATCATTGCAATGACAACAAGGGCTAAAGCAACCGCTGAGGCCACAATTCCTTTTGTTCTTTCTTCACGACCTAACTCTGGGCTCACATTTTCTTCACTTAAAATTCGTGGTGTAAAACTTAAGGACCCCGCCTTTAAATCGGCAGCAAGTTGTGTCACTTCACGTTGAGAAAAGCGCCCACTAATGGTACCACCATCTCGCAAAGCAGCATGAAGGGAAGGTGAGGTGACAACGGACCCGTTTAGAATAACAGCCATTCTCCATCCTCGTCCCCGTGAATAAGTTTCCTTTGGAGTTCCCATAATTTTATCTTCAGAGAACTGTGAAGTCCATGTATAGAAATCGTCCCGAGGGCTTCCTCCAGCAAAGTTTTGAGCCCCTTCATAAGAACGCTTCACACCAAAAGTGAGGATATTCCCTTGATTGTTATCATAGCCCGCTTGGATGTTATCAAGATTAGCTCCTTCTAACGCATAGTTATGAAAAACGATAAGGAGTGGATGTGTTTGATTTCCCCATTCAGCGGAGTCGGTCCCTCTAAACATAGCGATAGAAGAGAGGGTATCGTCAAAAGCTTGACTGACTTGATAATCTTGCACATTTGATAGACGTAAGCCATGTTCATAGAGGATTTTAGCATTTTCGCTTTGTGGTCCTATATTTCCAGAGATTGACGAATCCCCTCCTAAATGGTTCCATGCAATTTCATTAATGCTTTCAATATCCGTGCGATTGGTCACTACAGCCTCATTCCATACCTCTTGAAGGAAATGATTTGTAGGCGCAGCAAGCACTGTATAACTTGGCGAAAACTTTTCATTAACGATATGGAAATACATCGCTGAAGCTTTAACTAACTCGGCTGCAGATAGATTTTGGGAGCCTGGGAAATCTAACAGGATATTCGAATTTTCGATACGAATTGTCCGTTCGGCCACACCCATCTTGTTAATACGGTTATAGAGTTCATTGACAGCTTGCTTGATATCTTCAGGATTAGTCACAGTGCGGCCATTTTGATCTAATAACCCAATACGTACTGTTTTACCACCAGAGAGATCTAATCCCCATTTAAGAATTTTGCGATCGTCTCCACGGAAGTATTTTTTTAAACTAAGTTTAAAATTCTCCCAAAACACATTTTTAGTTGGTGCTGGAACAGTATATTTACTTGTCTGGTTAAGATCGATTTGAGCACTATTATACGATTCATACCATTTTACGAGGTCTTCTTGAACGCGATCTTCAATTCGATTTAGTGTTAAAATACGTTGTTCAACATCTGAAAAGTCAAGAATTGCATAGCGCTTACTACCTTTAACAGTGAAATCTTCGCGCGTTGCCTTTAAAAGCGGACTTGCATAATCCGACAACTCAAAAATGAAATCCTTAGCATATTCTTTAGGTAAGTTAAAAGCTGCTCCCGAATATCCGATAAAGCCCATTCCCTGTAAAAGCTGTGTAAGTTGTGAAAATTCACTCATCAAAGTTTGATTGTCTTCAGCTTCTGGATTCTCCTGATATTTTTGTGCAATCGCACCCATTCCTTTACCAATGAGATAGATGGAGCTGTTTTTAAATGCATTTTGATGAACCTCAGAATGAATGGAGGGTGCATAAATAACTAATCCCAATTTTTGTTCTTCAGAAGGAAGCTGTTGATAGGCCTCATAAGTATGAATAGGATAGCTATCACGCGTTAAATCTCGGTGAGTCGGATTCCAAGATGAAATCACTTGATCAAGCACCTGTTGTGCGCGTCTTTTTGCCAATTGACCGAGTTCCAGAACCAAATAACTTGAGCTATTGGTTAACTGATCAAAATTAGCAGTGAATGTATAGTCGCTTGGGGTAAACGTCTCATCAGATGATCGAGCAATGCGTGCAATTGTATTGACTAATGCTTGATTTAGTCGATCTTTAACCTGTTTTGTATTTTCTGAAGTATCCGACTGCAAACGAATCTTTTCGACGTCGCCGTAAAGATTGAGCGTCATTTTGCCACTATCCCAATGAATGGTGATGCCTTTGATGAAAGGATTATAACCCCCTAAATCAAGCTCTTGAGAAGGACCTTGATTAAACCCAGAAACAAGAAGCTTTTCAATTTCAGGGAGCGATAAGGGAACCTTTCCCTTTTGAAATTCAGCAGAATTTCTTCGTAAACTGGAAATAGAAAAATCTAACGAATGAATCTGATTTGTCAATAGCGAGAGTTTTTGTGCGTCTATTGTTTGGAGAGGTTCTTTTTCTTGTTGCTGTTTAAGCAGATCTCTCTGACTTTTTAGCTGCTTTTGAAAGCGTTCCATTTTAGCTAAAAATTTTTGATAGACACCTTCATGAGCTGATAGTTGGGTAAAGGAAGCAAAATATCGTTTAGTGATAGGACTTGCCTTTCCTAAATTCATTTCAATATCGGCAATTTCCTTCGATAGAGAAATCATGAGCTCCTGAGTTGCTTCGTTCTCTTTTTCATCTGAATTAACAATCGCAAGTATCTGTTGTCCAACTAAACTTGGACCACTAATCCAATAGGCAACCTCAGCAGCGCGATCATAAACAAGCTTGCGATAGCCTTGATTAACTGCATGCTCTTCATCATATTTTGGAATAAATGTAAAAATTTCGTTAAGCTCAGCTTGATTTAATTTCAAAGTGACATTTCTCTGAACAAGCACATGTGTCTTTGGGAGCAAAGTCGACTGTGTATTTAATTCCAGCTGTGAAGGAACAAAAGGAATAAACGCGCCTGCAGCCGGTAGAAATCTTTTGAATAATTCGGCATCCGATTCATTTCTGAATGCGATCTCGAAAAATTCAGAATTTGTGGGCAATAATTGAATGGACTCTGGCTTTACTCCAATAAGTCGACAGAACGAGCTCAACCACTGCTTTGAGTCTACCTCGATCTGATTGACGCGGTCAACAATTCCTTCAGCAATTGGAATAGATCTTTCAGCATTAATCGGTGATTTCAGAGGTTTAGAGTAGTAAAAAATTGTCGGGAGTATATTATAGAGTGTGATCAATAATACACCAACGATCAGGTACAATTGCCACCGCTTTTGTTTTTCCATATCAACCTGCTTCCTTAATCTAGAAGGTGTGAATTCCGAATACCATCCTCTCTGCAAGGCTTGCGTGATGTTTCAATAATCAACGCAATTGCGAGAAGGCAAACCATTAACAAAACATTGAGAATAACAAAATACGATGCATTCTGTCCAGTCAAAATACTTATTTCAAAAAGGAAATATATTTTGAAAAATGAAAGCTAAAACTATAGCAGCCAACTGCAAGGTTCATTAAACCGTACAGTTGGCCAAACACCATTAGCTAGAAGCGACTGAAGAACCTTGTTTTGGTTGATCAGCTTGAGCAGCGCGCTCAGCGGTCAACTGAAGGAACTGTTTACTGAGAGATTTAGCAGCAAAAATCCAAGCAATGATGACGAGGATTAAAATTCCGCCAATGTAGGGAGCTACGGAAGCTAAGGTACCGAAAGCAAGGAGACCTAACTGGATAATTGAACCTCCAGATTTTCCTAACCGAGCACCCACAACGTCAACAGCTGCCTTTCCTTTAACTTTTGAATCTTCATCCAAAGGAATGTAGGCCATTTCTTTAGTTGGATCAAACAAAGAGTATTTCGACGACTTACTCATAATATTTTGAGCAGCACCAAAAATCACAGCTAAGAATAGAGGTGATGTCCCCATCATTGCAATGTAAGCTGTGAGATTTTCTCTGAAGATTACAAATGAAAAGAAGGCAATACCTGTGATCAACAATACAACTGGTGTTACCAATGCTGCAAAACCCCATCCTTTACGACGAATAAGATTTCCTCCAACAAAGAGCATCATCAGAATCGTGATGAATCCAGTTACTGTTGAGAAATATCCCATAAAAGCACTGTAATCATTTGGATTAGGATATTGTAGTTTCACCTGACTCTTCCAGCTTACTTCTACTAGGTTGATCGCAATACCGTAGGCGATAACGAGAACGGCTAGGGATAGAATATACTTTGAAGTAAAGAGAAACTTGAAGCTGTCCATAATAGACATTTTCGCTTTCTTCTTTTTAGGAGCAAGTTGTGCAGGGTCGTAAAAGCGTTCATCAGTAAGTACATTACGGTTAATCCACCAATAAATAATACCAATAGCTATACCAGCAAGCACAACCATTCCCATGAGGTAATTTAAAGAAATTTGCCAAGCATCAACTTCTTTTGGAAGACTTCCTCTAATGTCGGAAACATAAACGATCGCAGGACCGGACACTAAAAGCGCTAAATTTGCACCCAAACCGAAAAGACTATAAAAACGTTTTGCTTCGGTAACTTTAGTAATCTGATTAGCAAAGCCCCAGAAAAGAAGAGAGAGAACAACACTTCCCCACAGTTCTGCTAAAATATAAAATATGGAGTACATCCAATTGTGGTAAGCTGCGGCTAATCCGCTCCATCCGCCGGGGAGATAGGACCGTAACATCTCGGCTGATTCTGTTGGCATGAGTGATTCTCTCGCTGGATACATAACGAATGCGAATAGACCAAAGAAAATCACAAATGGAACTAACGTCACGTAAAATAAATTTTCCTTGCTAAGAACGTTGCTTAACTTAGCGTAGACAATCATGAAAAGAATAGCTGCAGGCACTACACCAAAAGACTTTAAAAAGGGAATCGCTTCCGCACCTGCTGCAGTAACGATTAAAGTGTCTTTTGTATCTCTAAGAATTGTGTAGTTAAAAGAAATAAAGAAAAACATCAAAAACATGGGAAGAAGCTTTTTCAGTTCAAAACCATGCACCGGCCAAAAAAATGACCGCCATTTACCAAATTCATGTTTGGTATCTTGCGACATAGAAACCTCAAATTAGTTTATTGTTTGCAAAAGTTGTTAGAGCGCAATGATACAACTTTCTCAGTTGATCTTAAAAAATAGACCGAGATATCAAATTATTATTGTTTTTGGTAATTCTTGCAAGAAGAATGTATCAAAAAACAAGCCTATAATTTGTTAAATTAGATGATGATGGGTGACGCTACTCATACTATTTATTGGACTCATCGGGTTTAAAAACGTCTATTGCAGAAAATTATTGAATCCTTCTACAGTGTCAATTCTCTCTAAGAATAGAGAGTCAACTTGCTGATTTAAAAATGAGTAGCTCGACATGCATTCGTCTTTTTGGATAACACTTACCCTTTCCTTATCTTTAATTATTGGGATGCAAGGTCAACCTCTGCTTGAAGAAGAATGCGAGCCACTCCCTACTCTTACTCTAACTTTAGAAAACGCAATCTACAGAGCTTTAAATTTCAACCGGGCCATTATCAACACTGCAGACAACATCATTAAAGCTGAATTTGGTGTGGATATTGCAAGCGATGAGTTTGCTTTACAATATTATCCAAATAGCAGAGCGGGGTATACGGGAGGTCAACATATAAAAAGTGGAGTTGCGGTAGGTGGAGGTCTTGACTTTGTTAAGAAATTTCCATATGGAACACAGATTACACTGTCACCTACAATATTTAGAGGGAGTGAACACTACCATACTGAAATTTCTGCTTTAGTGACTCAACCCTTAATCAGAGGATTGAGTAAAGAATATCAATTTAATGGACTTCGAGCAGCCCAATATGGAGTCAGAAGTTCCATTCGCGCCCTTTATATTGGTCAGATAAACTTAATCATCAAAACAATTTTAACTTTGTATGAAGTGGTAAAATCAAAAAAGGCTCTTCAACTATGTGAAGAATCCTATGTAAGAGTATCTCGTTTGTATAAATCGGCCAAAGTTAAGGAACAAATTGGATTATCTGATGGCTTGGACGTCTACCGAGCTGAAGGGGAAGTCAATCATGCTGAAGATGCGCTCACTAATGCTAAGGAACGCCTTAAAGATTCAGAGGATAGTGTGCGAGATGTCCTTTCGCTTCCTTTAGATCAAGAAATTAAAGTTGATATTCCCATGAAGTTTTCAGTTAATCCTTTAACCATGGATCAGGCGATTGAGCTTGCGTTAAAAAATCGGATCGAGGTAGATCAAGGTAATGATCAATGGAGAGAGGCTTATCGATTAGGATTGATCGCCAAAGAAAATTTATATCCAGACCTAAACCTTGTTCTCAACTATACGAATTTTGCTCAGGATCAATATTTTACTCGTGCATGTACACGCAACCGTCAAAGTACCTGGGGAGTAGGCTTAAGCACGACTGGAGATTTTAGTTCCAACTCGAATCAAATTGCCTATGAACAATCGACAATGGCGATTAATCACGCCTCTAGAAATTTAGAACAGACTAAAGCTAACCTTATATTAGAAGTGAAGAAGCAAGTGCGAAATCTGGAGCGAGCTTATGAAAAAATTGTTTTACAAGAAGAGCAAATTCAAAATGCCAAAGGTGGGCTTTATCTATCTCGGATTAAATTTGACCGAGGGATGGCAAATAACTTTGATGTGATACAAGCCGAAAAATCCTTACGGACTGCGGAGCAGAGCTATTGGGCATCGATTGTAGATCATATCGTGGGTGAATATCAGCTGTTAGCTGCTATTGGACTATTAACCGAAAAACCAGAAATCCCCTGTTATGATTAAAAAACTAAAAATTGGATTATTAACTTTTTTTGCTCTAACAGTGTTATGGATCTATTTTTCAGGACCTGAAAAAAAGAATTCTGATCATATCCCTACTTCCTTTGTAGAAAGACGCAGCTTTGCTATTGATGTGAAGACAACAGGTGAATTAGAAGCCGCGCATTCCACAATAGTGGCGTCAACCATCAAAGGTGATTTAGGGAAAATCATTAATATTGTTCCAGATGGTGTTAACATCGAGAAAGGGCAAGTATTAGTCCATTTAGACCCTACCCCTTTCGAGGAAAAAGTTGGAAAAATTACAAGTCAGATTAAAGAACAAGAAGCGCATGTAGAATCTTTAAAACATGCTTTAGAATGGGAATCAGACCAATGTGAACATGAGTTAAAAACAGCCGAGTATGAAATCGAATCCTGTGAATTAGAATTAGAGAGAATCCTTAATGGGGATGGCCCTCAAGAAATCTCTCGACTTAAAGGAGCGATGCAAAAAGCTTGGTGCAGATATGATGAATTGAATGCCTATTCCAACGATCTCATTAGCTTACAAGAAGAAGGCTTCCTTAATGCAATGGAGATTAAACAAGCCCAGAAAAAACTAATTGATGAACAAGAAGCCTATGAGATGGCTAAAATACAATATGAAAGTTATGTGAATCATGTTCATCCGATGCATGTAAAAAAAGGGCAAGCTTCTATTAAACGAGCGAATTTAAACTTTGAAGAAACATGTAAGTCAGGCATTTATAAAGTTTCTAAAGCACAGGCGCAGCTGCTTCAATCCCAACAACTTCTTAAAGACTACAAATCTCAATTAGCTGAAAGCCTAAGAGAGTTAGAGCAAGCTGAAATTGTCGCTCCTGCACCAGGGATGGTCGTTTTACGGGAAGAGTATCGCTCTGGCCAAAAACGTAAAGCACGAATAGGTGATGTCCTTGTTAAAAACCAACCCTTGATTGACTTACCAGATTTATCTTCGATGATGATTAAAACGAAGGTCCGTGAAATCGATCTTTTTAAAATTGGCATAGGAAAAGAAGTCACTATTCAGGTTGATGCTTATCCTCAGCTTATATTTACAGGGAAAGTCATATCAATAGGAGTCTTAGCCATTTCTGATCTTTTTCGATCGAGTGATGAAAAATTTTTCGAAGTCAGAATTTTATTAGACTCGTCCGACAGCCGATTACGACCAGGCATGACGACAAGAAATACCATTCATGCAAACCAGGTTGAAGACAGTCTTGCCATCCCTGTTCATGCTGTCTTTGGGGATCAAAAGCATAATTATTGCTATCAAAAGAAAGATAACAATTATGAAAAAATTGAAGTAAAAACAGGTTGGAGTAATGAACAATGGGTAGAAGTCCTCTCCGGATTAGATGAAGGAGACTGCATTTACTTATACAATCCCCATACAGCTGAGTAATCTAATGCAAAAACCTCCTCCTTTAGTTTTTCTCTCTAAACTTACCAAACACTACCGTATGGATCATGGAGTTGTTCAGGCCCTTCATGAAGTCAACATAGAGATTTTTAAAGGTGAATCACTTGCAATTATGGGTCCATCAGGGTCTGGAAAATCAACCCTTCTTCATCTACTTGGATGCTTGGACACCCCTACAACAGGCGAATACCTGTTAGATGGGAAAAATATTGCTTGTCTACCAGACCATGAGCTCGCTCTTATTCGTTCCACCAACATCGGTTTTGTCTTTCAATCGTTTAATTTAATTCCCCAACTGAATGTCTATGAAAATGTTGAAGTCCCCTTTCTTTATCAATCCCACTTGGTCACTCCAGAACAGGTTAAAGAAAGAATTTTAGAAGCATTAGAGCGTGTAGGATTAAAAAAACGACTCTACCACAAACCTTCACAACTTTCTGGAGGTGAAACACAACGTGTTGCCATCGCGAGAGCATTAGCTATCCATCCTTTAATTATTTTAGCAGACGAACCCACAGGCAATCTGGATACAGAAACTGGTCAAACCATTCTACAATTATTTCAAGAGCTAAACCAACAAGGGGTCACCCTCATTATGGTCACTCACGATAAACATGTTGGAAGCTACTGTAAGCGGTTAGTGCGTATGAAAGATGGGCAAATTATTTCCGATAGATTACAGGGAGATTAGTGGATTCATGTTTCTTTTTTTTCAAGAAGTAAAAAAATGTTTTAGATCCTTACTAATTCATCGACTTAGAACTCTTTTAAGCACATTGGGAGTTCTTTTCGGAGTCACTGCTGTCATCGCTATGCTGTCTATTGGTGAGGGAGCCAAACAAGAAACTTTAGAACAAATTGAACAGTTGGGGATGAATAGCATTATTGTTAGGCAACCTCAAGCCTCAGATGAGCAGGACAAATCATTAAGTAAACGCTCAAAAGGGCTTTCTGAAGATGATTTCATTGCAATTCAAGCAAATATTCCCAACCTAAAACATACCGTCCCCTTAAAAATTTTGGAAGCGACTCTCACTGGAACATCTGCCTCTATTTCCCCTGAGATTTTAGCAATTAACCGCTCCTATGGTGAACATAAGCACTTAAAATTAAGTGAAGGCCGTTTTATTTGCGATCATGATAATCAACAAAAAAACCTTGTCTGTGTATTGGGTCAAGAGATAGCCAAAAGCATTGGTAAAGAAGGTCATGTTGGTAGCACGATTAGAATAGATAACACACCCTATGAGGTTGTTGGCGTATTGCAATCCACACATTGGAAAGCAAGTCGAAATAGATCTATTACGACTAGAAATTTGGATAAAACTCTTTTTGTCCCATTAGGAACCGAATCTATTCTGCCTCGCAATCCCAAAAAACAATTTCTTTCAGAAATTATCCTTCAAGTGTCCCATCCTCAACATCTATCCAACACAGCTACTCTTTCAAAACTCATTTTAAAACAACTTCATGACGGACATGAAGATTTTCAGATTGTGATTCCTAAAGAGCTTCTCGATCAAGCCTATAAAACCCAACATACATTCAATCTAGTTCTTGGAAGTATCGCGGCTATATCTTTATTGGTTGGAGGCATTGGAATTATGAATATCATGCTAGCAACAGTATCAGAACGAACACGTGAAATTGGGATTAGACGCGCTGTTGGTGCAAATAAGAGACATATTATGACCCAATTTTTATCTGAAACGCTTGTTTTGACCCTGACAGGAGCTTTTTTAGGGATTCTTTTGGGGATCTTTTGTTCATTTTTAATCAGCGTTATGGCTGGATGGAAAACTATCGTTACCCCATGGTCAGTTATTTTATCACTCTTCATGGCTTCGGCAGTAGGATTATGCTCTGGACTGTATCCTGCCTACCAGGCAGCCACCATGAATCCCATCAAAGCTCTTCGTCATGATTAGGACTTTTTCTACTTGAAAGAGGCTTCTCCACTTATAAAATTTAATGTAAATCGGATAAAGGCGAGTAAGTAAAGTCTGCTGTCAGTTGATTCGAAAGACCATTTGCCGTATTAAAAGAAGCTGAAGAAAAAGTTTTAGAAGGGAGTACTGTTTGAATATTATCCCTAGCTATTGCAACAACATAGTTCATCGTTAATTCATCACCAATAACTAGAGTAGTATCAAAAATTGAAACCCCTACATGATATGTTCCATATAGGGGACAATTCACAATTAACGGAGGCAACGAAAAAGGAATGGGTGTCGTTGCAGTGATGAGGATAGGGCTCCCTTCAAGTGCTTTTCCATTAGGAAATTCAACAAATGGAATCAAGCTCAATTGGCTTGTGGGAATAAAATTAACAAGAAGCTCAATATTAAAAGTGATTTGCGCTCCTTCATGATGGTCTTGATGAAAAGACCCACCCTTATATAAGACTTCATCTGTAGCGGCTACATTTGCAGAATCTGAACTGCTAAAACCTGAGCTTGAATGGTGCCGCTTTGTAGTTTGGGCAACAGCCACCCCAGTTAAAGCCCCTGTGATCGTAGCAGCAGCTAAAACGACAGCGATTGTTTGAGGAGTATAGGGTCCACATTGCTCTTCTCCGCAAAAGCCTTCATATTAATTTAATCCTTGAACCTGACCTGCTGGAAGTCCCAGAATAAGAATAAATAGAATTGGATATAAGCTTTTTAGTTTACTTTTTTTAAAAGTGAGGTTCATCTCATATTCCTTTCACATTTAATCGGTGGTTCATACTAAGGAATGTTGTTTTTGGAATAGGTAAACTCCCAAGTCATACCAAATGAAAAAATTAAAAATACAATTCGAGATATGATATAAGAATTCCTTT
>JBEPVL010000019.1:0-45399 GCA_041691035.1 Chlamydiota bacterium
CAATCACGCTTCAATCCTTAACGTGCTTTATAATCCGAATTCTGAGCTGACCCCAAATATTATCCGAAAGAGATGAGAGATTATTTACACTGAAATTGATCCTTTCGAGGTTTGTTAAATTGAAAAGAGACTCGGGAAGCATCCTTAGCTGATTTTTATAAACGCTGAGCCTCTTAAGATGAATTAAACGAGAGATGTCTTCTGGAATCTCTGTGATTTGGTTATCATCAATCCACAGTTCTTCAAGATCGGTCTGCGCAAGAACTTCATCTGAAACAAAAATGATTTGACTCCCAGTCAAATCTAGTGATTGAGAAATATCAGTTGCAAAAGAAGATGATGAGGTATTTAGAGACATATTTTCTCCGTAAGATGTTTGCAACCATGTGCTAAATACTAACGTGAACCAAAAAGTAAGAAATATAAACCTAAACATCAAAATCCTAATTTTATATTTATTCGACCTATTCAAAATAATGTACCGTAATTACGGAGAAACAAATAAAACCCCATTCATAAAATGATCCGATGTGGTATTTCGTTCTTGAAGGTTTTTCTTGAACTTTACTGGCTCTTTGATAGGGTCAATAAGAGTTCCAGATTCATCATAAACACCAGCTTTTCGAAAACCAAAGACTTTTTCTAATGTCAGAAAAATATGGTCTAGTGCATTAGGCTGCACATTTCCCTCTTCATCAATAGACATTTTATAGTCATCTCGGTGATGGCCTATGAAGGTTGCATCGATAATTTCTTTTGGTGAATAGAACTTTCCTTCTCGGTAATCAACGCTATGAATTAATGGATTTTGACTCTTGAGATCATCCAGATATTCAGCTCCATTCATCCCCTCAAAAGCATTTAAATCTCCTCCAAAAATAAATGGAAGCGTGCCGTTGTCAGTGAATCCTTTGATAAAAAGATGGATGGCTTCAATGGTTTTAGAATAGAGATCTTCTTGGATTAAATAATCTGTTTGTATGGAGAAAATAGCAAAACTGCCACCTGTATCGATGTTCTTTACTTCAATTCCTAATATAGTTCGCGGAGTTCCCGAGCAATTTGGTAAATATCCTAAATTTGTTCGTTGAATTTGCAATTCAGGACTAAGTCCAATGGTTGCAGTATGAGAACCTGATTCCCCTAACACAGTTTCATTTGTAGGCGACAAAAGAGTTGTTTCCTTGCCAGAGATATTATTAAAAGAAACCCAATGGATATTTCTCTTGCTTAAGGTGTTTTTTAACTCTACTAGAGAGTCTGGGGTTACTTCTTGAAATGCAAGAAAAAATGGAGAATTTGGGTAAGCAGAAAGCGTTTCATTAATCATCTTTATTAATGGATTTTTTCGCTGATTCCAATAATCCAATTCTCGCAATTTTTGTCCGGAACCTTTTTCAATTGACCCATGGAGAAGAGCACTTAACTTTTCCTCATCATCTTTGACATTTTGATATTTTTGGATGGCATAGCCGAGGGCTTTTTTGGGGTCATTTCCGCAGTTTTCAAAAGAATCAGCAAGCATTCGATAACGAGCTTTCAATGAAGGTAGTTGTTCTTGGATTTCCCGCTGTCTAAACAAACCTCCCATTTTGATATAAATCGAAGATAACTCATTTTCAAGAGACCACAAAGATTTTTCAAGGGCTATGTCAAATGATAGTCCTGTCTCCAAATGAGTCCGAATTTTATTGGCTAATTGCCCATAAAACGCTTTATTAGCTATACCTTTGCAGGTAGAGGGAGAACAGAGGAATAATTCGTCATTATTGAGTGGAAAAGCTGCAGATGGATCCATGGCGCTAATCCAAGCATAAAACTTTTTTCTCGCTTCCGCATCTCGCTCTTGTGGACAAAGAACATTATAGTAAAGACCAACAATTACATCAGTCCGTTTAATAGACGGGGGTTCGATGCCACACCACTCAAGATTATTGGGATGTATGTAGTTAGGAATTTGCTTTTGCACTTTTTCTCTACTCATAGTTTTATAAAAATTTGTTAAAGCTACGGTCAAATCCAGGCTGAATAACAACCACTAACTTTTTTAGACTTCCATCTTTCTCATAGAATAAGACTTCAAACCCGGTCTCGACGAGAAAGAATTTGTTCTCTTCTTCTTTATGAAGCTTGTAAGGAATCGAAGCGTAGCCAAAGCGAACAAATAACTCGTCATTTTCTTTGGTAACAACAACATCATAGATGTCATTCTTTTCTTCTCCAGTCCCATATCTGCCTGGACATTCATCCAGATCTTTCGTGGAAATCTCGATTTCAGATCTTGTCTTCGTCTTATAAGATGGCCATTTATAAACTTCAGAAACCCCTCTTATAATTTCATCCACTAGGCAAGCACCATTATCCGAGTTGATCATGACTACAATTCCCTTTTTTAAAAAAGGAAATGCCACAAATCCACAGGCAAAACCATCGGTTCGACCTTTATGGCTGATATCAATACTGTCGGCTGTTCCATTAACAACAGGGCCAAGACCATAAGGTGCGATGTGAGGAGTGATCATCAATCTCAATGTTTCTTTTTCAAGAATACGATTAGGAGATTGGCCTGCTAGGGAATTTTGAATGTGTATCAGCCATTTGGAAATATCTATTGGTGTACTCCATAGTCCAGCTGCAGCACTTTCTGGATATGTTTTGTAGCCACCTTTCATTGGTAGTCCATTTGCGGGGTGAGCTGTTGCAATATTTTCAGTTAAGTAGGGAGGCAATGGGTAGGACATTGTGCTTCTTGACATTCCCAATGGTTTAAAGACTGAAACATCCATAAAATCTGCAAAAGAGGTCTTCGTAGAATCTTCGACCAGCTGTTGCATGACTGTATATCCCCCACCAGAGTATGCCATACGTTCACCTGGTTCAAACTCAACATGCATAGGTGGATTATTAGCAGGTGGTACCCCGTTAAGCATTTCGATTAACGTTGGAATCTTCTCATTTTCTCTATAACCATCAAATCCAATGACATTAAAACCTGAAGTATGGCTAAGAAGATGTTTAAGAGTGACTTTTTGCGATGCTGTATGTCCATTTTCTGGAATTTTCCAAGAAGCCAATTGCTGATTGACATCCTCGTTCAAATCCAATTCCTTTTTTTGTACAAGCAAAAGAGCACCAAAAGATGCAACTGGCTTGCTGACAGAGCCAGCTTGAAATAAGGAAGAAATCTGCGCTGTACGATTAGTATTTGCTTCTAGTACTCCATAAGACTTTGCCCATTCTATCTCTCCATCGTTGATCACAGCAATGCTTACAGCAGGAACTCCATATTGCTTCATCTGCTGATCTAATGTGGTTTTTGAAATAGGAAGTCCAGCTATTGCAATAGCTGGTAGTAACCCATTTTCGACCTGGCGAATTCTCTCTTCAATTTGAGATTGATTTACTGAGTTATTTAGAAACATATTTTCTCCATAGGATTGCTGCGGACATATGCATAGTATTGCGGAAGAAAAGCTAATCGCAAACAACGCAAACTTAAACATCATTAACCTCAACCATTTATATTATTCAATTCTGACAGCGGCCTGTTCGAAATATTGATTGAATGCAATATAACGAGCCTTTTTGCCGCTTTTTTGTAAGAATTCATGAAATGCTTTGAATTCATGATTTTCTGATCCTGGGTAATTATAAAATTCATCAAAGACGATGATAGTGCCAGAAACAATACTATCTCCTAAAATCTCAAAGACTTCTTTTGTCGATGAATAAATATCGCAGTCAATATGCAAAAAGGCTATTGGCTTATCATTTAGGATAGTTTCTTTAAATATTGGTAAAGTATCACCGAACATTCCCTTAACCAACCTGATATTGTGTAAAACAGGAGGTAAAGTATCATTTTGCTTAAATGCAAAAGTGCCTTTTGGAATATGAATATCTTCCCTTAACCAAGCCTCAGGTAAACCTTCAAATGAATCGAATCCATAGACGATTTTTTCTGGATTAAGGGCCGCAATAAAGTTAATCGTTCTTCCTGTGCACACTCCCATTTCAATATAGACACCATCGAGCGTGGCTTGATCTGAACCATATTTCAGTAAACCAGCATCTGTATTAATGGGTTTTGCATCTTGAAAAAATTCAGCTACAACATCTCTTGCGGCTTGGCTATCTCGATAATCTTTATCGCATGGATAAAAATTGAGCACCTGCCTTCCTTTAAACCATTGATCATTAGCGACAGGAGTGATAATCAATTGTTCCCAATCAAATTTTTGAACTTCCGTATTTGCCATAAGCATCCTAGAGGTTGATAAAAATAGTGCAGATAAAAAATAAATTGTCTTCATTGCCTTCTCCTGTTTCATTCTAATCCATGTTCCATAAGCACAGTAGCAGCTTCATTGCTCATGATTTTGTCCAAAAACTTATATTGAAAT
The DNA here is from genome assembly GCA_041691035.1 of Chlamydiota bacterium. Classification (GTDB taxonomy): domain Bacteria; phylum Chlamydiota; class Chlamydiia; order Chlamydiales; family Parachlamydiaceae; genus JBEPVL01. Next base: position 4,404 of record JBEPVL010000019.1, read on the forward strand.
TCAGCAACTTCCCGTGAGTATACAGGTTCTGCATGCTCAATAGCGGTATAATAAACACCCACGTACTCTATTCCATATTTGGATAAAGCCTGCTCTAACTCCTCGACATTTTTTCTTTTGTCATCAATGAAAACGACCTTTTTAGGGCTTTGTTTAATCATCGATAAGAATGGGAGAAAAACATCCCCTTTCTTGTTGTAATCGCTGACAAATAAGATCCCTTGTAGATACAACGTTGGGCTTGTTGCAGCAACAACAAAAGAGTCTTTTGATGGAGCTGTTTTTACAAAATCAAACCCAAGAGAGGCTACCTGACGAACAGTTGATTGAGCTACAGAAGGTTGGCGATGAGTTAGTCCCATGATGACTATACCGCGATTTTGCAGTGAAATTAAAGAAGGCACAAAGTCTTCTTCAAGAGGCTTTACTGGACATACTTGTTGAGTCTTAATCCAACCAGGATATGAATCTCGAATAGCCTCTTCTCGACTCATGCCATTTTGCAATCTTTTCTGCATTTCATCATAAAACCAATTGGCATGTCCCAGCGCTTGCTTAGCTTCAAACATGGTGTTATCAAGGTCGACCAAGAACCAAGTGTCTTCATCGATGAATTGAATAGCATCAGCAACATGAGCCGTTTCGATGATTCTGGCTTCACCAATCAGAGGTAATAAAAGCGTTGTGAAAGTAAAAAGAAGTCTGCGTAACATAATAACTGCGTCTCCAGTGGGTTATGGTTTAATCATTGATGTGGACTCTTTTCCACTTTTATAATCGAGATAGTCATGAAGAATTTGAGCGTGATCAAAAGCAAGCTCGTTCCATGGAATATCATCAATCTTAACTACAAATGCCTTAGCTGCATCATCACCAGCTGCTGGCAAGCTAAATGCCTTCGCTACATGTGTAACTTCTACTGAGTGATGTCTGAAGTCGCGAGATGGTTCAGAATAAACATGAAACTGCTTCAAATCCTGTAATTCGAGATTGACCTCTTCCATCATTTCTCGTCTTACGGCATTCTCAACTGTTTCTCCATACTCAACCTTACCTCCAGGAATTGCCTTCCCGAATGGAGCTTTGCCTCTTTCAATCAGGACGATTCCAGTAAATTTGTCATGGTCATAAACTTCAATAATTGCAGTCGTTGTGAGAATAGGAGGCTTATGGGCCGCTTGTATGGGTTGTTCCACTGCTGATGCTATGACAGGGGCAAAAACAATAACAAAGTACACCAAATATTTTTTGTAGATCGAAGTCATCAATTCCTCTAGTTTTAAAATTTAAAATAATTTTTTCATTTTTCTTGTGTTTAGCATGATTATGGGGCTGTGTATCCGCCGTCAATGATCCAATCAGCTCCAGTGACATATTTTGATTTTGGACTAGCTAAGTACAATACAGCTTCGGCTATATCTTCTGGCTGCCCCATTGTTTTCATTAGTGTTTTTTCAATCCAAATAGGATGAAGTTCTTTTGCAAAATCGAGAATCTTAGTTTTTATATATCCTGGTGATATGGCATTAACGCGTATACCACGGTCTGCCCATTCAACAGCTAAACTCTTGGTTAACATCCCAACACCGCCTTTAGAAGCATTGTAATGGCATTGCTTTTGTGGAATCACAACGATATGGCCGCATATGGAAGAGATATTAATAATGGATCCCTTTGTCCCTTGCTCGATCATCTTTTTTCCTACTGCTTGAGCACAAAGAAAAACCCCTGTTAAATTGACATCAATCATCCTTTGCCAATCTTGAAATGAGAGGTCTTCTGCTGCGGATCCATGTGTGATTCCAGCGTTATTCACCAAGATGTCGATTTTCCCCCAACGTTTCATTACAGAATCGACCATCATTTTTACATCATTGGGGTTTGCAACATCACATTGAAAAACACAGACATCAACGCCTAATTCTTTAGCTTTTTCTGCTACCTTTTCTGCTTCATCTGTACTTCTATTTACTGCAATTGCAACATTTGCTCCTTCTCGAGCTAAAGCAAAAACACAGGCTTCTCCGATTCCTCTGGATCCTCCAGTGACAATGGCATTTAACCCATCGAGTTCTCCCGCAGAGCAAAAGGCAGTAGATAACAACAGTAGTGACAAAACAGCACCACTAAGTTTTTTAAAAAAAGTCATGCGTCCACCTCATTGCATTTGGTTAATGTAAATTCTAATGTTTTTGACATATTTTATTGCTCACCCAATATTGTGGAGAAAGTAATGCTCCTATTGCATTTGCGCCTTGTGTTCCCACATAGTGAACTTGGGTAATGTCTAAAGCTTCCATCACTCCGTAAGCTAGAATGAGGTTTGAAACAACATGGGGAAATGCTTCCTTTCGGTCAGCAGGAATGGAATCTTTTATCCTTATCGCAGCATCATCAAGATTCAACCGGCAATTAAGTTCTTTTAACACTCGATTAATATCGTAGTGAGTACTCTTCTGCATCCCCCATAAAGGGTTAATTCCAACGCCTAATACAACAACATCTGGCTGTTTCAATTTTTGACGAAGCTCGATAGGAACATCTTTGATATTATCTTTGACGAATTGGATGGCCTGAGTCGCTTGTAATTTTGAAATGGGGTTAGGGCTAGACGTTGGATCCACATCTTTCCCTTGTATGTTTAACAAAGCGTTTTTCATGGGAGTTTTTCCAAGCCTTCCCAAGTATACTGAGTAACTATCACCACATTTTGTTGTGATTTGAAAACTTCCTCCTCCAAAATCCCAAGAGACCACTTTAGTAGGATCAATATCTGCTTCGCTCACAGCGCTGATAAACCCCAAAATTCCTTCTTCTTCTTGAGAAACAATAGTTACGGACATTCCCGTTTCATTTTTGATTCGTTCCACTAATGTATCGGCGTTTTTTGCCAGACGAAGGGCTTCTGTAGCAATAGCATGATAAGCCTCTGGATGAAAAGGAGCTGCTTTTTTCATTAATTCTGATATTGCCTCAACTGTTTTATTTTGAATGTCAGAACTCAATCTTCCATCTAAGCTTTTCACGAGATTTTCCCTCAGCCCAACATAAGCAGTATCGGTAAACAATACATTTATAATTTTATTTGCTGTCATATCAACATCGGATACCTGCATCTTAATTTGCCCTGAACCGATATCAAATGCTGCGCGCCTTACAATTTTATGATGAGTAGAATTGAGATATTTTTTAGCTTCTTCATCACTAAGCCATTCTCCTTTTTGCATTAAATAATCTAACTGGAAATCAGCTACTTGCTTATCTAATTGGCATGGTCGATCCGTGGCTGCTGTATAATGAAACGAAATTAGAGGAATTTGTTCTTTTGACAATTCTGTTTCTACGGATTCGATATACTCCATTCGATCGTCTACAAAGATAACCTTTGAAGGCTTCCATTGGATTTGTCTTAGGAATTCCACTAAAACTTGACCCTTTGGATATTTTGCAGAGGCAAGCACTCCCTGTTTAAATACAGGCTGTGTTTTTTTTCCTTCAAACTTGTTAAGGGTAATAGAATCTATTGAAGGGAATGACCAGAGGAAATTAATACCCAAGGAATCAATTTGCTTTACTCTCCATTCTTCCGCATTTGAAATTAAACCAAATTTTCCTGTTGGCATTGCTGTAAGGCCAATTGTTTTGATTTTTTTCTGTTTTAAGATTGAAAGAAGTTCAAGTACTTTTTCATCCACAAGTGAAACTTGACTCTTTAGTGAAACTTTACTACCAAGCACTTCTCCTTGCTCCTCAAGAGCTCGAAGTTTTTTCATGAATGCTTGAAAATACAGCTCTCCACAGGGTGCTAAAATCAGATCATTGGGTACGATAAGAGTATAATCAATATCAAAAACAACGAGAGCATTGTCATCCAATTGATTTATTTCTCGTTCGATAACTTTTAAATCAGATGCTTCACTGACTATTGCAGAAACATGTGTAGTAAAAAGAAGAAATGCGAGAGAAAGACTATAAAATAAATTATTCATTTTTTAACCTGACATTTTTTGGAAAATACTTTGATGCGTGGATGTGTTTGATAGCTTGAAATTGCACCCACTACACAAATCTCATGGATATTAAAACCCGCGCTTACGAGAAAATCTCTCAATTCATCCTCTTGGAAGAATGACCAAAATTTTTCTAGACCACCATATCTCTGATCTTTTTCAACCATTTCTCCAGCGCCTTGCTTTACAGAAAGATATAGGACTCCATCCTTCCTTAGAAGATTATGGATTTGAGAAAGAACCGAAATTATTTTATTTTTAGGAATATGAAGAAGGGAACAGCTCGCCCAAACACCATCAAATGATTCTTGTGGGAATCGAATGTCTTCCAAATCCATTTTATGAAATTGCGCTTGTGGAGCTGTTTGCTTAGCTACTTCAATCATCTTAGAAGAAAAATCAATGCCAACGACTTTCAATCCCATTTCTGAAAAAATCTTGGCGTCTCTCCCCGATCCACAACCGACATCAAGTATCGTCGCATGATCCGGTAACATCTTTTGAAATTTCTCGCCTTGTGCCTTTGGATGAAGATGCATGACATTTTTTGCATACTCTTCAGCGGAAGATTCATAACTATTTCGAGTTAGTGCGGTGTGATTAACAGCTAGCTCTTGTTTTAATTTCTCTATAAATCTCCCCAAATGAGGATCAGATCGATCATAGGGAAGTTCATCAAAGCTAAACCAATGCACCCCTTTAAATTCTTCTTTTTCATAATCGATGGGATTATATGAATTGCCTTTAAGAACATACCACAGAGAAACATCGGTATGCCCTGAAGTTTGACCAACAGTTTTTGTTACTGTTAAAAAAATTGGTTCATCAAACAAAAATTCAGCTTCGATGCCAAGTTCTTCTTTGGCTTCTCTCTTTACTGTTTCAATAGGATGTTCATTAATTTCTACATGTCCTCCTGGTGGGAGCCAAAGTTCGGATTTCTTATGATCCGTAAGCAAAATTTGATTCGTATTTTGATCTACAACTACAAAGTAAGACACCAAATGTGTATCTGGCGTCGCTGGTTTTTCTATTCGAAAAATTTCATTTCCAGATTCGATCCAATCAAGCACAAAACGGATATGCTGATCCTCCAATCTATCTAAAGACCTTATTGCAGAAACAATTTGTTGAATTGCCGATCGAATATTGACAGTACTCATAGCTCTTTCCTTAACATGTACATCTTGGATTCCTTCTCAAAACCTTTTCGCACGAATTCGATGCTATAGCCAAGCTTTTGATAGAATGGGAGGGCCTCCCAATCCATTGTATCAACTGTTGAAAATGTGCATTGCCGTTCATAACCGATCTTCTCGGCTTCCATCATTAATTTCTTCCCGAGGCCTTGTTTACGTAGTTCATCCTTCAACCAAAGCATGTCGACATAGAGACAGCCATAACATGAAAATCCATTTATACCTCCAAGAACCACTCCATGAGAGTCTTTAATAAAAATTCCGAATGGGGTTATTCGATCCATTTTCTTTTTGAGCACAGCTTCATCAGTAATCCCTTCAAAGAGTACTTGTTCATCTTCCTGAATTGGCTCTTCCTGATACTCAAAATGATAATCGCTGTCTTTTATCTTATTCATGGCAAATCCTTCTTAAGCCAAATAACGAGTTCATCGTCCAATTGATAAGGCTCTCCAGGCACTACAGAATGATATTTATATGTTACTCCCTGTCCATCAGGAACATATCCAAGATTCACATACAATTTCTGAGCACGCCCATAGTCTTGATAAAGCCCGACTCCAATCCCAATCTGCTTGTGTTTTTCTTGTTGAGCAAGTTTCTCTAAATATTGGACCAATCTTTTGCCAATTCCATTTCCTCTATGTTCCTCCGAAACCCAGACATCATGGATTTCAGGAATGCCGTCATTCCTGAAATTTGGATACTCTGAAATGCTCAGTAAGCTACCATAGCCAACAAACCCTTCTTGAATTTTTGCTATACAAACCGTGCGAGCATTTCTTTGCTGCTCCGCATAATAACGCTCCCACTTTTCTTTGGTCGCTTCAAGCGATGTCCATGGAAAATTGAAGGTGTTAATAATTCCGGGAAGATCTTCCGCTCGAAGAATCCGTAAAATCAGTTTATCTCGATCACTCATTACGCATCTCATTCATAGGTTTCAGATTTGTTGGCTTAATCGTATGAGGATTTGCCAATCATCGGGTTGCACATACCCATCTGCAATTTTATTTACTTTTTCAATGCCACACTTCTGACATTTGTGGATGACTTGCCAACCTTTTTTCCCATTATAAATCAGTCGACAAGCCATCATAGTGCCTTTACACAAGCTACTTCTGTCTCCGGGCTTGTTGTCCACATGAATGGATCCTAAGCAAAAGGGACAATGATTTCTGTAGCTTCCATTTTGCAACGGCAACACGTTTTGATGACAAATTGCACAAACAAAATGTACATTTTCATCTTTTTTGCTCATTTCCTACCCTTCTTGAAGTTGTTTAAACAACGCATCAAGAAAGTAGGGTTCCGTTTAGGTCTTCCTGTTACACACAGTCATCGGGCTTATCTAAACTAGGGACAAATTCACCGCTGTTCCTTTAGGGTTTGCGATTACTTTCAGCTCCAGCTTCATTAAGGCTTTCATTTCATCCTTAAATCCGAACCTCTGCCAATTTTCCTGTTTGTATTGGCCACTGTAAGGCGGCCTTGAAGCCACCTTCCGCTGATATGTGTAATTTTAGACTCACCGATCTTTAGGCATCGTCCCCTAAAAATGAGCAATAAATCTCCTGTTAAAATTCATTTAAATCCTCTAATTTTTTATTTAGCCGGTCAGCTCTTTCAATAAATTCATTAATGCCGCTTTGTTTTTCAGGACTTTTTGAAAAAAGTCAGCATCTACATTTTCAACAATTTTCACGGCCTTTTTTGTTACGCTTCTCCCCTCTTCTGTAAGAGAAATAGAAAAGGCTCGAGGATCCGATGGTTCACGATGTCTCTCCACAAATCCTTTTGTTTCGAGCGTTCGAAGAACCTGTGAAGTCATCATGACATCTGCCCCTACATGTTTACTTAAATCCGTTTGATTAACTGTCCCTTGTTGAGTTTCTAGGCAACCTATTCCAGATAACAGGGCAAATTGTACATGTGTTAAATTCAATCGCGATAACGCCTTTCGTTGCAATTTCTGCCAAAGGTTAGAAACCTGCCACAGCAGAAATCCTGGACTTTCCTCAGGATACGAGAATTCTGAATGAGCTTTTGCGGCCATACGATTCCTATATTCTCCTAGTTAAACACGTTTATTATAAGTGAGCATATGATAAAGGACAAGAGGTTCCTTCCAAATTCCAACCCTTAAATTCTCCAAAACCTCCCCATTAGATTTTATTGGGAAGGTTTTGGGGAATTCAAATCATGATGGATACTAGATGTTTTACGAAGGTTTCCAAAAAATGTGTCATACAAGTGACGCAAAAGTGTCGTAAAAACCAAGCAGAAAAGCGACCTTTGCATGTTTACGGATGTTTTTTATGCAATAAGATTCATCTGTAAATGGTGAAATGTCAATTTACAGATAATTATAATATCGAAGACCCTCTCAGAAACCCAAGAAAACCATCACTCTAGAAGCTGACCAAAATCGATTATCTTATCGAAATATCCCGCATCTAAAACACTGTCTTCTACTCCATTTACATGGATCAAAACTGGTCTAATTGAAAATCGTTTAGGAACCTTCATGCGCCTTATTTTCTCTTCCATCTCTTCAATAACTCTCGGTCCTATAGGATTCTTAGCAAATTTTACTTCGCAAACATAAAGAGTGTTAAAACGAGTTTGAACCATGTAATCGATTTGACAACCTGTTTGCCTTGCGGCTGTATTTTGAAAAAAAGGACCATCCATTACAATCTCTTCCAGAGGAATTCCCATCATCTTCCAGAGGATCCTACGATTATGAGTCACAAGATTTTCGAATTGCAATCCCACGACACTATCCCATCCTGAGAGGTTAGCTAACATCAAATTCAAGAACCCACCTCTGTCGATTTTTGCCTGATTGGGAGCAATATATTTTAGATAAAATCTCAGGTAATTATCACTTAAACGATAGCGGCTTAATTTACTTGTTTTTCCACTTTTTAAATGCCAAGAGAAATCCCTCTGTACAAAGCCCGCTTTTACAAGCTCATCCAAATGTTTGCTATATCTTCCCCCCTGATGCTTCCCTAACTCTTTACAAATCTGTGTAAGTTCTTTAGGACCATCTGCTAGACAGCTGATGATCTCTCTGTGAGTTGCAATACTGCGAGAGAAAATGTCCGAAAATATTTCCTCAAATTCTCGGACGAGTAATCCACCTTTCGTGAAACAGAGGTCTCGGATATTTTGTTCTGCAGGCAAATCGGATCTAATTTGTTCTAAATAGAGGGGCACTCCCCCAGTGATAGAAAGAAGTTTAAATTTTTCATAAGAAGAAATCTTTTTTTCCTTGGGATGCCAGAAGGCATTACAAACATTCAAGGGGAGCTCTTCAAGAACTAAATCAATCGTAATTCTGCCGACAAATCCTGTATTGCTTAAAATATTTTCCTCAATCCAAGAAGAGATCGAACCGCATAAAATAAGGACAAGTTGAGGATTTTTGCTAAAATACATATCCCAAGAATTCTTTAATTTCCCTAAGAATTCAGAATCTTTACTTCCCATCCAGGATATTTCATCGAATACAATTAAAACTCGGCCTCGCTCAGTATGCTTGGAAAGATGCCAAAACATATTTCCCCAATCGTCTGGATGAATACTTGGGATTCCAGATCTTGAAAGCTGACGAACAAATTCATCGCGTTGCAACTGCGCTGTAGTTTTACGACTCGGCGGTGTTCCAGTAAAGAAGAAGCTTTTCATCTCCTTTCCAAACTCAGCCAAAAGCCTGCTTTTTCCAATTCTTCGACGACCCCTAACTACAACAAGACTTGCACTCTTTTTTTTTAAAAGTCCTTTAAGCCTCTCCATTTCAGCATCTCGGCCAATAAACGGGGATTGATGCATGATATCTCCTTTTTAAATTCATCATATAAAATAGCCTATATAAAATCAATCAACAAATATGCATTTGCATGTTTACGGCCGTTTTTTGACGCCTAAAAATCCGGCCGTAAATCAGCGTTTTATTATTTTAGGCCGAATTTTATGATAAAAAAAATCAATCCGCAAATCAACAAATGTCATTTTGCGGATCAATTTTACGACAAGAAAAAGTATCACCAAAATGAAATTTGTCGATTTGCGGATACTTCTGGAGTGTACAAAGCATCAGAAAATCTTAAAACTGGCGGATGAAACACAAAAACAAAGTTTCTTCCGCTGGATTTAGAGATATAAACATGGCGGAACATGTAAGGTTTTGTTTTGACCAATTACCCTTTTTGAATTACGAAACAGCTGTTTCACAAACTCTTCACTATTATTTTTTTGTAAAACTATGATAAGGTGATTTTTAGAAAAGCTCCCCTCTTTTTCAGGAGGGATGCTGAAATCAAACACTCATCGACCCAAAGACGACGATTTTCTCGCCGTTGCCATCAAGTACCCATCTTCCCCAAGCATCATTTTGATCTCTAACTCTTGGGAGTATATGGCTACGTATAATTTTGAGAAAAAATCCGCTGAAGAACAGAGTCGAGTCCCTCATAACGATGGCTTTGTCAAAACTGATGGATGGATAAATGTCCTGACAGGACTAGGCATGCGAGGGCGCGATAAGAACGTCAATGCTCACTTCCGCCTGGAGAAAATATTCGAACAAGCCGAACTGGATCAATTGTATAGATCTGACGGCGTCACTCGCCGAATCATGGATATTGTGCCATCCGAAATGGTCAGACAAGGATGGGAAATCGAGGGAGATTCAGGACAAGACATTAATCGAAAAATGGAATCCCTCAAAGCTAACTTCAATTTGATCACTCTGCTTCGATGGGCCAGACTGTATGGAGGCGCTCTTTGCGTGATGGGAATTGCCGATGGCTTACCTCTTGAAGAACCTGTCGATGAGCGGAATATTAGGGATATAAAATGGCTCCATGTATTCGATCGGTATCAATCTTTCAGCAGAGACGGGACTTTCGAAAAGGATCTAAATAGTCCGAATTATGGCTATCCAAATGTCTATACGGTCAATGACACTCGTACAGGAGCTCTATTCTATGTGCATCACTCAAGAATTCTACGTGTAGACTGGTCTATACTACCTCCAAGGCAGCAAAATTTTAATAACGGCTGGGGTGATCCCCTTATTCAGTCAATCTACGATGAACTTCGCAATTATTCCACGGCCTTTGCTAATGCAGGGCTTATCATGCAAGACTTTGTCAATTACACTCTATCTATCCCTAATCTTGCGGAATTAATCGCTTCTCAATGTGCTGATAATCAAGTCATGAAGCGACTAGATATTCTCAATTTAACCAAAGGCGCAACCAATACGATGATATTGGATGCAGAGGAGAAATATGAAAAAGCCTCAACAAACATCTCAGGAATCCCTGAGCTTCTCGATCGTTTTATGCTGGCTCTATCTGCAGTCTCTGGTATTCCAGTATCTCTCCTCTTTGGAAGAAGCGCCGCCGGCATGAACTCCACTGGAGATAACGATGTCAGAAATTTTTACGATATGGTTAAGCAGGAGCAGGAGTCTAAGCTTAAACCAGTCCTTGAAAAGCTCACTCGCTACATCATGCTCTCAAAAAATGGACTATTCGCTGGCGACGAACCGGACAACTGGTCCATCAAATTTGTCCCCTTATGGCAGAACACCGAAGAACAAGAAGCCATCGTCAGAAAAATCGTTGCGGAAACAGACGCCATTTATCTCGACAGAGGAGTTCTTGATCCTGCTGAGGTGGCTGTTTCTCGTTTCGGTGGCAACCGTTGGTCTATGAATACTGAAGTTGATCTTGAAGGGCGTAAAAACGGTTTTGATCCAGAAGAAGTGGCTGAATTAGAAAAAGAGAAAAAAGCGCAGGAAACCCCTCCTCCAGGCATTGGGCCTGATTTTATGCCTACAGGAATCAGATATCGCTCACCGGTATAACCATGGTTTCTATTGATCAGCTTGCTAAAATTAAACAGAGGCGTATGGGGAAGCTTCAAACAGCAAAGATGAAAAAACCTCCTAAATGGCATCCGCCATCTTCTCTGGAAAGAGAATACATAAGAGTGCTTTTCTCTTTAACCAACGAATTAAAAAACCTTATCAAAGAAATCGTTATACCAGCACTCCCCTCTCTGATTTTAGAGGTGGAACAGCTCTATCCAACATCTCCGGCAAGGGGCGATGATTTTTCTGATGCATTAAAAAGATTGATAAATTCTGTAATACACGCTATAAAGGGTAAAGTTGAAGAAACCATATCGGAATCAAAAATAATTGGCGTACAAGTCGCCAGGTATAATAAAAGGCAGTTTGACAGAATCAACAATTCCGTTTTCGGAATTGATATTTTTATCGATCAGCCTTGGCTTCAAGACCAGTTAAAATTGTTCGGAAGCCAAAATGCTCAATTAATCCGCTCTCTTCCAGCACAAGAACTCGAACAGGTCGCACAGATCATCGAGAGGGGCTTGCAGGAAGGAAGCAGATTTCACTCAATGACTCAATCAATCCAAGAAAGATTCGGAATTACTAGACGGCGCGCGAAATTAATCGCGAGAGATCAGACATCCAAATTGAATGCGAGTTTAACAAAACTTAGGCAGCAAGAATTGGGTGTCGAAGAATACATCTGGCAAACGGCAGGCGATGAAAGAGTTCGTTCTACCCACAAAGCCCATGATGGTAAGAAATTTCGTTGGGATAATCCACCGAAAGATACTGGCCATCCGGGAACTGATATAAATTGCCGATGTGTCGCTGTTCCAGTTTTAGAAGGAGTCTTAGATATCTAGACTCAACCAATCATCTATCCAACCAATAAGATTTCCAGTAATCCATACATCCAGCTACCCAACCATACAGCTAACCAGTTAACCAACTTATTCGAGTTGAAAAAGTTGTGATTTTAACATTTTGATTTTTGGGTAGAGAAATGAAATTAAATGATGTTGCTCGTTTTGATAGAGGCCAAGTCAAAGGCGATGCCTTCATTACAGATGAAGGGTACATCAAAGCCAATGCCATTGTCACCCGCACGGGTGTTTTTCTCTATAAAAACCCAGATGGAACTATTCGCAAAGAACTACGTCATCCCGACGAAGTTTTCAAAGTAGACAGCCTCGACACCATGAAAATGATTCCTGTGACAAATGGGCATCCTCAAGAACGCCTTGTCTCGGCTGAAAATGCCAAGCGTCTTGCCATTGGCTATACAGGGGAAACAATTACCCAAGACGGTGAGTTCGTCCTTTCAAATTTAGTAATTACAGATCTTGCAAGCGTTAAAGACGTTACTGATAAAAACCGTAGAGAACTATCTCTCGGGTACACCGTCGATCTCATCCCGGAAGAAGGAAGCTACAACGGCCAGCCTTATAACTTCCGTCAATCCAATATCAAATACAACCACTTAAGCATTGTTGACAATGCCAGAGCAGGCAGCGAGGCAAGAATCGCATTAGATAGTTTCGATGCAGAAGAAATCTTAATAGAGGAGGCCAATATGGCTAAAAGGAAAGTCAAAATTGACGATGACGAGATTTTGATGGAGGACAATGTAGCTAATCAAGTTGAGCAGCTGCTTGCCCGCATCGCAAATCTCGAAGCAGAAAATAGCAGGATAGCTGAAGAAAAAGACAAGCTCTCTGCTGAACTTAATTCAATAAAAAATGGGGATGTCGACCTCAAAGAAGAGGAAGACGAAGCAGAAGAAAAGGAAGAAAAAGAAGTGGGTTACATGTCTAAGGAAAATCCTTATGCAACCCATGAAACTCCTGTCAAAGCTCCCAATGGAGAACGCGTTCCCTTGAAGCCACAAGACAAGGAAAAAAGAGAGAACGACAAATACAACAATATGGACGCTGCATCTATCAGATCTTTGGTTAAAGAGCGGGTCAAACTGCAAAAAGTTGCAGAGAGTGTTTTGGACTCTAAAACCTTGGCTAGAATTGATGATATGTCCGATCTGGAAATCAAAAAGGAAGTCATCAAGGCTCGCCAAAAGAACGCAAATTTAGATGGAAAAACTGCGGTCTATATTCAAGCGAGATTTGATGCTCTGCTCGAAGATATGACCCCTGCCCCATCTCAAGTCATTGCAACTCCAGTTGAATACAGAACTAAGTTCGATCATCAACCTGCCGATTCCGCCATGGCTCGCCAGGCAATGATCGACAAGATGAAAAATGGTTACAAGCCCGGAGGTAAAATACCATGCCACAACTAAGCTATCCCTTTTTAATGGATGTCGGGAGCGTAGGTCTTTTAGCCGATTCCGGATTTAAAAACGTCCTTTCTCCGATAGCATTTGAGAATTTTAATATAGGTCTCGGACTTGCAAAAGTAATCGGTCAAGATTACGTAGTCCGCCTCCCACAGTCTAATCTATCAACCATTGTCATAAGTGCCGACCTTGTCACGAGCAACGTGATCAATGTCAGCGTCAATGGGGTAGCGTTAGCGCCCATCACGTTTGCGGTTTCCAGTGTAGCCACAATGAATGCCATTGCAGCTGCGATCTTGGCTCAACCTCACATTGCTTCTGCAGTCGTGAGCGATCCAAGCAACCATACCATTACAGTGAAAGCCACAGAGGGAAGTGTCGCCGTCGTTAACTCATTCGTAGTCACAGCCGGCGCATCGCAAGCCACAGCAACTATAACAAACACCACTCAAGATACATTCTACGGAGTGGGCGCAAGGACTCAAAATAAACCGAACCCATTGAATCCGCTCGGATCATTTGGGAATCCGATTTATTTCCAAGGAGATTGCGTATCTCTCCTCACTCGAGGCCGTATCTATGTTGCAGCTGAACAAAACCTAACAAGCGACAGCCCAGTTTACTGGAGATTTGCCGCTAACGGGCTTCTGCTTCCTGGTGGATTCCGTGCGGACTCAGATGGGGGCCGTGCAATCGCCCTTCCCACTGCAAGGTACACCGTTGGAGCTACAGCTGGTGCTCTTGCAACATTAGAAATCAACTTGCCGAACTAAGGAGAAGGTAAAATGGATAGAATTGTAAGCGTTAATCTCGACTCGGCAGAGACTGCGTTCTTTGCTCGTGAGCTCGAGTCCATAAAATCAAAGTCGTACGACATTGAATTCCCTCCGCTAAAAGCGATCAAGCTAATTCCTGTTAGCACAGAAGCTGGTGCGGGTGCGGAATCGATCACTTACCAATCGTTTGAAGAAACCGGTCTTGCACGAATCATTTCGAGCTATGCCGATGACTTCCCTCGTTGCGATATTCGCGGTAAGGAATTCATCACTCCAGTGAAATCCATTGGAGCCAGCTATGGGTATTCGATGCAGGAAATTAGAGCCGCGATGTTTGTAGGCAGAAGTCTTACACAACGTCAGGCAAACGCCACTCGAAGAGCCAATGACCAAAAGGTGAATAAGCTTGCCTGGTTTGGAGATAATGGTTCCAACATCCTTGGTCTGACTAATAATCCAAACATTCCAGCAGCTTCTGTTCCTGCAGATGGTACAGGTGCTTCTACACTTTGGGTCAATAAAACACCTGATCAAATCTTGCGCGATATGAATCAATTGTCCAATGGTATTGTAGGCCTCACAAATGGGGTTGAAATGCCTAATACGTTGATTCTTCCTATCGATCAATACACGTTGATCTCTTCAACTCCTCGTTCCGCTAACAGCGATACGACGATTTTGGAATATTTTATTCAAAATAATCCGTTCATCACAACTGTGGACTGGGTTCCAGAATTGAAGGGTGCAGGTCCTGGCGGCGTTGACATCATGATCGCTTATGAGAAGAACCCTGATAAGCTCACGATGGAGATTCCAATGCCATTTACTCAATATCCACCTCAAGAACGTGGTCTTGAGTTCATCGTCAACTGCGAATCTCGTTACGGCGGGATCATCATCTATTATCCGCTTTCACTGTCCATCGGGGAGGGAATCTAATGGCTTTAGTCAAGTACAACGGTAAGAACGTCTACTATTGTAACTTCACCAGCCGCCTGATGCCAGGGATCAATGAGATTCCGGAGGGCGAACTCAAAGCCCTCCTCCTTCACCCTTTATTTCAACATAGGGTCGAAGAAGGGATCATCGTGATTATTCCCGAATCTTCAGACAAGGAAGCGGATGGCAAGAAGTCGGTTAAGGAGATGATGAAACTCATCCCGCAAATTTATGACCACGCCTATCTGACTCGAATTATCGATGAAGATGGCCGTGACAAAGTCGTAGATGCAGCTAAAAAACAGCTTCATAAAATTTCTCATCAAGCGGAGGAAGAGGAAAATGAGCATTTCGGATCCAATACCAAGTCAAACGATAATTGATACGTTATTCGTTATTGCCCCGCAGTTCTATACGACCGATCCAACGAAGTTGGCTAACTACAATACCATGATTGGTTTGTTGAGATGCCAAGTCAATGAACAAGTCTTATCTTGCTGCGGCGTGCTAGCCTACGTCTATCTTTTGGCTCATTGGCTTCAATTGCAAACCAGTCCTCAAACAGGAGTGGCTACTAATCTCAGCGAGGGAGAACTGTCCATTGGGCTTGCAATCTCGCCAGATTCTTCCATCCTGAATGCTACCCAATATGGCAGATTGTACAAAGATTTGATCAAGCGAACCGTCATCGGTTCCATTGTAACGAATTTACCCCCAAATTTTGCGGTGATCAATGCGTGCTGTTGTCAAGGATAAGGATCTAGGATTTGATGAAATCCAACGGCAAATTGCTTTGCTTGATGGTTCCTACGTCAAGGTCGGTTTTCAAGAGGGAACCGCCACAAAGACACAGGTAAAAGGACAGCGGAAACAGGCTGCTGGACTTTCAATTCCTCAAATAGCAGCAGGAAATGAATTTGGGACGAATACCATTCCAGCTAGACCCTTTATGTCTACAAGCTTCGATGAGAACAAGGCATTAATAAACAAAGCGATACAAGGCGAATACAATAAAATTTTGGACGGTAAAAGAACAGCAGAAAAATCGTTAGGATTGATAGGACAGCTAATGACAAAACTGATTGTTCAAAAGATTCGTGCAATTGTTTCCCCTCCTAATTCTCCAAGGACTATCGCTATTAAGAAGAGCTCCAAGCCTTTAATTGACTTCGGTCAAATGGTGCAGTCAGTGCGCTATAAGGTGGTGCTCAAATGACATCGCCATTTGAAATCTTTCGCTCTCCAGTAATACTTCGTCGCTTTCAAAGCGGAGGTTATACGAATGGGCGCTGGATTGATGGCGCTTACACAGATACTCCAATAACTTCCAGCATCCAGCCCATGAAGGGTGAAGAAATGCAGGAGCTGCCAGAGGCAAGAAGAGATTCAGAAGGCTATAAGCTTTTTACTTCAACCATCATCAATACGGTCACAAGTGTAAATCCCGACCTTGTTCTTTTCTTCGGAAAAACTTTTGAAGTGGTTCAGGTTTTTCCATGGCAAAACGCACCGGCAATGGGGCTGGTAAACCATTATAAATACTTAGTTTTAAGGCTCGAAGGACAATAAAAAGGAATTGAAAAACCATGAAAG
This sequence comes from Chlamydiota bacterium, assembly GCA_041691035.1. Classification (GTDB taxonomy): domain Bacteria; phylum Chlamydiota; class Chlamydiia; order Chlamydiales; family Parachlamydiaceae; genus JBEPVL01. The sequence continues at coordinate 21,089 of JBEPVL010000019.1, forward strand.
CAAAAATTATTTCAGACACTTCTTTTATGACGTTAGAAGACAGGCTCAATGACTTCCTCAATGAAGTGACAGCCAATGCATGGAAGTTATTCGATGTCAAATATGACACCTATTATCAGCAAGGCTTCGAGCTTCATTCTGTGCTCGTGTTGTATGGGGTAGAAGATGCCGCTTAATTTTGAGACGATAAAAACAAATCTATATAGCTGGGCAACTGCAAATAGCGGGGGCGCTTCTGTCATTTTCTTGAATGAAAATGCTCCGCGCCCAGCCCAGCCATACGTGACTTTATTCCTCTCAAGCTTGAACCAGATCGGCGAAGACTATACTCCAGAATCTGATGTCAATGGGTTAGTTGACATGGTAGGTGATAGAGAATTCACTTTGCAGATTCAAACTTACGGCGGCGATTGCATTACTCGCCTAGAGAATTTAAGAAGCAGCCTGCAAATGCAAACCGTATTGGACACCTTAAGAGCTAACGGCATCGTCTTCGTGAATCATTTTTCTATTAGCGATGTCACGGAGCTTCTCGATTCAAGATTCGAAAAACGAGCAGCTATGGATGTCCTCTTTAGAATAGGCCAAAACTATACTGATAATTTAGGTCTCATCCAAACAGTTCAGATTGAAGAAATTTATCAAGATGCTGGCGGAAGCGTGGTCTATGACCACACCATCACAATACCCTAGGAGGAGTTATGCCATTAAGCGATATCGTAAATGTCCAGATTACGAGAGATACCCAAACAGTCTCAGAGGCTGGATTTGGCACTCTAATGATCTTAGGGACTCACAAGCGGTTTAACGACCGTATCAGATTTTATACCAGTCTTTCTGGTGTGGCGAATGATTTTCAATCTACAGATTTAGAATATATTGCTGCCCAAGAATCTTTTAGCCAAGCTTTAAGCCCTCAGCAGATAGCTATTGGACGAAGAACAGTAGATAACGCCAGCGTCTTCGTCGAAACTGCGATGGCTCCATTTAATTATACCGTCACAATTGACGGGACAAGCGCTACGATTCCTTCGGCTCCTACGGCTCAAGAATCTCATGTGGTTATGAGCGGAAACTTTGTTGCGAGTAATTCGATTGCTATTACTTTAAACGGCACTCCCCTAACTCCAATTATTTTCTCAGTAGATCAAGCCACTACAATGGGCTTAGTAGTAGCAGCCTTAGAAGCAAATGCTGCAGTAGAATCAGCGACTCTTAGCGGAAGCAATTTAATTTTGGATGTGAGAGGAAAGCCTAATACCAATGCCATTATCAACAGTTTTGTTGTCACTTTGGGCGCAAGTCAACCAACTGCTGTTATCACAAATCCTTTACAGCCAGTTTCAAATTTAACAATTGCCAATTCATTGGTTACTGCTATTAACGCAGAAATCACAGGAGTAACAGCAAGCGAGCCTGTCGTACCGGATGGCAATATTAACTTAGTGGCCGACGTTCCCGGTGTTCCCTATACCTTATCGGTTAATACGGACATTGTGAACCCAGATCAAGCGGTGGTAACGGTGACTCAAGTTGAACCCAATACAGATTATGTTGTGACGATCAACGGAGTTCCTTTTACTTATAGAAGTGCTAATGAAGTTCAATCCAATGAAGAAATTGCAGCTGGTTTAGTTACCATCATTGCTGCACAAACTCAAGTTCCAGTCGGGGTTTCGGATAATTTGGATGGAAGTTTTGAATTATTTGCTCAAGTTCAAGGCACTGGGTTTATTCTTTCAGTTTCCGAAGGAATTCTAAGTAAAGAATTTGGATTGGTTATTCAGCCTTTTGTAGCTTCTGATCCTGTAGTTGACGATTTGACTGCTATCCAAGCTGTAGACGACACCTGGTATGCTTTGGCTATGACAGATAGAACTTCTGCCACCGTTCTAGCCGTAGCTGCTTGGACAGAAGCCCTGATTAAGATTTTCGGAACAGCTTCGGCGGATCCTAATATCATCAATCAAGCTATGGGAGTTGATACAACTTCGGTAGCTGCTAAATGCAATCAATTTGGTTATGTAAGAACGTTTGTTCTCTACCATCAAGATGCAAACAGCGATTTCCCCGAATGCGCTTGGTTTGGCGGAGTCCTTCCTTTAGAGCCTGGTTCAGAAACTTGGAAATTCAAAAGGCTGAATTCAATTGCTTATTCCAATTTAACCAGCACTCAATCTCAGAATGCTAGAAATAAAAAAGCCAATACTTATGAGTTTATCGGAGGAGTTGGAATTACACGAGAAGGAACTATGGCCCAAGGGGAATTCATCGATATCGTGCGAGGAATTGACTGGTTAACTTCAAGGATCCAAGAATTCGTCTACTCGGTTTTGGTTAACAATCCTAAAGTGCCTTACACAGACGCAGGGATCACAGCGATTGAAGCCCAAGTGAAAAGGGCTTTACAACTAGGAATCAGCAATAATTTTATTGCCAGTGATCCGGCTCCGATTGTGACAGTTCCAAAAGCTGCAGACGTTCCTACAATCGATAAAACTAATCGAATTTTGAAAAACGTGAAATTCCAGGCGACTTTGGCTGGAGCTATCCATGCTGTGAATATCAGTGGAACAGTCACTGTTTAAATACTTAGGAGATAATTATGTCAGTAAGAACTTATGACCCTAAACAGGTCATTATTACAATAGGTGGGATTCCTATGAGCGGCTTCGCTGATGGAACTTTCTTAACAGTTGATAGAGATGACGATCAATGGGCGAAAGTTACTGGCGCGGATGGTACAAGCACGCGTATCAAAAGTAACAATCGCTCAGGAAGTATGACACTAACCTTAAAACAATCAAGTCCTAGCAATGATGTGCTTTCAGGATTTGCTAATATTGATGAGTTAACGAATGCAGGGGTAGTGCCTATTTTAATCAAAGACTTAAGCGGAAATTCGCTTTACTTCAGTGCTACTGGATGGGTGAAGAAATATCCATCTTCTGAATTCGGTAAAGATTTAGCTAATCGCGATTGGGTTCTTGATCTAGTCGATCTGGATGTTTTCGTTGGTAGCAATGGAGTAAACGTCTAATGATTGAAACACGAGAAAAACAAATCAATGGATCGGTTTATACCTGTACCCAGTTACCCGCTAGAAGAGCTTTAAGAATGAAGGCAAAGCTTTTGCGAATCTTTGGACCCGCTTTGGCTCAATTATTCCTTCCTGGAAGCAAAGATCAAAGCATGGCCGGGCTTCCTTTTTCAAAAGAAGAAGCTGTCAAAGCTATTGAATCTTTAATGTCTCAACTTGATGACAAAACATTTGAAAGTTTAGTCCTTGAACTATGCCAAGGGGTCAGAAAAGAGGGAATGGAATTAACCGATTCTGTAATAGATGTTGAATTTGCTGGCGATCTACCGACTTTGATGCAGGTCTTAACCTTCGTTGTAGATTGCAATTTCGGTTCTTTTTTTGGGGAGAGCGGTATTGGAAGCCTATTCAAGGAAACAACACCGATGTCGCAGAATCGTCAGCCAGATACGAGAAAAACCTCCATAAGGAATTGAAAGATGAATTCCTTCTCTGGCGGTTAGTGTTAGAAGGAATAGCCTCTTTAGAGGAAATCGAGCGCACATGGAATCTAGATGATCTGTTAAGGGCAAATGCCTTGCTGGATATGCGACTCGACCTGATGGAAGAATCTAAAAGGAAAGGTCGAAGAAATGACAGTCGTTAGAGAATTAGTCACTAGATTAGGCTTTCAAGTCGATCAAAGAGGCGTTGAGCAATTTAATCGCACAATCATAGGCTTTAAAACAAAATTTGCTATTGCAGCAACAGCTGCAACTGCATTTGTTGCAAAAACCCTAGACTTTTTCAATGACATTGCAAACGCTACATTAGATGCCAGTGATCTTGCGAAGAGCATTGGCATTTCATTCGAAGAATTTATTAAGCTAAGAAAAGCTGCCGAAGAGTTTAGGATTGATCCAAGTAATTTTGATGCTGCCCTTTCAAGTTTGAATAAAATGCTTCAAAATGCTCAATGGGGAATGGGGCAGCTTCAAGAAATCGCTTATTACACAGGAATAGAAATTAGAGATAATTTCACAGGTGAATTGAAGAATGCTAATCAATTATTTATCGACATCCTCAAGCATATCAATACTCTTAGCAATGATCGAGATAAATTAAAGGTTGCTGTCGCCTTCTTCGGTGAAAAAGATGCTCAGAAATATATAGATTTCGCCAAGGCAGCCGGCGATAGCATCGGATTGCTGACAGAAAAACATACCGAATATGCTAAGGCCTTGAAAGATGGAATCCCAAGTCTAAGCCAATATTCTCGAAATCTAGCGGTCTTTAAAAATCAGCTGACACAATTGACAGAGGTTTTCGTAGTTAAGCTTTTGCCTGCCATCACTGAAGCTCTTGGTATATTCACTCAAATTTTGAATGGAGATTCTTTTAAAGGCTTTGGAGTGATTGCAGATGTCTTTTCCACAGAAGGAATTAAGGGGGGATTTTCATTTATTGCGGATGCGATCAATGAGCAAGTCGCCAAATTATTCGGTGGTGAAACTCTTAACATGGTTAAAAGGAAAGCAGCTGAAGAAGATGCCTTCTTTTTCAATGCCTTAATAGAGCAGCAAAAACAAGGAAAATTACCTGCTAATTTCAATATCAATACCAAAGTCGAAATGCAAATTCCGCCTGGTACAACTGAACAACAACAAACTGCGATTAAGCAATCTTTTGATGAAGCCTTTGACAATGCCTTCATAGATAAGATTAGAGAAATTTATAACAACAATCCGCAGGTGGAATAATGGTATTATCTCTACTCTTTGGAAAGAAATATCCAAGCCCAAAAGTTGGATCGATTGATCTAGATGTTACCATTCGTGAAGAGCATCGGTTTGCTTCGCGTGTAACGAATTACCCAATTGAAGATGGTACAATCTTATCGGATCACATTATCAACGAACCAGACATATTGGTATTGGTTGGGCTTGTTACAGATACCCCCTTAAGTGTTTTCGCTCCTTTCAACCGTTCAATTGATGCGTTTAACCGCCTGATTGCCCTTCATCAATCAAGGCAACCAGTGACAGTGGTCACTGGATTGAAAGTTTATCAAAACATGGCAATCACCGTTTTAGATGTTCCAAGAGACATGAAAACAGGGCAATCCTTAACGTTTACCATCGAACTACAAAGGCTTGTCATAGATACCAGCGTTAGATTGCAGCTCGATCAAGGAAACGTATTTGGAGGAGTACAGAATAAGATACCCAGAGACATTGTGGCTTCAAATGCTAATTATCCCCTTATTCAAAACGATCCCATTAACAGCTTAAAAGATCAGGCGTCGAGTGGAATTAATGTTGGAGTCCAGTCCTTAATTCCTGTTCAACCGACTATTCTTCCCAATGTTTTGGCTAGCAAGAATTTAATTTTAGGGGTGACATAATGCAGATCATACCTTTTAAAGAACCAGCCCAATGGCAAGAACAGATTGAGTTGGATAGCCAGACATTCGTCTTATCCTTCAGATGGAACGCCATGAATGAATATTGGATTATGGACATTTTAACTCGTGATTTAATGCCTATCATTCTTGGGATAAAAGTGGTGTCTAATTACGATTTGACTGCTCAATTTGTCAATGATGGGAAGCCACGAGGGGAAATTGTTTGTCAAAATATCATTGGAGGAGAAGGAAAAATTCAACGATTAGACATGGGCGAAGTGACTGAACTCATCTATTACACTCTTGGGGAGTTCGCTTAAATGGCAAGATTTGATCGAATGGCATCTGTAGAAGTCGGGCTTAGAAATGATACTTTCAATGGTTATATTGGAACGATCAAACTCTCAGCTTTACGTATTTCTTTCTCGATACAAAAGAATTTAGCCTGGTCAACCAATACCGCTTCTGTCAAAATTTGGAATCTCAGCCAAGAAAATAGAAACAGGATTAAGGATTATGGAGACCAAGTTATATTGTCCGCAGGATATAGACAAGATGCAGGTGAACAACTCCTTTTCATTGGTAACACCACTCAAGTCAGCCATGCCTACGATCAGCCAGAAATCGTCACTACCCTTGATTGTGGAGATGGAGAAAGAGTTCTTAATCAGAAGTCTATTACCGTTAGCTTCAAGGAAAAGGTCCCAGTGCGTCAGGTTGTCCAGACAATCGCCGATCAACTTGGGCTATCTATTTCTGAGTTTACTGCTACTGACAACGTTGTTTATGAGCAAGGATTTGAATATGCTGGAATGGGTAAAAATGCCCTAGACAAAGCAGTTTTAAGACTTGGTTTAAGATGGAGCGTCCAAAATGGAAAGCTTCAAATCATTCCTCAATATGGTACCACCTCAAAGCCTGCGATAGAAATCAATGCCGATACTGGCATGATTGGCATTCCTCAACGTTATACAGATAAAAGAGCAGCTGTTTATTTGGATGGCCCTCGCACTGGTTACATTGTTCAAACTACCCTTCGCCCAGATATTCTCCCAGGCGATAGACTCAATATTAAATCAGAACGCATCGGACTTAATGGCCCTTACGCTGTTTTTTCTATTAAACACGAAGGCGATCTATTTGGTCCAAATTGGAGATCAATAATGGAAGTGATTTTAGTATGAAAGCAGAACGTTTAGAAGATTTAGGAAGAATAAGAGAAAAGCTAGACCAGTTACTAAATATTGAATTTTGTGGTTGGGGAGATCGATACAAAAGAGATCAATTTGTGAATCATTATTTAAATAACGATGATGGCTTAGAAGAATTAGGTTGGGCTTTATCAAAAGTCCGCGATGGACTCCTTGATTGTTTAAAAATAGCACAGGGTGCTGAAGAATGACGACGATCACTGATGCTTTAAGACAAGCAATTCAATTTCAACTTTATGATCTCCATACCGCTTTGCCTGGGGTCATTGTTTCTTATGACTATACGAAGCAAAAAGCTGAAATCCAACCGACATTGAAAAAGAGTTATTTAGACGGGACCACATTGGACTTGCCTATTTTAAGTAATGTCCCAGTAATTTTTCCAAAAGCCGGCGGTGCTAGTTTGACATTCCCAGTTGTTCAAGGCGACACCTGCTTGCTTTTGTTTATTGAAAGAAGTACCGATCTTTGGAAGTCAGTTGGCGGCAATGTAGCACCTAACGATCCAAGGAAATTCGACTTATCCGATGCTGTTGCAATCATGGGGCTTTTTCCTTTTACAGAAAATTCTTTAGCTGAGAACAACTCGGACGTGCTTTTAACTTATAAAAGCTCTAATATAAGAATCAAAGAAAGTGGTGACATTCAAATTGAAACTACTGGTAAAGTAGCGATCGGGAACACCTCTACAGAGGTTCTCGATATTGTCAGTAAAATACTAGGAATTTTGACAACCTCGGTGACAACCGCAGTTGGAAACCCAATATTCCAAGGCACAGTGCCGACATACGCCACATTGAAAGCATCTATAGATGCTCTTAAGGGTACAATCCCTTAAAAATTACTCAAGTATCCAATAGCTTTAATTAACTCAAATACCCATCTGTAAACGTATTAGGAAACGTTTTTGAGTTAACGAGGCTTCATGAAAGATATAGCGCTAGACCCAACAACTGGCGATTTACTCTTACAAGATTTTGACTTGCAATTCGTAGAGGATCAAGACCAGATCGCTCAAAATCTAGCCATTCGCTTGCGCTTTATTTTGGGAGAATGGTTCTTAGATATCACTGCAGGCGTTTCCTATTATCAAGATTTTTTCATCAAATCCCCCAATCAAATTCGAATGGAAAGTGTGCTCAAACAAGAGATCCTTTCTACTCGAGGCGTAAACCAAATTCTCAGCTTCTCAAGTAATTTTGACGATACACGGCGTATTTATTCCGTGACTTTCTCTGTGGACACTGTCCAAGGGCAAATCACGATAACGCAGGAATTACTAACATGACATTTGGTTTAACCGCTCAGGGATTTAAAGCTAAACGATTAGTCGATATTCAAACTGATTTAGAAAATCAGTTGCTCGCAGAATTTGGCGATATCAACTTAGATCCGCAATCTATATTTGGCCAGCAAATCGGAGTATTTTCAAAAGTATTAGCCGATCTGTGGGAAAATATGGAGGATGTTTATTTCAGCCAATATCCCAATTCAGCTGAAGGAATCAGCTTAGATAACGTCGTTCAATTTAATGGCATTACACGCCTAGCAGCTCAACAAACGAGAGTAACTGGCGTATGTGTTGGATTAGAAGGAACACTGATAAATCAAGGCGCACTTGCTAGAATTCCCGATACTGGAGCCGTGTTCTTTGCTAGAGAAAACACAATTATCACTCGAACTCAAGCAGCGGCAGCGACTCTTCAAGTGATTGCACTGGCAGCTCAGCCTTATACTGCGTTAATCAACAATCAAGCCTTTAGCTATTCATTACCAGTTATCACTTTCACAGGAAGCTTCGTTGCTTCAAACTCTATCGTGGTTACTTTGAATGGCGTGGCCTTAGGCGCAGTCCCATTTACTACAAATAGCGCGCTCACAAACGCAGCCATTGCCGCAATGATTGCCACCTCTCCAGCGGTTTTCGCTGTAGGAACTCCAGCTGGTAATATAATAACTATTATTCCAAATGCTGGATTCAATGTCATAATTAATTCAATTGTGATCACAGGAGGAGTAAGTCAGCCAACTTATGCCATAACCTATCAGATTCCTGGGTCAAACAATTTATTAACGGCGGCTTTGACCTCCGTCATTAATGCAGGAACTCAACCTGTGACGGCCATAGATAATATGGACGGAACCATTACCGTAAATGCCGATGATACAGATGTCCCCTTTTCCATTGCTGTTGGAACAAATTTAAATATCACAGCACAAGCTACCCCTGTTGTTTTCTTATCTCAGGATTTTGGTCCAATTGTCGCCCCTATTAATACTTTGACCGAAATCCTAACTCCTATTTCTGGTTGGATATCAATAAATAATCCAAAAGCTGGATTAACAGGCCGTCTTATCGAAACAGACGCAGAATTAAGAATCCGTCGAAATAATTCCTTACGATTATTAGGTGCTGGAACCGTCGAATCAATTAGAGCTAGATTGCTTCAGCAAGTTCCCGGAGTCACTTCTGCTTTCGTTTTCGAGAATAGAGATTTGACTCAAGAACCTATTTTGATCGTATTAAACCAAGATTTAGTCTCAGGCAACACAATCGTAGTTGTCCTCAATGGAACGACCTTACCAACCGTCACCTTTGCTGTTTCTCATTTAGCCACAATGAACGTGATTGCAGCCTTGATTCAAAATCAACCTGAAGTTGTAACGGCAACCGTTGGCGGAACTGCCAATAGAACGATCACGATGAACATGGCTAGTGCTATTGAAGTGATTATGATTCCTAATGACTTTACCGTTATTGGAGGAGCTTCACAAGCGACGGCTGTTATTAAAGGAGGAAGATTTCCTAAAAGTTTTGAAGCTGTCGTACAAGGAGGCACTGATGCTGACGTCGCAAATAAAATCTGGACCACGAAACCAGCAGGTATCCAAACGTTCGGAAATACTGCGTTTACCATCACCGACTCACAAGGTGAATTCCAAGTCATTAATTTTAGCCGCCCCACCCCCATCTACATTTGGGTTACGGTTGCCTTAACTCTATATGCGGAAGAAGTGTTTCCGCCTAATGGCCAGGATTTAGTGGCGGCTGCCATTAATACATATGGATCTAACTTAGGTATAGGCGTAGACGTACTATTGCAACGTGTTCTTGCTCAGATTTTCAATGTTCCCGGCATTGCCAGCGGAGTGATGCAAATTGCATCCACAAATTTACCAGGTGATAGTCCCCTATTTGGTACAGCAGATATCAACATCGCAGAAAACGAAGTTGCTATCTTTGATCTAACAAGAATAACGGTGACAGTATGATAAAGACCATTTTGCCGGCATCAACAAAATGGTCTACACGACCGTTTGAGAGGTTAACATGGTTAAAATAACCAATCACGTTCAAAGAGCTGTTGCCCTCTTAGCAGGTCAATTTCAGCAAAGCCTTGTTGATGGAGAATATAGCCGTTTTCAAAGGCTTATTCGTGCCTTTGTTACTTCAATGCAAGAAATAGACAACGTCGATCAGGATTTGAAATTCGAACGTTCTTTGGAAACGTCGATTGGAGATCAGCTTGATGGGATTGGTCAAATTCTTGGACTCGCTCGTTTACCTGATGAATCCGATGAAGATTACAGAGAACGATTGAAATTTCAAATATTTATAAATAAGGCAAACGGCACGCCTGAAGAAGTGATTACCGTTCTCCAATTTCTCACTAAAGCGAATCAGATCCGTTATCATGAATATTATCCAGCTGCTTTTCAAATGTCTACCGATGGATTGGTTTTCCCAGTTCCTCCTGAACAACTCGTTACTGCTATTCAATCTGTCAGTCCAGCAGGCGTTCAATACACTCCAATTACTGCAACTTATGGCGTTCCGCTTCCTTTTGTATTTAGCGGTGACCCCATCGTGGATCTACTACTTGTCGCACCTAACGAAGCTGATCCATTTGATTTAGTAAATTTAGAAATAGACACAGGCGATCTTCTGGCTGTTCAAGCTGGCAGGGTGACTAATCCAGATTTCGGAGGAGGATTTGCCGAATTTGGAACTCCAATTGACACCACCGGGGCAGGTCAATTAACCGAAGTCATCATGTATAACGGCTCGCAGCCGCCAACACCTTAAGGAGTTAATAATGGTACTCAAACCTTCAATCTTACCTGAATGGGCTGAAAATGATGTCGTAGATCCAATATCTGGACAAAACAACGTGCTTGAACCGCCTACTGAAAAGAAATTGGAAGGTTGGGCTCGCTTAGAATTTCCTCCTCGCAATTGGTTTAACTGGTTATCCAGATACACCTATCGATGGCTTTCTTTCTTAAAACAGCAAGAAGAACAAGCTGTTTTGACAGATGGAAATGGGATAGGTCTTTTCCCTTATGACAACGTTTTAATCACTCTAACTGCCGTCGATATTGCAAATCCCACTCGTTACATCTTTGCCATTGGAGCAAAAAAAACAGGATTAGCTCCGACTTTGACGGTTGTTTCAAATAATACATTGACTCTTGGGGCTGGGACTTTAGCGGGGAACCAAATCGTAAGCGGTGGAGCAGCTACCGATATTCTCGTTTGGGGCCAAACAAAAACCTACCCAACAGCGTAAAGGAGACTTATGTCAGTACAAATTCCAGGTTTACCAGTCGCTTCGATTGCCAATGATGGAGATACAACCATCATTAGACAGGGGTTAACCGATAAACAAGTGACCGTTGATAAAGTTCGTTCAATTGACATTTCTCTTTTTCCTACTTTGCCTACTGGGCAAGCAGTAGCAAGTGATCTCTTTATGGTCAGGCGCGCTTCCAGTAATTATCAAATTCGATTTGATCAAGTGGGTTTACCAGCAGGAACATTGTGTTGGTTTTATCAAAACGTGGCACCAGATGGATGGTTACCTATCAACTTTTTAGGAGATTGTGTTTTAGCTTTGCGAGGCGGTCTTTATGGCCCTGCAGGTAATACTGTAGCAGGAACTTGGCAACAGTCAGACGCTGCTTTGAATATCAATCAAATCCCTAACCATACTCACAATATCATCTGTGGCAAGGATACTGACAACACAAAAATTACTCACGTGAAAGGAACTCGAAACGATAACCCTTCACCTCGTCCAAGAGCTCCAACGGAAGGAATCGCCGGAGCTAGCACAGACGTAAATACCAATCAATGTTTACCACACAATCACGGCGCTTCTTGGAGGCCGTTAGCAGTAGTAGGAATTTTATGCCAAAAACAAGCTTAACTAAATAGGTAACTCAATGGAATGCACTTCATGCGGTGAAAATTGTCCTTTCGTAAAGGCAAAATTATGTTCTTCGGAAAAAGATTGTCCCAATTATCTGGAATCCTGGTGGCAAGAAAATGGACAGGGTCAACCAAAAGTCATTAAAGACTGCGCCCCTAAAAGGTTACTCCTCCAACAACAAACCGAAGTCAATCGCATATTTGCACTTCAGCAAGCAATAGAAGAAATGAGAAACAGGTTTCTTATCCTCGAAAGCTCTCTGATACAACTCATTGCTCAAAGTCAAGAATACATCACCCAAGAAATCAAACTATTAGAATCCCCAAAGAAGACATCTAACAAACTCAAACCTGAATTAAAGCGTATAACGACGAGTTCTAAAAAAAACGAATAGCTTTCATGAAATTCGTTTAAAAAAATAACAAGAGGGATAGAAAAATGGCTCACAATTCATCAGTCAACCTAGATATCTCTAACCTATCGGTTGGATTTAGCATTGGTGGTGGTACCACCAAAAGAACAGTCACACATAATGGTAGTGGAGATTTTACTCTCACTAACCAATTTGCTGGCGCTGGCGTTTATACATTCCCAAATAGAGCAGCAGATACTCTGATAGGATTTGCTGACTATACTGCGAAAGGAGTTATCCTTGTTGGCACAGGAGCAGGCACATTCACTCCTTTGAGTGTCGGGACGGATAATTTTGTTTTAACAGCCGACTCAGCTCAAACTTCAGGTGTTAAATGGGCCGCTTCATCAGGTGGCAGCGGTGGGGTTACCTCTTGGGTAGACGTTACAGGTACTTCTCAAGCGATTGCTGTTAATACAGGCTATATTGCTGATAATGCCTCTTTATGCACCCTGACTCTCCCAAGCACAGCAGCCCAAGGAACAGTTTTCAGGATTGCTGGAAATGGTGCAGGTGGTTGGCTATTGGCACAGAATGCATCCCAAACAGTTAAATTTGGTAACGTGGCAACAACTGCTGGAGTTGGTGGAAGCCTAGCCTCGACAGACGCTGGAGATGCTTTAGAGTGCCTTTGCGTAGTTGCCAATACGACATGGAGAGTTCTAAGTTCAGTCGGAAATTTGACCGTCGTTTAAACTCGTGTTTGAAATATTTTAAAGGAGAAATTGATGAGCAGTAGATATGCAGTCATAGATCAAAATAATGTGGTTACCAATGTCATTATGTGGGATGGAGTGACTCAATGGCAACCGCCAGCAGGTTACGTGGTAAAAGAAACTCAGGAAGCTGCAATGGGAGATATCTGGATGGAAAACTTACAGGATTATGTAAGACCTCTTTCTATTATGAAACCTCCTGAGGATGATACCAGCAAAGCTGAGAGAGAAGCCGCCTATAACGAAGCTAAAGCACGGTTAGCAGCAAGTATTTTATCTGTAAATTTACAAGGAACGTTAGAGTCCTTCTAACGAATAAGGAGTACTTGTGGCCACAAATAATGCTATAAACGGTTCAATTAAGATCACAACTTATACTTCTAGTTCTGGAACATGGACAAAGGACTCTCGTACGAAGTGGATAGAAGTATTTTTATGGGGCGGAGGTGGTGGTGGAGCTTCCGGAAGAAAAGGAACTAGCACTTCATCTTCCGGAGGTGGCGGCGGTGGTTCTGGAGGCTCAGGATATTTTGCAGCTCCTTCTTCATTTTTTGGATCCACAGAGTCTTATACAATTGGAGCTAGCGCTGGTGGGGCAGTAGCCCAAACCGTAGATGCGACAAATGGTAATAATGGAACTACCGGAGGTAATACAACATTTGGAAATATGATAGCTGTTGGTGGGGGTGCGGGCCAAGGCGGAGGAACTTCATCAGGTATCAATGGTGTAGGTGGAGGATTAAACACTTCATATGCTATTTCCTCCGTTGTAACTAATCCTGGTGGTGCTGGAAGAAATACCGCAGGAGATACAACAGCAGCAGTAATTACTTTTTCACCTACAGGAGGTGGCGGTGGAGGCGGGGGCGATACTGTTACTGCAAGATCTGGAGGAGCTGGTGGTGCAATTACTAATTCAAATGGTGTTACTTATGTAGCCGGTGGAACAGCAGGTATAGAAACTGGCACGATAAATGGAGGTAATGGGAATCCTTCTGCGACTAGCGGTGGATTAATTTGTGGTGGTTCTGCTGGCGGTGGTGGCGGCGGAGCAAAAGCTGGAGCGACAGGAGGGACTGGAGGAAACGGAGGTACTCCTGGAGGAGCTGGTGGTGGAGGAGGCGGGGGATTATCCGCGCAAGCCAATTCAGGAGCAGGTGGTACAGGATCCGCAGGTAAAATAATAGTCATTGAGCACTTCTAAAAAGGAGTAAATATGGTTTTACGCAATAGTATAAATGGTTCAACTAAAGTCTCTACCTTTACTTCTTCTGGAACATGGACTAAGGACTCTCGTACTCAGTGGGTTGAAGTATTTTTATGGGGTGGAGGCGCTGGCGGTGGTTCTGGGAGAAAAGGATCATCTACAGTATCTTCAGGTGGGGGAGGGGGAGGTTCTGGAGGAGCAGGATACTATACGATTCCTGCTTCTTTTTTTGGTGATACCGAATCATATTCAGTGGGAGCCTCTGCAAATGGTGGTGTAGCACAAACCACAGATAACACAAACGGTAATGCTGGAACATCGGGGAATAACACAACATTTGGAAATTTGATAAGTGCTGGTGGAAATCCTGGAAATGCAGGGACAACTACTAACACTTCTGCCTCTTCCGGTGGTAATTTATACACTGAATTTGCTCCTTCGATTGCTGCTAGCACGGGTACTGGTGGAACTATAGCTTCATCAACTAGCGTACAAGCAGTAGTAGGTAATATATTACCTACTGGAGGAGGCGGTGGTGGTGGCGGAGATACGGGCACTGCAAGATCTGGGGGATCCGGCGGCAATATTACAAATGCAAATTCTATTGTGAAGATAACCGGTGGGTCAGGAGGAATAGAAACAGGAACCCTAAACGGTGGTAATGGAAATTCTGCTCTTACAACCGGAGGTTTAGTTAGTGGTGGTACTGGTGGTGGAGGCGGCGGCGGAGCAAAAGCTGGAACGACAGGAGGAACTGGCGGAAATGGAGGTTTCCCTGGTGGTGCCGGTAGTGGTGGAGGTGGAGGGATATCTTCGCAAGCCAATTCAGGAGCAGGCGGTACAGGCGCTGCTGGTAAAATAATCATCATTGAACATTTCTGATCAAATCTTTGACTAGAACGATTTCTGCTTTGATTGTTGAGTGAAGTGGCGGAGGTAGAAGTTGCTCTGGAATCTGCATTTAACAATGCGATGCTGCTTCACTATGAGTCACAGAAGCGGTGAATATTGACTGGTAGAATTGGAATCGAAGTTCGATGCATAATCAATGGTTGGGAAACCAACCATAAAGCTGGAAAACCAGACAACCACCTATCCATCCAGAAATGCAGCACATTTTAATATGCGTGCTCATCTCGAATAAATAGACTGAACCGTTGTTTGATTTAAAGATGTAAGAAAAAAACAGGTGAATCCTTAGCCAAGCGTAACAAAATTGGTAATTATAAATTAAACCGCTTATATTTTTAAGGTTGGGTTTCTGGTATTCCAGTTAAACATATAGATGGATTACCAGAATACCAACCAACCATCTGGAAATCTTTTAAACCAGCCACCCTACCAACAAACCAGAGAACTGGACATCCATAAAACCAGACAACCACCCAACCTTGTCGTCCTGGAGTAACAGATTTCCATTAATTTGGATTATTTTATTTCTGGAAATCCATCCAGCTGGTTAGGTGGACATCCAGCCAGATGGATTTATTCATTATTTCCCATTTTTCCGAATGGATGGATGTCCATTCTAATTCTCAAGGAAATATTTTTCGTATTGAAGTCAATTTTTTTGGAAATTTCTAAATAACGATTTAACTGATTACTTCATGTTGTTTATACTAAATTCCATTAGTCATCTTACGTATGCGTTGCAAAACGCCCACCATGCAGCTCAGTCCTTGTTGTCTCTGTAATCAGCAAGCACTTCATCAATGATGCGCCAGGGTTGTGTGGCTTCAAGGGCATTCCAGTCCGTGAGGCCCGCTGCAACAATCAAAAACTTCCATAATGTCCAAGCACGACCTCGAGCCCATGTACCGGCGTCGAGAGGAAGCATTGCTCGAAAGGCTTTCCGGCTTTCGCCTTTAAACAGCGTCCAAGCAATAGCTAGATCGCAGGCGGGATCTCCGACTACCAGCTGTCCGAAATCGATGACAGCACTCAACCGTCCTTCTTGCACCAATAGATTGCCCGCGCTAAGGTCACCATGAACCCACACAGGAAAACCTTTCCAAGTTGTAGCAAGCGCCTCTTCCCAAACCTCAGACGCAGTGTCGACATCGATCTTTCCCTTCAGGAAGGCTAGCGCATGCCTTGTCTCAGAATCGTAAGTTGTTAGTGATCCACCACGATAAAAGCTATGAGATCCAGCCAGAGGTCCATCAGTTATATCGATGCGCTGCAAAGCGATAAGAAATTTCGCGAGTTGGATCGCGAAGTCACTCAAATCCGTTATGGGCGCAGAAGAAGCAACATTACCTTGAAGCCACCGGTTGATCGACCACCTCCATGGGTAGCCTTCAGCAGGCTCTCCAATTGTTATAGGGACTGGAATAGGAAGGGGCAGCAAAGGTGCCAATTTTGGCAACCATTTATATTCTTTTTCAACCTGCACAGCATAGTCTGCGGCACTCGGCATGCGCACAAGCATGTCCTCGCCAAGATGAAAGGTTCTATTGTCCCACCCTTGATGCGCGACCGGTCTTACAGAGAGATTTTTCCATTGAGGAAACTGATTGGCGACCAAACGACGCACGAGTACGTCATCTATCATTAACTGCTCATTATCCATATTCTGAAACGACCTTCTTTGACAGCAGTACTACCCATTTATTCACTTTTTTCCATTTTTTCTATCACTATAGAGAGAATGAAATCGTTCATACTTTTATCATTTTGTGCTGCCCTAATCCGGATTGCTTTTCTCGTTTCTGGGGAACATTCCAAAGTAATTCGCGCCCTTTTCGGCTTCTCAGGCAATTCTTTAACAGGTTTTTTAGCCATTTCTTACCTTCTTCTTGTATCGATTTGCTATCACCATTATTGAGATGCTCCTCATCTTAGCAGTATCATTGATTCCAGTAAATCATCAATTCACTGTTTACTTAAATAGGCAACTGGATTAGATTGGTGGCTTACGGACTCATTTAACCCAAGGACTCAATCAATGTTCAAAATAGCCATCTCCAATCAAAAAGGAGGATGCGGGAAAACGACCTCTAGCATCAACCTTGCGGCTGGTTTAGCTTATGCTGGCAAGAAAGTCTTATTGATAGACTTAGACCCGCAAGGCAACTCCACAATAGGCCTCGGAATCAAAACAGAGAATCGTCAAACGATTGCTGAATTGCTTTGCCAAGAAGAATGCGAAGTCAAAGATATCGTGCAAGACACCTATATAGAAGGTCTTCACATTCTCCCTTCCGATGTATCTTTAGCCGTAGCAGATGTCAAACTAGCTCAAATTCAAGCTAAAGAATTCGCTCTTCGTTCAAAACTAGTCGATCTCACCTATGATTATATAATCATTGATACCTCCCCTACGTTTGGTACTCTTCTTACAAATGCTGTATTGGCAGCTGATTATATTATATTGCCTGTTGGGCTGGACTACTTCAACTTAGCTGGAATGCAGAATTTCATGGATACCATCAACCGAACTAATAAGAAAGTCGGTCAATTGGTCAATCATCGCGCTGAAATTCTAGGAGTCTTATTCACTTTCTTCAAAATGTCTACTAATCATTCCAAAAGAATATATGACGCCATTAATGATCTATTCGGAGAAAAAGTCTTCAATACACGAATTCCTGAAAACGTGAAATTGAAAGAATCACAAGAAGCAGCTAAAGCAATTTTCGATTTCGATCCCAATTGTTCAAGCGCTAAGGCTTACCATGATTTTACAAACGAACTAATGGAAAGGTTAGGTGCATATGTCAGGAATTAGTGAAATCAAGAAAAAAGCTAAGTTATCAATAGATGAAATGTATGATAATCAAGCGGTTGGGAAGATGGACAACCAGAAAGAAGGGAAACCAGAAAGCAAACAAACAATCCAGCCAGCAAACCAACTAAAAAACAAGCCAGACTCCCACCCAACCGGAAGTCCATCTTTCCAGGAAGTAAGCCAAGCGCCTAACAACAAAGCTGGCCACACAACAATCCAACAAAATGGAAAGCTGGAAACTAATCCGGATGTTAAACAAGAAACTCAAACATCCCGCCAAACTACCATATTTCCAACAACAAAGCAGCAAATACAAAAAATTCCGACCTATAAAATGACCTTTAATTTGACCGAAGACATTTATAAAGCTTTTAATGATCTTTATGCAAATCGGATGCTGCAGGGACGTAAGACAGAAAAATCTGAAATGATCTGCGAGGCCATTCAGTGGCTCATCAAAATGGAAGAAGAACAACAAACACAATAAACAGAGAAATAGTTGGCTTTGAGAGAAGTCTGACGGGGACTGAGCATGATTGACAATTTGGTAAAAGAAAAACTAAAAGCCTCTATACGCATTGAGGAGGTAGCTGAACATCTAGACCTCCATCATAAATTAAATCTCAAACGCGTTGGCGGTTATTTGGTTGGAAAATGCATTTCAGGGCATGAGTCAAAAACCGGTCAATGCTTCAGATTAGGTTCTGGATGGAGTCAATTTCATTGCTTTAGCTGTAATGAATCCTTTGATGTAATAGAACTTGTCCAAAGGGAAAAAGGCTTTGGCTATGTGGATGCATGCAAATATCTAGCTGAAACATTTCGCTGTGATTTACTAGATGAGCTGCATAAACATAATCCCGTTGCTCCTGAGACTAAAAAATCTTACGCTCTCGCCAACCTGTATGAATTGGTCTTCGAATATGGGAAAACCATGCTCGCGAAGAAAGAAGGAAAAGAAGCATTTCAATATCTGACTGAAGCAAGAGGGTATGATGCTGCTAAACTTCTGACGACAGAATGGATTTATTGGCCCAAGGACGCGCAAATCAGAGAGCACCTAAGATCCCAGCTCCCACCAGAAAGACATCACGAAATAAGCGAAATTAAACTCAATGGCGCAGGCGGAGATCTTTTTAGAGCAGCGCTTCCTTATAGAGACAAGTTCGGAAAAATATTAGGCTTTGCAAAAAGAGCAACTATCAAAGAAGGAGTTCCAGATTCCGATGGAAAACTTTATAGATGGAGCTATACGGCAGGTCTAAAAAAAGACGATCTCTTCAACATTTATAAATGCAAACGCGAAAGCCAACTTCTTCTCGTCGAAGGACTTCCAGATGCAGCCTATCTCCCTAGCCTTGGAATTCAAAACATTGTTGCTACAGGTCAAGGGGATTTATCTTCTAAGCACCTTGAAAGTTTAAAAATTTACGAAATAGAAAGTGTTGTCATTATTTTTGACAATGATTCTAGGGACAGCAAAGGGGAAATCGGATCTATTGAGAAGACTAAAAAAGCCTCAGACATTTTGGAAGCAAATGGAATCAAAGCATTTATTCTTCCTCCTCATCTGCTCAGTCCGTTTAAGGATCCGGATGAATACGTCAAAGCCAATGGTCATGACGCATTTAAAAAATTGATCCAAGAAAAAGCTCAATCACGAGCAAGATGGCTTCCTTCCTATCTTGCTTATAAAGACGACCTAAACACAGACATGGGTCGTTATTCTGCATTAGGAAGAGCATCCAAAGAATATGTTAAAATTGAAGATGCTTTAGACAAGAGTATCTTCAAGCAAGAAATGGAAGCAGTTTTCAATCTTAGTCCTAATGAAATTGATGACATTATGGCTAAATCTCTAAAAGAGCAAAACAAGAAAGATGAAGAAGAAAATTACAAAAAATCACTTGCAGAGGCTCAAAAGCTCATTTCACTCGGAGAAATAAAGAAAGCCGAGCAGATTCTTTCTCAAGTAAAAAAAGAGCATAAAAAAGATGACTTTCTGCTTAAGCCCTATACTGTAGAAAACTTAAAGCAAGACTTATCCACTATTCAAGAAGGGCTGAAAACCGGATACAAATCGCTTGATGCAACCATTCAAATCCCTCAAGAAGCCATCACTATTATTGCGGGAAGGCCTTCGCATGGAAAAACAACCGCATTGCTTAATTTTTTCGTCAATATGGTCAAGCTTTACCCAGATAGAGAATTTTACTTTTTCTCTTACGAAGAACCTAAAAATCAAATTCTTTTAAAAGTTCTGAATATTTTAACAGGGGAATTCATCAATGATGCAAATAACCTTGGCAACCTAGAAGGATATCTGAGAGGGGGTTTTACAAAAAATCCTAAGATCAATGAAGGAGTTGCTCTTCTTCAATCCCTGACTGAAAGCCATAGATTGGTTGTCAGTGATTTTCCTTATTTTGTGGATGACCTAAGCAAAGTCATCGCCAGTTTGAAAGAACGTGGAAAAATGGGGGCAATCTTCATTGATTATATTCAAAAAATAAAATTCAAAGGAAGATCCTCTACAAGACAGCTAGAACTGCAAAAAATCTCTGAAACAATTCTGGAAACAGCAAAATTCAATTCAGTTCCCATTATTCTTGGAGCACAATTTGGAAGGGGAAACACCAAGCAAGAAGTTTTACGACTCGATAATTTGCGCGAAGCTGGGGATATTGAAAACGATGCTAAGCTTGTTTTAGGTATCTGGAATGACGCTAAAGAAAAATCAGACAGCAAGGGAGAATCCCTCACGGCTCGAACTGTAGATTTCGATCTTGTTGTTCTTAAAAATCGCAATGGCCCCTCCAATCAAACCATCTCTTTGGTATTTGACAGGCCCTTGTCTACACTAAAAGAGAAAAAATGAGCGATATGAACACAACCAAAGAAAAACCTAAATCAAAAAAAACAAAAAAGCCTTCAATTCCTCTTGTTGGTGAGCTCATCATCCCTCCAAAGGATGTGGAAACAAGCTATCAACTCCATGTTGTTGATAAGAAAACGGGAAAAACCGTTGAAATTTTAGACTCTGTTGAAGATATGCAATTGCTTGGCATGTCGCTCAAAATCAAGTCATCAGAAAAACAAGAGTGGGAATCCGCCATATCACCTATACAAAGCTTTTCTCCCAATCAGCTTGTCTCTTTGAAAAACATTCTGAATGAAATGGGTCCTACTGCTCAACGCTCTCTTATCGAAGAAGCTATTCAGAATATTATCGACCAATCGTCAAATAAAGACACATTTGCTCTTCCATCGCATGCTCTCATGTTTACATTGCTTGCTATGTTTGCCGGAAAGCCAGATATGATTCCAAGAAGGCTATTAAGCAAGCCTCATTCCGAATGGACTGCGATAGAGCAAAAAGAAGCTGAAGAATTCTTATCTTCAATATTAAAAGTCGAAAAAAGTACTTCCTATTTGAATGGCCGGGAAACGATCGAAGAAAAATATATTGCAGTCGTAAGCGATAATCCAAAAGTAGAAGCACAGGCTGAAATTGACATTTCACTTTTCAAATCTGACATTCACTTTAGAGAGGTTAGCTTAGCCCTTTATATCAAGCGCACATTTGGTGCTGAAGGGCTCCGACATCTTCTAGGCTTTTTAATTGGCCTCGAAGAAAATTTTAGAAAAGGTCACTTTATTTGGAGTGTAAATGATCATTTAGCAAGACTAGGCCATAGAAAAAAAGCTAATGGCACCTATGACCATGAATTAAAGAAGACTGCCAGCGAAATTATCAGGGTCTTTCAGAGCCTTTTTATCACGGCCAGAAAAAAAGAGGGGAAAAAAGAGGTCATTCAGGGAGAACGCCTTTTTAGCATCGATGGATTTAGACAGGAGATATTCGATAAGGTTATCATCGATGAAAAAATCAAGCTAAGAGCAACTGATTTTTGGTATAAAAACGCATTTGAACCAAAAGATGGACAGTCAGCCAAATACACCAAACTTCTAAAGAAAATTGCTCAAGAGAACCATCGCGAGCATCCTCTAACGATTTATCTAACCCCATTACTGGCCATCTTCTGGAGAATGAATCCTCAACAAAAAATATCCATTCGCAGTTTGATGGACTGGTGCGATTTAGATCCATCAGGAAGATATAAGATGAGAGACCTTAGATCTCTAGAGTCCGAGCTTAGCTATATGAAAGAGCATGGATACTTAGGAGACTGGTCTCATACAGGAGAAAAGTTTTTGCCTTCTGAATGTGCAGATCCATTTAGTTGCTCGCTTACACTTACCCCACCTGAGTGGTTAGGGCAAGAATTAAGACTCGTACAAGCAAATAGAGAAATACCAGCACTGGAGAAAAAAGAAGATAAAATCCTTGGCATTGAAGAATTTAAGGAAATATACAAAAAATCCAAACTTAACGTTAGACAATTTGGCAATCATCTTGGTATCACTGGACAAATGGTCAGTTTTCTCCTAAATGAAAAGAGGCACATTACAAAAGAAGTCTCTGACAAAGTGAGGGCATTTGCTGATAAATTTTCGTAAACAAAATCGACCTACCTGAATCACAATGGAATATTCAATTTTATGCTTTTAAACACTAGAAGCTTAGGAAGAAATTGATATTCAAAAAAAGGGTTAATTCTTGTAAACAGTGTAAACAAAATCGACCCTTCTTATGCACTTAAAATATCCTATTTGTAAACAGGATCGCCCGTCCTCAATCTCAATACCGCCCCCTCTCGTTCACGAGACCGCCCCTTCTCAATCCCAGACTGTTTTATAAGTCATTGATTTTGTTAGACTTAACCTTAAGTAAACAAACCTAATTATATTCAACTAGAATATAAAATGTTTACAGCTTCGCAGTAAACAGGCTCTCTCCCGCTTCGCTCCGAGAGCAAAAAAAAACACTTGGAATAACAATAACTTGTCTAAAGCATTTCTTTTATCAAAACTGCTTCTTTCTCATCAGTTGCAATGTTTGCTTAAAAGCTTCAATTTAGAAATAAGTCAACATATTATTTTTGAAAAGGTCAGTGACTACCCTTTAGTCTCGGAAAAAACCAAGGAGAGGCTAACCTTTCTGAATATGTGACTAACCTATTTGAAGAAAAACAAAAAATTTAATGCAAACCTTTTAGGTACTCAACTAGCAAATTATTGATCATGACGGCAAAGACCCCAAACCGCTTTGGTATTGCTGGTGTAAGGATCAGAAAGCTGAATTTAGATGATAGGACAATGTCCTCTCAAATAAAAATGGTATCTTGTAAACAGTGTAAACAAAATCGACCCTCTTCACTCACAGTATTGAAATGCAACTCATTCTGCAGCCTGGGAAAATAGTGATATTTTTTTATATCATAAAAGTGAAAAAAACATTGCTCATTAGAGCATGAATAGATTTCTTAGACTTATTAACGAACGGTTTTTGAATAGAGAAAAAGGTTTGTAAACCTGTGTAAACAAAATCGACCTTCCTGATTCACATGAGTTATTTTTTTTTGAATCTTTTTTTTTATTATATGAAAAACATCTCTTATTACGATGTGGAGTCGAAAATAGGGTGGATGGCGAAGTTCTTGTAAACAGGTGTAAACAAAATCGACCATCGTCACTCACAGTCTCTCCTGTGATTTCATTTTTTTTGTAAACAAAACCGACTGATCTGAATCACGAAAACCGCCCCCTCTTAATCACAGTTACATTTTTGCAATAAGCAAATGAGCTGAATTAATGAAACTTTTTTTGCCTATACGAAATTTTTTTTCCAGTTTGGTGGTATTCTTCGGGATTTGGATTATAAAGCACGTTAAGGATTTTTACCTTCTATCATTTATTTTTGTCGTTCTTTCCAAAATCCAATCTGTCATGATATTAAGTGCTGAAGGCGCTATTGTTTCTTCAGTTTGTTCATACTCATCCCATGATCCTATCTCGCATGTTTGGAACGCATGATTGAGTTTGGGCAACTCAATGATTGTATAGTCTTTATTGCCAGCTTCCTTGAGCGCCTCATCGATGAAAGGAAGGTTTTGTTTTGGCGATACCACTTGATCAAGGTCTCCATTCAGCACTAATATAGGAATTGTAATATGTCTCAAAGCGGTAGAAGGTTCATAAGGAAAGTAAAAGTGACCCCATGGAGAATTAAATCTTTTTATCAGTTCTTCAGTTAAGACAGAATGGATCTTAACCCATGTTTTTTGATTCTCGGTCAATCCAGATAAGAATTTTGCAAGAGTTTCATGTATTTGTTCTTTAGCCACATCACGATTGGTTTCTTGTTTCACAATTCCTGTAAAAATTTTTCGAACTTGAGTATCAATGGCAACCATTTCCTCATCTACTCCATTTCCACGATGGAGTAATACCATTTCCAAAAAATAAATTCATAATACAGCCCAATTTCTAGAGCAC
>JBEPVL010000020.1:0-44317 GCA_041691035.1 Chlamydiota bacterium
CCCTTGCCCTTGCCCTTGCCCTTGCCCTTGCCTAAATATAGCGTAAACTAAAGAGGGAGTTTTGCAACTCCCTCTAAAGTCTACGCTACAATAGACTTCTTTCAAAATCCCTCTACCAGCTCTAAAGTCAAAGTCAAAGGCAAGGGCAAGGGCAAGGGCAAGGGCAAGGGCAAGGGCAAGGGCAAGGGCAGATTACGGTCTATTGATCTCGGTGCTTATTGGATCGATTTTTAAGCGTTGATAGAGCTGAATAAAATCTTCTAAAGAAAGCATTTCAGCTCTAATGGTGGGATCAATTCCTATAAACTCCAGAGCAGCGGAAACAGCGGCGGTAGGGTACAAATTCTTTAATGCAACCCGCAACATTTTTCGTCTTTGATTAAAAGCAGTTCGAGTAAGAGTAAAAAAAAGCTCAGGATGATCGATTTTTGGAGCTTCTTTTAATTCAAAATGGATGACGGCTGAGTCGACTTTAGGGGGTGGATAGAAACAATGCCGAGTGACAGTGAAGGCATAGTGAGGACGAGAATAAAAGTTAACGAAGAGGGTAAAGCAACTATAATTTTCGGTTCCGGGTTGGCCCGTTAATCGTCGAGCCACTTCCTCTTGAACCATAACCGTAATGGATGAAAAAAGATCCACTCGAGGAAGAAATTTTGCAAGAATAGGAGTCGTCAGATGGTAGGGAAGATTGGCAATAAGCTTGGCTTTTTTTCCGTTTTTTAAGAAGGGAGTGAGCTCTTTTTCAAAAGGGAATTTGAGAATATCAGCTAAATGGACAGTCAGTCGAGGTGGCTCCGTCTGAAGACGATTGAGAGCTTCTCCGAGAATCGTATCCATTTCTACAGCTATTACAGTGGCCCCTTTTTCAAGTAGAATTTCCGTTAACGAGCCAGGTCCTGGGCCTACTTCTAGGATCACCTCGTCTTGAACTACTGTTAAAGCTGCTATTTTTCGAATAATATTCCCATCGATCAGAAAGTTTTGGGATAAACCTTTTTTTGGGCGTAACCCAAGCTCATCTAGAAATTTTCTAAGTTCTGTAGGTTTATAAATCGGCATGCTGCTGGATTAGCGCTGCTCAAAAGGTTGATAGCCAGCAGGAACCATCGACTCAAGCTCTTCATCCTTAAAGTGGTAGTGGTGTCTTAAACGCGTGATATAGGCCTCCGTTTCTCGTTCTGCGATTTCGTTTAGCATTTGCTCCTTAAGTGTATTTTCGATTTCTTTGAAAGGAGGAAACCCGCCAGGAATTTTTTCTTTAAGAAAAACGATGCGGTAAACTGTTGTGTGGTCCGCTCGGCTTTTATGAGGAAAAGGCTGACTATACATTCCTGGTTCTAGATCGGTCAAAACATTTTTATAGGCCGAAGAGAGTTCTTTTTCATTATTCCGAATTGTATTTGACACTGTTAACTTTGCTTTTCTTCCTATCAACTTATTCTCTTTTGCTTCTTGGACAAGCTTATCTAAAGAGGTTCCATGCATAAGCATTTGGTAGATTTTTTTTGAAAGCACCTCTGATTTATCAAGGTCTCGATCTTTAATTGTGACGACAGCATAATCCCATATGGATAGTCGAGAATTCTCTTCGTTTTTAATATATTCTTCATAGGCCTTTTTAACCTTTACAGGGGTGACAGCTCTCAATGCTTTGGTATTGACACGACCCCCAATCATTTTACGAATAATGATATCGCCCTGGACAATTTTAAAGCCTTCATCAAAATTTATATTGAGTTTATCTAGGTTAGCAATGACATTAGGTCCAAATAAAGATTCCATTTCTTGACGGACATCTCCATTAGAAACCTCAACTTTATTCTCTTGAGCATCAGCTAGGATGAGTTCTTTGTTGATTAACTCATCGAGTACAGGTTTCCAACTGAACTGATAGTATTGGTAACGCGCTTCAATAGAGGAGACGTATTGAGGATATTGACGAAAGAAATCCATATCCATTTTTTTCATGACATCGTAGGCAGAGATGCTTTTTCCATTGATGCGTGCTAAGATTCGATTGTTTACGGCAATCTTAGGGTCGCTAGCTTGACTGAGTTTCATTGAATTTGTTTTAAAGGCCATTAAACTGGAATGAGAGAGAGAAAAAGCAGCTAGATAAAATAAAAATTTTTTCATGATAAAGTTTTTCTTTGAGAGATTTTATTGCTGTTTTGTATGATAGAGCTACTTTCTTTTAAGAACAACTCCAAAAAATCCATCCATTTCCCCTGGGGCTGGAAATGTTTGGAAAGGCTGACCTTCAATCTCTAGGTTGTACGTGCTCATAAAGTGGTCGATCTGCTCTTCGTTTTCTCTTTTCAGGATGCTGCATGTTCCATACACGATCCGTCCATCGGGACGAAGGAAGCTTAAGCCTTTTTCAAAGATCATCCTTTGCTGTCCTTTCAACCTCGTAAGCATATCCTCATTTATTTTCCACTTCATATCTGGATTCCGCCTTAGCGTTCCCGTTCCTGAGCAGGGGACATCAAGAATAACCCAATTCATTTTTTTTTTGATTTTATTGAGTTGAGGGCTTTCAGATTGAAGAAACTGAGCATTTTGAATCCCTGCTCTTTTTAGGCGACGTCTTGCCTCTTGGAGAGAATAGGGTCTGATGTCGTGAAGAAAAACCTGACCTTTTTGTTGCATTTTATGAGCGAAAGCCAAAGTTTTTCCTCCTGAACCTGCGCAGTAGTCGAGAATAAGGTCTCCAGAATTTGGTTCTATAAGGTTAGCAAGCAGTTGACTTCCCTCATCCTGTACTTCAAAAAATCCCTCTTTGAATTCTGTTAAGCCAAAGAAGGAAATTTTTTTATGAAACTGGATCCCTAATTCGGCATATTTAGCTGGAGAAATGTCATATAGAGAAGACCAACGGTTTAAAAGCTCTTCTCTAGAAATTTTAAGGGGATTAACCCTAATCATTGTTGGAGCAGGATGATTACTTGCTAAGCAGAGTTGTATTGCTTTTTCCTCACCATAATCTTTGGTTAACCAATCGATAAGGTGGAAAGGAAAACTGAGACGTGCAGCGAGTGGAATCTCTGTTTGTTTTTGAATTTCTTTAGTATCGAGTGTGGAATATTTTTCTAGCCGTTGTTCCCATGTATAAGGGGGAACGGAGAGAAAATCTAGTAGGGATTTCCAACGAATAAGCGCATAGATTGTATCAGCGAGATAGCCTCGATCTTTGGATCCAAGAGCAGGATGTCCCTTGAAATAGTGGCTGATGAAAAGATCTAAGGGAAGATTTTGTTGATCATAGGCATTCAATAAAACTAGAATGTGATGATCTCTAAAAGGGAGTTTGTTCATTAAAAAAATGTGGTAATGGGGTTAGGTCAGGTTATTGTGCCATAGTGAGCTTTAAAAAGCAAATTTCCCCTCGAATTTATGAGACATCTTGAATTTCAAAAGCCTGGTGAAAGAAAATGGTTCAAGATGCTTATTATGGATGAGCTCCGATGGAATAACTGGTTTTTGGCTCATATCCCACTCCTCAGAAAGAAGAGAAGAAAAGGCATCTGTTTCAGGGTCAAATGCATATTTTTTTATCATCACAGGATTGCGTTCTGTGTCAAAAAAAACGACACCATTAAAAGGGTGCCCCCAGTCTTGATAAAAAATTTGATGGAAAGAGAGTAGGAGACCGTGAATCGAATAGAGGCAGCAAACCTGGCATCGTTGATTCATGAAGATAGTTTTTTCAACAAGGATGGCGCGATCGTCTTGATTCCTTAAGATGCAGTGTTGTTCTTGTTCTGATTCTTCAATGACTTCTTTCTGCCAGGCTGTTTGATGGAGAGGGGTCAGGTGGCGAAAATCTAGCAAAACCGAGTCATAGATAATTTTTTCAAATTTCCCTCTGGCGTATTTTTCTAGAGAAAATCTTTTAAAGTAGGGATCTACAATAATTCTAAAAGATTGAATGGATGAGGGATCAACGATTTGGCGTCCGTACGGCTTCCCGTTTTTCCAATAGTATTCTTTATAGTGGGTGATCATAAATACAGCCTACAGCATCAAAATAATTTTTTTCAAGGATTTGGCATGTTTTTTGCTCTTCCTTACCACATTAACAAAGGAGCCTATATGAATAAGGCTAAGTTAGCAAAAAAGATAGCCTATCTAGAGTTTGTACAAGACCAACTAGAGTCAGAGCTGATGTATGTGGATGAGTTGCTAAAATCTGTGGGATTTCCTCGGGGTCTTGTATCGGCTAAAGAGGTGGCCATCGAAATGCTTGAAAATGGCGAAGGTGAAAACAACAGTTTGGAAAATTGAAAAAAATAAAATCATAAAAAAACACGCTTAGGATATCACTTAGAGGATAAATATAAATTTAATTTAATTTTCATCCGATCTTTATGAGAGTTTTACAATTATAGCGTTTAATGGGGCCAAATCAAATGACAAAATAGTCAAATGAAGTCATCGTGGAGACGGGGAGTTCAGCTTGTCTGGTTTGTTAGGTGATCCTAATGATAATAAGGTTAGAGTGGATTTAACGGAATATGATCTCTCGTTCCCTAAGTCTTATAATATTCATCAATGCTAAGTCATAATAATACCATCTATTTTCTAATACCCCAGGGATTTTTCATATAATATAATAATAAGAAAACCCTGGGTTCTAATTTTCGAAAGAAGTCTAAATGCCAGATCGATCAAACTTTATAGCAACTTTTCTCATTTAAAATTTGACTTTATCCCTTTTTTGTATAAAGATTAGGTGTGATAAACTTTAAGGAATTTTAAAGATGAGAAGGTTGTCTGTATGTTAACTCCCACATTTGAAAGAAATGATCCGCTTTCAGCTCTCCAACATGCAATTTTTTCAGACGAAAAAGAAGAGAATTTATCAGAGCAAAAATCTTTCTTAGACGTCGTTTCAAAATCTCTTTTTCAACCTTCTATCTACGAAAATGCAGGCGATATTAAGAAGGCAACGATGCAACCCCCTTCTTCTTTAGACTTAAAGAAAATTTTGAGTCAAAACCTTGTTCTTTTTTCAAGTTTTAAGGAGAGGTTGCTGGCTTGTGAAAATGATATCGAGAAATTAAAGATTTGCATTGCAGAGATAGCCAAAACATTTCTTTCTAAAGAAACCTTTAAACTTGAAAATTCCAATCATAGTCTTTCTCAGTATATCGATAAAATGATTCCTTCGGAAGGTAAGTTTCCCTGCATAGAGGAAATGTTGAAAAGGGCCGCTACAGTTAAATTTTTGTTGGATAGCCATTCGGAAAATCTAAAAGGCAATTCAGATTTATCTCAAGGCAACCCTCTCTCGTTCCAGGCTATTGACATGGTTTCCAAAAAAGAAAATGTTCCTTTTTTGAATGTGCAACAGTGGTTGGAGTTGAGGATTTTTCTTAATAAGTTATCGGATCAAGAATTTATTGCTCTTTATCTCAATGAATGTGTGGATACGCTTTATACAAGCGGTCAAATCAGTAAATGGTTTTATGAAAAAGTTGAGGGAGAGAATCCTCATATTCGGCTAAGACTTCAGGGACAACCAGAAATTCTTTATACAGATGTCTCTAGGAAGTTATCTCACTGGATGCAAACTTTAATGGAACTGGGTAAAGTAAGAAAGTTTACCACACATGATTACGAGTTTGATAGTGAAAAATTTGGTGGTTTTCAACTCTATGACGCTGCCCAAGAATTGTTCTTTCAAGACAGCAGATATTGCTGCAGAATCCTCAATGAGGTGCAGGAAGGCTATATAGGGCTATCTATTGAATGTTTAGCTGCTTTAAATATCGTTGCCATATTAAGAAATCTAAACCTTGATCTTACTTCTGTCATTAAGTTTTTAGGCAAGAGTTCGATTCATCTCCTCAAAGGGAATAAGGAATTCGACTATACGGCTCAGCTTTCCGCTATGCTATTAAGTAATCTAGGCCTCCCACAACATTTTTCAGAGTTGGAGAAATTCAGCGCACAAATTAAAATGTCTGTAGAAAAGTTTACTAATCATTTGGATTGCCTAGATCTTTTCATTCATCTGCACTGCAATAGACTCTTAGGGTGTAATCCCGGGAGCGAAAAGGCAGCCAGATCCATCGCTCTGTATGCATTAGAAAAGTATTTATAACCTTTAATCATCATAAGATTGGCTGCGCTTCTCTATTTCATAAAGTTCCTGGGCTGTTTGCTTGACTGTTTCAAGTCCGCCCGCAAACCCTACCATCCTCATTAAATGATCTACATATCCCAATTCGGTTAGTAAGAAGTCGTTGATAGATTCTAACTGAGCTACTTTATTGACGAGTTCTGTCTTTTTCATCGTCCACCTCCTTATAAATAGTAGATAGGAAGAAGTTGCAAATTCCGTGCCGTGACCTTTTTTCGCCTTATTCATCCATAAATTTTTTCATTAGCTGAAAAGAAATCGGAGATCTTCCATTGTCATTTGCTGGAGAGTCATCTCTTGTGAGAGAAGGTCTTCAATCATCACACGCTTGCTCATTTTGAGCTTAAGCATTTTTTCTTCGATACTCTCCGCAACAATCAAGCGTTTTGTGTGCACTGATCGCTGCCGTCCAATTCTATGTGCTCGATTGATCGCCTGTTCTTCCGCTGCATCATTCCACCAGGGGTCACAAATATACACGTGATCAGCGGCTGTGAGATTTAATCCTACCCCTCCCGCTTTTAAGCTGATGAAGAAAAGTAACTGATCGGGATCGTTTTGAAAACGGTTCACAACCTCTTCCCGATTCATCGTGCTTCCATCCAGATAATTAGTGTTCCATCCCCGCTTTTTAGCTTCATTAAGCAGCCATTTGAGAAGAGTGGTGAATTGGCTGTAGATGAGGACCTTGTGTTTCTCTTCGACAAGCGTTTCAAGGTCGTCCAATAGAAGATCTGTTTTAGCGCTGGAAGAAATGGAGTCTTCATCAAGAAGTGAGGAAATCAAGATCGGATGACAGCAGAGTTGTCTGAGCCTTAGTAATGCCTCTAATATCTCCATTCGATGTTTACCGATGCCATCGAGGTCGATTTTCTTTAAAAGTGAACTGCGATATCCCGCAATAAAACTCTCGTAAAGAGCCCGTTGATCTTCATTCATCGTAATCCAGGTGATCTGATCCACCCGTTCGGGAAGATCCTTGGCAACTTCACTTTTAGTTCTTCTTAAGAGAAAAGGAGAAATTTTTCTCTTGATGCGCTCGAGATAGCGTCGGTCGGAAAGAGCTGCTTGAATATCAGCTTCAAAGGCTTCCTTTGTTCCAAAAAGATCAGGCATAAGGAAACGAAATTGAGACCACATCTCATTCAAATGATTCTCAATCGGTGTCCCTGTGATTGAAAGTCGGAAAGACCCTTCTAAACGACATGCAGCCTGAGACGTGAGAGTATTTGCATTTTTTATGATTTGGGCTTCATCCAAAATAATGCAGTGATAAGTAAGTTGGGAAAGTAATGCCTGATCCAAGCGTAGAAGAGTGTATGAAGTAAGAATAATGGAAAACTTTTTTAGCTGTTCGACATCAGTGATTCTTTGTGAGCCTTGATGCAAATAGACAGAAAATGAGGGGAGGAAGCGATGGATTTCATTTTTCCAATTAAAGATCAATGAGGTAGGGACCACAATGAGATGAGGGGAAGCCGAGGGAAGAAGTGATAGGAACGCGAGCACCTGGATTGTTTTACCAAGCCCCATGTCATCAGCTAAGATTCCATTCAAGCCATTTGCTTTTAAGAAAGAGATCCAATTGACGCCTTCTTGTTGATAGCTTCTTAATTTGCCAATGAAGAGATCTGATGGAAGTGTTTCTGTCAGGGGTGATAGGTCTTTATCCTTATCAAGAAAAAATTTAAGAGAATCTGGGAGAACAGCAGCATCGACAAGGGAAGCAATGGATCCAAACCGATTTTTTTTAATGTGGATCGAGTCTCCTACAAGTTCTCCCTCCAAAGCGGCTTCTTTTAAGAGGGGATCCTCACTATCTGGGAGAAGGCCGATGGCGTTTTCTCCAATTTGAATGAAACGTTCCCGCCTATTAAATCCTCCTATTACAGTTGAAAGGTCTGTTTGAAAATTCTCATAGGTGACTTTTCCATAGATCTTGACCTGTTTATCATCATCAAAAAACTGAATTTCTTTTTGAGTCTCTCGGAATAAACGCCTCCCTTTAGAATCATGGATAGACCATCCCAATTCTAGCAAGAAAGTCAAGCTCTTCGCTACCTTATCAAGAGGGCAGTAGTAATGCGTTCCTGAAACGATCTTTTTGATGAAATCAGTTTCAAGGAGATCTCTTTCCCACCCTTTTTCAGCTTCTAAATTGCGTTTAAGAGGTTTTGATAGATGTATAGTCAGCAGAACTTGTGTTTCATGATAGGCAATTTTATGATCGGATCCATAATCCATCCAAAGGTCCGCAAAAGCGCCTGTTTTATCTTTAAGGATAAGCAAAGGTAGGGGATTTAAAGATACGATTTCTGAGATCAGGCTTCCATCTTTAAAGATGATTTTAGGTGCTAGGCTATCCTCGGGGTCGCCGCTTTCAAGGAAAGCAGCTTTTTCAACATTTTTTAATACTCGATTTTCATTTTTGTAAGCTGACAAAAAATCTTTCCATGCGCTATCTGTTTCTATCAATTTTAATTGAATCCCTCGGATAAACCATAGAGGCTGTCCTGGTCCAATGCAATTACATTGTTGGAGAGGAATATCCTGATCCCTCCATTTCAAATGCGTGTTCACAATAAGATCTTCACCACTTGCTGTGCAGGCATAATAAAGTGAAGCTCGTCCAAAAAGATCAGCTACTAACTGCTTCCCTTGAAAATAGAGGGACTGCGCAATAGAAGCCTGTTCGAAAAAAGATAAAACTTCTTTAGGTGAAACATGCACGAGGATGAGTGAAGAGGTGTCAGAGAGGATAGGGTGGGCTTTTCCTGTAAGTTTAGATTGATAACTTTGCTCTTGCACTGCTAGATAATCAATCAACTGCTTCTGTTTTACATCTAAAGCTAAGCTGCGCCATTTACCCAATGTCCAAGAGGTATTCACAAAGTCGGTAGATTCTGATTTTCTTTCGATATAAACTAATCGGATTGTCAATAGACCTGTTGATTCAGTTTCCTCTTTTTCTATTGAGAATGCGATTTGATTCATTTTGAAATTGGGTTTTGGTATGATAAATCTGTAGAAAAAGATTAATATTATTATAAGGAACAAAATGAGTCGATTAAAATTATGGAAGGAAGATTGGGATTCGGCTGAAAAGTCATGGAATGAAAAGGCTACAATAGCTGCAGGTACATCTCCTTTGAAAAATTTAAAAACTCTTCCCTTGATGCAGGGGATTACCCCTGGGACTGCTAAGCATTTGAAATGGAAAAGTTTTAAATGGATGGTGATGCATGACACAAAAAAAGAGGTCTTAAATGGCTTCCTTCAACATCCCATCAAATATTTCAAAACATTTGTACAGTCTCTTTGCAGACCAAAACCCTTCCAAAGAAAAGGGGACTTCTTTTTATATGGTGTCGATTCTTTAGAGGAGTTTCAAAGACACTTATTGGATCCTGATACCATTCTTATTCTAGGTTTTTCCTACTGCCATAAACCTTTTGAATGTCCTTCAGGGAGATTCACTGATGCCTGTTGTCATGATTCAGAGCATCCCGTCTGTCAACAATGCTTCATCGGGAAAGCCACTCATTTCACCCATCCCAAACAAAGCGCTGTTCTCTATATTCCAACCGTTCATTACATCGGGGGAAAAATGTTTGAATACGTTCATCAAAATCCAGATAAAAAAATCCTATTTATCATCACTGCCTGCGAACTGACTTTAGAAATGTTTGGGGATTGGGGGAATATGGTCAACATCCAAGGGATTGGCGTCCGTTTAGATGGAAGGATTTGTAATACAATGGAAGCGTTTGCCCTCTCGGAAAGAGGGATCAAGCCAGGTTTAACAGTTGTTTTGGATGACACAAAAAAGCAAATATTGGATTGGATAAGAATACGAAATGGACTGTGGGAAAATAGAGAGGAAACAAACCTGCTTTAACTCTATTGAAAGTGGATTTGAGTTTTTTTATCAATTACGTATTAAAGCTGTTTGTACGCCTTTTGTTTTCTTGAATTGCTAAAACATTCAGGATAAGAAGGTTTTCTTGTGGGAACCTTGTTCATGTTTTGTTAATGACTGGGATGATTGAGTGTGTTTGTATGGGGTAAATTCAGCTATCGAAAATAGTAAGAATTTCTTAAATTGCTAATAAATAAATAGATATGATTTTTTTGGAATTTATTAGATGAAGATAAAAAAATGAATGGCTCGTCACGGACTCACAATGTAATGTTTATAACCTGAATTCGTGGTTGCTTTTATTAACCTGAGTTTAGGGTTTTTCCAATTATAATTGTAGCGTAGGCTTTAGCCTGCGCTTGTTATTGTCGGATTTATCCGACATAATCGTTCATTTACACACTAGGAGAAGATCAGAAAACCCCAAAACTCAGGTTATAAGCCTAAAAATGGTCTTTCTTGACTGTGCCGGATAAATCCGGCAATAACAAGCGCAGGCTGAAGCCTACGCTACTTTTGTGCTTCAGCTTGATCTACGTTTAGACCCTGAATTTATCTAAAAACTATAAAGACCTGAGGTCCTTTTTCATCATAAATTGATCATCCTCACTTTTTTTAGCATTTCTCGCATCTATTGTAGCCATAAATTGATCAACTTGATTTTCTATAGATGCATCTCGAGAGATCTGTTGTAAATCTAATACAAAGATTTCTTCTTCTACAGGGGGACGTAGAAATAGATCTTTAATCTTAGGAGAATTGCTTTTTCTTTGTAAGACAGTTACATCATTCTTCACAAGTGCAAGTTTTAAAGCCTTTTCACTTGGTGAAAACAACTTATAGCTTAAAAAGGCAGCTGCGATTGATGTAGAAAAAATAGTTATAAATCCGAATCCGCTAGAGGCTAATGCTGAAATGAACACAGAAGTTAAACAGCTAAAACCATTTTTTTTTATGTCGCTATTTCTCATTTGTTGACGAATAACCCATCCTTCGTGTTTGGTCTCCCATCGCTTTACTTTTGCTTTTTTAAAACTATTTAGGGCGCCTGGATCTAAAGAAGAAAAGTCTTTATTCAATTTTTCCCAATTTTCAATTTTCTTTGAAATTATTTTTATTTTAAGCTTAATAATGGTAGCAGCAGCATCGTTATTCGGGGTTTTTTCTTCAAGCTTGGTCTTTTGAGAATTGTATTTTGCTAAACGTTCATCAATTTTTTCTGGGGTAAACTGAGACCAAAAATGAGCTTTACTTACAGCGTTATTCTGTTGAAGTTCCAAATGCTTTTTTTGGGACAAACAAATATTAATATCCACAAGATTTAGAATAATTCCAATTTTAGTTGGTAGGGACAGAGGAAGTTCTTTTATAGTTTGAAGAAAAATGCGGCCAATAACAAAAAACGAGGAAAGGAGCCGGAGTTGCTTGCTTATAAAACGACGCTTATTGCCGATTTGGCTATATGCAGAATCTTTTTCGTTCTTAAGTAAAAACTCTGGAGGTTTAGTTTCTACTGACGTACTACTATTACCATACATTCCAAGATAAAACTCATATTTATTAAAAGAACAATCATAAGCTGACATAAAAAAACTTAATTTTAATGTTAAAAATTATATATATGATAGATTGTATGTGATAGTGAATTTAATTGCAAGTAAATAATTCAAATTCAAATTAATTAAGTTGAGTTTTAAAGCACCTGCTTTTATGGTATGCACTAAATAAAAGCACAGATAACTCAGCAATTATCTTTGCACATCCATCATCTGTCTGAGAGTAGATTTAGAAGACATTAAATTTTTTTCCGATTCAATCACTCACATCTTTGCATTTCCAATTATTCCTTCAATTTGCACTTAAGGGGGAAAATAACTTGGGAATGCGGGCTCAGGTTTTAGATGCAACTCAATTCAAAACAGTTCGGATATCCCAACGAAGGAGGAGTATCCAAACTGTTACACTATATCTTGAGCTATCTGTTTCAAATCTATATGAGTTATGTTGAAGATAAAAGTAGATCTTCAACCTTAGGACGATTTTCTCGTAAAGAAGTTTCCTTGTTCTGAATTGAAATTTCTAAATCCTCTTGATATGATAAAAACAAGATGTCTTTTACAAGACGAGCTGCGCACGCTGTAGAAAAAATAGGTATAAATCCGAATCCGCTAGAGACTAATGCTGAACTGAACACAAAAGTTAAACAGACAATAGAGTGTTTTTTTATGTCGACTTTTCTCAATTGTTGCAGATCAACCAATCTTTCGTGTTTGGTCTCCCATCGCTTTGCTTTTGCTTTTTGAAAAGAATCTAGGGCGACTTGATCTAAAGAAGAAAAGTTTTTATTCAATTTTTCCCAATTTTCAATTTTCTTGGTAATTGCAGCTAATTTTTCATTAAGAAGTTTAGCAGTCGCTTCTGTGTTGTGCGTGACTCTTAATTTGTCTTGAATCGCAGTTTTTTGAGAATCGTATTTCTCTAAGCGTTCCTTAACTTTTTCTTGGGTAAGTTTAGTCCAGAAATGAGCTTTACTATGTGCTGCGTTTTGTTGACACTTCAAATGTTTTTTTTGGGAAAAACAAATATTAATAGCTACAAGCTCTCGAACAGCACTAATTTTAGATGCTATGCCCAATGGAAGATCTTTTATAGCTTGAGAAAAAAAACGGCCAAAAATCAAAACAACCGAAAAACAAGTGAATTGCGTATTTATTAAACGACGCTTATTGCCGATTTGGGCATATACAGCATCTTTTTCTTTCTTAAGTAAAAACTCTGGAAGTTTAGTTTCTACTGACGTACTGCTATCACCACACAATCTTTGGTAAAGACTATTAAAAGAATAATCATAAGCTGACATAAAAAAACCTTAATTTTAATGTTAAAAATATTATCTATGATAGATTGTATGTGATAGTGAATTTAATTGCAAGTAAATAATTCAAATTCAAATTAATTAAGTTGAGTTTTAAAGCACCTGCTTTTATGGTATGCACTAAATAAAAGCACAGATAACTCAGCAATTATCTTTGCACATCCATCATCTGACTGAGAGTAGATTTAGAAGACGTCAAATTTTTTCCCGATTCAATCACTCGCATTTTTGCATTTCCAATTGTTCCTTCAATTTGCACCCAATAGGGAAAATAATTTGGGAATGTCGTATCAGGTTGTGGAAGGTAAACTTCTATCGATCTCCCCGAGAGATCGCTGGTATCTTTGGGCCAACGTGTCTTCCAGGCCAAAAAAGGGACGTTAGGGATCGTTTGGCCTTCAAAAACCATTTTCGGTTGCCATATAGGACGGGGATCAACCCCAAAGGCAGGCTTAGCTCCAATTTTTTTTCGTGAGGAATCGGGAATTAGAGAGAGCTTTAGATTTAATAACTTTGAAATGAAATTATCAGCCTCGGGGATATCAAACCATCCTTTTTTTGTGAAGGAATAGTAGTGAACCATCTGTCCGGTCTGAAGGTCAATATCATACATTACCCAGGAAGTATTCCCTGGTGCATCTTTATGAACCCAATCCTTCCAAGATAGACTTCTGGGGCCCCGTTGAGTAGGGACAGCGATTTCTTCGATGGTAAGGATTTTATCTGTTTTCTCACGTATCAACATGAGAGTTTCCGTTTTGGAAGATAAGATAACAAAATAATCTCCCACTTGCGCATTCTGGAGATTCGTTCGAAGCATGGTTGTTTCCGCAAAAAGGGAACCTATAGTAATCATGGAAAAATATACAATCAGGGAGTAAAAACGCAACATACCTTCCTTCCTCTTCATCTGTGCTCAAATTTGTAAGTTAAGGATAGAAGATTTTTGGATTACATGCGAGAAAATAGGAAATGGCTATAGGTATTCTCTTCACATGGAATTCTCAATCGGATATCGTTTTGAACAAATACCAAAAAGATAGAGGCCTTTATGCAGTGGATTGCTATTCCCGCGTTAATGATGCTTCCTTTTACCTGTTTCGGCACTATTTCTTCTGATGAGACAGCTTCAACTGTCACTCTTAAGATCCACCATCTGCGTGAGCAGCTTCATCAAGCCAAAATGGAACAGATGCGTAAGGAGGTTTTGGGGCAAGATTACATGATTGCTGATTGGACAGCTTATGAACAAGAGCTTATAGAAATCCGTAAAAACCAACAGGTCATTAAAGATCTCCAAGAGGAAATTGACCAGTTAGAAAGAAGAAAACATGAACTCAGCAAAACAAAAAATGAATGAAGCATGAAAGATGCCCCATCTAAAGGATATTTTCCAGATCTCTATCATCCATCACTTGCACTCCTTACAGATCTCTATCAACTGACAATGGCCTATGGGTATTGGAAAGTTGGATTTCATCAAAAGGAAAGCGTCTTTCATCAGTTTTTTCGACGAAGCCCATTTCAGGGGGGATTTACCATAGCTTGTGGGCTGGCTTCCATCATTGAATTTATTCAACACTTTCATTTTAGTAATTCTGACATTGTCTATCTTTCGGGTTTGGAAAGTCCTGATGGAGAGAAGCTTTTTGAGAATTCATTCCTCGACTATCTAAGAAACATGACTTTTACTGGAGATATTGAAGCGATTCCCGAAGGGACAGTTGTTTTTCCTTATGAGCCATTATTGAGGGTCAGTGGCCCTCTCATAGAATGTCAAATTCTGGAGACTGCAATTCTGAATTTAATTAACTTCTCAACGCTCATCGCAACAAAAGCTGCAAGGATTTGTCTGGCAGCTAACGGGGATCCTATTCTTGAGTTTGGTGCACGACGTGCTCAAGGTGTAGATGGTTCTCTTACAGCTAGTCGAGCGGCTTATATTGGCGGCTGCGATGCGACTTCCAATGTTTTGGCGGGAAAGCTATTTGGCATTCCGGTGAGGGGAACGCATTCGCATAGCTGGGTCATGGCTTTTCAAGACGAATTAGAGGCTTTTTATGCCTATGCGGAGGCTATGCCCAATAACTGTGTTTTCTTGGTTGACACATATGACACCCTAGAGGGAGTTAAAAAAGCAATTAAAGTGGGCCAGTGGTTGCAGGAAAGAGGAAAAAAACTGGGGGGCATCCGTTTAGATTCAGGAGATCTTGCTGACCTCAGCATCAAAAGCCGCCAAATGCTGGATGAATCAGGGTTCAAAGATACTGTTATTGTGGCTAGTAATGAACTTGATGAAACGATTATCAGCGAACTAAAACGGCAGGGGGCTAGGATCGATGTTTGGGGTGTGGGAACTCATTTAATCACAGCCTATGATCAGCCTGCTTTAGATGGTGTATATAAGTTATCTGCTATTCGTGACCTATCTGGGGAATGGATTTACAAATTAAAACTTTCTGAACAACTCACCAAAGTTTCAACTCCAGGAATTTTGCAAGTTAGACGTTATTTAAGAAATGGAATCCATGCTGGAGATGTCATCTACGATATCAATTTGGATTTTGAAGAGATCCCCCGTGCACTTGATCCTTTTGATCCAACTAAAGAAAGGGTTTTCAAGCATGAATATACGTATAATGATCTATTAGTCCCCATTTTTAGAAAGGGAAAGTGTGTTTATGATTTGCCAAACCTGGATCAAATCAGGAATCATAGAAAACAGTCGCTACAAGAGTTTCCTATAGGAACGAAACGATTTTTAAACCCGCATACTTCATTTGTAGGGATGGAAAAACAGCTTTATGAAACAAAAATTCAACTCATCAAAGAAATCCGCACATCTCCTCATCGGGATGAGGAGATTATTTAGGATATGAAAATGCAAACATTACTTCTTGTTGACTTACAAAATGATTTTTTGCCAAAAGGTGCTTTGGCCGTTAAAGACGGCGATCGTATTATTCCTCTGGTGAATGAGATGATCCATTATCCCTTCGATCTCATTGTGACAACAAAAGATTGGCATCCTGCTGATCATGGGAGCTTTGCCTCTAATCATCAAAAAAAAACAGGTCAACATGTCAAATTAGCAGGCATCGATCAGATATTATGGCCAGATCATTGCATTCAGGGGACAAAAGGAGCTGATTATGCGCCAAATTGGGATACAACAAAGATCGATCATGTTGTTTACAAGGGTACAGATCCTTCGATAGATAGCTATAGCGCTTTTTTTGATAACAGGCACTTTAAAAGTACCGGATTAGACGACTACCTGAAATCCAAAAATGCTAAAATCCTTTATATTGCTGGATTAGCCACAGATTACTGTGTCCGTTACACAGTGTTGGATGCTATCCAACTTGGATACATACCTTATGTCATCATTGATGCTTGCCGAGCCGTTAACTTAAAGCCATCCGATGAACATGAGGCGCTGGAATCCATGCAGTTGGCTGGAGCGCGCTTGATTTATTTTAAGGATTTAAAATCCACTTTGTCAGAACAAGCAAAAAAGATTGAGTAGAGGTCGAAATGAAGACAGGTAGAGCACTAAAAAGGCAGTTTTTCCTCCTGATTTGTTTTTTTTCTCTTCTATCCTTTTCTAAAATTTATGGTCTTGAAGGGGCTATCTCAGAAGAATCTTTTATTGCAACAGATTATGAGATTGAAATCGAAGGCAAAAAAGTGCCTTACCGGGCTATTGCAGGTAATTTTATTCTCAAAGATGAAAAACAAAATCCGATAGCCTCTCTATTTTGGGTAAGTTATTCTAGAACGGATGTGTCCGATGTTGAAAGGCGGCCTCTTACATTTTGTTTTAACGGTGGCCCTGGTTCTTCTTCTGTTTGGTTGAATTTAGGCTTATTTGGACCAAAAAAAATTAATGTGACAGATACCCATGAGGCGCTTCCTCCTTATCATCTTGTCGACAATCCTCATTCCCTACTCGATATCACGGATATCGTTTTTGTTGACCCCGTCTCCACAGGTTTCAGTCATGCCATTCCCTTTGATCAAGCAAAGAAGTTTCATGGTGTTGAAGAAGATACAAAAACGTTAGCAGAAGTCATCAGACTCTATTTAGACAAGTATAATCGATGGAATTCTCCCAAGTTTGTCGTTGGAGAAAGCTATGGGTCGTTGAGAGCCACTACGCTAGCATCTTATTTACATCAATCGTCCTATATCTATCTCAATGGCCTCATTTTAGTGTCATCAACTTTGAATTTTAAGGTGTTTGACTTTGATTTAGGAAACGATCTCAGTTATATCCTATTCCTTCCCACCTATACGGCAACGGCTTGGTATCATAAAAAACTTCCTGAAGACCTTCAGGATAATTTCGACAAAGCCATTCAAGAATCTACAGAATTTGCAAGAAATGAATACGCTGCTTCTCTGTTTTTGGGAGATAGTATCGATGCAAATCGTAATGAAAACACGAGTAAACGTTTAGCGAGACTGACCGGTCTATCCGCAGAATATGTAAAAAATTCAAATCTTCGAGTGGATGCTAGCCATTTCGGTAAGGAACTGCTAAGAGACCAACAACGGACAGTGGGGCGATTCGATAGTCGTTTTGAGGGGGTTGATGGTGACTTTACAGGAGAAACATTAGAATATGATCCAAGCATCAATACTATTTTAGGACCTTATACAGCTGCCTATACTCAATACATTAAAACAGATCTACATTGGAACTCTAACTTGCCTTATTACACTCTTAAAGGGATCGATTCTTGGGATTACGGAAGTCGAAATCAGTATATGAATGTGATGGATACCATGAGAGCCATGCTTTCAAAAAACCAGCTTCTGAGGGTGTTTGTTGCTAATGGGTATTACGATTTAGCAACGCCATTTTTTGGGTCGCACTACACCTTTAATCATCTTAAGCTGGATCAGTCCCTTCATCGGCAGATCACAATGAAGGATTACCCAGCTGGGCATATGATGTATATCAATCCCCCTTCTCAATTGCAGATGCGAAAAGATCTTGCGGAATTCTTTAAGTTATCCTTAGGAACTTGATTTCTTATCGCTCTCTTTTACCTTTTCGTTGGCTTCTGCAAGCTTAAGGTATTTATAAAATGCTGTGTTTGCATTGTACACAGA
This sequence comes from Chlamydiota bacterium, assembly GCA_041691035.1. Lineage (GTDB taxonomy): Bacteria > Chlamydiota > Chlamydiia > Chlamydiales > Parachlamydiaceae > JBEPVL01. The sequence continues at coordinate 18,067 of JBEPVL010000020.1, forward strand.
GATTTCAAATCCCTCCCTTCCCCCAAGAAATCCCTGTTTGATCACATAACTTTTAAAAAAGGAAAAAACCCCATGCAGGATAGCTCGACAAAGTGAAGAGGTTTTCTTGCCTTTATTTTGTTCAGCAAATAGTGAGGAGTAGCTCTCCATTTTTATTAGAAACTCAGAGATGTTTTGATAGGAATAATGTCGCAAAGGAGCTAAAAGCTTAACAACTTTCATGTTTGTTGTGATGATAGCTTCGTGGACTAAAGCAGGGGTGAATGCAGTTTCCTTTCTGTTATAGAGTCGGACTTGTCGATCTGGATGCCACCCACACCACTTTATCCATCGTCCTCGATATTCATTATGTCTGGGGATTGAATAAACAGATCCCATTTGGCAAAGGAGGTGTATCATTTCATTGATCAGTTCTGGTGTGACGACCTCATCACTGTCAATGGAGAGAATCCAGTCGTGTGTAGCCAGATGAGATGCTGAGTTGTGGGTGGGCCCAAAACCAATAAAAGGATGTTTGACAATTCTGACATTAGGAAAGCAACTAGCTATGTCGCATGTTCTATCTTTTGAGCCGGTATCATATACAAGGACTTCAGGAAAGATTTTTAGGGCAGATAAAACTTCTTTTAAGTATTTTTCACTATTTTTCGTAAGGATAGTGACACTAATGGGCGTGTTCATTGAGTGATTTTATGTGTGGATGGTTATTTTGCAGATGAGGATCTACTTTATCTGCGTTGATTAGTCCCCAATCTACTAAAAGGGAGTCGAAGATGCCATTCTGTTTAATTTCTTTTAAGCCCGAGTTGAAGAGTTCTATAAGTTTTTTACCATGGGGATTATTTTTTGCAACCAATTTTAGCCCTTCAGGAGTTAATGGGGAAGTAGCAATTTGGAGTTTCCCTTCATAAAATGTTTTTGTATAGACATAAGCAGGAAATAAGGGAAAGATGGCTCCATCGATTTTTCCCGAATCCAAGTCCGCTAATGCATTTAAAATATTTTCATAAGGTTGAAATTGCATATCACTAAGTTTGCTTAAGTCTAGGCCAGTTGGAACATGAGAAGGGATGGCGATAATTTTTTTAGCAAATTCATTCCAGCCTTTTACATGAGTATTTGTCGAGGTGACTAAAACTAATCCAGTGGGCAGGAAATTGTCAGAAAAAACATACTTCATTTGATTAACTGGCGATGGAATGAGTGAAGTCAGCATTCCAGAAAATGCATCTGAATCAAGCTCTTGCAACAAGTTATTTCCATTGACGGAATCTAAATTCATCTCTGTTTTTTCAATTATAGCGATTTCATGGAGGAGATCTTTACTAAACGCAGTGACAGCTCTATTCATTCCCATGAGATTGATATTTGACCAAAGAGGGTCTTCTCCGATGATGTAGGTTGCCTTAAGGTTGTGAGAGCTAAAACAACTTTTCCAAATGAGGAGTAAGATTATTCCTAAAACAACCCATCGAAAGATCTTTTGAACTTTTTTGGAAGATAGTTTTGCAGTGAGGAATTTAATAATTGTAGAGTCTTTTTTCATACGAAATTTTAAACCTAAGCTTAAGTTTTAAGTTATAACAAAAATCAGGTTAATATCCTTCATTTTGTTATTTTTCGAGCATTTCTTCAATAGACTTCTTTCGAAATTCCATTTGCATGAAAAAATTGAAGATTTTTGAGTGGAGAATTTGAGTGTGGAATAGAGTTCATCCCCTTTTGGAAAGATGAGAATTTAAAAAAAAAATTATGGTCCTTCTAATAAAAAATCAACTCTGATATTTTCTTTAATTGGACATCCCCATTTTAAAAAGCCTGTTTAAGAATTATTACAGATTTGGATAAGTTTACAAATATCAATTCGAGGTAAACGTTCAGCTTGTATTGGAAATTTAACGCAAAGTTGCAAAGACTCCAAGAAGAAAATAGTAACCTAAGTTTTGGGTTTTTTGCTTAGGCAAAATGGATTTTCCACTATTAAAAAAAAATTTATTTTTTGTGTCTTTCCATCTTTGGGTTGAATTTTTGTAGTTAATCATTACTGAACGAATGCTATTCGAGAATAACCTAGGTGTATTCCATGACTCCAAATTTTTTAGAGGGCCAGGTTATGAATGAACAAAGTGAATCTTTAGTTGTTCCCCATTTGGATATGCAAACAGTTGCTAGTGTAATTCTAAGTGGAGGTGAGGGAACGAGGCTTCATCCACTCACTTTAACACGGTGCAAACCAGCAATTAATTTTGGTGGGCGCTATCGCATTATCGACATTCCCTTATCTAATTCAATTTATGCCAACTGCAGGCGTATTTTTATTATTACCCAGTTTCTTTCTTCCTCTTTACATCACCATATCTTCCAGACCTATATGCAAGGTGGTAAGGCTGCCTCCCTCATCGAAATTTTAACAGCGGAGCAGCGACCCAGCAATAAAACATGGTTTGAAGGGACTGCAGATGCGGTCCGACAAAATATTGAATATCTTCTAGAAACCCCTGTTGAATACTATTTAATATTATCAGGTGACCAACTTTATCACATTGACTTCTATGAGATGTTATTATGTGCAAAAAAATCGAATGCTGATGTGACTGTAGCAACCCTTGTTGTTGACGAAAACGACATTCGCAGGATGGGCGCTATAAAAATGGATGACAATGGAAAAATCACAGATTTCTGTGAGAAACCTCAGGATTCTTCTGTGCTTAAACAATTTAGATATTTTCCAGAACCCCCCGGTTCTGCAGCATCTAAAGAACATTTATATTTGGGTTCCATGGGGATATATTTATTCAAACGCCAGGCACTCATAGACTTACTTAAAAACGATGTGAGGGAAGATTTTGGCAAGCATATCATCCCCGGTCAGGTCAAAAATGGAAATATTGCAGCATTTCGTTATAAGGGATATTGGAAAGATATTGGAACAATTGAAAGCTTTTATGAAGCCAATATGAATCTCCTAGACCCAAAACCTGAATTTATACTCTATAATGATCAACAACCTATTTTTAGTCATAGTACAGATTTATTTCCTGCTAAATTTATTAATGGAAGGATGAGTCAAAGTATCTTATGTGAGGGTTCCATGATTGATGCCAATGAAATTTCTCACAGCATCATTGGTCCTAGGTCAATCATCCAAAAAGGGACAACGATTAGAAATTCTTACTTGATGGGAAATGATTATTTCCTGAAAAAAATTAACCAATCTTGCCATCTCCCTGCCTCACCCAAAATCGGATTAAATTGTGTCATCGAACGAGCGATCATTGATAAAAACGTTCTTATTGGTGATAATGTGATGCTTGTGAATAAGAAAAAACTCAAACATTATGACGGCCCTCAAGTTTTTATTCGCGATGGCATTATTGTGGTGGCTCGAGGGGCAACTATTCCCGATGGTTTCGTTCTATAATCTTTATAAAAAAGCACCATGGACATTTGGTCGATTGCAGATTTACATCTCTCCTTTGGTGTCCCTAATAAACTCATGGACGTCTTTGGCAACCATTGGAAAGACCATGCACAGAAAATTAAAAGTCATTGGGTGGATTTAGTAAAACCCCAGGATCTCGTTCTTTTACCAGGCGATATATCTTGGGCCTTAGAACCTTCTGAAGTCCTTCCCGACCTTGCGTGGATCGATCAACTACCCGGAACTAAGCTTCTACTCAAAGGAAATCACGATTACTGGTGGGGGTCTTTAAAAAAAGTTAAGGAAATTTTGCCAAAATCTTGCCATGTCATCCAAAATAATTCCTTCATTTGGAATGACATTGGGATTGGCGGATCCCGTTTATGGGATGCTCCTACATTGAATTTCGACGCACTTTTACCTATTGAACAGACAAAATTCAGCGAGGGATCATCAGAGGGATATCTTGAGGAAAGTGAAAAAATTTATATTCGAGAACTCAGCCGGTTAGAAAATAGTCTCAAGACTCTACCAAGCAACGTTAAAAATCGGATCGCAATGACACATTACCCTCCTGTAGGTCCAAACTTGGAGAGGACTCCGGCAAGCGATCTCATAAAAAAGTATTCCATGGATATATGTGTTTTTGGTCACCTTCACAATATCAGCCCCAACCAAACGTTATTTGGAACCCTCGATGGAACCGAATATAGGCTTACAGCTTGTGATTACCTTGATTTCTCTCCAAAACTGATTTTAACTCTATGAGTGAATCGATGTCATTTTTTCATAACATCCCTCTTTTACCCGAAGATCCAATCTTAAGTTTACCCGCTGCTTTTGCTGCAGAACGCAATCCCACTAAAGTGAATTTAGGAATAGGAGCTTATAAAAGTGCTGAGGGGGCTTCTTTAGTACTTACCTGTGTGAGAGCTGCTGAAAATCAAATTATCCAAAAGCAGTTACTCAAAGATTATCTGCCTATTGATGGAGACCCTGAATTTATTCGCCTATCTTTGCCAGTCATTTTAGGCAAGGAAATCATACAAAAAAATGGGGATTCTATTTTTGGGATTCAAACTCTAGGTGGCTCATGCGCTTTACGTATTGGAGGAGAATTTTTAGCAAGAAATCTCACAAAAAATATTTTTATCTCTCAGCCCTCCTGGCACAATCATAAAACCATTTTTGAAGCTGCTGGATTAAGCGTTGGAAGCTATCCCTATTATGATTTTGAAAAAAGGAAATTAGATTTTTCTGGAATGCTTCAAGCGATTAGTAATATTCCGAAAAATAGCGCTATTCTTCTCCATGCAAGCTGTCATAACCCGACAGGATTTGATCCTTCTCCTGAGCAATGGAAAGAATTATCTGCTTTAATAAAAAAACAAGGAATCCTTCCGTTTTTTGATATGGCCTATCAGGGTTTCGGTCAAGATATGGATCAAGATGCCTATTCCGTTCGCTCTTTTATTGAAGATGGACATGAAATCTTATTAGCGTATTCTTTTTCAAAAAATTTAGGGCTATACGGAGAAAGAGTAGGGATGCTCATAGGGGCCACAAGTGATTCAAAAGACATTCCTTCTATTTTAAGCCAACTCAAATTTTCAATTCGCGGGATGTATTCCAATCCTCCACTTCAAGGTGTAAGAATTGTGTCAACCATATTGCGAAGTCCTGAACTTACAGGAGATTGGAAAAATGAGCTCAAAAATATGTGTGAGAGAGTCTTTGAGATGAAAAAGGCCCTTCATGCTGCTTTACTGGTTAAATCAAAAAACCAACGTTCCTTTAGTGAAATGTTAGAACAAAAGGGAATTTTTATGTTTTGTGGATTAAATCCTGCTCAAGTTGAAAGACTACGAGTTGAAAAAGGTATTTATATGCCTAGCAACGGTAGAATCAATGTTGCAGGATTAAATACTCAAAATATAGACTATGTTGCTGAAGCTTTATTATCGGTTATTTAGGCGTCACTTGTCGTGAGAAGAACTCTACTCATTTCCTATATTATTATCTTTATTACACTCATCGGAACTTTGAGTCTTTCTCGTGTGGCTTCTGATAAAATGAGAGGCCAGTCCGTAGCATTTCTTGCACCCTTATGGGATAAGCTCCTCGGTTTCAAAGATTTTTTAAGTGATCCCAAAGGAACCCATTTGCAAGAAATATTAAGTATGGAGAAGCAGCTTCATTCTCTTCAACTGGAAAAGCAGCTTGTTTTAAATGAACTCAGTGATCTATATCAGAAAATTGAGATTTTTCATCAACTGGACTCGCAAAAAGCACGTATTTCTCATTTGACTCAGTCTGATCAAGACTTTTTTTCTCGCGAAGAAACCAAGGTGTTGCAACGGCTCCTCCCTTTAGTCAAATTTCAGTTTCAGGCAATGCCAGCATCAATTCTTTTTAGATCGCTGGATCAATGGAATAGCGCTTTCTGGATTAATATTGGTTCAGAAAATAATCAGGGTCTGGATGAGACTGCCATCGGAAAAAATAGCCCTGTTGTGATAGGAGATGCCTTACTTGGGGTTGTGGATTATGTCGGTAAATACCAATCGCGCGTTCGTTTGATTACTGATCCTAGAGTAAATCCCTCTGTAAGAGTTGTAAGAGGGGGAGAGCAGGATCGACAGCTCCATCAACAAATAGAAGATTTAATCAGGATACTTCGCAATAAAAGATCTAAAAACGCTTATTTTGACCAACTACAAGAAGTTCTACATCATTTCAAAGATGAGTTAGCTCCTTCTAAAAACTCGCTCTACCTTGCAAAAGGCATCATGGTAGGATGTGATACAAAATATTCAAAAAGCGGGAAGCTAATTTTAAAAGGCACCTGTTTTAATTATGATTTTCCGGATAAGGAAGGATCTGGTAGAGATTTAAGAACAGGGAAATCGTATGACCCTCGCATTTCAGATGAGATTCCTATTATAAAATCGAATGATCTGTTAGTGACCACAGGTTTTGATGGGGTTTTTCCTCCGAATCTTAAAGTGGGTATTGTAACAAAGGTGAATCTGTTAAAGGAAGGGGATTATTTCTATGAATTGAGTGCGATTCCGAGCATTCAAAATTTTGACGAACTGCGCCATGTTCTCGTTCTTCCCCCTTATAGCGCTGAAGAAATTCCAATTAAAGTTAACAGTTCTAGACCGGAGGCCTAAGACTGAAATTTGTCAGCTCCGAATTCGGATTATAAAGTCAAAGACTCACACAGGCAGTGCACGAAAGATAAGATTATAAAGATGCTTACTATTAATTCAACTATCCTTTAAACTACTAATTTAGATGAAAGGGTAATCGATATGTTTGTAGAATATTTATTACAAGGTATTATAGTTGGTTTTCTAGTTGCCATGCCCGTGGGTCCCATCGCCCTTGTTTGTATGCGCGACTCGCTAAATTATGGTTTTATACGCGGGTTTATTGCTGGAGTTGGGTCAGCTGCTGCGGACGCTATTTTTGGATTAGTTGCAGCATTTAGCCTAACTGCCGTAGGAGCACTCTTATTAGACTACAGAACAGAGTTTCAGCTTTTTGGCGCTATCATTTTGTGCTTTTTTGGATTCCTTACCTTTTTTGCAAAATTTCAGAAAAATGATTCAGAAAAATGTCCTAAAGGGTTTATGCGTACTTTCTTCACCACTTTTTTGCTGACGTTGACGAATCCAATGACTATTCTTGCATTTATGGCTGTATATGCGGCCATTGGCTTAGGTGAGTCTCCATTAGAGATTATGCATGGGGCGTTCTTAACGGTCGGTGTATTTATGGGGTCTTCCCTATGGTGGTTTTGTTTCAGCGGTCTTTCATCCCACTATCGAAAAAAGCTAAACGAACATCTCTTTGGCTTTTTTAATCGAATCACCGGTTTTATCATCTTCTGTTTTGGGGCTTTTGCCTTCCTCACTGCATAATACCTGAATGTCGGGAACTTTGTTCTTGAATTGTCTTAGCGAGTGTAAGTTCGGAACAAAAAACTTCGATGCTTTGGCGCGCACGTGTCACCCCAGTATAAAGAACAGAACGGCCGAATTTTTCTGATCCCGGAGGGATAAGTAAAATCACGTGATTGAATTCGCTCCCCTGACTTTTATGCACAGATAGACAGTAGGCGAGTTCAAATTTAGGCAACATCACAAAAGGAATCTTCCTCGGAGGCTCTCCATGATTTCTTGAAGGAAAAAGAGCATATTCATCCTTACAAAAGCTTTTCAGAGGGATTTTACGCATTAAGACGCCTGTCTCGCCGTTGAATAAATCTCTTTTATAATCATTGACAGTGATCATAATCGGAATAGCAATCCACCCTTTTGGAGTGGACCTTATTTGACTGACCCTCTCCCAAATGGCTAAGTTAACGGATTTAAATCCATACATTCCTTCTTTGAAAGGGGATAAAATACGAATGCCCTTAAAAATATTAAGGCAATCTGCTTCATCATCAGCATATGAGGGCAATGGAAAGTCAAGCGAAAGCTGCTGAAATAGTTGTTGCCTTTCAGAATAAGTTGTCGGTAGTGGATTCAGTTTAATTGCTGTTTCGTTTTGATGGGAAAGAATGTGGATTGCAGAATTGCTATTTCCTTCTTTAATGCATTGAGCGAAGTGGATCAGACTTTTCAGCTCTGATCTTAAGCATTGATTTAAACTTATTTTTGGAATTGCTTTTGTCATGTTTAAGAGATCGCCAAACACATTACCAGCTTCAATTGAAGGGAGCTGGTGAGGATCTCCTAAGAGAATAAGGCGGGCCCCTTTCTTTATAGATTTGAATAATAACGTCATGAGCTGCAGATCGACCATCGAGCTTTCATCCACAAGGATAAGGTCTGCGGAAAGAAGCGGGGTTTGTTCATGAATAAAAATAGATGACTTAATGCCTAAAAGACTATGTAAAGTGGTGGCTAGAATGGTTGGGAAGTCTGGCAGATTGTTGAGAGATTGACTAAGACTATGTTGTAGGTTTGCAGCTGCTTTGCCTGTGGGAGCAGCTAAAGCGATTTCAAAGTTTATTTTTTGTTGTGTAGAAAGACCTAACCAGAAAATTTTGATCAGTTGACCGGCGGTAAAAGTTTTTCCAGTTCCAGGACCCCCTGTAATGATGGAAAAGGAATACAGACATCCATTTTTGATCGCAGCTGCCTGCTCTGGAAGCAAGCACTCTTGAGTCATTTGAGCAAGCCCCTTGTCAATTAGGGAAAGGTCAGGTTGTATGTGAGGGGGGGATTCAGAAAGTCTAGAAAGATAATGGAGAAAAAGTGTTTCATATGTCCAATACCGCTGTAGGTAAAAAAAGTTTTTATATTTGATGAGAGGCGTTTCTAAAAATTCAGATCGATTTCTTTGTTCCACTACAGAATAGAGTTCGGGTGGAAGCTGATTTTTCCCTTCAATAAGCAGTCGAAGAAAAGACTTGGTTTCATCCTCAGACAGGGATTCTCCATTTTCAGATTGCCAAACTAAATGAATGGGAGGGGTGATAGCCTCATCCCCAAGAGACACACAGAGATGTCCATTTTTAGCAGCCAGAAGAATGTGGAGGATGAAAACAGCTTGGCACTCCGAATAAGTTTTTTTTAGGAGTTGTAGAGTCATTAAATAATCAAGGTAGGTGATAAATTGACGTTCGATTAAGAGGCGTATAAAATTCCAATGACCAGGGAAAGACTCATTGCGCACTAGTGGACTATGAGGACGAGATTCTAGAAAACGCGCTTTGGCTGCACCTTTAAACATAACTAATCCCTGATTGAGCTTTCATGATCAAAGAAGAAAAAGTGTGATCTGAATTTAATAGGGGGTTGTAATGATAGATGCCTGTTGTGTATTCCTTCTGAATCCCTCTAAGAAATAGATAAATCACACCCCCAAAGCATTCTTCAAATGGCCTTTTATCTATTAGATGGTGATATTTTCTAAAAGCTTCCTTATAGATGGTTCCCTGGAGATGATAATCATTTTTATGCATTGTCAGTTCAAGCTTATGAAAGGTGTAGTCTTCAAAACCCATCCCTAGCCAGTTGGTTTTCCAGTCTACAATAAAATAACGATCCTTATACCTAAAAATCAAATCGATGACACCTTTCATATACCCTCCATTATAAGGATGCATAAAAGGCATTTCTCGATACATTTCATCGTGATTTAAATCCACCATCTTAAAAATCGAATTCTGAATTTGAATGGGAGTGTGTATCATCGCATCAATCATTTTCGTGATGACCTCTTCCCACCCAGAGTATTGAGAGTGTCGTGTAAAGGTGGTGATGTATTGAAGAAGAGTAGAAGTGGAATCTGGATTGCAATAATCACTAAATTTGAGTTTTTCAAGGATTTCATGAATGAGAATCCCTGTTTCATATCCACATGGTAATGTGTGGCTATTTTTCATTGAAGAAAAAAAGTCTTTTGGAGTTTGTATTGTACTGTTGAAGCTATTTTCTTCAGAATGTTTATTGACTAAAGAAGTAAAGGAAAAGTGTGAAATCGATTGTTCTTTCAGAAGGATTTTTTTTGGTTTTTGAATCTCTATTTGTAGCGGTTCTTGCCTTCTTATTGGGGCTTCAAAGTGAAAGTGCGTGTGAATAGAAAAGGTAATTGACTGGTGTGTCTGACGATTAAGGAAGTGGAGCAACGCATCACCTGTTTCATTTGCAATGCGTTCATAAAGAGTAAGGTAATCAGACCGCTCTCTCATTAAACGTGCAACAAACAGATCCATAGGTGATGCAGTCCCCAAGGGCACTGCATCACATGGTGGGGAGAGGAGAACGGGAATATAGAGTTGGAGTTTGGCACGAGTCAAGGACACATAAAGCTGTCTCATTTTTTCAGCATCATTTTCTTCGCAAATGTGGTGATGTGTCGACGTCCCTTTTTTTAAAGGCGTCAGCAAAACTTTTCCATCCATCTCAACAGGAGCTAGATCATCATCCAGATTTCTCCGTTGAATAAGACCTAAGGAAAAAACGATAGGGAATTCGAGTCCCTTACTAGAATGAAGCGTGAGCAAGTGGACACCGTCAGCAGAGGGATCTTGAAAGCGTTTTATTCTCGCATCGTCTTCATTATCATCCAAAGACAATCGATATAAAAACGACACAATACCCTCGGGTTCATGCCATTCTGTAAAACGGGTTTCAGCAATTAAATCTGCGATTTGAATGAGATCGCGATAGATTTCAAGACCGCCTTCAGAAAATAAAAGTCTTTCAGTTAAAGTAAGAGAGTCATTTTTCCAGCAGCTTTGAAGAAATATCTGAAAAAATTGGAGCCAATCCTTTTCTCTTAGCAATGCCTGAAGTTGCTGTAGCAGGAAAAGAATAGATTCAAGGGAAGCACTTTCCAATAACTCACGGTGTGTCCACCCAATTAAAGTGGAACTCAATGCTGTTTTAATGACACCTAGATCCTTGGGATTTAATATGGCTTTTATACAACTGATTAAAGAAAGAAAAGCCGGCGAGTCAACTAGACTCATGCTTCTTTGATTGACATAGGGGATTTTGTGCATCCCTAGATATTGAGCCAAACGGAGCGCTTGATGGCGATCGCGAACTAAAACGGCAAATTCTTTAAATTTCATTTGTTTAGAAAAGTGAATATCGAGGATTTCTTTGGCAATGAAAGGAAAGAAAACATCAGTTTCTAAATCAGCCTTTCTATTTTTCTTCCGTTCTCTACCATCGCCAATGATAAAGTGAATCGCCCCGCGTTCCCGATGTGCAAAAATAGTTGAAGACTGAGGTGCTGCTTCTACAGGTGGGTAGGGAAGGTGTTTTTGAATTTTAGGTAAAGGAATAAATTCAGGAAGAGAGTCCGAATGAAAAAGTGCATTTAAGGCGTTGACTAATGGGCGTTGGGATCTAAAATTAACATTTAATGTGTGACAATGCTTATGGCCAATTCGGTGAGCCGCTGTTAAGTAGGTGTAGATGTCAGCTTGTCTAAATGAATAAATAGACTGTTTAGGATCGCCTACAAGATAAATAAAACCAGGCCACGCCCTTTCATCGGGAAGAAAGAGGGTGCGGAAGATCTGCCATTGAATGGGGTCAGTATCTTGAAATTCATCAATGATGACGGCATCGTAAGAAGAGCGCACTTGTTCAATAAAGGAAGGATGTTCAAGCGCAGACGCCATTTTTTTTAGCAAATCATCAGGAGAAAGAAGTTCTTCTTCTCTTTGGTACGTCTGAAAAAGCGTTATGCATTCGTTAGCCATCCTAGAAATAAGATAGGGGAATGAACGTGCTTCGTTAATAATTGGTTCAAGATGGTGTTTAAAATAATCTGTAAGATTCGGATGGTGCTGGAAAGAATTGGATTTAGGTGTTTGCTTTTTTAAATCAGAGTTTAAAGCACGCGTCCAGACTAACCCGTCTTTAATCAAAAGATCAAAGTCTTCTGGTTTCAGCTGCTCTAGATCAAATAGCGAAGCAAACTGTTCGATCTTCATCAAGGTTTCAGCTTTAGTGAGACCCCCTTTTTCATTTTTATAGGATAAACATTGAGATTGAAAATCTTGCAGCAGAGATGTAGAAGAAAGGCTAAACTCTTCTTTTGCCTTCTTCATCACAGCCTGAAAGTGCTTAAAATGAGAAGAAAAAGGTAAAGTTTCTTGGCATGTGTAGCCACTTTTCAAAATATTAATGAGATTTTTGAAGCTGGGGTCTCTATTCAGAATGATGCCTAATTGTGCTGGGCTCAAACTATCTGGCCGTAATTCCGATCTCAAATAATTTTTTACGACTTCTAATGTTCTTTTTAAGGGGAGTGGGTCTTCTCCAGATGCTGAAAGAGAAGTAAATCCAATATCCCCTTCTATAGGGAATTGAAAGAGCATGCGGGAACAAAAAGAATGAATCGTAAAAATCTGAGCTTGATCAAAAGAAAATAATGCCTGCTGCAGTCGTTGACGTATTTTCCCTGCATCCTCATTTGAACTCTCTGCTAGGGCTTGTAAGTAATCTGGCATCGATTTCTCAATGATGCCCTTTTCCATCCAGGTGTTCCAGTATTTCAGGATTTGATCAAGGTTTGCTCTGATTCTTAAACGGAGATCTCTTGTGGCAGCACGCGTAAAAGTGACGACTAAAATTCTTGAGAGGATAAATGGAGAGTGATTGTTTTGTGACTCCAATAAAAGTCTAGCTACGATATTTTGTATCGAAAAGGTCTTTCCTGTTCCTGCAGAAGCTTCTAAAAGGTGATTTTGAAATAAATCTGTCTGACGTGATAAAACCTGAAAAGTCATTTAATCCTCTTCTAGGCTAGGCGGTTTAGCAAACCAATTGCGATGCAGAGGTCCAACGAGACAATCCGTTAAGGAATCCCAAGATAGAAAGAGTGTTTTGGGATCAGGAAGAGCTTGAGCATTTAAAATCCAACGAAGTTCATGGTTTGGAATCGACCCTGGGCCAGATTGAAACAGCTGTTGAAATTTTGTTTGAAGCCCTTCTTCATCTTTCTTCACGATGAATGAAATCCAATCGGGATACAAAGGTGAAAAGTTGTTTTGACATAATGAGAGGTAGTGGATCCAGTCTTGTAAATAGACTAAAGGATGTTCAAAAAAAGCTGGATAACTTTGACGCCCTTCTAATGGGATAATATTGGGTAAAAACAATTTTGGACAAAGTTCAACAGCATAGCAATATAAAAGAAATCCTGGCCAGTGCTTCCACACATCATTTAATGACCACTTACCTGAGTAGATGAGACCCTTAGAAGTGATATTGGATAAAGAACCTGTTATTCTGATTTCACTTCCATCCACATTTTTTAGTCTTGGAGAAGGAAAAATCCAGTGATTCTTATCGAGTTGTTCAGGGATACTACAACCTGAAGAAAACTCAAAGACATAATGAGTTTCTTGATCTATGTCATGGAGGATCATTCTCCGCTGTATTTCTGTCCACTCCTCTTCAATTTTCCTTTCAGCGATCGTTCTAAAAATTCCTAGAGGCAAACGACCTTCTAACTTTGCATAGTGTAACATTTTATTGAGAGGTGTTTTTAAACTGCTATTTTTTAATTTATAGCGTTCAAGATGATTGAGAAGAAAGTCCTCATCGGATTTCAACTGATTTTCTTCTGTCTGCATATAGATATTAAGGCAATGATGAAGATGAAATTTAATTGGATTTCTGGCTAGCTTTGTCAAAAGATCAACAGTGCATGTTTTGATTGGAAGGTGGCTGTCGTATTGCGTAAATTGATCTAAAAATCGAAAATAAGGGTGCTTTGGTTCTTCTTTAAAAAGTAGTGAAGCATTAAAGGCATCGATGGAAAAAGAACGCAGAGTGCTGTCTTGATGAAAATAGGTAGGGTTAAAGGAATCAAAAGGATGATGAAAGGTGCATTGTCGACTTGGGAGATCCTTGTCAATTCGATAATATTGGTCGATATAAGCAAAGAGCTCTTCTACAATAAGGCTGGGTTGTAAAGTTTTTCCATCCTGGCGATTGGTGTTTTGACAACTGATTAAAAGATATTCTTGAGTTGAATGAACACATTCCAAAAATAAATAGCGGTCGTAATCGGTAAGAGAGGGAGAATAATCACCCTTTAATTCGCCTTGCATCAAATTTAATGAAGAATCTCGATGACTCCTTGGAAAGCTTCCCTCTTCCATTCCAATTAAAGCAATGATTTTAGCAGGAATAGATCTTAAAGGTACAAGAGAACAAAATTTGACTGATTGGATTTGATTTTCCCTGTAAATGATTTCCCGACGTTCAAATAAACTTTGCAGGTAACAGTAAACTGACTGGAAGGTGAGGAGGGGGCTATGACTTTCAAAGTGAGATCCTCGTAAGGTGTCTAACTGAGAATTTAATTCATCGAAGGAGTTAAGTGAATGTGAATCATTTAAATCAGGGCTTAAATAGCTCTCAATCAGACAATGGAGATATTCTGCCCAGTCAGCTATTTTCATCTCAGTCCCGTCTTGGAGTGGTTTAAGATCTTCTCTTAAGCCATGTAGTAATTCTACCCACTGATTTAATTGAGCTGACGTAGCAAATTCTAATCCTTGACAGGGGATCATACTTGGATAATCACTGGAGGGATGTAGAATTTGAGTGAGATTCATTATTAGGCGGGCGATTCCGTACTCCCAAGTTCCTTGTGGTCCTCTTTCAACCATCGAATAGGTACAATGGCGCTGCTTCAATAATTCATCACAATGTAAGCGGTCTTCTCCCCAGCGAATGTCAGACCTCTCTACCCAGTCTTTAAGTTTAGCGACATCTGATGGAGACATGTTGTGGCGAAGAAGAAGGTGTGGATTGGAAAAGAATTCAAGAAGAGAAGCAGGATCCCATCGACTTTTGGTAAGGTCTAAAAGCTGGAAAAATGCTTGAACGCATTGATTTTGAGCAGTTACACCCAAATCAAGAATTTGATAATCGAAATGGCTGTTTTCGTTTCCAAATTGACTTTGAATATAAGGGACATAACGTTCAATTTGAGGGGCCATGACTAGGATGTCAGAGCTAGAAATCGATGGATCCTTGTCAATCAATGCAAGTAAGTTGTTATATAGAATTTCAATTTCTCGTCGCAAAGAAGGAGTGAAATGGAGTTGAATCGATCTGTCATTAGAGTTCAAGTGTATAGAGCTTTCTTCATTAGGATTTCTCATAAGTAAAATATCAGCTTGGATCGCTTGAAGCAGCGTGGGTGCTTGGGACGATGGGATAAAATGTAAATCATCATAATGAAGGTATTCTTCATTCCATTCTTTAAGCGAGTCAGGAAGAAGATAGTAGGCCGAGGTCAACGTTTCGCTCTTATCAATTTGATCAGCCATCTCTCGCCCCAATCTCCCAAAATTAGCTAGAAGAGGGTTTCGATTTCTTAAAAAATCTTCCAATTGTAGAAGTTGTGGAGAGGAGTCCCCAACCTTTTTTTGCCAGAAGCATTTCAAGCGGTTATTCTCACGATCTGATTTAATATCATTCCAAAATACTGCGCAAGGAGAGAGTAGATAGTATCGAATAGGGATATCTTGAGATATGCGTTTAAGGAAATCGAACTCACAGCGAGGTAAGAAACTGATTGAAAAAAAATGAATCTCTCCGTTAGTTAACTTTGGTTGGCATTCCTGAAGTGATTTTAAAGGGTAGGTCCATAAGCTTTTTTCACCAAATAGCTTCTCCCAAAGGAGAGATTGCCAACCATCTAATTTTCTAAGTTTCCAGTTTTCTAGAAGCGCAGTGCCAAAAGAACCATACTGTAGAAATAATTTTGAGAGCTGCTGGCTAAGTCCTGTGATGCGGCGATTCATTTTATACGACAACGTTTGGAGGGAGGGATTCCATTTTAGATAATGTAGTAATGAAGACCAGATTTTTTGTTCCACCTGCTCAAGGTTTTTATAGTCATTGAAAAGTTTTCGGATATGGTATTCTATTGCTAAACTTAAATCTAGTTGAGAGGGGATACGTCGATTTTTTCCTTCCGTCTGCTGCAAAAAATTAAAAATTTGATTCAGATAAACCCACTGGATGCCCATCGCAATTTCAATTTCAGGGTCCTGAGCGAGTCTTAAATTTAACCAATTTTTCATTGCTGGTCCATAAACAACAACAAAGCGCTTTTTGAAGGGATCCATCTGCTGATTAAAGAGGCGTGTCTTCAGGACTTGATAGAGAACTTCCAATTGATGACTTAAATACACGGAAAATTTTGATGTCATGATGGCAGGAGCTCAAGAATTGGTTTGGCTCAAGTTTAGCAATCCAAACCAAAATCTACAACGATAAAAATCGGAAATTTTTCCAAAGACCTGCGGTCTCTTCATCACTACCAACTTAAAAAAGTTACCTATCTTGTTAACAGCGAATATATTTCCACTCAGGAATATTTTCTACATTGTTTATTTAATTAATAGATTTACTTTTTATTATAAAAATTATGAAATAATTTGTTTTTTATTCAAAAATGTTTATAATTGATAATTTCAAATGGAAATTCAGATCAGAGTAACTGGATATGCAAAATTATTTTTTTTCACGACTAACTTTTTTAATTGGAGGCTTTTTTTTAATGAGTACTGTTGCTTTTTCCACAAATATGGCTTCACAGGTAGAGCATAAAATAGAATTACAATTTAACAATAAATATAAAATGATTGAGGAAATAGGTAAGGGAAGGGGTAGTACTATTTTCCTTTTTGAAAATGATCAAAAGGAACGCGTTATTGTAAAAAAGTACGCAATAGAAGCTGGAGACTGCGATTTATTTAAAACTAATAAAATAGCTGCAGAAGCCTATATAAGAGTATTGGCTCAAAAAGAATTTGATATTGGACAACGCATCGACCATCCCAATATCGTAGAAATTAAAGAAGTTTATTTTGAAAATCCCTTTGCTTACATAGTTATGAATTATGTTGAGGGAAGAACTCTAGAAGAATGTTCTCAGAGTTCTGTAAGGGAAAAATGTGAAATCATGGATCAATTTCTAAATGTTGTCGAACATCTCTTATTGAGAAATGTGTTTGTCAACAATATCGGCCCTAAAGATTTTCTTATTTCTAATGGGAATAGACTCACATTGATTAATCTTGATTGCTGTAAGTTAATTCAGAAATCTGCTGGTGTGACGTTACAACATTTTATAAATAAGATAGAGTCGCTGCTCTTTCAAATGGGTGGTGATCTTGCTAGCAAAGCAATAGATGATTCCAAAAAATTGATTTCTAGCAAGCGAAGAGAAGAGAAAATTCAATCTGATCATACTGAAAAACTCATCACTTGGATTGAAAGTTTGCGTAAAGCATTTCGCACACCTCTTCATTTAAATACTGTTCATGCACAATCAGCAAATCATGTATTGGAGTCTTATAACAGATTGAGGGTGGAACACTCCGATTATATTGCTTTCAACACAAGCCAACATTCAAAGTTCTTAGCTTACTCTTTATTTGCATCTGCTATCATTAAGCAATTTAATCCAGGTAGATATCCACAAACCCTTTTACAAAATACACATCTCATTCGTTATCCCTTTCCAAATTTACCGACAAATCTGGAAGATTTATTCAAAAAATACCCTCTTAGCGATGACTATGACACGGTTTCTTCTGAAGTAGCGAATGCGCTTCTTTCAGGAAGTCCTAGTTTAAATGAAAACGAAAGCGAAGAATCCGCTTGGGGTATTTTTGAAAATAATGAAAGAGGGGAAACAGATGTAGCTCAGTATATCTATGAAATATTCGAATCAGAAGGTGTTTCTGAATCTCTTTTTAAAGATGATGTTAAAAATATTGTTAAAGATAAAGCTTCTAAAAGCAAGCAGGGATTAATTTATACTTATTTTATACCTAAAACTGATCCTCTGAATAAAGCTGTGTATCTTTCTGAAAAATATGGAATTCCTTCAGGCAATCCTCATGCTGAAAATACAGTGACAGACTTTTATCAGAATTATGAGCAAGGGGAAATAGTCAGAGATAACTCTCAGTTGAGACTCCTTTTTCCAGCTTTAGCTGATTCTAAAAATGGATTTGACTTAAACCAAATTAAGTCCTATCGATTTACCACACTATCCGAGAAGGAATTAAAGAATTACTCTGAAAAGATAGAGAAATTGGTGAGTAAAATTTTCGAAGACCATATCAAGAAAATGCTAAAGCTAACACAACTAGCTGCAGAAACTGAAGTGCTCGAAGATGAATCAAAACAACAAAAAGGTTTCCAAAAACTTTGTTATAAACATCTTTGCAGACGTGATATCAAACTTGCGCTCTATTATTGGAATAAACTAGATGAGAAAAATGAAAATAGATTTTCTTTTTTACCTGGAATCATTGCCTGTTTATTGAAAAAAGGTCAATTTGAACAGGCTTTTGATTATTTTGAAAAATTTGGAGATAAGATCTTATTCCAAGAACAACTAGCAGCACGCTTTGCTTTGTATGCTATTGGGAAAAATGATCTTTCTCTACTTCAGAGCATGCTTTTAAAACTTTCGGGATCCAATTTAAAGAACTTCGTTCTTTTAATTGCTAGCAATAAATTTACTGAATACCAACAAGATGGTTTAGATGAAGAAGAGATGGAAGGCTTAATGTCAGAGAGCGAGTTAATCAAAATCGCAAGCTGATTTTGGAAAAAAGCCTATTGATATAATCCAAGATTCAGGTTATGAGATAACTATCTAAACACAACCTGGAAATGGTATTAGGGATTACTAACGAAATGGACACTGAAAATGCTCTGAATCGGTCTCATAAAACGCCAAGTTTGGAAGAATCTTTTCAAACGATCCCTGTACCGCACGGATTATCCTGGTGGCGTAAAATGTTGGCTTTTGCTGGGCCTGGTTACTTGGTGGCTGTTGGCTATATGGATCCCGGCAACTGGGCAACAGATTTAGCAGGGGGATCGCAATTTGGATACACCCTGCTATGTGTTATTCTCCTTTCTAACCTAATGGCAATCATTCTTCAAAGTCTTTCCGGAAAGCTCGGTATCGTTACCGGAAGAGATCTAGCACAGACGTGTCGGGATCATTTTTCCCCTTGCACCTCCTTTGCTCTTTGGGTACTCTGTGAGATAGCTATCTGTGCATGCGACTTAGCTGAAATCATAGGCTCAGCAATCGCATTAAACCTTCTTTTTGGCTTGCCATTGATATGGGGAGTCTCTTTTACTGCCCTAGATATCTTTGGTATTATGTACTTTCAAAAGATTAATTTTCGCTATCTTGAGATATTTGTTATTTTATTGATGCTATTCATTGCAGGATGTTTCAGTTTTGAGATTGCATTATCGAATCCCAATTTTGGTGATATTTTTGCTGGATTTATTCCTAATCCTGAAATTTTGACCAACAACGAAATGCTATACATCAGCATTGGAATATTGGGGGCCACAGTGATGCCCCATAATCTTTATTTGCACTCTTCGATCGTTCAAACACGTAAGTATTCACAGGATACAGAAGGGAAAGGAGAAGCTGTTAGATTTGTGACGATTGATTCCACAGTAGCTCTGATGTTAGCCCTTTTTATTAACGCAGCAATTCTCATTATGTCTGCAAGTGTATTCCACTATAATGACTATCGAAATGTAGCCGAAATACAGGATGCCTATCAATTACTCACTCCCATTTTACATACCCCACTAGCGAGTACACTTTTTGCATTAGCATTATTGGCTTCAGGACAGAATTCTACTCTTACAGGGACGCTAGCGGGGCAGATCGTCATGGAGGGATTTTTAGATATCAGGTTGCGACCCTGGGTACGACGGATGATCACACGAGGATTGGCAATCATCCCAGCGATCATTTGCGTTGCTCTTTATGGTGAAAATAGTACAGGGAAGCTGCTGATTTTCAGTCAGGTAATTTTAAGCTTTCAGCTGGCTTTTGCAGTGGTTCCTCTTGTAATGTTTACAGGGGATCGGAACAAAATGGGATCTTTTGTTAATGCTTTATGGCTTAAAGTTCTAGCATGGGTATGTGTAGGGTTAATCATCCTATTAAACGTCAAATTTCTTGTTGACTTCTTCATATCGATTATGTGAGGTATAATGTATAAAAAAATTCTTGTCGCTCTTGAAAATACTGGCGCTGATCAAGCCTTGTTGCCGCATATTACAGGGCTGGCGAAGATTCATAACTCTCATTTGTTTCTTGTCCATGTTGCTGACGGGTGGGTAGCTCGTTATTATGACGATATGCTCTTAAATGAATCTGAAGAAATGATTGTAGATCGTCGGTATTTAGAAGAAACAGCGGAGAGTTTGAGATTAAGGGGATTAAAAGTTACAACCCACCTTGCATTGGGAGATCCTCCCAAAGAAATTCTTCATATCGCAGAAAAAGAAGGATGCGATTTAATTGCGATGACTTCTCATGGTCATCTTTTTTTTGCTGATCTTTTTTTAGGAAGCACAATTGAAGAAGTTAGACATAAGTCTTCAATTCCTTTATTAATAGTGAAATGGAATAAATACTAAATATAGGTGGATGCTATGCTAATAGAAAATGTCTTAGATTGCCTAGAAATTTCTTTCAATGTCGATAATTTTTTTGAAGATTTAGAAGAGATATCCGAAGATCATATTCGGATGTTAATAGAGAAAAAAAGCGAAAACAAGAAGATGATGGTAAAAATCAGTAAGAATCGGCCATTTGGCGGTTTCATTTGCCGGCCAAGCTTGTAATCATTCAGAATCAGCCACTATTCTCACCAAGTTAAATTTCCATTTTTTGTTACAGATTTTATTTTTCT
The DNA here is from genome assembly GCA_041691035.1 of Chlamydiota bacterium. GTDB lineage: Bacteria > Chlamydiota > Chlamydiia > Chlamydiales > Parachlamydiaceae > JBEPVL01. The sequence continues at coordinate 38,754 of JBEPVL010000020.1, forward strand.
TTCGTAGTGTTTTTTTTGTTCCATGCAAATGGCAAAGGACAACTTTAAAACTATAACGAAAGGCATACAATGACAAAAGGAAGCAGTACAACTATGCTTGATATAAGAGAAGTTATTCATCGTCTTAGGGAAAGACATTCTGATCGCCGTATTGGATAGAGCTGTTCTACCTCGGAAATCAGAGAGGGGAGTGATGGAATAATGATTTCATTGATCTTTTCTTTTAAAATATATTTTTATCATATACAACCAAGATAGAATCAGCACTGCTTAATCGAGGGTTTTCATGAAAAAAAATGTTGCTTCTCTTGATCAATTGTGCATAAATACAATTCGCACATTATCAATTGATGCAGTCCAAAAAGCAAATAGCGGACACCCTGGATTACCTTTGGATGCAGCTCCAATGGCATATGTATTATGGACACATTTCCTTAAACATAGTCCTTCAAATCCAGGATGGTACGATAGAGACCGTTTCGTTCTCTCTGCTGGTCATGGTTCGATGTTGCTCTATAGTTTGTTGCACCTAACCGGATACCCTCTTTCATTAGATCAAATTAAGCAATTTCGTCAATGGGAAAGTCTTACACCTGGGCATCCAGAAAGTGAATTAACTCCTGGAGTAGAAGTAACAACTGGACCTTTAGGTCAGGGTTTTGGAAATGGAGTAGGTTTTGCAATAGCGGAAGCTTATTTAGCTGCACATTATAATCGTCCTGGCTTCAATATCATTGATCATTACACTTACGGCCTTGTTAGCGATGGTGATTTGATGGAGGGTGTCGGAGCGGAAACAATGTCTCTCGCAGGACATTTAAAATTAGGAAAACTGATCTATCTTTATGATAGAAATCACATGACACTTTCGGGATCGACACAATTAGATTTTACAGAAGAACCTGGAAAACGCTTTGAAGCTTGTGGTTGGCATATTCAAAATATTGAAGATGGCAATGACATAGATGCGATTGATAAAGCTATCGAGACCGCGCGTAAAGAAACAAGCCGCCCATCCCTTATTTTGATATGTACACAAATCGGTTATGGTTCACCGCATAAACAGAACACTTTTGAAGCGCATGGTTCGCCATTAGGCGAAGAAGAGGTTAAGCTCGCAAAACAGCGTTTAGGATGGCCTACGGATAAATACTTCTATATTCCTCAAGAAGCTGAAGAACATTTTCGTAAAGCTGTACAGAAAGGAAAAGATTTGGAAAATAAATGGAATGAAACATTTTCTAAATATGAGCAGCAATACCCAGACCTTGCCAAAGAACTTCGTCAAATGATGAATAATGAACTCCCTAAGGGATGGAACGCACTGATTCCTCAATTTCCCGCAGATCAAAAAGGAATGGCTACACGTACTGCAGGTGAAAAAGTAATGGAAGTGATATATCCGATGCTGCCAGGCTTAATTGGAGGCTCAGCAGATTTAAATGCATCAACATATACCGCACTTAAAAATGGGGGTAATTTTCAATCACCGGAAACTGCTAAGGGAGATTTACAGGGATCTGTCGATGGAGGATGGAATTATTCAGGCAAGAATATATTTTATGGGGTACGAGAGCATGCAATGGGATCGATTTCAAATGGTTTAGCTAAAGTGAATGGCATCATCCCGTTTACAGCTACGTTTTTAACCTTTTCAGATTACATGCGTCCAACAATACGTCTTGCAGCGATGATGGAAATTCGAGTGATTTATGTTTTTACACATGACAGCATAGGTCTTGGAGAAGATGGTCCTACTCATCAACCAGTAGAGCACTTGGCGAGCTTGAGAGCAATTCCTAAATTAATTGTAATTAGACCTGGAGATGCCAATGAAACAGCGGTGGCTTGGCAAATAGCAATCGAAACGCATGATCGTCCAGTCACCTTAATTTTAACACGTCAGAGTGTTCCGACATTAGATAGAGAGCAATACGCTTCTGCCGAAGGATTAAGAAAGGGAGCCTATATTCTTTCAGATGCTTCAGATGGAAATCCTCAATTGATTTTAATTGCTACCGGATCGGAAGTTGGCTTAATTGTAGAAGCGCAAAAGAAACTACAAGAGCAAAAAGTTTCAGTGCGTTTAGTTTCCATGCCTAGCTGGGAATTATTTGAAGATCAATCATTGGAATATCGTGAGTCTGTATTACCTCCATCTGTGACTGCACGCCTCGTTGTCGAAGCAGGAGTATCTCAGGGATGGGAAAGATATTTTGGAAATCAGGGTGAGATGATAGGAATAGAAAAATATGGAGCTTCTGCTCCTGGTCCTATTGTGATGAAAAAATATGGGTTCAGCGTTGATAACGTATGTAAAAGAGCCATGTTATTATTAGAAAAACTTACTCAACATACTAAGAGATAAAGATGAACTACGACATAGGCATGATAGGTTTAGGCGTCATGGGCCGCAATTTATTATTAAATATGGCGGACCATGGTTTTTCTGTAGCTGGTTATGATCAAGATAAAAGCAAAGTAGCAGCTTTAAGACAAGAGTCAAAAAAGCAAAAAATTCAGGGTGCAGAAGAGATTAAGGAATTTATATCTCTTCTGCGCATGCCAAGAGCAATTATGCTGCTAGTGCCAGCAGGAGCGCCTGTAGATGCGGTAATTAATGAATTAGTTCCTCTTTTGCAAAAAGGAGATATGATCATTGATGCGGGAAATTCCCATTATACAGATACCAATATACGTGCACAAAATTTAGCAAAAGAAGGAATTCAATTTCTCGGGATAGGCGTTTCTGGGGGCGAAGAGGGAGCACGCAACGGGCCAAGCATCATGCCAGGCGGGCCCAAAGATGCCTATGAAAGAATGCGACCTATTTTGGAAGCAATTTCTGCCAAGGTCAATGGCGATCCGTGCGTTGCTTATTTAGGCAATGGTTCAGCAGGACATTTTGTTAAAATGGTTCATAACGGCATTGAATATGGCATCATGCAGCTCATCAGCGAAACATACGATATGATGAAACGTGGTTTAAGCTTAAATGATGATCAGATTCATGATGTTTTTAATGAATGGAATAAAGCAGAGCTAAACGGCTATCTGATAGAAATTACAAGTCAAATTTTTGTCAAACAGGATTTAGTCACAGGCAAGCGGCTTATTGATGAAATATTAGACGTAGCACGTCAAAAAGGCACAGGCATGTGGACATCTCAAAGTGCCATGGAGTTACAGGTGCCGACTCCTACAATCGACTTGGCAGTAGCCATGCGTGAATTATCTATGCTTGAACAACAGCGTACTGATGCAGAAAAGGTTTTACCTAGAGCAATTGATAAATTGAGTGGAGATAAAGATCACCTGCTCATGCAAATGAAAAATGCACTTTATATTGGAATAATTATGACCTATGCACAGGGCATGGCATTATTAAAAGTTGCTTCAGAAAAATTTGAGTACCATTTTAAACTTGAAACAATAGCACAAATTTGGCGAGGGGGATGCATTATTCGATCCGCCCTGCTTGAAATTTTTAGAGAAGTTTATCAGGCTGACTCCAATTTAGCCAATTTAATTCTCAATTCAAAAATTGCAAGAATGATTATCGATCGCGAAAATGACTTACGCCATGTTATTTGTGCGGCTGCAGAAATAGGCATACCGGTTTCCGGTTTTATGACTGTATTAGGATATCTTGACAGCTATCGATGCACCTGGCTGCCGGCAAATCTAATTCAGGCACAAAGAGATTTTTTTGGCTCACATTCCTATGAGCGAATCGATTCTAAAGGCAACTTTCACACTCAATGGGAACAAAATGACTAGTCAATTAGCACCCACACTTTTTGTGATTTTTGGCGGTGGAGACTTAACTTGGAGAAAGTTAATACCTTCATTATTTGATCTTGTACAAGACCATGAAATATTTTTGCATTTTGAAATTATTATCGTAGATCTAATCGCTTTGGAAGATACTTTGCTTCGTGACCATCTCCGTGACGGAATAAATAAATTTTCAAGAAATAAAATTAATGATGATGTTTGGAATCATTTTGTTAAACATATTCATTCCTTAACCGGTGACTTTCAAAAGTTAGAAACTTATACAGCTTTAAATCAAAAATGCAAACTATTAGAAAAGGAATGGGAAATTAAAGCTGATTATATTTTTTATATGGCAACGCCTCCGGCAATGTTTGAAGTCATTCCACCTTACTTAAAAGAAGCTGGCATGTCTCAAGATAAAAATCATTCACGCATTGTAATAGAAAAACCAATTGGTCATGATCTCGAATCTGCTCAAAAACTTAATCGTATTCTTTTAGATTGTTTTGATGAGTCTCAAATTTTCCGTATTGATCACTATTTAGGTAAGGAAACAGTCCAAAATATTTTGGCATTTCGCTTTGCAAATCCTTTTTTCGAGCCTATTTGGAATCGACGTTATGTGAATTATGTTACCATTACCGTTGCCGAACAAGTAGGTGTCGAGCATAGGGGAGTTTACTATGAAAAAGCAGGTGCTTTAAGAGACATGATCCAGAACCACCTGATGCAATTGCTCTGTTTAGTAGCTATGGAGCCTATGGGATCATTCGATGCTAATGAGATTCGAAACAAAAAAGTGGATATTATTCGTTCAATTCGACCAATTACACATGGAATAGTTCATGCCAATGTTGTAAGAGGACAATACGATAAGGGTTGGATAGAAGGAGAAAAAACACCAGGATATCGAGAAGAACAGGGTGTTGCTTCTAACTCGCAAGCTGAGACTTTTGTGGCAATCAAACTGTTAGTCGATAATTGGCGCTGGCAAGATGTGCCTTTCTATTTACGAACCGGAAAACGCCTCGCACAAAATTTTTCGGAGATTGTCATCCATTTCAAATCAGTCCCTCATCAATTATTTCCTCCAGAATCTACTCTCGACTGGCACCCAGCCAATCTAATTATTTCGATTCAACCTAATGAAGGCATTATAATGCGTTTCCAAGCCAAATCTCCTGGTTCAGATATGCATCTTAAAGCCGTAGAAATGCAATTTAATTACGAAAAAGCCTTTATTACAAAAAGTCCTAAGGCCTATGAGACATTATTATGGGATGTGATCAAGAATGATCAAACATTATTTATGAGACAAGATCAGGTGGAAGCTTCATGGCAATTATTCATGCCAATCATTGAGATGTGGTCTAAATCTCCTCCTAGTGATTTTCCTAACTATGCAGCCGGTACGATGGGTCCGGAACCATCAAATTGGCTTCTCGCCCAACAAGGACATTGCTGGCCTATATCAACAAAACTTAAAGAATATTAAAAAATATCATTCTCAGATAATTTTTGAAGCAGTAAATGAAAATACACTATCCCAGCATATGGATGCCATTTTTTTTCTATTTCCTTAATTTTATTGTAATCCGGTTTTTTATGAAGATTGAAAATCCTTTTAATGTTTTTTTGGACTGCTACATCGTCACCAGGTAGAATGTCTACTCTTCCTAATCCTCTTAGTAAGACGTATTCTGCAGACCATCGTCCAATACCCTTAAAGTGAGTTCCATTCCAATAATCTATAATATTTCTATCTCTTCTTCTTAATGCCCAGA